>JASEFS010000002.1 GCA_030018495.1 Deltaproteobacteria bacterium | reverse complement strand
AATACCATGCAGCACAGCATCTATTTATAGACCTTTGTTTCGCAGAGGTCTCAACTTGAAGGTGGGCAAAGTCACTCCCAAAGAGGACTATTATGAAGTAGATATTGTCACCAAGGACGGCTCCCAGGTAGACAAAATCCAGGTGAACAAGCAGACCGGCTGGTTCCGCTCCATGTACTAAACCGCGCTAAAAAGCACGGCACTTAACTCCAGGCAACTAAGGGCAGGATTCCCTGCCCTTTTTTCATGGATAAATTCCGAATATCATCAACACAGCCCGGTTTTCGTTTACAATAATGAGGTACCCTAATACGTTAAAAGTCTTTAGCTATGGTTTTGATCCCCGGCAACCTGCACACCACCGCCATGGGCATTTTGCCCCACGATGAGGTGGAGCCGGCCCTGAAGCTGGCTTTGTCTCTGGATATCCCTTTTTGGCCGCAGCTCCCCCATGTGAGCTTCTATGAAGACATGTACGTCCAGGCTGCGGAGCACTTTCCGGGCATCGTCCTGTTTCCGGAAAAAAACAGCCTGCGCTTCGACACCGCCAAATTTTACGAGGAGTTGCCGGAGCTTCTCGAGCGCTGGCCGGATTTGGATTATTTCGATATTTCGCCCCAATATTCCGTGGTGTACCATAAATTTTTAGGCCTCGACTTGAGCGGCTATATCGCCATCCGGGGGCAGATGGAAGGGCCGATCAGCTTCGGCCTGAAAATCCTGGATGAAAACGACCGGCCCATCATCTTCAGCGACGAAGTCCGGCCCCTGTTGATGGACTTCCTGGCCCGCCGGGTCCAGGCTCAGTTGCTCCGGCTTAAGGAAAAACACCCTAAGGCTTTCATGTTCATTGATGAGCCCGGCCTGCAATTCATCTTCAGCTCCGTGTCCGGCTACACCGACATCAAAGGGAAAGAAGACCTGGATAATTTTCTTTCCCAGATCGACCGGCCCCGGGGCATCCACCTGTGCGGCAACCCGGACTGGGAATTCCTCTTGAACCGGGACATGGACATCGTCTCCATGGATACCTTCACCAACGGCGAGATTCTCAAGGCCTACGGCAAGTCGTTTAAAAAATTTCTCGACCGGGGCGGGGTAATCAGTTGGGGCATCATCCCCACCTGGTATGAAGCGGTGGGCGAATCAAACGTCGAGCAGCTGGCCGAATATCTGGAAGGGCTGTGGGACATCCTGGCCGGTGAGGGCATCGACCGGGACCAACTCCTGGCCCAGAGCCTGCTGGCGCCGGCTCGCTGCTGCCTGGTGAACCCCGACCGCTCCAAGACCGTAACCCTGGCCTACGCCTGGCTCAAGGAAATGTCCCATCGCCTGCGGGAGAAATACCTGCTGGAATAGGGGGTCAGACTTTAAGCTTTATGCTTTAAGCTATAAGCTTACAGCTTTGGCTCTTTTTTGCCAAAAACTGGCGTGACCATTTAATCTTCAAGACGCCGGAAAGCTTATTGATACTGAGGGGTGGGCCTTTAAATTGAATTAAGACTGGCACGGTTTTGCTTCAATTAAGCAAAAAGTTTAAATTTTTAGATAAAGTCAGGTGGCACAGGCGTCTCGCCTGTGCAGACTTTCTGCAGGCATACAAATGTCAATCCAAACCCCGGCCATTATTCTGACGATTAAAGACATAGGCGAAGCCGACCGCCTGGTGACCTTCCTGACCCCGGACCGGGGCCGCGTCACCGGACTGGCCAAGCACGCCAAGAAAAGCCGCAAACGCTTCCCCAACGTGCTGGAGCCCCTGAACCGGGTGGAGTTTTACCTGTCAGCCCGGACCGGCGGCGACCTGGAATTTTTGCAGAAAGGCGAGCTTATCCGGGCTTATTCCTCTTTGCGCCGGGATCTGCCCCGTCTGGGGGCCGCGGCGCTGTTGGCGGAACTGGCGGGGGAGCTGGCCAGCCCGCCCGAGGCCGCGGCTCCCATTTTCGCGGCCCTGGAAAACGCCCTGGCCCGGCTGGAGAACGGCCTGCCCGTCGATTCCCTGCTGATCTCCGCGGCTTTGCATCTCCTCAAGTCCGGCGGCTACGGCTTCCATTTGGGCGCCTGCCTGGCCTGCGGCAAGGAACCGGCGCCGCCTCTCCACTTCAGCATCCCCCGGGGCGGTGTGCTCTGCGGCGCCTGCCGGGGGGGCGCGCCCGGCCCCCTGCTGGCGCTCAATCCCGGCGCCTGGAAGATCCTGCGCCAAGCCCAGGAGATGCCGCCTGACAGACTGGCCCGCCTCATCCTCCCGGCTTGGCAGCGGGACCAGATTCTGGCCCTCATCAGAGCCTTTTTGCGCTACCATTTGGGCCGCGACCTGAAATCTTGGAGTTTTTTGAAAAAAGTGTCTGGAGATAAATAGGTGGACCCGGCGGCTGAATTTGTTTTACCGGCATATCTGGTTTCCGGTGGCCTGGTGGCTCTGTTTCTCTTGCTGCTGGCCGGGGAGTTGTTATTCCCCCTGCGGCGGGCCAAGCGGGATCGCAAATACCGCTGGGCCATCAATATAGGGGTGACCGGCCTCTCCTTCGCGGTGGGCACCGCGGTGGTCCGCCCGGTGGCTCTGGGGCTGGCAGCCTACAACCAGTCCCACTCCTTCGGCCTCCTGGCCTGGCTTCCCCTCCCCTTCTGGCTCCAATTCGTCCTGGGATTCCTGTTGATGGACCTCACCTTCTATTGGTGGCACCGGGCCAACCACGTCTATCCCCTCCTGTGGCGCTTCCATAACGTCCACCACGTGGACCCCGACCTGGACGTGACCACTTCGTTCCGCTTTCACTTCGGCGAGACATTTTATTCCACGGGCTTCCGCATCCTCCAGGTGGGGCTGATGGGCATCACCCCCCTCACTTATCTGATTTACGAATTCGCCTTCAATGTGGGCACCATGTTCCATCACAGCAACCTGCGCCTGCCCATCGGCGCAGAGCGCATTTTGAACAAAATCTTTGTCACTCCGCGGATGCACGGGGTGCACCATTCCGCCGTGGGTCCGGAGACCAACTCCAATTATTCCGTGGTCTTCAGGTGGTGGGATTATCTGCATAAATCCCTGCGCCTGAATATAGCTCAGAATGATATCGTCATCGGCGTGCCGGGCTATCTCCGGCCCTCGGAAAATCAACTGGTTAACCTCGTTATCATGCCGTTCGCCCGACAAAAACCTTACTGGCGGTTCCCCAGCGGCAAGGGGGCCCGCCGGGAAAAAGTGGAAGTCCCGGACCCTAAAGTAATGCTGCCCTGAAATCAGACCTGGCATGGCGCAGGAAACCTTGTAAACAGACGCCAATGGCCGCAGCAGCGGACCCAACCTTGAACTTTGAACCTTGAACCTTGAACTTTAAATCGAAGGAGGACGCCCATGAGATTGACAGGCAAACGCGTGGCCGTGCTGGCCGAAAATCTCTACCAGGACCTGGAGGTCTGGTATCCTTATCTGCGCCTCCTCGAGGAGGGGGCCGAGGTGCTCATCGTGGGTTCGGGCAGCTCCCCCACCTATACCAGCAAGCACGGCTATCCGGTGGACGTAGACGTGGAAGCCGCACAAGTGAACGCGGAGGATTTTGACGCGGTGGTCATCCCCGGCGGCTATGCCCCGGATATCATGCGCCGCTACCCGGCCATGGTCAAATTGGTGAGAGACGCGTTCGATAAGGGCAAGGTGGTGGCCTCCATCTGCCACGGCGGCTGGATGCTGGCCTCCGCGGATATCCTAAAAGGCAAAACAGTGACCTCGTTTTTCGCCATCAAAGACGACCTGGTGCACGCCGGGGCCACCTTCGTCGACGTAGAGGTGGCCGTGGACGGCAACCTCATCACCTCCAGAAAGCCTGAGGACCTCCCTGCTTTTTGCCGGGCCATTATCGCGGCCCTGGAAACAGATTAATTCGAGGGGAGGCCGGGGGACCGCAGCCTCCCCGCCCTCCCCTCGGGCTTTCCTCCCTTCTTAATGGAAGTATGCGGAGAACTGCTTGACAAGAGGTCGGACGCAACCTACCTCTTAAGCAAGGCGGGTGCGCCGGCCTGCCGAAGGGTTTAAGCAACTCCGCGAGGCCCGCTAATCTCAACTGCTTTTCTGCCCCCGCCGGAGTATTTTCCCCAAGGAGGTGCGCCTTGAAAGATTTCAGCTTGATATTCACTTTAGCCGCATTTGGTCCCCTGGTAGCGTCTCTGGCCCTGGCCCAGACTGCCGGGAAGGGATCTGAGGATTTGCCGCTTAAGGGAAAAAAAGTGGCCATTCTGGCCGAAACCCTTTATGAAGATTTGGAACTGTGGTATCCGCTGCTGCGCCTGAAGGAGGCCGGGGCCGAGGTCACCGTGGTGGGCTCCGGCAGCGCCGAGACCTACACCAGCAAGCACGGCTATCCCGTCAAGCCCGACAAAACCGCAAAGCAGGTTAAGGCCGCGGATTTTGACGCCGTCATTGTCCCCGGCGGCTATGCCCCGGACCACATGCGGCGCTACCCGGAGATGGTCAAGCTCGTTAAAGACGCGTTCGACCAGGGGAAGGTGGTGGCCTCCATCTGCCACGGACCCTGGGTGCTGGCCTCCGCCGGCATCCTCAAGGGGAAAACGGTGACCTCCTTTTTCTCCATCCGGGACGACCTGACCCACGCCGGGGCCAAGGTTGTGGACCAGGAGGTGGTGGTGGACGGCAACCTGATTACTTCCCGGAACCCCGACGACCTGCCGGCTTTTTGCCGGGCCATCATTGCCGCGTTGCAATAACTTGCAACAACAAAGCAAAAAACGGGGGATAGGAAAAAGGGCCTGTCTCCCTTTTTTGTCTATAAACCGCCACAGGCCATCTTTCCAACCCGGCCCGCCCTTCCCATCCGCCCGTGACAGGTCACGTGACAGGGACCCGGCCGGAAACTAACATGCCATTAAATTATGCACATATTTCAGATAGATATCTGACTGGATCGAATGGCCGTTTTTTTGCACATTGTTGGGCAGGACTTTTTACCGGCAGCATCAGATAACAATAACTCGAGGCAAGGGCCGGGGAACGTAGGGGCGGTTCGCAAACCGCCCCTACACGCCCTCCCCTGGAGCTCCCCTCCCTTCACTCTGCCACACGGGAGCACGGGCATCTTGCCTGTGAAGCACAGGCTGGAAGCCTGTGCTCCCGATCTATTGCAGGGGGTTGGGGGGTGGGGTTGGAGGGAGAGGGGGGTGGTGTATGACCTTTGGCCCACCAAAACAAGGTTTTGAGAGACAATCATGGCATCTGTGCTGGCCTCGGGGCGGCGCTTTTGAGATGATGCCGCCAAAGATGGGAGCCTCTGATGACCCTGCAAATAAGGCCGCAACAAGGCAAGCTGCCCCTATGACCGGCTTTACCCCGACTTGGTTGGGCAAGGGCGGCAGCCGGAGCGACTCCGGACAGAAAGCCCTCAATCGGGCTTTGGTGGCCGGCATGATGCTGGAAACCATCTTCAGCCTGCCCGGTCTCCCGGATGACCCCGGGGCTCGCCGCGGCCAGGTTAAGGCCCGCTTCAAAACCGCTTTGGTTTGCCGCCTGGCCGGGCATATTCCGCTGCAGTCCTTCCGCGACCTGGCCCAGGACCTGGACCGCTGGTTCGACCATTTCTATCCCCTGATAGCCTCCCGGAACTCGCTGTTTGAGCCCGGGCTGAATTCGGAAAACGGCTTTGACGCGTCAGCCGATCAGTACGTGCGGAGCGATTTGGTCCGGGAGAGCCTGGAAAATCTGGACGGATTGCTCCCGACGCGGCGGCACCGGAAACTGGACCGGCAGCGCCTGCTGGAATTCCTTGAACGAACCCGCGGCGGCTGGTTCCGCCTCAAGGATTTTGAGAGATTCTTCCGCATCGACCGCAAAACCGCGTGGGAGTATATCCAAAAATTGCTTCAGGCCGGTTTGCTCCACCACAATCAGGCCCGCTCAGCCGCAGTGCGCTACCGCCTGGCACCTAAGTTCAGTGGCCAGTGATCAGTAGTCAGTGGCCAGTTTTAAGATCTCCTCTCCTTTAGAATTCCTTCCCTAAGCCTAAGGCTTTCCGTTATTTTTTAATCTAATCAACCTGACCACTGACCACTAACCACTGACCACTGTTTCCTATTGACCCCCGCCGCGTTTCTGTGGTAATTTTCACGAATTAAGCACAGGAGGCTTTGACCAGTCCCATGATTTTCGACAGCGAACACGAAACCCTGCCCCGGGAGGCCCTGGAAGGCTTGCAGTTGCGGCGTCTCCAGGCCGTCGTGGAGCGGGTCTATCATTTGGTGCCCTTTTACCGCCGCCGCCTGGACGAAGTCGGGGTGAAGCCGGAACATATCCGCACCCTGGCCGATCTGGAGCTGCTGCCTTTTACTACCAAGCAGGATATTAGGGACAATTACCCGTTCGGCATGTTCGCCGCGCCCATGGAGCAGATTGTGCGCCTGCATGCCAGTTCCGGCACCACCGGCAAGCCCACCCCGGTGGGCTACACCCAGCGCGACCTGGACACCTGGGCCGAACTTATTGCCCGCACCCTGACTGCGGGCGGGGTGCACCGGGGCGACATCGTGCACATCGCTTACGGCTACGGCCTGTTCACCGGCGGCCTGGGGTTCCATTACGGCGCGGAGCGCCTGGGAGCTGCGGTCATTCCGGTATCCGGCGGACAGACCCGGAGGCAGATCATGCTCATCCAGGATTTCGGCCCCAACGTCATCTGCTGCACCCCTTCCTTCGCCCTCTATCTGGCGGAGGTGGGCCAGGAAATGGGCGTTGATTTCAAGGAGACCAAGCTGCGCGTGGGCTTCTTCGGGGCTGAACCCTGGAGCGAAGCCATGCGCACGGAGATCGAAAGCCGCCTGTATCTGGATGCCCTGGATATTTACGGCCTCTCGGAGATCATCGGCCCGGGCGTCGGGGTCGAATGTCTGGAAGCTAAGAGCGGTCTGCATCTTTGGGAAGACCATTTCCTGCCGGAGATCATTGACCCCGCCACCTTGGAGCGGCTGCCTGCGGGTGAGACCGGTGAACTGGTCATCACCACCCTCACCAAAGAGGCTTTCCCGCTGTTGCGCTACCGCACCCGGGATGTCACCTCCCTCACCTATAATCCCTGCAAGTGCGGCCGGACGCTGGCCCGAATGAGCCGCATCCAGGGCCGCAGTGACGACATGCTGATCATTCGCGGCGTCAACGTCTTTCCTTCGCAAATCGAGTCCGTGCTCATGGACGTTCCCGGGGTGGCGCCGCACTACCAGCTCATTGTGGAGCGGGAAGGGCATCTGGACACCTTGGAAGTGCGGGTGGAAGTGGACGAAGCCGTGTTTTCCGATGAGGTCAAGGGACTCCAGACCCTGGCCCAGCGCATCGAGCGGCGGATCAAGGACTACCTCACGGTTTCCGTTAAGGTGAAGCTGGTGGAGCCCAGGACCATCCCCAGAAGCGAAGGCAAGGCCCAGCGGGTCATCGACCGGCGTGGACAATAAGGGAGAAGGCGCATGAAGGTCGAGCAAATTTCGGTATTTTTGGAAAATAAGGCGGGTCGTCTGGCCGAAGTCACCCGGGTTTTGGGAGAGGCGGGAGTCAATATCCGGGCCTTGTCCTTGGCCGACACCACCGACTTCGGCATCCTCCGCCTCATTGTGGATAAGTACGACACGGCCCGGGAGGTCCTAAAAAGCAAGGGCTTCACCGTAGGCAAAACCGAAGTGGTGGCCATCGAAGTTCCGGACCGCCCCGGCGGGCTGGCCTCGGTGCTGGCGACCCTGGCCCAAGCCGGCATCAACGTGGAGTACATGTACGCCTTTGTGCAGCACAGCGGCAAAAACGCAGTCATCATCTTCCGCTTCGACAATTTGGACGACGCCATCAGTATTCTGCAAAAAGAGGGCATTCACATTTACAGGGGTGAAGAGGTTTATAAGCTTTAAAGCTTTAGGCTTTAGGCTTTAGGCTTTAGGCCTAAATAATTCTGATTAGAAAATTCATTTGCGCGATTAGAAATTTTTGAAGCTTAAAGCTTATAGCTTATAGCTTTAAAGCTTCCACCAAGGAGGAAGACCATGAAGTCCAGAGCGTCTCTCGTATTAGTGGCAGTCATAATGGCCGGTTTGATCTGCTTCGGTGCGGCCGGAGCCAAGGCCGAGAAAAAACCTTATGTCATCGGCGGCATCTTTTCCATCACCGGACCTGCCTCCTATTTGGGGGAGCCCGAACGCAACACCATGGAGATGCTGGCCGCGGAACTGAACGCCAAGGGTGGCATCAAAGGCAATCCCGTGAAGGTCGTGATCTACGATGACGAGGGCGACGTGACCAAGGCCCGGCTGCACGCCGAAAAACTTCTCAAGAAAGACCAGGCCCTTACCATCATCGGCCCCAGCCTCACCCATACCTCCATGGCGGTTTTGCCCATCACCCAGCAGGCCAAAACCCCCCTCATTTCCTGCGCCGCGGGCATCGGCATCACTTCCCCGGCCAAAGAGCGCGTCTGGACCTTTAAAACCGCGCAGACCGACGCCATGGCGGTGAGCCGGATTTATCAATATCTGAAGCAGCATAACCTGACCAAGGTGGCCATCCTCACCGTGTCCACCGGCTTCGGCGTATCCGGAAAAGAGCAGCTGACCAAGCAGGCCGAGGAATACGGCATTCAGGTGGTGGCTCAAGAAGTGTTTGGGGAAAAGGATACTGACATGACCCCGCAGCTCACCAAAATCCGGGGCACCGACGCCCAGACGGTCATTTGCTGGGGCACGGGTCCCGCCCCGGCCCTGGTTGCCAAAAACATGAAGCAGCTGGGCGTGACTATTCCCCTCATTCAGAGCCATGGCGCGGCCTCCAGGAAATTCATCGAACTGGCGGGAGACGCGGCGGACGGCATCATGATGCCGGCCGGCAAGCTGGTGGTTTACCCCCTCCTTCCCGACACTGACCCGCAAAAGGCCGTTTGCCAGGAATATGACAAGAAGTACCAGGCCCAGTATAACAAACCGGCCTCAAGCTTCGGCGGCTATGCCTATGATGCCATGATGATGCTGGCCCAGGCCTTGGAGAAGGCCGGGGCCGACCGGGCCAAGATCAGGGCCGCCCTGGAGCAGACCAAGAATTTTGTGGGAGTCAGCGGCGTCTTTAACATGAGCCCTGAGGACCACAACGGCCTGACCCCTGAAGCCTTTGTCATGGTTAAGATCGAGAAAGGCGATTTTAAGCTTATTGAATAACAAGTTGCCAGTTACCAGCTACCAGTGGCCAGTAGCCGCGGTCAGGAAAATGCCATTCCTGGCTGCCGGTGGAAACATATATTACTGGCCACTGGCCACTGACCACTGATCACTGACCACTGCCTTGGAAATTCTTGCACCCCTTCTCCAATACCTGATCTCCGGCCTTACCAACGGCGCCATTTACGCGCTTATCGCCCTGGGTTTCGGCATCATCTACAACGCCACCACCATTATCAACTTCGCCCAGGGCGAAATGGTCATGTTGGGGGCCCTGTGCGCCATCAGCATTTACCACGTGAACCCTTCCCTGCCCCTGGCCTTTGCCGGCGGGGTGGCCATGGTCACCGTTATAGGGCTGGTTTTTGAGCGTTTGGCGCTGCGCCCTGTGCGGGACCCCAGCCCCATCAGCCTGATTATTATCACCGTGGGCGGCGCGGTGTTCATCAAAGGGATTGCCATGCTCCTGTGGGGCAAGGACCCTTACAGCCTGCCGCCCTTTACCAGCAACGTGCCCATCGGTCTCGGCCCCGCCACCATTCTCCCGCAAAATCTCTGGGTTTTAGGCGTGGGGGCTCTTTTGGTGCTGTTCCTGGAAGCCTTTCTCCGCCTGACGCTGGTGGGCAAGGCCATGCGGGCTTGCGCTTATAATCCTCGGGCCGCCCGGCTGGTGGGCATCTCCACCGGCCGCATGGTGCAGCTTTCCTTCGGCCTCAGCGCCGCGCTGGGGGCCGCGGGCGGCATCCTCATCGCGCCGTTGACCCTTGGCGTATATGATATGGGCACCATGCTGGGTTTAAAGGGCTTCTCGGCCGCCATCCTCGGAGGTCTGGGCAGCATCCTGGGCGGAGTCTTGGGGGGACTCTTGTTGGGGGTTGCCGAATCTCTGGCCAGCGGCCTTATCTCCTCCGGCTACCGGGACGCGGTGGCCTTTTTGATCCTCCTGGTAGCCCTCTTCATCCGGCCCCAAGGACTCCTGGGGGGCAAGCAATGAGGCTGCCGCGCCTGTTGAACCGCTGGCTCCTGTTCACCGCCGCGGTATTTCTGATTGCCCTCCTGATGGAGAACGAGTATTACCTGACCCTGCTCAATTTCATCGGTATTCACACCCTGCTGGTGGTGGGTCTGAATCTCCTCATGGGCTACGCCGGCCAGATTTCCCTGGGGCATGCCGCGTTCTTCGGTCTGGGAGCTTACACTTCCGGCATTCTCACGGTCACCTACGGCCTCAATCCCTGGCTGGCCATGCTGGCCGGCATGATTATTTCCGGAGTCGCGGCGTTTCTCATCGGCATCCCGGCCCTGAAGCTTCGGGGCTACTATCTCGCCATGGCCACCTTGGGCTTCGGCGTCATCGTTTATATCGTGTTCACCGAAGCTCAGGCCTGGACCGGCGGCCCCTCCGGTCTGGCCGGCATTCCCGCTCTCCATCTGGCCGGCTTATCCTTTGACACCCCTTGGAAACTTTACCTGCTAATATGGATGGTGGTCATCCTCATCCTGATTTTAAGCGCCTCTATCGTGGATTCCCGCATCGGCCGGGCGCTCCGCGCCCTTCACGACAGCGAGGCCGCGGCCGAATCCCTGGGAGTAAACACTCAGCGCCTCAAACTGTTGATCTTCGTCTGGAGCGCCCTCTATGCTTCGCTGGCCGGCAGCCTTTTCGCCCATACCATGAACTTCATCGCCCCCTCTTCCTTCGATATTATGTTTTCCATAAAACTGGTCACCATGGTGGTGGTGGGGGGCATGGCCAGCGTCTGGGGGTCTCTGCTGGGCGCCGGGGTTCTCACCATCTTGCCTGAGGTTCTGGTGTTTTTCCATGACTTTGAAGTGGTCATCTTCGGCGGCATTTTGATGGTAGTTATGATCTTCCTGCCCCGGGGCCTGGTAAGGGGCCTTCTGGACCTCAAGGAATTCCGCCGCTATAAGCGCCAAGGAGGGGCTTTCCCTGTCTGAAACAAGGCTGCTGCAACTGGAGGACGTAAGCCTCGCCTTCGGCGGCCTGATGGCCGTGAACGACATCAGCTTCGGGGTCCCGGCCGGATTGGTCAAGGCCGTCATCGGCCCCAACGGCGCCGGCAAGACGACGCTCTTCAATCTCATCACCGGCTTTTTGGCCCCCCAGCGCGGCCGCATTCTTTACCGGGAGCAGGAAATCCAGAGCCTTCCGGCTTACGCGGTGGCCTCTTTGGGTATTGCCCGGACTTTCCAGTTGGTTCAGCTTTTCGATCACATGACGGTCCTGGAAAACGTCATGGTGGGACGCCACCGGCTGAGCCGGGCGGGCTTATTTTCCGGGGGCCTGCGCCTGCCCTGGGCCCGCCGGGAGGAGGCAGCCATCAGGGACAAAGCGTTGGAGGCCCTGGAATTCGTGGGTCTGGCCGACCGCGCGGCTCAACCCGCCGCGGTGCTGCCCCTGGGCCTCAAACGTCTCCTGGAAATCGCCCGGAGTCTGGCTTCGGAGCCCAGCCTCCTGCTCCTGGACGAACCTGCTTCGGGCCTGGACAGAGTGGAAACCGAGCGCCTGGGTGAAATGATTCTGACCCTTCGGGACCGGGGCATTACTATTCTTTTGGTGGAGCACGACATGAGCCTGACCATGGAGGTGGCCGACGACATCGCGGTGCTCAATTACGGCCGCCTCATCGCCGAAGGCCCGCCCCGGGCCATCCAGAAGCACCCGGAGGTCATCGCCGCGTATTTAGGGACGGATTGGCAGGGGTGAAAGGCGGTTTTCAGTTTTCAGTTTTCAGTTTTCAGTTTTCAGTTTTCAGTTTTTGGTTTTTGGTTTTTGGTTTTTGGTTTCGGGTTTTGGTTTCGGGTTTTCGGCTTTTGGGTTCCCTGTTCTATTTTGCTATGTTTTTTAATAATTCCCGGTTTCCGGTTTTCCCTTTTTTGTTTTAGTTTTTGATGCAAAATAGTCGTGGGAAAAACCTTTTCTTTTTTGAAACCAACCAGGCCAGGTGGCACAGGCGTCCCGCCAGTGCTGCTTGGAAGGTAGCCGCAAGGATTAGACTGCTCTCGAAGCCATGCCTATCAGAACAATAATTATAATCTCCGGCATTTGTGCTTCTTTACTGATGTACTGGATAATCGCTTGGGGGCCGGGCATAAGCCAGGACAGCATAGTTTACCTCAAAACTGCACAAAGCCTCCTTTCAGGGGAGGGTTTTTACGAAAGTAATAAGCCATTGACCCACTTCCCGCCAATTTATCCTCTACTGATAGCGGTTGCGGGCTTCTTTCAAAAAGGAGACCTGCTTCAAGCTACTCGCTTGCTTAGCGCATTTTTTACCGGCGCCAATATTATTCTTTTATGTCTGGCTATTCAGATATGCACGAATAATGATTTGTCCGCTGTTTGCTCCACCCTTTTTTTCTTTTTATCATCAGCAACATTTTTCTCCGTGCATACAATGGCGTGGTCAGAGCCGGCCTTCATTGCCTTTACTCTATCTACCATAATTTTACTTTCCTTTCATATTATAAGCGGTAAGTTTTACTTGCTGCTTGTGGCATCCTTTGTAGCAAGTATGGCTCTCACAACCCGCTATATCGGCGTCACCTTATTGCCTACCATAGCTGTCGTTGTTCTAATTTTCGGAGACGGCTCTTTAAGAAATAAGATTAAAAAAATTTACTCTGCTGTTACTATTGCGTCTCTGCCTTTGGCTATCTTTCTAATCCGCAACATGTTAGTAGCCGAATCGGCAACAAACAGGTCCATATCGGTGCATCCGATCGGGATTGGCAATCTTAAGCTAGGGAATTACTACGGTTATTTATTTAATTTTACCTATAGACCTTCATCCAATTATGAAGGGATTCTTATTTTGTATTATCCTTATTTTATTATTAGCTTCTTTGTTCTATTTATTTACAAAAAAACCTCCATTAAATATAAATAAATCTTTTTTAATTGTATTTTATTTTATAAATATTTTATTTTTATTAAATTATATTTTCTTAATTATCGTCTCTATATCTTTTTTTGATGCAAAGATTCCTCTTGATGGGCGCATGTTGTCGCCGGCCTTGATATCCTTGTTCTGTATTTTTATGTTGACTTTTTGGATTATCGCAGACACGGCAAATAATAAGCGCACATGGCATTTTTTTATCGCTTTTTTATGCTTGTCCATCTTTATTAACAGCACTGTCACAATCAGTAATGCAATTGACGTTCATCATAACGGTATAGGCTTTAACTCAATAAATTGGAAAAAATCACCAACATGGCCCTTCTTAAGTTATTTTGACAATAAGGTTGTTTATTCAAACGGCGAAGATTTAATATGGTTTTTTACAGGGCAAAAAGCTGTTAGAATCCCTGAGAAAATTGACCCCATAACGCATTTGCCCAACGGCAATTATGAAAAACAATTCAACCAAATGGTTCAGTCAGTTTTAACCGATCAGGCAATTATCGTTTACTTGCGAAAAGTAACCTGGCGATGGTATTTACCTTCACTCGAGGAACTTGAATCCAAGGCCGGTTTGCCGGTTTTGCAAAATTTTGAGGATAGTGTGGTTTTTGGTAATCCCTTGCAGGGCAAGTAACTTTTCAAGTTTAACATGTTAAAAATCCGCAACCTTTACGCCTACTACGGCTCCGTCACCGCGCTCAGCGGCGTGACCTGCCACATCCGCGCCGGTGAAATCGTGGCGCTCATCGGGGCCAACGGCGCGGGCAAGACCACGCTGTTGAACGCGGTCTGCGGCCTGGTGCGCCGGGAAGGGGAGCTCAGCTTCCAGGGGCGCTCTCTCATCGGGGTGGCCTCGGAAAACCTGGTGTCCCTGGGGATTGCCCAGGTCCCGGAAGGGCGGCAGCTTTTCGGCCCCATGACCGTGGCCGAAAACCTGGAGCTGGGCGCTTACCGCCGCTTTCGCCGCCACCCCAGACAGGAAATCATGGAGGACCTGGAGCGGATTTATCTCCTGTTCCCCAAACTCAGGGAACGCCTGCAGCAGCAGGCCGGCACCCTTTCGGGCGGCGAGCAGCAGATGCTGGCCATAGCCCGGGCCCTGATGGCCCGCCCCAAGCTCCTGCTTCTGGATGAGCCCTCCCTGGGGCTGGCGCCTTTAGTGGTGGAAACCATTCTGGCCACCCTGACCCGCCTCAGGGAGGAGGGCATGACCATTTTGCTGGTGGAGCAAAACGCCCGGGCCGCCTTGAAAATCGCCGACCGGGCCTATGTCCTGGAAACCGGGCGCATCATTCTTTCCGGCAGCGCCCAGGACCTTCTGGCCGACCGCCAGGTGACCCGGGCCTATCTGGGCCGGGACTACAAGGAATTCACCGAAGGGAGGTGAAGCGAACGTGCGCCAGCCCCAATTTGAAGCAATGGCCACAGAGGAACTGGAACTTTTGCAGCTGGAGCGCCTCCAGAGCACCCTCACCCGGGCCTTTCGCCAGGTGAAATTCTACCGCCGCCAGTTCGACTCGCACGGCCTGGCCCCTGAGGCCATCCGGGACCTGGGCGACCTGCAGCGCCTGCCGTTCACGACCCGGGAGGACCTCTCGGAAAATTATCCCTACGGCCTCTTTGCGGTGCCCTTGAGGGACATCGTGCGCATCGTGTCCTCCCCCGGCACCACGGAAAAGCCCCTGGTGGTGGGCTATACCTCCCAGGACCTCAAGCTCTGGCAGGAGCTTTTGGCCCGCCTGTACACCGCAGCCGGGGTCAGCCGGGACGACATCGTGCAGTTCATCCTACCCCCGGGCTTGGCCAACTGGCGCCGGGACCTCATGGCCGGCGCGGAATATTTAGGCGCCTCGGTGATTCCCGCAGCCTCCCTCAATTTCGCCAAAGAGCTCATGGTGATGCGGGACTACAAAACCTCGGTCCTGGTGACCACGCCCTCCATCGCCCGGCACCTGCTCACGGTTATGGACCGGCTGAATTTGGCACCCGCGGAGTTGAGCCTGAGACGGGCTTTTCTGGTGGCCGCACCGCTCCCCGGAGAACTGCGGCGGGAGATCGAAGCGGGCCTGCACCTCAGGATCGCCACCGCGTACGGCATCACCGAAGTCATGGGGCCGGGATTGGCCTTTTCCTGCGAGGCCAACGCGGGCTTTCATTTCTGCGCGGACCACTTCTATCCTGAGATCATCGACCCCGAGACCGGCGAAGCGCTGCCCCTCGGGGCCGAAGGCGAGTTGGTGATCACCACCCTGTCCACCGTGGCTTTCCCCCTGGTGCGCTTCCGAAGCGGGGACTTGACCTCCCTGAATCCGGAGCCCTGCGCCTGCGGCCGGACCCTGGTGCGTTTGGGTCCCATCCGCGGCCGGGTGGACGCCATCTTTTCCGTAGGCGGCATCAAGGTCCACCCCGACCAGATCGGCCGCCTGCTCAAGGACTTGTTGGGGGGCCACCTGCCCCATTGGCGCTATGAAGTGCAGACCGAAGCGGGCCTGGAATCTTTGGCCCTGGATATTACCGTGGACGAGGCCCTGTTCTCCGATGAAATCAAGGCCCTGGAGGGCCTGTGCTACCGGGTGCGGCGCTATTTCCAGGACCACCTGGGCATCCACGCGCGCATCACCTTGAAAGAAATCGGCAGCGGTCAGCTGGGAAACTGAGAAATATTTCGCAAAGACGCGATCTTGTGCTAATATAAGCCCCTATTTGAGCAGAACTTTTCAATGGTAGAAAAAAACTCAATGGAGGTTGGGTTTATGACGAGAATTAAAGCTATAGTGGCATTGGCGTGTGTTCTGGGTTTATTGGTCACTTTCCCTGCCTGGGGCGCCGACCCCGTCAAGATCGGCTCGGTGCTCAGGCTTTCCATCGGCGCGGAGCACGGCATCCCGGCCAAGCGGGGCGTGCAGATGGCGGTGGATGAGTTCAACCAGGCCGGCGGCGTCAACGGTCAGAAGGTGGAAGTTATTTTTGAGGATGAAAAAGACTCTCCCACCGCCGCGGTGAACGCGGTGCAGAAGCTTATCAACGTGGACAAGGTCATCGCCTTGTCCGGTCCCATGACTTCGGGCGCGACCATGGCATCTTTTAAGAGCGCCGACGAAGCCAAGGTGGTGTTCGTCACCCCCACGGCCACCACTCCTAAGGTCAGCGGCGCCAGCCCCTACCTCTACCGGGGCTGTTCCCGCATCGACGCACAGGCCAAGGCTCTGACGGCCTATGTCGCCAAAAACTGGAAGCCCAAAACGGTGGCCATCCTGTTCTCCAATGAACCTTACGGCAAAGGCTGCGCCGAGGTCTTTGGGGCGGAATTTGAAAAGCTGGGCATCAAAAAAGTGGCCGAGGAATCATTCCTCAGGGGCTCCCGTGATTTCAAGGCCCAGCTCACCAACCTCAAGGCCGCCAACCCCGATATTCTCTTCATCCCGGGCTACACCCCGGAAACCGCCCCGGCTGCCGCCCAGGCCCGGCAGTTGGGTCTGAAACAGCGCATCGTGGGCGTCTACGGCGACATGGACCCGGAATACGCCAAGCTGGCCGGCGCAGCCGCGGAAGGCCATCTCATTGCCGGCGAATATGACGAGGATTACAACACCCCGAAGAACCAGGCCTTCAAGAAGAACTATTACGCCCAGGCCGAGCAGGCCAAAGAGCCGGTGAACATCATGTTCGCGGCCTTGACCTATGACGCCACCGGCATGATTCTGGAAGGCATCAAGAAAAACGGCCCTACCAGCGAAGGCATCAAGAAGTTTCTGGATGAGATGAAAGACTACGACGGCGTCACCGGCAAGCTGTCCTTCAACAAAGAACACGATGTGCAGCGGGCCGGCACCGAAGGGGTGTACCTCTTTGAAATCAAGAACGGCAAGTACGTGAAAGTGCAGTAGGGGAGATTAGCGGCCAAAGAAGGCCTCACCTGCCCCTGTCCCATAGTAGAATCATACTTCTCTCCGGATTGCGGCCTGTAGGGGGGCGGCGCCCGCGCCGCCCCCCCAGGTGTTGCTCCTCGCCTTATCTAATCTTGACGAGACTAGTCGGTGAGGAATGCCCTTTGGCGGGCTTTCCTCCGGCATTAGGGAGAAAAATGATGGGTGAAGGCCATCCGGTCTTTTTTCAGGAAGCAGGTGTTTTATCTTATAGAGAAAACGGGAGGCAAAGATGATTGAGCAGGTTTTGTCCCGCCTGGGATGGCTCGGGTATGCCAGCTTCATCTACGAAGGGCCGCCGGTGATCTACTTCGACCCTTTCGGCCTGCACCGGACGCAGCCCGCGGACATTATTCTCGTAACCCACGAGCACCCCCAGCATTGTTCCGTGGCCGACATTGAGAAGGTGAGGCGGGCCTGGACCGTGGTCGTGAGCGACAAAAAGGCCGCGGCGAAAATAGAAGCCCCGGTCCTGGCCCTGGAGCCGGGGGAGGAAGCCACGGTGGGGGGAACATTGATTCAGGCGGTGCCGGCCTACAACCTGGAGACGCATTTTCACCCCAAAAGGGCCGGATACCTGGGCTTTATCGTCACGGTGGAGGGCCTTCGCATCTACTACGCCGGGGACACCGACTTTATTCCGGAAATGGCGGACTTTCAAGTGGATGTCGCCATCCTGCCGGTATGCGGCTTCACGGTGATGAATGTTGAGGAAGCGGCCCGGGCGGCCCTGGCCCTCAAGCCCCAAGTCGCCGTTCCCATGCACTTCGGGGGCACGCTGGGCACCCTTGAGGACGCCGAAACCTTCCGGGCCTTGCTGAAAGGCAAGGTGAGGGTGGAAATTCTGCCGAAGGTTTAAGGCGTTTTCTCCACCAGGAGAACCTTATGGTTAATAAGATTCAGGCTGTGGATGCTGGCCTTGATGGTCTTCTGCTCCCCGAAGATGGACACCAGCCGCAGATGGTCGCCGTCCGGCTCAATGACATCCACCTCCGAGAGAAACAGTTCCTCCTGGCCGTCGGGTTTTAAGATATAGGCAGCAGCTTCACACATTTTTTATTAACTCCTTTAACTTGCCTGTGACGATTTTTTCCACCAGATGTGGCAGTGGTTCAGGAAGCAAACCGATTATCTCCACCCGCTCCTGGGTGAGGGGAAGAAGCAGTTTGGGCGCCGGTGCCGAAGCAATGGCTTCGGCCATGCGGGGGGTCAGCTCCCCCATCATGGCGTTGGCCAGCACAATGGAGAGGGTCCCGATAATGATGTCCACCGAGGCAACGGTGCGCACGATGGCGTTTTCTCCGCTGGCTCCCCGGTTGGCCCGGGCCTTCATCATCTGGGCGGTGGCCACCGCATTGGTGCCCAGGGCGATGACTTCGTGCTCCTCGGCATAGACCTCTTTAAGCCGCTTGATGATGGCGGCCCCGATGCCGCCCCCCTGTCCGTCGATAACGCAGATGCGCATAAGTAGCGTTTTTGGTTTTTGGCTTTTCGGTAAAAAAACTAATTCAAGTCAGAAAGCCGAACTTTTCCTTCAGCTTATGATGCACCAACTCCGGCACCATGCCTTCGATGCTGCCGCCGTGCACCGCAGCTTCCTTGATGATTCTGGAGCTCAGAAATACCCAGCGCAGGCCGGTCATCAGGAACACTGTTTCAATTTCCGGTTCCATGCGCCGGTTCATCATGGCCATCTGAAACTCGTACTCGAAATCCGTGACTGCCCGCAAGCCTCGCATCACCACCCGGGCGTTTTGACTCTTGACGTAGTCCACCAGCAGGCCGCCGAAGCTGTCGGCGGTCACATTAGGGGTGTCCTTAAGGGCCTCCCGGATCATTTCCAGGCGCTCCGCCACGGTGAACAGGGGCTTTTTCCCCGGGTTTTCGGCCACCGCCACGATGATGTGATCAAAAATGCGCAGGCCTCGCTGGATCAGGTCCAGATGGCCGTTGGTGATGGGATCGAAGGTCCCCGGGTATATGGCACGGTTAGGCATCAGTCAGCCGACTCCTGAATTTCAAGATTTTTTTGCAGTACGTATAAAGCCACCCGAGTGTCCCCGTAGCGTCTCATTTCCCTGAGCTTCAGCGTTTCAACCGCCTCCGGCAGCGCCTCCCGGCGGCTGTGTTCGGCCACCACCCAGGCGGAGGGTGACAAAATGCCGGCCCTTGCCAAGTCTTCCAGGGTGGCTGCAGCCAGTCCGCTCCCATAGGGAGGATCCAGGAAGGCGAGTTCAAATACAGCCTGCCGGGCCGCCAGCTTTTTCAGGCCTGCTTTCACCGGCAAGGGCAGTATTTCCACCTGTGCCGCCAGCCCCAGGGTTTCCACATTTTGCCGCAAAACCGCGAGAGATGTCGGATGGTCTTCCACGAAAACCGCGGCCCGGGCCCCCCGGCTCAAGGCCTCCAGGCCTAAAGCGCCGGTGCCGGCGAACAGGTCCAGCACCCGGGCCTCAAGCACCGCCGGCCCCAGGATATTGAAAATGGCCTCCCGGACCTTGTCGCTGGTGGGCCGCATGCGGCCCTTTACCGTGGCCAAGCGGCGCCCCTTCAGGGAACCGGCGATGATGCGCATTATTTTAAAGTGGCGCCGCAAGCCGTAACCGGCGCAGGCTGAAGCCTGCGGCTCCAGGATCACTTTAGATAATCATTAACTAATATCTCGGCAATCTGCACCGCGTTGGTGGCCGCGCCCTTGCGCACGTTGTCCGCCACAATCCACAGGTTGAGACCGTTTTCGATGCTGAAATCCTCCCGGATGCGCCCTACCAGCGTCAGGTCCTGGCCGGCCGCATCCAGTGGCATAGGATACTGGTTTTTGGCGGGGTCGTCCACGATTTTGACCCCCGGCGCCTCCGCCAGGACGGCCCGAGCCTGCACCGGCGTCAGCTTGCGCTCAGTTTCAATATTCAAGGCCTCGGAGTGCCCGTAAAACACCGGCACCCTAACCGTGGTGGCCGTCACCTCTATGCTGTCGTCCCCCATGATCTTCTTGGTTTCATTCACCATCTTCATCTCTTCCTTGGTGTAACCGTTTTCCAGAAAGACGTCGATGTGGGGTAGGACGTTGAACGCGATGCGGTGCGGATAGACCTTTCGGGGAACCTCCTGGTTGTTGAACAGGGCCCGCACCTGGGCCGCCAACTCGCCTACCGCCTTCTGACCGGTGCCGGACACCGCCTGGTAGGTGGACACCACCACCCGTTTGATAGTGGCCGCGTCGTGAAGGGGCTTTAAGACCACCACCATCTGAATGGTGGAGCAGTTGGGGTTGGCGATGATGCCGGTCTTTTTGTAAAGCGCTATATCCTGGGGGTTCACTTCCGGCACCACCAGAGGCACGTCCGGGTCCATGCGCCAGGCGCTGGAATTGTCCACCACCACCGCGCCGGCCCGGGCTGCGATGGGGGCGTATTCCTTGCTGATGGAGCCCCCCGCGGAAAACAGTGCGATATCGATGCCGGCAAAGGAATCCTTGTCCAGCACCTCCACCGGTATTTCCCTGCCTTTGAAGGTGACGTGCTTGCCTATAGACCGCTCAGACGCCAACGGCTTTAGCTCCGCCACCGGAAAATTGCGCTCCTCCAAACAGGCCACCATCTGCTGGCCCACCGCGCCGGTGGCTCCGGCTACTGCTACCTTGTAAGACCGACCCATTCTTAATTACCTCGATTATGGCTGGTTTATGTGAAACAAAGCAATCAGCAGTCAGCAGTCAGTATCGAATGCCTGGCTACTCACGTGATTTCTCTTTTTTGGCTGAGACGACTTTGGATAGAAGTCCATTTAAAATCCTGCCCACTTCAGCAGACGCATCAAGAAGATGTCTGGTTGATTCTTCATCCAGGTAGCGAAGGTTATGCGCAATTAAGATATGTGTCTCCATTTCAGATAACGAGCCTCTGGCATTCCCCAAGAATTGACGAAATTCCTTTTCCGACAACCTCCCCTGGCCTTCGGCGATATTGGCCGGGACAGAAATTGCCGCGCGGCGGAGCTGTCCGGTAAGGCCAAAAAGCTCATCCTTCGGAAAGGTTTTTGTCAGGCGATAGATTTCCGTTACCAAATCCATGGCCTTATTCCATACCAACAAATCCTGAAATGTTCTAACCAACTTTAGTCCTGTAATTCTGACTGCTGACTGCTGACTGCTATCGCAGCGCCTCCGCGGCATACTTCGCCACCATATCCCCCACCTGCGTGGTGTCGTACCCCATCCGGCCCGCGGCCATGCTTTGCAGTTGGGTGGCAGTTTTCTTGATGCCTGCTTCTATGGCCGCGGCGGCCTTGGCTTCGCCCAAATGCTCCAGCATCATCTGGGCCGCGGCTATGGCCGCAATGGGATTCACCTTCTTCTGGCCGGTGTATTTCGGGGCCGAGCCGCCGATGGGCTCGAACATGGATACGCCTTCGGGGTTGATATTGCCCCCCGCGGCCACGCCCATGCCGCCCTGGATGATGGCCCCCAGGTCCGTGATGATGTCGCCGAACATGTTGTCAGTGACCACCACGTCGAACCACTCCGGGTTTTTCACAAACCACATGCAGGTAGCATCCACATGGGCGTAGTCGGTGGTGACGTCCGGATACTGCGGCGCCATGGCTTCGAAAGCCCTGAACCACAGGTCGGAGGCATAGGTCAGCACGTTGGTCTTGGCCACCAGGGTGAGCTTCTTGCCGCGATCGCGCTTCATGGCCGTTTCAAAGGCGTACTTCAAGCAGCGGTCCACTCCTTTGCGGGTGTTGATGGACGACTGCACGGCCACTTCATCGGGGGTGCCGTATTTCAAAAAGCCCCCGGCTCCGGCATAAAGGCCTTCGGTATTTTCCCTTACCACCACAAAATCGATGTCGTCGGGGCCTTTGTCTTTCAAAGGCGTTTCAACACCGGGGTAAAGAATCACCGGCCGCAGGTTGATGTATTGGTCCAGTTCGAACCGCAACCTGAGCAGCAGGCCCTTTTCCAGGATGCCGGGCTTGACGTCGGGGTGGCCGATGGCTCCCAGGTACACGGCCTTGAACTGCTTGAGTTCGCTGATCACGGAATCCGGCAGGATTTCGCCGGTCTTGAGGTAGCGTTCGCCGCCCAGGTCATAATAAACAAAATCAAAGGCGAGATTGGCCGGCCCGGCCACGGCGTTCAAGACTTTGATGCCTTCCGCCACCACCTCCGGCCCGGTGCCGTCACCGGGGATAACTGCAATGCGATAAGTCATGTTCGGTGTGTCTCCAGTTTCTTCTTGAGATGTGCCATGAGCCCGCCGTCCGCCAAGAGCTCTTGCATGAAAGGGGGTATGGGCTGGCTATGGAAGGTCCGGCCCGTGGCCATTACGGTGATGGCGCCGGTGTCCAGGTTGACGCTGATCTCATCGCCGTCCTTAAGGTCGGCCGCGGCCTCCGGGGACTCCAGGATGGGCAGGCCCATATTGAAGGCGTTGCGGTAAAAGATGCGGGCGAAGGAATCGGCGATCACCGCGGCAACACCCGCGGCCTTGATGGCAATGGGAGCGTGCTCCCGGGAGGAGCCGCAGCCGAAGTTTTTGCCGGCCACGATGAAATCGCCGGGCTGCATTCTCTGTCGGAATTCGGGGTCTGCATCTTCCATGGCGTGTTTGGCCAGCTCCATGGGGTCCGAGGTGTTCAGATAGCGGGCCGGGATGATTTCATCGGTGTTGATATCGTCGCCGAATTTATGTACTCTCCCCTTGAGCTCCATAGCAGCTTCCTCTGGTCGGGCGTAATCAAAAAATGTTATCAGAAATTATTCACAAAATTCAAGCTATAGTTGCATAGGCTGTTTGAAGGAAAGGAGCGGTTCGCGACCCCCCTTGCATAACAGCAGATTTTCACGCGTATTCATAACCGAATCAACGACTGATATTGAATTTATGCCGCCCCCGGAAAAACTCTACATCTATGAAATCGCCGGCCGCCTGAATCCCCCCCAGGCGCTGACCGGCGGGGATTTTTTAGGCTGCTGGCGCGAGGGCGACTATATATATCTCTTTTACTCGGTTCCGAAAGAGGCCGAAGTCCGGGCCTGGCTGGCCGCCCACCCCGAGTCGGGCCGCTACAATTCGGAAACCGTGCTCAATTATGCCGACTGGGAGGCGGGCCGCCACCTCAAGCCCACCCGCGTCGCGGGGTTCTACCTCTGTCCGGTGTGGGAGACGCCGGAGCCCGAACCCGGTGACATTCTTCTCTCCATAGAACCTGGTTTGGCCTTCGGCTCCGGCTATCATCCCACCACCCGCCTGTGCCTGCAACTAATGCGGCGCGTCTATGACCAGGATACCCCTGGCCTGGTCCTGGATTTGGGCACCGGCACCGGGGTGCTGTCCCTGGCTGCCATGGCTCTGGGCGCCCGCCGGGTGGTGGCGGTGGAATACAACGACCTGGCGGCGCGCACCGCACACCGCAATATCAGGCACAACTGCAAAGAGGAGGAAATTCTTCTTATTCAGGGCGATGCCCGGCAGTTCACCCATCCGGCCGCAGACCTGGTCCTGGCCAACATCCATCTGGACGTGCTCTTGGACCTCCTGTCCATCCCGGAATTTCTTACGAAAAAATGGTATATTTTCTCCGGCATCCTGGGCACCCAGATGGAACAATTCCGCGCCGCCTTGGCCGCCACCCCCTTGAAAATCGTGGCCGCCCTGGATGAAAACCTGTGGTTCGCGGTTCTGGCCGTCAACCTTTAGGGAAAAGCTATCCACTGCCGCACGGGACCAGTCTTGCTTCTGTTACTCAGACATAATCTGATAGGCGGGGCTCCAGCCCCACCAAAACATGGGCTGGAAGCCCATTCAAAGAAAAGCAACAGGTTTCAGCATGCTCGCGAGCTTTTGTTGTAGGGCAGGCCCCCTTTGATAGCGGTCTCAACTTTGAACTTTGAACCTTGAACCTTGAACCTTGAACCTTAAACTTTGAACCTTGAACTTTTTAGCAGGAGGTTTCATGTCACCGTCGACCAAAAAGCCAAAGCCCGCCTTGCCCGCCCAGGCAGTAGTAGAGACGCCGGTGGGTCTGGCTTTCATGTTTTTCTCGGATAAGGGCCTTACGAGGCTGGCCTTTGCTGAAGAGAAAGACTTCAAAGAAGGGGTTATGGTCGGGGGCACTCCGGAAACCGAATCGCTTCCCAAGGGGTTGTTGCAGGAATGGCACCAGCGGGTGGCCCAGGCCCTGGAGGATTATTTTACCGGCGATAACGGGGTTGCGAACAATCTGCCCCTGGACCTCAAGGGCACCCCCTTTCAGCTCCGGGTCTGGCAGGAACTCCGCAAGATTCCCCGAAGGGAGACCATCAGCTACCAGGAGTTGGCCAGGCGCGCCGGCTCCCCCCAGGCCGCCCGGGCCGCGGGCCAAGCCTGCGGCGCCAACCCCGTCCCCATCCTCATTCCCTGCCACCGCGTGGTCGCGGCTGACGGCTCCCTGGGCGGCTACAGCTCCGGCCTGGAACGCAAGCGCTGGCTGCTGAAGCATGAAGGGGTAAATGTGGAAAAGGGGAAAGGGCGAAAAGGGGAAAACAAATAATTTCTCGATGTTATTTGCCCAAAACAAAAGTTATTTGGTCAACCAATTCTTGGACCAAACGATATGCCCAGGCGAGACGCCTGTGCCACCGGGCTTCACTTCAAAAATTCACTCGTCTGGGCTTGGATAGGACAAAGGTTCCTCTAAGAGAAGTTTTAGGAATTATTTTTTGCCCTTTGCCTTCTCGTCTTTTCGCCCTTGTTTTCATGGTTTGCACATACGGCAGGGGCTGTATCCCTTGAGGTAGGCTTCTTTGGGCGATTCGAGCTGCACCCGATTGCCCGGTGCGGTCTGCCGGCCGCCGGGGCAGTCGGGCCGATGGAAACGCAGGCTGCTTTTATTGCCGATATAATAGGGCTCGTCCTTTGCCAAGGCTTGCTGCCACAGGCCCCGGCGGGCTTCCAGGGCTTCCCGCTGCGCGGCCAGCAGTCTGTCCTGGTAGCGGGTATTGGGGGGAAAGATATAGACCTTGGCCAGGCCCTGGCGCACCATTTCGGCGTTGACCAGCGAGCCGTCCGGCAAAAAGAGATAGGCCAGCAGCCGGCCGTACTGGTCATAGCGTAATTCATCGTACTCCAGGCGCAGCCGTTGGCCGTTAATCAGCCGGGCCAGCTCCGCCTTGGCCTTGTGGGCCAGAAAGTCCGCGGGCCGGCCCTCTTTTTCCAGTTCCGGCGCGTCAATGCCCAGGAGCCTGACTTTCCGGCCGCCCGCAATGATCACCGTGTCGCCGTCCCCCACCTCAACAACCAGGGCCTCCTGCGGCGGGACCTGCGGCCGCGCCCCGCAGCAGCAGAGAAGCGCGGCCAGCAAAATCAGCAAGCTGACTTTAGAGCGCCGGATTTGCCGCCAATACATGGCTTTGTTGTTTGAGCTTCTCGGTAAAATAGGGGATGGTATGCCGCAAACCGTCCTCGAGCGGCACCGTGGGCTGCCAGTTCAGCAGCTGCCGGGCCCGGGTGATGTCCGGCCGCCGCTTCACCGGATCATCCGCAGGCAAGGGGTGAAAACTCAGACGTGAGGAACTGCCGGTCATGGCAATGATTTTTTGGGCAAGTTCAACAATGGTGTACTCTTCGGGATTTCC
This sequence comes from Deltaproteobacteria bacterium, assembly GCA_030018495.1. Classification (GTDB taxonomy): domain Bacteria; phylum Desulfobacterota; class Desulfobaccia; order Desulfobaccales; family 0-14-0-80-60-11; genus DTHB01. The sequence goes on along the minus strand of JASEFS010000002.1, from coordinate 162,963 downwards.
CAGGTTGACCGGCTCATGAAAGTCCTCGCAATTCATGAGGGCCGCCAGGCCCCTGACCAAATCCGAGACATAACAAAACGACCGGGTCTGCCGGCCTTCGCCGTAAATGGTGATTTCCTGGCCGGTCAGGGCCTGGACAATGAAGTTGCTGATCACCCGGCCGTCGTTGATGGCCATTTTAGGCCCGTAAGTGTTGAAGATGCGGGCGATCCTGATGTCCACCCGGTTTTGCCGGTGGTAATCCATCATGAGCGTCTCGGCCACCCGTTTGCCTTCGTCATAACAACTCCTTGGACCCAAACAGTTGACGTTGCCCCAATAATCCTCGGTCTGGGGATGCACCTTGGGGTCGCCGTAAATCTCGGAGGTGGAGGCCAGCAAAATCCTGGCACGCACCCGCTTGGCCAGCCCCAGCATGTTGAGCGTCCCCATAACATTGGTCTTGATGGTCTTCACCGGGTTGTATTGATAGTGCACCGGCGACGCGGGACACGCCAGGTGGTAGATCTGCTCCACCTCAAGCATGATGGGGTTGACGATATCATGGCGGATCAGTTCCAGCCGGGGGTCATGCCGGAGGTGTTGAAGATTTTCCTTGGAACCGGTGAAATAATTGTCCAGGCTTAAGACCTGGTGACCCTGTCCCAGGAGGTATTCCACCAGATGGGAGCCGATAAAGCCCGCGCCGCCGGTGACTAAAATAACGGCCATGTAAGGCTGCTCCTTTATTAGTTTTCAGTTTTCCGTTTTCTGTTTTCTGTAAAAAACAAATTCGGCTTGATCTCAACGTTACCCTGACCTGCTGACGCCTTATTGTAACCGGTTGCGGCGTGAAGGTAAATTGCCGATTGACAGTTGCCGCGCCGGATTGTATTAGCTAAATGAGCAGCCTGTAAATTCCGTCCAAGGAGGACCTCGGTGCTAAGAGTAAAACTAAACGGGCCAAGCCCTTTGTTTTGTTTTGGAATTTTTTTGGTGATGTGCCTGCTTCTTTGTTTTGCCTGCGCTCCGGCCCCCACCGACCAGGAGTTGCAGAAGGACGTTCAGTCCCTGAAAACAGAAGTCGCGGCGCTAAAGCAGCAAATCGATCAATTGAAGGCGGGGCAAAAGCAGATCCAGGATACTTTGAAGGAGATGCAGGAGCCGGGGGAACCCGCAGCGCCCATGCCTCCTCCGGCCGAACCCTCGACGGCCGGACCGTCGGCAGCCCCTTCACCCAAGGCAATTTCCCTCAGCCAACTGCTCCAGGACAAAGACCGCCTTACCGGCACCAGGGTAACCGTCAAGGGGACGCCGGGCCCGGTAATGATGCACAAGAAAACTCTGTATCTTCAGGCCCCCGAAGGCATGTTGGAGGTCTTCTTCGGCGATCTCCAGGATAAAAAGCAGATAGAGCGCCTGGGCTCGCAAAGTTTAGAGGAGCCGATAACAGTGACCGGCCTTCTGACCAGATCCCCCGGCACCGGCTATGATCCCAGCCGGCTGCGAATCGTGGCGGAAAGCGTGGATTTTTAAGCTTCGGACTGCCGTCTGCCCGGCGACTCACTGGCGTCGCGGCCCTGCTGATTAGGGCGAGCCTTTGATTACCCGGCCCCGGGTCACAAAGGAAATTCCCAAAGGGGTGCCCGCGGCGCCTATCATGACCGCTTCAATAAGGGGCTCGGAAACCTGCTGGTCCGATTTCCACTCCACCAGGAATGAGGCCCCGATGCCTCCGGCTACATCCGATTCCCTGATGAAAAAATCTTTGGACGCCAGGGGAGGCAGACTTAGGGGCTCCTTTTGGTGCTCTTTGAGAAGCTTGCCTTTTTCATCATAATATTTGACGGAGGTCACAGTGATGGAATGCGACAAGTCGGTATTGCGGATGCTCAGGGTGGCGGCAAGGTTGATGGTAAGAGGTTTGCTGCTGTAATAGATGTGCGAATAAACGGGCACATACACCGTCTGTTTCAGCCCGCCTCCGGTCTCCAAAGCCGGGCTGGTTCCGCCCATCGGACCTAGCAGGAGGGTGATTGCCAGGGCCATTCTCCAGCTAATTTTCACGGTCGTCCTCCTCCGAGTGTCCTCAATGATCGGAGCGCATGACCATCCTGTCTGAAAAGCTCATTTCAATTCCGTCAGGGTAAACACGGCTTGAACCAGGGGCACCAGCTTTGCTATCGCCTCTCTGCCACCTTCCTCCCGGTCCACCAGAATAAGCACCCGGACCACTTCCAGACCGAACTCCCGGGCCGCGTTGACCGCCTTAATAGTGGAGCCGCCGGTGGTGACCACGTCCTCCACGATGACCACCCGGTCGCCGGGCTTGACGCCGCCCACCACCAGACCCCCGGCGCCGTACTCCTTGGCGAACTTGCGCACCGAAAAGGCGTTCACCGGCTTGCCCTGCTGAAAACTCACCAGGGCCGCGGCATGGGCGATGGGGTCCGCGCCCATGGTGAGGCCGCCGATGCCTTGCACGTCCAGGTCTTTGATAAGGTCAAAATAAAGGTCGCCGATGAGGGCCAGGCCCTCGGCGCTGTGGGTCACCGGCCGACAATCTACATAATAGGGGCTTTCCCGCCCCGAGGCCAGCTTGAAGGGGGCGCCGGGGGAATAGCGGAAGGATTTTTCTTTCAGGAGTTGAAGCAATCGCTGTCTTTTAGCAGTAATCGCCATCTTCTCTCACCGTCAAACTTTTCCCTGTAATTCCAAATATTCCTTCAACGCGTCCCGAGTGGAGCTGAAAGCGATTTCTTCCCAGGGGATTTCCGCCGGGCCAAAGACCCGGGCCTCCAGTTCCTCGTCACCCGCAACCAGTTCCCCGCCAAGATACTCGGTGATATAGGACAGCACCACAGTGCGGGAGTGCCGGTAGGAATGGACCTTAAGAAGGCGCACCACCCGGACTACAAGTCCGGCTTCTTCCTGGGTCTCGCGCACCACCGCGTCTTCCACTCTTTCGCCCGCGTCCACAAATCCCCCGGGCACGACCCACAGCCCATAGCCCGGCTCGATGGAGCGACGCACCATGACCAGGCCTCCCTGGTAGGGCACCAGGGACAGAACCGCCAGCTTGGGGTCGATATAGAAGACAAAACCGCAGCGGATGCATACCAGCCGCTTGGGCTCCCCTGCCTTGAGGAGCCGCTCTACCAGCTCTCCGCCGCACACGGGACAGAATTTATAATTCTCAGGACCCGGCCAGGACAAATTGCCCTCTTTAGAGTTTTCTGTTTTCTTTCTGTTTTCTGTTGATGAAGACAAACTATATTAAAGTTAATAAAATCTTTGCCTTATCCAATAACGAGAATAGGACTTTTCTTTTTTTTGCCGAAAACCAAAAACCGAAAACCAAAAACCACTTTATTGAAACCAGAGTCCTACCACCACCACCTTGTCCGGCCGCTTGGAGGTCACCAGCTTTATTAAGACGTCGCTGGTGCTGTTGCTGAATTTGCCCTTCCAGAGAACCACGGTGAACTTATTCTGATTGAGAAATCCCAGATATTTTCTGGATTGATATTTGCCGAGCTTTTGTAAAATTTCGCCTCTGACCTGTTTAAATCTTGCTTCCGGCAGCGACTCCTTCAGCGTCTGGTCAAAATCTTTGGAATACTTCTGATAATCCCCTTCATTGAAGCCGGCCAGGAGATCGTCCAAAATGGGGTCGGCCACGGCCTGCACCTGCTGGTCCGCCGTGCCGATGATATCGGCCGAGGCCAGGGTCGCCGCCAGGCAAAACAACACCAGGAAAAAAGCCGCTTTTCTGCAAACCATATTCGCTTCCCCTTTTTTCAAGCAACTCAATCCGGTAAATCTTTTGCGCCTATTCGATCACAAACGGGGTAGGAGTAAAAGTCAATAAGAACACAATAATGGTGATCATCCCCAAAATTTTGCGTCGCCGATCCAGGCTGATCCAGTAATGCGCAGGCGGCGGGTGGCGGAACCCCAAAAAGACTAACAGCAAGGCCCAGAAAAGCCATCCTGCCCAAGTGACGACGCCGAAGACCACCAACACCCCCAGGCAGGCCAGGGAGATTTTTCGGTGATGGTCCGGAAATAGGGCGTAAGCCACATGGCCGCCGTCCAACTGCCCCACCGGCAAAAGGTTCAGGGTGGTCACCAAAAGCCCGATCCAACCGGCAAAGGCCACCGGGTGCAGCAGGACGTGGTGGTCTACAGGAAGAGACCCGATCACCAGCCAGTTTATCAACTGAAACAGCAGGGGCTCTCCCAGAATCAGGCCGCCGCTGCCCGGCGGCATCACCTTGATGGTCGACAGCTTGAGCCCGATGATAAGAACCGGCACTGACACCGCCACCCCCACCAGGGGGCCGGAACACCCGACGTCGAGAAGCGCCCGCTTGTCCTGAATGGGGGAACGGATGCGGATAAAGGCCCCGAAAGTGCCGACAATGAAGGGAAACGGCGGCGCCGGAAGGAAATACGGCAGGGAACAATCCAGCCGGTGCCACCGGGAGATCAGGTAATGGCCCATTTCATGAGCCCCCAGGATAAAGAGTAAGGTGAAAGAAAAAGGTATGCCCTTATATATCAGGCCGGGAGTCTCAAAAGGGTTGACCCCCTGTTGAATGGCTCCGGCCAGGATGGTGGTGACGACCGTGGCCAGGAACAAGCCCGCGTGCACCACGAGGCGCGGCCGACGGGAGGGGCCGGCCTCTGGCCCTGGCGGCGGGCCGGGACGCTCTCCGCCGACATACTCCTCTTGCCGGGGATAAAATTCGGAAATTTCCTGGGGATCGCCGTTCTGAGACAAGTCCGTCACCGTTCAGATACTATCATCTATATTTCTTAAAGCGGACAGTTCCTGTTTGCTCAGGGGCCGGCAGGCGCCCCGGGGCAACCCCCCCAGCTTCAGAGGGCCGAACGCGATGCGCTTGAGCTTCAGGACCTGATGTCCAGTTTTATCCATGAGGCGCTTTACCAAGTGATAGCGCCCCTCCCATACGGTGAGTTCCAGGACCGTCTTATCGGCCTGGCTTTTGATGAGCGTCACCGCGGCCGGCACCTCCCTGCCATTGATCTTTATTCCTTCGGCCAAGCGACGCAGCGCTCCGTCGGCCATCTGCCCCGCCACCGTGACCCGGTAGGTGCGGGGCACCTGGTAGCGCGGGTGCATGAGTCGTTGGGCCAGCGCCCCGTCATTGGTGAGCAGCATCAGGCCGGTGGCGTCATAGTCCAAGCGGCCCACAGGGTACAGGCGGCCGTAATGCTTGGGGGCCAGGTCGGTCACCACCCGACGGCCCTGCGGGTCCTTCGTGGTGGACACGTAGCCGGAGGGCTTGTGCACCATAAGGACAACCGGCGCCGCGGGCCGCACCCGGCGGCCCGCCACCTGCACCCGGTCGCGCTCCGGGTCGATTTTGACGCCCAACTCGGTCACCACCTGGCCGTTGACCCTGACCTTGCCCTCCTGAATCCATAGCTCTGCCTGGCGCCGGGAAGCCACCCCGCACCGGGAGAGGAATTTCTGCAACCGCTCCAGGGGCATAATTATTCCATATGGCTGGAAAGTGCGAGACGCAAGCCGCGGCACCTGTTCCCGCCCCCATTCTCGTTCATTGCTCCAGTCGTCAGGGCGTGAATCCCCTCCCCTTTTCTGGCGAAGATTGACGCCCTGCCCGGGGTAACCAGGTTGCGGCTGGTGAGGCAATGGTAAGGGCGGGTTTAAACCCGCCCCGGCTCGGCCTTCCCTTGGAGTATGCATCCGGGGGACGCGCCTGTCGACCTGCGTCAGACCCAGAGTTGAAAATCCAGATGAAACGCGATGGCCTCCCTCACTTCATGCATGGTGCGCCGGGCTTGCTCCCGGGCCTGTTTGTTCCCTTGCAGAAGCACTTCCCGGACCATGTCCGGGCGGGCCTCGTAAAACCGCCTCTTCTCATAAATAGGGGTCAAGTTCGCCACCAGAGCTTCGGCCAAGAGTTTCTTGCACTCCACGCAGCCAAGTTCCGCGCTGCGGCAAGCCGTCATAATTTCCTCAATTTTTTCCACCGGCAGGTTGAGGCGGTGAAAGGGAAAAGCCAGACACCGGTCCGGCTCCCCCGGGTCCTTCCGGTAAGGCCGGCCCACGTCGGTCACCATCCGGCTTACCTTCCTGGCCATAACCTCAGGCGGATCGCTCAGGTAGATGCAGTTATCGTAACTCTTACTCATTTTGCGGCCGTCGGTGCCGGTGAGTTTGGGCACCTCCGCCAGCAAGGCCTCCGGCTCAGGGAAAATGGGCTTGTAAAGGTGATTGAAGCGCCGGGCGATCTCCCGGGTCATTTCCACGTGAGGCACCTGGTCCACCCCCACCGGCACTCCGTGGGCCTTGTACACCAGGATGTCCGCGGCCTGGAGCACGGGGTAGCCCAAAAATCCGTAGGTGGCCAGCTCCTTGTGGGATAATTCCTGCATCTGGTCCTTGTAGGTGGGGACGCGCTCCAGCCAGGGGACCGGCGTAAACATGCCGAAAATCAGGTAGAGTTCGGCATGCTCGGGGATGGCCGACTGCACGAAGATGGTGCTCCGCTGCGGGTCCAGGCCCACGGCCAGCCAATCTATCACCATTTCCGCAATATAGCCCCCAAGGGGCTGGGGGGCGTCATATTCCGTGGTCAGGGCGTGCCAGTCCGCCACGAAATAGTAGCATTCGTATTCTTCTTGCAATTTGAGCCAGTTGTAGAGGGCCCCGTAGTAGTTGCCCAAATGCAGTTTGCCCGTGGGCCGCATGCCGCTTAAGATGCGGCGCTTGGTTTCTTCAGCCATGTCAGATAAGATCCTCCACGTTTTCTCCGAAAGGTTCCCGGCCCCAGCGTTCCAGGTCCTGGGGATAAGCCATTTCTGCGGCCAGGCCCGCGGCCGCGGTGACCAAGTTGCGGCAGAAGCGGAGGTGGCCGTTTGAGAGCCAGTCCTTGCCCTGCCACTTCAGGGTGAGCGCCCGGCACTGGGTGTTGCCGAAGCGCCGCCTGAACTCGTTCATGAGACGGTTGAACAGGCGATAAAGGCCGGGATTTCCATAGAGTTCAGCCACCGCCGCCTCGGCATCGACAGGGACTTGCCGGCGGCCGTACACCGCGCCCAAAGCCGCCATGGCCCCGACCAGAGAGCCGCAGGTGTCGCCGAACAGGCCCCCTCCCCCGCCGAATCCGGTCATGAGGCACATGCACTCGCCGGGCAAACCGGTGGGGATATAATGTAAGAAAGCCTCCAAAACAGACTCGGCGCAGTTCAGGCCGGTTTCGAAATTATCCCTGGCCCGCTGTTTGATTTGGGCCGGAATTTCCAAGGGTTCCACCAAGATTCTCCCGGAAAGCCTATCTGGCAGGCCAAATAGGTGAAGCGGGTTTAACTGGTAATTCTACCCCAATTTTTTGCAAACTGTATATATTCGCCGCGATCCAAAGCACCTGTCGCAGGTCCTACGGATTTTCCGCCGTTTACTGATGTTTTTCTATAAACTGCTGTATATTTGCCAATATCGCTTCTATTTCCCGGCCGGTGTCCACGGTGAGTCTGGGCTGATCATCTTGGGTCAGGGGATCAAAATCTTCTTTCTGGAACTCCAGCAGCTCCAGCCTGCCGTTGGAAATGGACGCGGTGGCCCGCCGCCTGATCAGACGCTCTCTGACGATCTCCTTGGGGCATTCACAGTAAATAAAGAGAGCTTCGGCGCCCCATTCCCGGGCGGCCTGCCTCACCCGCTCCCGCTCCGCAGCCCGCTTGTAGGAGCCGTCCAGAATCACGCCCGGGGCCTTATCCAGGTGTCGCCGGGCCTGCCTCAGCATCTCGGCATAGGTCTTGCGGGAAAAAGTTTCGCTGTATATGCCTTGACCGAACTCCTCCAGCACCGGTATGGTAGGCTCCAGGCCTGCCAGTCCCTTGCGCACCGGGTCGCTGTGCACCACCGGCCAGCCCAGTTTTTCTCCCAGAGCCCGGGCCAGGGTGGTCTTGCCGGTGCCCATGAGCCCGAAAACCACTACCATCAGGCCAGCCATTTGGCCCCTTCCCGGGCATACCTGCCGGCCAGTTCGAAGTAAGCCCGGGCCGCATCTCCGGCCGCCTCCCGGTTTTGCGGGGGCTGTTCGGGCTCGCTGGCGGTCACCGCATTGATCTTCCCCCGTACGCAGGCCCGGTAGCATTTGTAGAAATCCAGCATCATCATAAGGTCCGGGTCATCCGAGGCCGCGGCGAAACGCTCCACAAAATAGCGGCTCAAGTCCCAGAAAGCATGAAAATCCAGGTCCATGGCCAAAAAGTCAACGTCCGCCGCCACATCACCATAACGGAATCGGGGATTAAATTCAATGCAGTCGAAGATCCAAACGCGGTCCGCCAGACAGATGTTTTTCATATGCAGGTCACCGTGGCAGTCCCGGATGCGCCCTTCCTCAATCCGCCGCTCAAAGAGTTTTTCATGGCGAACCAGAAAATCCCAGGCAAAAGTTCGTATCTCCTCGAACAACTCCTTGGTCAAAAGTCTGCCCACGCACTTTTCTATGCGGCTGAAATTTTCCTCGTGGTTAAACGCGATTACTTTGCGGCTGCCGAATTTGTCTATTTTCGGCCCGGTGGCCGCGTGCCGGTAAAAGGGGACCAGCTTTTCGATAATGCGGTCCATAATATCTTTGCTCAGCCCTTCCCGCTCCGCCACTTCATCCATCATGCGCTCCTGGGGCATGCGCACCATGCGCAGGATATAATCCAGCGGCCGGCCCCGGGCCCCCACTTTCACCCCGGCACCTTTGCGGCATATGGGCAGCACGGCCAGGTAGATTTCCGGGCACAGCCGCCGGTTCAGGGTGAGTTCCTGATTCAGGTAATAATGGCGGCGACGCAGGGTGGTAAAATCCAAAAATCCCAGGTTTACGGGCTTTTTCACCTTATAGGCAAATCTGTCCGTGAGGAACACCCAGGAGATATGCGTCTGGATCAGGGAAACCGCGGCGGTGGGTTCCGGGTAGGCCGCCGGGTCCAGGAGCGCCTCGACCAAGTCCATTATGCTTTGATTATAAGCATTATCCGAGCGGAGAGAAAGCGCGCCGGGCCACGAACTTATAGGCAAGACCGGCCCTCAGCGCTATAATAGTAAGGTTATGCCATTGTCCCGCCGCCCAGAACGCGCCCCTGCCTTCGGCGTACTCCTGCTGATCTGCTGCTTCATCGCCTTCGCCAGCTACATCTCTTCTTACATGCGCATTCCCGTGGTGCCCCTGTTCGCCCGGGACCTGGGGGCCGGCACCGTGCTGGTGGGCTTCATCAACTCGGCTTTTCTGCTTATGGCCGGCATTTTTTCCTTCCCCCTGGGATTCTACTCCGACCGCCTGGGCCGCAAGCCCTTGGTGATGGTGGGGCTGGTCGTTTCCGCCGGGAGCGCCGTGCTGTTGGCCGTCAGTTCGGCGCCGCTGCAAATTCTCGGCATTTACGCCTTTTTCGGCTTGGCCCTGGCGGCCATCGGGCCCACCCTCATGGCCGCGGTGGCGGACATTTCGCCGCCCACGCACCTGGGCCGCTCCTACGGCTGGTTCACCACTGCCATTTACGGCGGCATGAGCCTGGGTCCGGCCTTGGGCGGCTGGCTCGCCCAAAGGCTGGGGTACCGGCCCTTATTCTTGATTTCCGCAGTTTTTCTCCTGCTTGTGGTGGCGCTGGCCGGGGCCTATCTGCCCGGCCAGGCGGTGGCCCGGCGGGGGGCGCATTTGCCTGACTGGCATGAGGCCTTGAAAGAACTCAAAAGCAACCGGCCCCTCCTGGGGTGCTGGCTGGCCACCCTGGGCGGCTGCTTCGGGCTGGGGATGTTTATCACCTTTGCTCCGCTTTACCTGGACTTTAACGGCCTATCTCTGGCCCAAATCGGGGTCGTTTTCGCGGTGCAGGGCGCAGTGAACGCCCTGTCCCGCATTCCCTTGGGCCGCCTGAGCGACGCGGTGGCCAAGCGTTGGCGCCAGGGAGTCCTGGGGCTCCTTCTGGTGGGCGCGTCCATGGCCGCGTTCGGCTTCTCCCGCACCTTTGGCCAGTTTCTGGCCTGCGGGGTGTTCCTGGGAATTTCCATGGGCCTGGCCTTCACCGCCATCGGCGCGCTTATCGCCGAAGTGGTGCCGCCCATGTCCCGGGGCCTGGCCATGGGAGGCTACAACACTTGCATCTACCTGGGGATGATGTCGAGTTCCGCCATCATGGGAGGGGTGATCAAGCACCTGGGCTTTGCCAGCAGTTATTTTATAACCGCCTTAATCCTTATCGGGATTACAGTTTTGTTTTATTTCCTTATTAAAGGATTCCAGCCTCGTTGACAGATTATTAATAGCCGCCTTTTTTTGCCGCCGCCTCAATATCCTCAATGGTGCGGCCGCTCAAGACCGACTCCGGCTCGGTGTTCACGGGGTTGCGCCGGGCGTCGGCCTCCTCGTCGTCCGCTTTCACCAGGAGCCAGGCCTCGTCCTTGCCGGTCCTGAAGCGGGTCAGGGCGTAGCCGCCTTTGAGCTTTTTGCCTTCCAGCCACACCTTGACGTGGCCGTGGGTGACGGCTTCCTCCATGGGCACGGGCTTGCCTTTCTTTTCCGTGAGGTTGCGGTAGGGGCCGGTGTCCCAGACCAGCACCGTGCCGGCGCCGTATTCCCCCTCCGGGATGACCCCTTCAAAGTCGGCGTATTCCAGAGGGTGGTCTTCGGTGGGTACTGCCAGGCGCTTTTCTTTGGGGTCGGTGGACGGGCCCTTGGGCACGGCCCAGGACTTGAGCACGCCCTCCACCTCCAGGCGGAAATCATAATGCAAATGGCGGGCCGCGTGCTTTTGAACGACGAAGATCGGCCGGTCCGCGGCCTTACCCGCCCCTGCCGCGGGTTCCGGGGTGCGGCGGAAGTCGCGCTTTTCCTGGTAGTCCTTAAGCTTTTCCTTGGAGCTCATGGCGGGCGCTTCCTTTTATAACAGCTGCCGGTGGGGCCGTCCCTGGCCGCCATAGGCGGCGGGCGCGCAGGCCCGCCCCACCTCAGAATGTTTAGATAAATATAAGGTGCAAGCCTGAACTAAAAATAATTCTGTTTTCCTTGATTGCATAAAAGCTTGGGGTTTTTTGTCAACATAAAGGAGGAGAAAATTTTGAACTTTATTCCGGAAAAGGTCTCTTGACTTTTAAAAAATATCTTTTATATAATATAAAGTTAAATTCAAAAAGAGAGGGGGCTGATTGCCATGCACTGTGTAAGCATTAAACCGGGTTTAGACTGCACCTTCATGACCAAAAAGGGCTGTTCGTTCAACGGCGGCAAATGCCGGCCCGTGGTGGAATCCTGTGAAGGGTGCGATCGGATCCTGACCAACGGTGAAGGCCGCTACTGCAATTCCTTTCCCGATCCTGCTATCAAGTGGCGCCGGGGTACCTGCAACCTGGCCACTCATGTCAAAAGCGGAAACGGCAAGGGCCAAGCCGAAGCCAATAAGATCAATCCTTTGAAGGCTTCCAAGCGGTCGGCGCGCCGATAATTATAGTGAACGGGCAGCGCGGCCGCCTCATTGCGCGGCCGGCCGCGCTTACCCAACTTTTCCCGCCTGACTTATTTCCCCAATTTTTCCAACGCCTCCCGAATCCGGTCCAATCCCGTGGCAATGCGTTCCCGGGAGGTGGCAAAGGACAGCCGGATACAGTTATCTTCCCCGAATTCCGCGCCTGGCACTGCGGCCACTTTGGCCTCTTCCAGGAAATATTCCGCCAGGGCCTGGGAGTGGCTTTGTCCGGCGGCCGGCTTCAGGCGATCAAAATACGCGGAGAAATTCGGAAAAATGTAAAACGCGCCGCCCGGCTTGGGGCAACTCACTCCCGGAATCTCCAGCAGCCGCTGATAGATGTAATCCCGGCGCCAGGCAAACTCTTTGACCATTTCATTCACAAAGTCTTGAGGGCCGGTCAGGGCCTCCACGCTGGCCTTTTGCGATATGGAGGTGGGATTGGAAGTGCTCTGGCTCTGCAAATTCACGGCCGCGGCAATAGCCTGCGCCGGTCCCGCCGCAAAGCCGATGCGCCAGCCGGTCATGGCATAGGTCTTGGACACCCCGTTCAGGACAAAGGTGTTCTCTTTCAGTTCCGGCGCCAGCATGGCCAGGTTGGCGAACGAACCCCCGTCAAAGATGATCTTGTCATAAATGTCATCGGAGATGACGATCAGGTTGTAGGCCAACACCACCTGGGCCAGGGCTTCCAGCTCCTGCCGGCTGTACACCATACCCGTGGGATTGGAAGGACTGTTTAAAATGATGCCCTTAGTTTTCGGAGTGAGCCGCTCCTTGAGCTCCTCAGCCGTTAATTTGAAGCCGTTTTCCTCCCGGGTGTGAATGATGACCGGCGTCGCTTCGGCCAGCATCAGCATGGGCGGATATGACACCCAGAAAGGCGCCGGCACCACTACTTCGTCGCCTTGGTCGAATAACACCTGAAAGAGGTTGTACAGGGCGTGCTTGCCGCCGCAGGAAACCATGATTTCCGCGGGTTTGTAGGTAAGGCCCAAATCCTGCTGGAATCTGTTGATTATGGCCTCTTTCAGCTCCGGGATGCCGCCCACCGGGGTGTAGCGGGTGAATCCTGCTTCAATGGCCTTAATGGCCGCCTGTCTGATATTGTCCGGGGTGTCGAAATCGGGCTCTCCAACCCCGAAGTTGACCACGTCCACTCCCTGAGCTTTTAGGGCATTGGCTTTGGCGTTCAAGGCCAGGGTGGCCGACGGGGGAATCTGGCGAATACGTCGGGCAAGCTGCACTTTTTGGCTCCTTAAGGAAAATTTGGGGGCAAGGGTGTGGACCCAGGTTCTTCCCCCGTCTTCACAAACTTTGATAAATATCGGAGAATATGATAATTGTCAATCGGCAGGAGGCCCAGTCAGTGCATAGTCTGGCGATTATCACCAAAAAGCAGCAAAGCCGCGCCTGGGAGGCCGGGCGCTCTCTGGCCCGGTGGCTGAAAAAGCACAACGTCGACGCCGTGGAGTTTGAAAACGAACCCGAGCCTAATGTGCCGGTGCTGCCGCAGGGAGTGGAACTCATCGTGGTCATGGGGGGCGACGGCACCCTTCTCAGCGTGGCCCGCCATTACGGCCAACTGAACGTGCCCATCCTCGGGGTCAACGTCGGCGGTTTGGGCTTTCTCACCGAGGTTACCTTGGACGAGCTCTACCCCGCCATGGAACAGGTGCTGGCCGGACGCTTTGAAGTGGAGGATCGCCTGCCCCTTACCGCCTCCCTCTTTCGGGAGGGGAGTCTCTGTTGGCGGGAGCATGTCCTCAATGACGTAGTCATCAATAAAGGCGCCTTGGCCCGCATCACCGAACTGACCACCTGGATCGACGAGGAATACCTCACCACCTACCGGGCCGACGGCCTCATCGTCTCCACCCCCACGGGGTCCACAGCGTACACCCTGTCCGCGGGCGGCCCCATTGTCTACCCCACCCTCAGCCATATCATCGTGATTCCCATCTGTCCTCATACCTTGAGCAACCGGCCCATTATTCTGCCGGACACCTGCACCGTGGCCATAACTTTTGATGAAAAAGTGTTCGACGTTTATCTCACCCTGGACGGCCAGGTAGGTCAGGCCTTGCAGGCCGGTGACCGGGTGGAAATCCGCGCCGCCCCCTACCGGGTGAAGCTGGTTAAATCCCCGCAGCGCAGCTATTTTGAAATCCTGCGGGCCAAACTCGGCTGGGGGGAAATCGGCAGCATGAGACAGAACGAAACCCAGAAGGATTAGCCATGGCCACCATGGTTCTTGAAAAATCCATCTGGCGCTGGCGCCGGGGCCGCCTGGAAGAGATGCCGGACGAGGTGGTGGTGGAGGAGCCCTTGGAGATTCGCCTTCAGGGTGAGCCTTTCCAAGTGCTCATGCGCCTGCCGGGTTGGGAAAAAGAATTGGCTTTAGGATTCCTGCATACGGAAGGCATTATCCGCAGCCTGGCCGAAGTGGTTGCCGTTCACTTCTGCGGCACCGCCACTGACCCCCTGCTGCCGCCAAATGTCGTAGACGTGATACTGACGCCGGCTGCCCTGGAGCGCCGGGGCCGCCGCCATCTGGAAGTCGCGTACTCCAGTTGCGGCCTGTGCGCCAAGGAGGCGGTTTCCGAAATCTGCCAAAAACTGCCGCCGGTGGCCAGCAGCCTGACCGTCACCACCGGCCAGATATTGTCCTTGATGAACCTTTTGCCTGAGGCCCAACCCGTTTTTCAGAAAACGGGAGGCACTCATGCCGTGGCCTTGGCCAGTCCCGACGGCGCGGTATTCGTCTCCGCGGAGGATATCGGCCGCCACAACGCCATGGATAAAGTCGTCGGCCGGGCCCTGATGGAAAAGCGGGATATGGCGAACCTGGTGACCCTCCTTTCCGGCCGCATCAGTTTCGAGATGGCCTTGAAATCCATCCGCGCCGGCATCCCCATTTTGGTTGCGGTCTCAGCCCCCACCTCCATGGCCCTGGACCTGGCCCAGGCACTGAATCTCACCCTCGTGGGCTTCGCCCGGCGCGACCGGATGAACGTCTACACCCATCCGGAGCGCCTGACCGATTTTATTCCATAAAAGACGCCGCTTCCCTGATAGCAGTTCGCAAGGGCCATTGCCTGCAGCTGATCCTGGCAAGGAAATATCAGGATTTGGAAAAATTAAAGACCGAGCGGGGCCAGAAAGCGCTCGTGGAGGCGGGCTTGGAGGTCTGTCGTTGCAAGCTTTTGGGCCAGCAATTCTTGTAATTGCGCGGCCTGGCTGCGCAAACGGGCCAGGACGGCCAGGCGGGCTTCGTTCAGAGCGCGCCAGTCGCGGTACTGGGCCACCCGCCTGAAAGCGGGTTCGATCTCCGGGATCAGCAGGGGATACAGGCCCGGGGCCAGGGCGAAAAACAGGGCCAAAGACGGGAGATTTTCCTCCTGAATGAGATAGGCCAGACGGCCCCATTCGTTCACGTCGGCCAGCGCGTCCTTTAAACCCCGGATCCAGAGTTCGATGCGGGTATGTGGAAAAAGTTCCACCAGCTCTTTAAAAACAGGCCTCAGGCTTTCCTCTCTGGCTTCGCCGATCTCATGGCGGATGGCGGCTTCCAGTTCGCCTGTGACCAGCAGGCAAAACTCTTCCTCAAAGGCCTTGGGGTCCTTCAACAGCTTTTCGAGGCAAAGTTTGCGGGAAGCGAGGGCCAGTTTGAGGTAACGGTTATTCTGCTGTCCCGGATCGGAGAAGCGGTCCCAGAGATAATAAACCAGGGCCTGGGTGCGGGCGTAGATAAGATTCCCCTGGGCCATGGCCGGCGCACCGTCCAAGTCCCGGGCCAATTCATCCCCCACTACAAAAATGGTGAGATCGCCGTCCGTGCGCACCTCGGTCAATTCGCCCAGGAAGAATGTAGGAGCCAATCCCCGGCCGAAGCCCGCGCCGTAGATCAGGCCTTCGGGCTGAACCAGGAGGTTGATGTCATCCACCGCGAACGGGTCCAGGGAGCCGCCGTTCCAGAGCAGTTGATCCCAGGAGGCGTCCTCCATCTCATCCCAGGCGCTTTCCTGGGCCGCGATCCAGTCCAGCACCTCCGGAGACTCCGGCTCCTGCCAGGGCAGGAGGTCATGCTCCCACTTGTAAAGCTGGCGCAGACGGAGCAGGAGGCCGCAAAGAGAAAAGAGGCCGGCCTGGGCTCCGGAGGAGAGTTGACAGTTGAAGCGTACCTGACGGATTAAGTTCTGCAGCATTAAGAAAATCTCACGCCAAGGCGCCAAAAAAACTCACGCCAAGGCGCCAAGGAGCAAAGGATTTTATTTGTTAATAAGGTCGGCAAGCTGTTTTGCCAAGTCTTTGTCCAGTTCTTCCAGTTTCTTGTATTCCCGGGCCGCGGCCTGGCGGTCGCCTTTCTTGAAGTAATAAGCGCACAGACCGAGGCGGGCCTCGGGGTCGTCCGGCTTTAAGAGCACCGCTTTTTGAAAGGCTTCGCCGGCCTCATCCCAGCGTTCCAGCTTGAGGTTGGCCATGCCCAAATTCTTTTGGGCCTGCTGATGGTCCGGCTTAAGCCGCAAGGCCTGCGCGAAGGCTTCCCCGGCCTCCTGGTGCCGGTTCTGCCGCCCATAAGCCAATCCCAGGAGGTAAAGGGCTTCCGCGTCTTCCGGATGGTAATCCAGGGCTTTTTTCAAAACTTCGCCGGCTTCGCGATAATTTTTCACTTTTAGATGCGCGGCGCCGAGGCTGACCAGGGCCTGCCCCCAGGTGGGGCTAAGGCGGACGGCTTCCTGAAAGGAGACCAGGGCTTCCCGGTAGCGGCCCAGCCCGGCGTAGGCCAAGCCCAGGTTATAGTGCAGGTCGGCAGCGTCGCCATGTTCCTTCAGGGCCTTTTGATAAGCTTTGATGGCGTTCTCATAGTCTTTGCCCCGGAGAAAGACGTCACCGCGGGGAGCAGAAGCGGGAGGTTCCTCCACCGTGTCGTAGGGACTAGGGTATGCTGCCGGGGTCTTGAGCCCTGAGATTACCAGGAAAACGGCAATAATCGCGGCAAAGGCCGGGAATCGTCCATATCTGGGCAAGTTGAAACCGCCGGATTGTTAAAATGGCTCCAAAGGATGGAGGCGTCTTCGCACCGACCAGGCGAAGATTACATTAAATGGTAACATTTCCCAGGAGTATAAGCGAGGGGTAAGACGTTTGAGCAGAGAAAGGGGCGAATAGAACCGCCGCTGGGCTCGCCAGAATTCATCCTCGAGTTGGCGGGGGGTCATGTGCCTGGGATGGAACACCACCTTGAAGCCGCAGTAATTGGGCCATTGATGATCGAAAATGCGGTCTTCTTCGAGAAGTTTGGCCCGGATCTTGGTGCCTGGCCGCGGCGCCAGGATGAACATAAAAGCCACCGGTGCCTTGATTTTGATAAGAAAGTCCACAGTGGCCCCGAAAATATCCGGTTTGTCGCCGTCCAGGCCGAACATGACATTCACCGAGTAGCCGATGCCCCGGTCCCGCAAGGCCTTGAATTGCCTCTCATAATCCTTGATCTTGTTTTGTTTCTTGTTAATGGCCGCGAGGCTCTCGGGGCTGATGCTTTCCATACCGATGTTGATGTGGAGGCAGCCGCTTAATTTCATCAGGTCAAGAAGTTCGGCATCGTTGCCCACATTCACCGTGGCCAGGCAGCCGTAACCCAGTTTGAGGGGAATGAGCTGCTCCATGACGGCCATAGCGTGGCGGCGGTTGGCAACAAAATTGTCGTCCACGAAGTAAATGAAAGGGCTGCCGGTAATACGCTGGATCTGCTTGATTTCATGAATGACTTCCGCCACGGGCCGGTGCCGGTATTTGCCGCCATACACCTGAGTCACCTCGCAATAGTTGCAGGCGTAGGGACAACCCCGGGTGGTCTGCGAGGGGATGTTCAAAAGCTTGTATCTCTTCAGATTCAGGAGATCGTAGCGCGGCACCGGCAGATTTTTCAGGTCCGGGGTCTGCTCATTGCGATACAGAGGCTGCAGGCGTCCGGCCTGGAAATCCGCCAGCAGGCGGGGCCAGGCTCCTTCAGCTTCGCCCAGCACCAGGGCGTCGGCCTGCTCCTGGCACTCATCGGGAGCCAGAGTGGCATGAAATCCCCCCATCACCACAGGAATGCCCCGCTGCCGGTACCCCCGGGCAATTTGGTAGGCCCGGGGAGTCTGATGGGACATAAAGGACAAACCCACCAGATCGCAGTCTTCCCGAAAGGTGACCTCTTCCAGGAGGTCGTCCTTGATCTTTACCTGAATGTCACTGGGAGTGAGCGCGGCCACGTAAGGAAGCGTCATCCCCAAGAGCCACCGGCGGCGGCGTTTTAGAACCCGACCATTAGACTGCAGGCGGGAAGGCTGAATCAAAAGGACTTTCATTTTTGGCGAAGGCTAAAAAGGGTTCAGGCGCGCCGGCTCTGCCGCTGACGGTCAGCCAGGAAGCCGCCTCGCAGGAAGAAAAGCACCACGAGAAAACCCGTTGCGAAGCCGCCGATATGCGCCCAGAAGGCCACGCCGCCGCGGATTTCTTCTGCTGCGCCGCTTACCCCGATGGCGACGGTGCCGGAAAAAAATTGCAGAAGGAACCACAGACCCAAAAACACGTAAGCAGGTATCTCAATAATGACAAAAAAGACAATAGGCACCAGGGTCAGGACCCGGGCATGGGGAAACAGCGTAAAATAGGCGCCCATGATACCGGCGATGGCGCCGCTGGCGCCCACCATGGGCATAGAGGAATGAGGGGCCACGGCCAGTTGGGCGAGGGCCGCGACTACGCCGCAGCTCAGATAAAACAGCAGGAAACGTCCATGGCCGAAGGTGTCCTCGATGTTGTCTCCGAAAATAAACAGGGTCCACATATTGCCGATGAGATGGAGCCAGCCGCCGTGGAGAAACATGGAGGTAAAAACGGGCACAAAGGAAGCGACAACATTGCCGTCTCTAAGTTGGTTTAAAAAGCGTTGGGGGACAAACCCGAAGGTCATGACCACCTGTTCCAACTGGGACCTGCCCAGGCTTATTTCCAGGAAAAAAATCACCACATTAATAATTATGATGAGGTAATTCAGCGACGGGGTGCGGGAAGAAGGAATGCTGTCTCTTAAAGGGATCATATTTTTTCCGAACCGAGCTGATGCAATTGATAATAAGTCTTACTTTAAGCAGTGGCAAGCCGGGCGGCAGTGCAGGCCTTTTGTGAACCGCTGAGGATCATAAGTTAAAAATAATTCTTTTTTGCGGAGTTCCTGCCAAATTGGCCCCGAACCTGGATCCGGAACCCGTTCCGGACCACCTCGCCCGAAAATGGTTGACAAGGTTTTCCTATCCTTTATAGGATGGACGTCGGTAGCGAGTTACACCACTGTGAGGAGGAGGTGAGATTAGCAAGACCTGGGTGAAGCAAACTCTAGCCGCTTGTGGCTGTTCCTGCCTATTAGTTGATTTTTCACGCACGCAATTTTCAGGTAATCAAACTTTTCAGCACATCTTAGAGGCTGTGACAGGCCCGATGGTCTGGAAAAAATAATTTCCAAAGGAGGGCGGTCATGCACAGAAGCATACTTTCATCGCTGTTTATCCTATTTTTAGCTGCCGTTCCCTGCTGGGGAACAACCATGAAGAGCATCGGCAAAGAAAAGGTCAATATTCGCAGCGGCCCCAGTCTCAAAAGCGAGGTGCTCTTTCAAGCGCACCTTGGATATCCGCTGGAGATCCTGGAGAGAAAAGGCGACTGGGTCCGATTTCAGGATTGGATGGGCAACAAGGGCTGGATTTACCGCCCGCTTTTGTCAGATGTTCCCACGGCCGTGGTGCTGAAAGATAAGGTCAATGTACGCCAGGGTCCCGGTCTGCGGCACAAAGTGGTGACCACGGTGGAAAAAGGAGAGGTTTATAAAATTTTTGCCCGCAACGGCAATTGGATAAAAATCGGCTACTATCTTGAAAACGAACAAATCGGCTGGGTCCGCAGCGATATGATATGGGGAGATTAGGCCGGGCCGAACAGCCGGCGCCGCTTGAGTTTCAGCAAAGGCAGGAATATCGGCGGATTTCACCGGGGGAGAAATTAGCGGTGAAATCGCCGATGGCCCTATTCCCTTAAAGGGTTTTCCGCCAGTTGGGGATTTCGGTTCACCAGAAGGCGCTTCCCGGTGAAGGCCACCTGCACCGGGGCCCGGCTGAGGTATGCCTCGAGCTGCAAAACTTCGTCGGCCAAGATGAAAACCCGATGCGGTCCCCGCCAAAGTTCTTTGAGCAGGTTCGGAGGGATTAAATAATTCTGCTCGGCCGGCACCGGATAAGGAAATTGGGGCAGCTCGCCGCGCTTGACCAGCAGAATGCGGCGGTCCGCATAAAAAGCCAGAGACGCGCCATATTCGAATTCCTCGATGGATTCCATTATGACCAGATCGTCCGGTCCGGCGAAGCTCCTGATATATTCGCCGGGGATTTTGTCGCTCACCAAAGGAGAAATGGCGCTGTAGGATTTGAAAGTGAAGAACAACATCGCCACAGCCAAGATGCCATAAACAGCCAACCCCCGCGAGGGGCGGCGCCGGCCTGCCAAAGCTCCCAGCGCGGCCAGGGGAGGGATTACCAGGAGGAACCGGCGGGCCACCGGTTGGATAAGTTCAAAAAGCCCGATGCACTCCCGGCGGTTGGCGGCAAACAAGTTCTCGAGATAAGGCAGGCATACGGTTATCAGCACTCCCGCCACCGCCAGCAGCAGAAGCGCGCCGGACAGGCTGCGGTCCCTTTGGGATTCGACAAGTCTTTGAAGCCGCCACCCCAATACCAGGGACAAAGCCGGGAGGGCCGGCAGGGAATAGTATTCGATGCGGCTGGAAGACAGCGTAAAGAAGCCCAGAATTACTGCGGGCCAGATCAAAATGAGGCGACTCGGGCCGGGGGCGGGACCGGCTGCCGCTTCCCGCCAAAAGCGGTACAGGGCTTCCGGCAGGAGCGGCGTCCAGGGCAGCAGCCAGATGCCAAAAAGCAGCCAGAAACCGGGCAGGGAGAAAGAGTTGATATCCATGGGCTGGCGCTGTCCCAAAAACCGCATGATCTGTTCATTGACAAAATAATGCCTCAGGAAGCCGGGGTGGTTGATTTCCATGGCTGCCAGCCAGGGCGTCACCAGCAGCAAAAAGACGGCCCAACCCCAGGGGGAGAAAAATAAGGCCAACGTTCCCGGCCGCCGCGGATAAACAGCAAAGATGCTGCAAATGAGAACAGGAAACACCAGCCCCACCAAGCCCTTGCTCAAAAAACCGGCGGTCAGGCAAAGATAAAACAAAGACGCCCACCTTATCGCAAAGCGCTCCCGCCAACGGAGAAAACAATAGAGCGAGGCAACCAGGCTCAGGCTGATGAGGTGGTCCAAATAGATAATCAGGTGCTGGCTGAAAAACCCCACGCTGGTAAAAAGGATGAACCCTCCCAGCCAGGCGGCCCGGCGATTCAGGACATAGGCGCCTATCAGGCAGGTGAACCAGATTTCCCCCAGCGCGCACAGGAGATTAGGCACCCGGGCGGCCCATTCAGACACTCCGAAAATTTGATATGACACGGCTGTAAGCCAATAAAGGAGCGGGGGTTTGTCCAGGTAAGGAACGCCGTTTAAGGTGGGGGTAAGCCAATTGCCCGCATCCAGCATTTCCTTGGGGATGAGGGCGAACATGGCCTCGCCGCGAATCAGGGGCAGCGCCGTCAGGCAAGGCAGAAATACGGCGGCCGCCGCACCCAAAAGCACGGCCAGGCCCATATAACTATCAAAGTCTTTAGGGGTCGAAGTCGGGTTCAAAGCCGCAGGTTGGCAGGCCGCAGACCGGAGGCGGCTCGATCAGGTGAGATTCCAACGCAGCATCTGCCACGCTTCCTTGGGGCCCATCTGGCGCACCACGCTCGGCTCAAACCCCGAGTGCATCATGCATTGGGCGCAGCGGGGATCGCGGCCCGTGCCGTAACGGTCCCAGTCGGTGCGCTCCATCAACTCGGCAAAACTAGGATAGTGACAATCCAGAATTTGATAACAGGGCGAGCGCCAGCCCTGGGGACCCCGGGTGGGATTGGCCCAGGGGGTGCAGTCATAATGGCGCTCCCCCCTAAGGAAGCTGAGATACAGCGGCGTACTGAAAAATCTGAAATTGAACCCGTTTAGAGTAAGGCGGGTGAATTTTTCCTTAATTTCTTCCCGGCTCAAAAAAAGCTCGGGAGCCACGCCGTTGAAGCTGAAGGCCGGGGATACCAGAATCCCGTCAATCCCCAACTCCGTCAGGTAGGCGAAAAGCGCTTCAATTTCCGTTATGTCCGTTTGCTTATAAATGGTGGTATTGGTGCAGACCCTGATCCCGCGCTCCTTGGCGGCCTTAATTGCCTTGATGGCAATATTGAACAAACCTGGCCGGCCTAAAATGAGGTCGTGGGTGGAGGCCATGCCGTCCAGGTGTATGCTCAGCGTCAGCCGCTTGCTGACCGGCAGGCGGGGCAAGGCCCTCTCCAGGAGAATGGCATTGGTGCACAAGTAGATATGCTTCTTTCGGTGGATGAGCTCCTCCAGGAGTTCATACACGGGCGGGTAGATCAACGGTTCGCCGCCGGTAACCGTCACCACCGGGGCGCCGCACTCATCCACCGCAGCCAGGCAATCATCCAGGGACATACATTGGTCCAAAGTGTTTCGGTATTCCTGGATGCGCCCGCAACCTGCACAGGACAAGTTGCACTGGTGGGTGGGCTCCAACATCAGCACCAGGGGGAATTTCTCTTCCCGCGCCAGGCGCTTTTTCATGAGATAGCGAGTGAGATCAACGCTGAGACTTGCAGGAAAACGCATGGTTTGATTCTGTATCGCTGAAGTTTGGAGTTCTGGTCTTGCTTCGTTCAGATTAAAGGATATGCATAAAAGGGAAAAAAATCAAAGCCCTTGTCTAATAAATGCTTATTTTTAACAACAAAAATCAAGCGTAGCCGCGTTCCTTAAACCAGGATACCGCCTCCGCCAGGGCCTGTCGCACCGGGGTTTGGGGTAGGCCCAACTCCCGCACCGCTTTGGAGCTATCAAAATACATAAATTTTTTAGCCATTTTTACCGCGGCCAGGGGCATCCGGGGCGGCTGCCGGCTGATGCAGGTGGCCCAGAATTCGTTCACGTACGCCAGGCACAGGATGGGAAAATAAGGCAGGCGGAGCTTCGGGGCCGGGCGCCCGCTGACTTCGGCCAACATTTGCAGTATCTCCGAGAGGCTCATATTTTGGTGGCCCAGGATGTATTTTTCCCCCACGCGGCCGCGCTCTTCGGCCAGGATGTGTCCCCGGGCCACATCCCTGACATGCACCAGGTTCAGGCCGGTTTCCAGATACGCGGGCATGCGGCCCTTAAGAAAGTCTACGATGATTTTACCGGTAGGGGTGGGCCGGGAATCCCAGGGCCCCACCGGCGCACTGGGATGCACCAGCACTACGGGGAGCCCCTGGCGGGCGAATTCCAGGACCGCCTGCTCTGCCTGGAACTTGGAGCGCTTGTAAGGGCCGACCATATCAGCCAGGCAAACCGGAGTGGTTTCGGTACCAGGCACACCATTGCCGGGATTGCCCAAGGCGCCGACCGTGCTGGTATAGACGACGCGGGATACTCCGGCGTCAGCCGCGGCGGTAAGCAGATTTTTCGTTCCCTGGACATTGACGGCATACATCTCCTGGGGGTCGGGCACCCAGAGACGGTAATCGGCGGCCACATGAAAAAGGTGGGAGCAGCCCTTGACCGCGGTTTGCAAGGAAGCCGCATCCCTGAGGTCGCCCCGGACCGTCTCCACCTGAAGTCCCTGCAAGGCCGGGTGTTCGGGATCGCGCACCAGCACCCGCACCTCCCGCCCGCCCGCCAGGAGCTCCATGACCACGGCCCGGCCCACAAACCCGGTGCCGCCGGTGACTAAGGTCTTGCCTGTGCCGCTCATATAAATTACGAGTTATTATCCCAAATTTAGCCGGTTTTGATAAGGGAATTGCAGCGATCATCCTGGCCTAGAGACCGCTGTGAATAGAGTGCAGAACCGCCGCGCCCGCGGTTCCTTGCCGGCGAAGGCGCTGGCGCTACTTTTTTTGAGAGGAAAAAGGCGAAAGAGGAAAAGGGCAAAATGGCGGACGTTGAACGGCTTTCCAACTTTTCGCCTTTTCCGCCGGTGTTTCGCGCGGCTGTTGTCCGGGTTGATTATGTTCCCTCGTCCTGCATAGCTCTGAGATACTGCCCCAGGGCCATAAGGGGGAAGCAATCACGGTACAGGTGGTAACGGATCATGAAATGCGCGGGGAATCCGGTGCCGGTGAAGTAGGGTTCATCCCAGCGCCCGTCCGGGTTCTGGGTTCTGACCAGGAAGTCAACGGCCTTTAATACTTCGGGAGATTTGGCCTCACCCGCCGCGATCAGGCTCATGACGGCCCAGGCCGTTTGTGAGGCGGTGCTGGGGCCCTGGCCTTTAAGTTCGGGCTGCCGGTAGGACTCGATGCACTCCCCCCAGCCGCCGTCCGGGTTTTGGCGGGACTTGAGCCAGGTGACGGCGCGCCGGATGTAGGATTGGCTCATATCCTCCCCCAGGCCTTTAAGACCCAGGAGCACCGACCAGGTGCCGTAAATGAAATTGACGCCCCAGCGCCCCCACCAGGGGCCGTCCGGATGCTGCTTGGCCTTGATGAAATCCAGGGCCCGCTGCGCAACAGGATGTTCGGGGCCCATGCCGAAAGCTCCCATCATTTCCAGAGCCCGCCCGGTGACGTCTTCGGTGGGCGGGTCCACCAGGGCCTTGAGGTCGCCGAAGGGGATGGCGTTGAGCCATTCCTTGGTGTTGTCCACATCGAACGCGGCAAAGCCGCCGTTTTTGGACTGCATGCCCAGGCACCAGTTGACGCCGCGGTTCAGAGCCTCGCGGTGTTTGTCAGGTTCGGCCAGAGCCTCTTTCAGGGCCACCAGGACCATGGAACTGTCGTCTATGTCGGGATACCAGTTGTTGACAAATTCAAAGGCCCAGCCCCCGGGCGCCAGGTCCGGGGTTTTGATGCTCCAGTCACCCTTGGTGAGAATCTGCCGGCTGATGAGCCACTCCGCCCCTTTGATCATGGCCGGGTCTTGAGGCGAAACGCCTGCGGCCGCCAAGGCGCGAAGCGCCAGGGCTGTGTCCCAAACCGGCGAAATGCAGGACTGGAGCCAGAGGCGGTCGCCTTCCCGCAGGGTGAAAAACCTCAGGGCTTCCAGTCCCCGCCGGATGACGTCATGATCGGTGTCGTACCCCAGCACAAATAACGCCAGTATGGAATTGAGCATGGCGGGTTGGATGCCGGCCCAGTCGCCGGTCTGTTCCTGGTGCTCCAGAATCCAGCGCTCCGCCTTCCTGATAGCGAGTTGATGCGGCCACTTCCGCGGCTGGCGGTAGCAAAATTTCAGCACCCGGTCCAAGCCTACGAAGAAGTTTTCTACCGCCGAACCTGGAAATTTAAAGGCCACCCGGTGTTTTTCAAAAGGTTCGTCAGGAGCAAGAAAAAGTTCAGCAACTCCCATCTCTTGCGGCAGGGGAAAAACCGGGCGCCGGGCCATGATGATCATCAGCGGCACGATTGTGGCCCTGGTCCAACTGGAAAAATCGTAAATGCTGAACCCCGCCCGAGGTGGCAGCAGCATCAGTTCCACCGGCAGGAGGGGGATGCCCTCCCAGCTCGCCTGCCCGAAAAGGGCCAAAAAGATGCGCGTAAACACCCTGGTCTTGAGAGCTCCGCCCCGCGATAAGATGAAATCCCGGGCCCGCACCATTCTCGGGTCCTGGCGGGGCAGGCCGGCAATCTTCAGGGCCAGGTAAGCCTCGACGCTGGTGCTGATTTCGCCGCCGTCGCCGTACCACACGGACCAGCCGCCGTTGTCGAGTTGCTGGTCCAGGATATAAGCCGCCAGCCGCGGAAACTCCTGCTCGGGCAGGGACAACATGCGATGCAGCATGAGGTATTCCGCGGTAATGGTGACATTGGCCTCCAGTTCCGCCCACCAGAAACCTTCGGGATTTTGGAGCTGGCGTAGCGCTGTGGTGGCACGTTTGACTGCGTCATCCACAGTCGGCGTGCCGGTCTGCCTGGCCGGAAGAGGATGAAGGCCAGTTCGCGATCTCCCCCGCACGGTTCACTCCCTCACCGGTTGAAATTTAAAGATTTTTATTATATCATTCGTTGAGAGTGTGCCAAATAAATTCCCCATTTAATGCTCATCTTTTGAATGATCCGCAGGGTTTCCTCTTTGTCTTGAATGTTATCTCAATAAATGTTTACCATAATTTTCTTCTGGATAATAATCCGGAAAAATGGCAGGATTTGGGGAGGTTGCGACCGTGAACTTTGCACTCTTCTTTTCCTGGCTGCCCTTGCTAATGAGGAAAAGAGCATTAATTTAAAATTTATATGTGTTGATGTTAAGGGTTTGAAAAGCCGGTGATTTGTCCGACGCAAGGGTTTCTCACCGCAGAGCTTTTGCGGGTTTAATATCGCGGGCTTCTTCCCGATATATTTCAAGGAGATGTGATGACTCCCCAGAAAGATGAAGAACTGCAAGATATCGTCATTCCTGCCGCTCTGCCTCTCTTGGCCGTAAGGGATGTAGTGGTGTTTCCGAACATGGTGCTTCCCCTGTTTGTTGGACGGGAAAGCTCGGTCTCGGCCATCGAAAACGCCCTGGCGCATGACCGCTTATTGTTCCTGGCCACCCAGCGGGATCAAACCATTGAAAACCCGGAACCCGAAGATGTTTATGATTTGGGAACCGTAAGCCTCATTCTCCGGATGCTGAAGCTTCCGGACGGCCGCCTGAAAATCCTCGTGCAGGGCAAAGCCAAGGCCAGGATCAGTGAATTTCTCCAGGTGCGCCCCCATTTTCAGGTCGCCTTGGAGGTGGTAACCGAGCAGCACTTGGAGGAAATCTCCCCGGAAGCCGAAGCCTTGATGCGCAACGCCAGGGAAATGTCCGAGAAAATTCTGACGCTTAAGGGCGTCATGTCTCCGGACCTGCTCTCCATTTTGGATTCCATCGAGGACCCCGGTCACCTGGCCGACCTGGTGGCGGCCAATCTGCGCCTCAAGATCGACGAAGCCCAGGCGGTATTGGAAGAGCTTGATCCCATCCGGCGGCTCATCATCGTCAATGACTTTTTGCGCAAGGAGCTGGAGGTTTCCTCCATCCAGGCGCAAATCCAATCCCAGGCCCGGGAGGAGATGGACCGCACCCAGCGGGAATACTTCCTGCGGGAGCAGTTGCGGGCCATCCGCAAGGAGCTGGGGGATGTGGATGAAACCGCCAAGGAGATGGAGGAGTACCGGGAAAAAATCAGCCGGGCCCGCATGCCCAAAGAGGCCGAGGAAGAGGCCTTTAAGCAATTGTCGCGGCTGGAGCAGATGCATCCCGACGCCGCCGAAGCCTCCATGGTCCGGACTTACCTGGATTGGCTGGTGGAGCTGCCCTGGAGCAAATCCACCCGGGACAAGCTGGACCTGAAAGAGGCGCAGGTTATCCTGGACGAGGACCACTACGACCTGGAAAAGGTGAAAGAGCGCATTCTGGAATACCTGAGCGTGCGCAAACTGAATAAAAAGATGAAGGGCCCCATCTTGTGCTTCGTCGGCCCCCCGGGAGTGGGCAAAACCTCTCTGGGGCAATCCATCGCCCGGGCCATGGGACGCAAGTTCACGCGCATTTCCTTGGGAGGCATGCGCGATGAGGCGGAGATTCGCGGCCACCGCCGCACCTACATCGGAGCCCTGCCGGGCCGCATTATCCAGGGCCTTAAAAATGCCGGCTCCAACAACCCCGTGTTTATCCTGGATGAAGTGGACAAAATCGGCATGGATTTTCGGGGCGACCCAGCCGCGGCACTCCTGGAGGTCCTGGACCCGGAACAGAACAACACCTTCAGCGACCATTACCTGAATGTGCCGTTCGATCTCTCCAAGGTGATGTTTATCACCACGGCCAACCTGGTGGATCCCATCCCGTCCGCGCTGAAGGACCGCATGGAGATTATCCGTCTGGCCGGATACACCGAAGAGGAGAAGCTCAAGATCGCCCAGGGCTACCTGCTGCCCCGGCAGCTCAGGGAAAACGGCCTTAAGCCGGGCGACCTCCACATTTCGCCGGAAGTGATCAAGGAAGTCATTGTGCATTACACCCAGGAGGCCGGCCTGCGTAACCTGGAACGCGAGCTCGGGGCTCTGTGCCGCAAGGCGGCCCGCCGCATCGCCGAAGGCGAGAAGGGTCCCTTCAGCATCACCCGGGCCAACCTGCATCGCTATCTGGGGCCGCCGCGGTATTTGCCCGAAGGGGAGCTGGAGAAGGATGAAATCGGCGTAGCCACGGGCCTGGCATGGACCCAGGTAGGCGGCGAAACCCTGGCGGTGGAGGCCTCCCTGATGCGGGGCAAGGGCCAGCTCACCCTGACCGGCCAGTTGGGGGAGGTCATGCGGGAGTCCGCCCAGGCGGCCCTGAGCTATACCCGCTCCCGGGCTGAGAAGCTCAAGCTGGAGCCGGATTTTTATGAAAAGCTGGATATTCACTTGCACGTGCCGGCCGGCGCTACCCCCAAGGACGGCCCCTCCGCGGGGATAACCTTGGCCACCGCCCTGATTTCGTCCCTCACCCAAATTCCTGTGAGGCGGGACGTGGCCATGACCGGCGAAATTACCCTAAGGGGAAAGATCCTCCCCATCGGCGGCTTGAAGGAAAAGGCCATTGCCGCAGTGCGGGCCCGGATGAAAAAAGTCATCATTCCGGAGGCCAATAAAAAGG
Source organism: Deltaproteobacteria bacterium (assembly GCA_030018495.1). Classification (GTDB taxonomy): domain Bacteria; phylum Desulfobacterota; class Desulfobaccia; order Desulfobaccales; family 0-14-0-80-60-11; genus DTHB01. The sequence continues at coordinate 134,682 of JASEFS010000002.1, read as the reverse complement.
ACCTGGTGGACATACCCAAATACGTTAAACGCAAGTTGAAGTTTGTACCGGTATCGAGCATGGATCAGGTGCTGACTGAAGCCCTGGTGCATCCGCCCTTTCCCGGTCCCGCGAAGCGGAAGCTTTCGAAAAAGCGGCTGCCGGTTCCTTCACCCCGCCGGATCCGAATGATGTAAATGCGCCCGGGCCAGGGAAATGATAACCCCTGGCCCGGCCTGAAACATGGCAAGCTGGAAAAGGTCAAAACAAGATTATCGGAGTTTTATTCCGCGTCTTTGCCCACCAACTTGGAATCCTTGCTGTCCTCGGAGCAGATAATAAGGTGGCTCGCCCTGGGCGGGCTTTTATTCCTCTATATCTTTTTTGCCGCGGCTGAAACCTCGCTTTTTGCCCTGACTCCTCTGGACCGCCTGCGCCTCAAGGAAAAACAACCCCGGCGGGGTGAACTGGTGGAGTCGCTTCTGGGCCAGTCCAATCGCCTTCTGGTCACGCTGGTCGTGGGCCTGGAAGTGATTACCATTCTGGCCTCGGTGCTGGCCACCTCCTTGTCTTTGAGCCTGTGGGGAGACATGGGCAAGTGGGTGGCGCTGCTGGTCATGTCTCCCTTGCTGCTCCTGCTGGGCGAAATAATCCCCAAATCCCTTGCTTTGACCTATCCCGCCCGCTTGGCGCCTTTAGTAGCGCCCCTGGTGAATTGGGCTATGGTGATTCTTACCCCGTTTAGGGTTTTCCTGCTCCATATCAGCCGGGGATTACTGGTTTTGTTGGGATTTCGTCCGGATCTCCAGGTGCCCGCGGTGCAGCAGGAGGATTTTGTGCGCATGGTGGAAGAAAGCCATCGGGGCGGCATGATCGCGGCGCTGGAGAAAGATTTCATTCAGAACCTGTTGGATTTTGGCGAAGTGACGGTCGGCGAGATCATGGTGCCGCGGCCGGACATCTTTTCTCTGCCCATCGATATGCCGGTGCCTCAATTGATTCAGGCGGTGAAACGGTCGCGATATTCCCGGGTGCCCATCTACGAAGACCAACCGGGAAATATCCTGGGTATTTTGCACGCCAAAACTTTGTTAACCATTTCAGGCAAGGAAATCTCCGATGCCGGTTTGATTCGCAATCTTCTGAGGCCGGCGCACTACGTGCCTGAAAGCAAGAAGGCTTTTGACTTGTTGACCGAGCTCCAATCCCAGCGGCTGCGCCTGGCGCTGGTGGTGGATGAGTACGGCGCCCTGGTGGGTCTGGTGTCGGTAGAGGATTTGCTGGAGGAACTCTGCGGCGATATACCCCAAGAATTCAAGGTGGAAGAAAAATTATTGGAGCAGAAAGCCCCGGGGCTTTGGCGGGTGAACGCCTCGTTGTCCCTGGAAGAATTCAATGAGGCGTTGGGCACCGAACTTGTTTCAGAAGATTTTGGCACTATCGGGGGTCTGGTCCTTAATCTCTTCGGTGAATTGCCTCGGGAAGGGGATATGCTCCAGTACGATTCCATGAACTTTCGGGTTACCAAGATGAAAGGTACCCGCATCATGGAACTGGAGGTCCGCCAGATTCAGCCATGATAATAGCGTTATTGATGGTTTTCGTGCCGCTCCTGCTGGCGGAGGCCTTTTTTTCCTCTGCGGAAATTTCACTGATTTCCGCGAGTTATCGCCGCCTGCGGCATCGAGCGGACACAGGGCAGCCAGGAGCCAAATTCGCCCTGAAGCTTCTGGACCGCCCGGAGCGGCTGGTGGCCACCTGCCTGCTCGGCTCAAATTTGGCGGAAATCTCCAACACCATCCTGGTGACCGCGGTTTTGCTGCAATGGCTTGGCTCCACCGGCGAAATAATCGCCATGCTGGCCCTGCCCCCGCTAATTCTGCTGCTGGCGGAAATCACCCCCAAGTCCATCGCCCGACAGTATCCCAACCGGCTGGCCCAGCGGCTGGCGCCGATACTTTGGGTCATTTCCTGGGTCATGTATCCTTTGACCCTGATTTTTGCAGCCTTGAGCCGGGCCGTCCTCTTTGTCACCGGCGCCCGCCAGATGAGCCAGATGCCTTTTATCACCCGGGAGGATTTGAGTCTGGTGGTGCGGAAAAGCGGCCCGGAAGTGGAGTTGGAAAGTGATGAAAGGCGGATAATAAACCGCATTTTGCGCTTCAGCCTCCGCACCGTTGAGGAGGTTATGGTGCCCTTGATAAAGGTGGCGGCTATTCCCGACACCATGACCGTAGCCCAAGCGTTGGAAGAATTTCGGGCCACGCCTTATGCTCGCCTGCCGGTCTACCATCGGCGTATCGACAACCTCATCGGCGTGGTGCACGGCTTTGATCTGCTGGGAGAGACGCCCAACGACCGGCCCATCAAGCCTTTTATCCGGCCGGTGAAATTTGTCCCTGAAATTAAAAAGATTGACCGGCTGCTCACTGAAATGCAGCGCTCCGGCACGCACCTGGCAGTCGTGGTGGATGAATTCGGCGGCGCCACCGGCATTGTCACCATTGAAGACCTTTTGGAAGAGATAGTAGGTGAAATCGCCGACGAATTCGATCAGGAAGTCAGCCCCTTCCTGGAATTGGCTGAAGGGCACTATCTTATCGACGCCCGCATGGAAATCGGCTATCTCAATGAAACTCTGCACCTGGATCTTCCCAGGGGTGACTACGAGACCCTGGCAGGCTTTCTTATCGACCAATTGGGAGACCTGCCCCGGCCTGGGGAGCATCTGCAATTCGGCAACCTGCGCTTTGTTGTCCGCCAAGCCGACGCGCGGTCCATCAAGGAGGTGGAACTCTTTGTCCAACCTGAACCAGACTGAACAGTGGGTTTATTTTGATTGCTTCTCGGGGATCAGCGGCGATATGACCCTGGGGGCTCTAATTGACCTGGGGCTCGATAAGGCTGAACTGGAGAATATTTTGAATTCCCTGAATATAGGGCAAGTGCGGCTCGAGGTCCAACAGGTCGCCAGGGAACATCTCCGCGGGATAAAAGTAGATTTCCTGGTGAAAGGGGAATCGCCCTCGCGGTCTTACGCGCATATAAAAACTCTAATGGAAAAGGCGCCTTTGCCTGATCGCACCCGGCAACTGAGTCTTGCCATGTTCCGCCTGCTGGCCCAAGCTGAAGCAAAAATCCACGGGCAGAATTTAGAAGACGTTCATTTCCACGAACTGGGGGCTGCGGACACCATCCTGGATGTAGTGGGAGTTGCTTTTGGCGTGGAGAAGCTTGCGATTGCCAAGGCTTTCACCAGTCCCATTCCTCAAGGCTGGGGCATGATCAGCGGGGCGCACGGCCGGCTCCCCAACCCTGCGCCGGCTGCCGTAGAGCTGCTCAAGGGCCTGCCGGTGTATGGCACCGATTTGCCCGGCGAACTGGTAACCCCCACGGGCGCGGCCATCCTCCGGGTGATGGAAGCGGCAGGGGATCTCTGTCCGCCCATGAAGCTTCAGCAGGTGGGCTACGGCGCCGGGACGCGGGAGTTGCCCGATCACCCCAACCTTCTGCGCCTGTTTTTGGGGGAACCTCTGGCCGCCCGGCCGGGAGTGCAGGAGCGCGTCCTGGTGGGCGAAACCCATATCGATGACATGAATCCCGAGCTTTATGAGCCCTTGATGGCGAAACTGTTCGCGGCCGGAGCGTTGGACGTGGCTTTGGCGCCCATCCAGATGAAAAAAAACCGCCCCGGGGTGCGCCTGACCTTCATCGGCCCCCCCGCCGCCCGGGAAAACCTCCTGGAAAACCTATTCAGCCACTCCACCACCTTGGGAGTTAGGCTCATGGAGGTGGAACGGGTGGCGGCCCGCCGCTGGCACGAAACCATCGATACGCCTTATGGACCTCTGCGGGTGAAAGTGATGGAATACGCCGGGCGCCGCCGCCGGCTGCCGGAATACGAAGACTGCCGCCGTCTGGCTGAAGAACACGGTTTGCCGCTGGTGGAAGTCTACCGTCTGATTCCCAAGGACTAGCCGGGAACGCGGCAAATGTAGACCATCACCCGATTCTCTCGGCTAGAGCATCTTCTGATCCAGGAGATATTGCATAGCCCGCTGCGCGTGGGTGGTCATGTTGCTGATCACCCAGGTCAAATGACCCTGGACTTCGTGCAAGGGGCCGGCGTTCACCATGCCCACCAAACCGGTCATCACGGTTTGAACCCGCACCATCTCAGGGTCTTTGAAAGTGATCTGACCAAGAGACATCTCCCGCTCCAGGGCCCGGAAGAATTCCAGCAGGACCTTGCGCCCCCCTTCCTGCTCGGCATCTTTGAGCTGGAGTACGGCGCTGAGGAGGCTCGAGGCTATCAAGAGCTCGGACTTCAACCGGTCGGCCAGATGAAAAACCAGGATGGCCTCTCTGGGCGAGGCGGGGTAAGCTTCCGGCATGAGGCACCTCTCTTCATATTTATAGCCCCAAGCTTACCATAATCTCCTGTCCGGCTCAATGAACATCGGACCGGCCCCGGTTTGACTATTGCAGGAGCCGCTGACTTAACCGGGCGGCTTTGTCCGGAGAGAGCACCGCCAGGATGGCGCCCGCCTCTTTGCCCTTGAGATTTCGGAGCAGCATTACCGCCGTCTCTTCCTCCATTTTTTCCAGCAGCCTGGCGGCCCTGTCCGCGGGCATGGCCGTCAGGGTTGAAACCAGATGGCGGTTGTGTTCGTGTTTGATGCGCTTTTCCTCCTCCATCAAGTCCAAAATTTTAAGTTGTAGTCCCTTGAGCTCCTGAAGCCGATCCTCCACCTCCTTCTGGAGAATGCGCAGTTGTTCCTCCTTCACCGCCACAGCCGAGGCCCTGGCCTGGAGGGCTGAGCGTTCCTGGTGCATCAGGCTGAACAGGCGGGGCAAAGACGGGGGGCTGTCCGCCGGGCCGGCGGCATGGGTGGCGGCTTCGCTCACCTTGGGTCCGGCCCAGTCCCACAAGGCTGTCGGAGCCAGGCAAAGCCCTGAAACCGCCAACTTGAGCACCAATCCTCCCACCAGCAGGGCTTGCATGAGATGCCAACCCGGCCACGGAATTCCATGAGCGCTTTGCATACTTCCTCCAGCCTTGAAGCCTGATTTTTCAGGGACCCTGATTCTTTTTCTAAGGCCGCTCCATGCTTCAAAATATTGCGTTTCCGGGCCAACGCGACAGTACCGCGGCTTCCGCTTCTTTTTCCAAGCCCCTGGCCAGCTCCCGTTTGAAGCGCAGGTATTGCTTATCCCTGAGATTGGCAAGCAGGCGCCGCTCTCGATAAAGATGCTGCACCCGCCGCTGTTTTGCCTCTACTTCCGCTTTTTGCCGGTTGATCCGGAGTTGCCAGTCCTGTATGGCGCCTTTCAGGTGCTCCAGATAGCCGGCCCGGATCCGGTAATCCTGAATCGTGACGGCGCGGGGCATGGCGCTGCGCCAGGCGTGCATCTCCTCGGCCAAAAGCCGCTCGGTTTCTTTTAGAGACAAGCGGTGCCGCTCAAGGAGTGCCAAGGCCTGGACCAGTTCCAGGCGCGCTTGTTCTTCCCGCAATATCCGAACGCGAAGCACTGTTTCCAGGGAAAAGCGAAACCGGCCGCGGGTAATCATGGCCTGAACAGATCCTCAAGTTCTTTTCTGGCTTGTGACAGGGAAACGCTCTCAGTCATTCCCTGACGGAGGAATTCCCGGACTGAACCGATTTTTTCCAGGGCGTAATCAATCTCCGGATTGGAGCCCTGCACATAAGCGTTGATGTTGACCAGGTCTTCGGCCCGGCGGTAGGCGGCCATCACTTTGACAAGCTCCTCCCGGAGTTTAAGTTGCTCAGGCGGCGAAACTTGGGGCATAAGGCGGCTTATGCTGCCCAAAATATCAATGGCGGGATAGTGACCCTGGTCGGCCAGCTCCCGGCTCAGCACGATGTGCCCGTCCAGAATGGCGCGGCTGGCGTCGGCAATGGGTTCCAAAAGATCATCGCCTTCCACCAGGACCGTGTAAATGCCGGTTATGCTTCCTGTTTCCTGACAGGCCCCGGCCCGTTCCAGAAGTTTGGGCAACTGGTTGAAGACCGAAGGAGTGTAGCCCCGGGCCGTGGGAGGTTCGCCGATGGCCAAGCCGATCTCCCGGGAAGCCATGGCAAACCTGGTGAGGGAATCGAGCATCAGGATGACGTCTTTGCCCTGGTCGCGGAAATATTCGGCAATGGTTGTGGCCAGATAAGCCCCGCGCAGACGCACCAGAGGCGGGGTGTCGGAAGTGGATGCCACCACACAGGAGCGGGCCAGCCCGGCGGGTCCCAAATCCCGGTCAATGAATTCCTTGACTTCCCGACCCCGTTCCCCGATAAGGCCGATGACGTTCACGTCCGAGTGGGTGTAGCGGGCCATCATGCCCATCAGGGTGCTTTTGCCCACCCCGGAGCCGGCAAAGATGCCGATGCGCTGCCCCTTCCCCAAAGTGAGCAGAGCGTTAATGGCGCGTATGCCCACGTCCACCGGCTGGTCGATATTCCGGCGGCTGCAGGGATTCAGAGGAGGAGCGTGCAGCAGTCGGTTCTCCGTCAATTTCAGAGGTCCTTTGCCGTCCAATGGTCTGCCCAGACCATCGATGACCCGGCCCAGCAATCCTTCTCCCACAGGGGCTCTGGATTGACGGGCCGTAAGAATCAGGCGCGTTTGCGGTTTAATGCCGCGCACCTCGCCATAAGGCATAAGCAGAACCTGGTCCTGGCGGAATCCCACAATTTCTGCAGGCACGGCCGTCGAAGAGGACCGCAGCTCCACGCGGCAGACCGCGCCCACCGGGGCATGAGGCCCCTTGCTCTTGATGACCAGGCCGACCATCTCCTCGACCAGCCCGGTGAAGGCGATGGTTTCGATTTCCTCCACCGACCGGTGCAAATCCTGCCAGTTAAGCGGCCCCGTCTGCATCTGCTTTTCCCAAGATCTCGTCAATCGCCTGGTCTACCCGTGCCCAACGTCCTTCCAGGGTGCCGTCCAGGCCCCCCTGTTCGGTTTCCAATCTGAAACCGCCGGGGCAGACCGAGCTGTCCGAAACCAGTGACAGACCTGGAGGCCAGGACTCTTTAGAATCATGAATCAAAAGTTCATAATCCTGAGGATGAACCAGGAGCGTAATCTGCTCGGCTTGGAACAGGGTCTCAAAGCCGCACGCCACCAGATCGCGAATGGCCTCGGGATGAAGGGTCAGTTCCCGCCCGACGACTTTCCGGGCGATCAGCCGGACCAATTCCACCAAATCATGTTCCCGCTGATGATATAAAACCTCCTTTTCCCTTACCAGGGCGTCCAACAGGGTCTCAAAACGCTGAATTACTTCCTCCAGTCCGCGACGGCCCACTTCCTGGCCGTCTTTCTGACCCTGGCGGAAACCCTCCTCGTAAGCCGTCTGTTCGATGTGCTGACGCTTTTCCTCAGCCTCCGCCAGAATGCGTTCGCTCATGCTGATAAGCTCTTTTTCCGAAAGAAATGTGCGGGAGGGGACATTGCCGTCGAAGGCTTGCAAAATGAAACCGTCGGCATCAGGCCGCGACAAGCCCGTATCTCCCTCGATAACCGGGAACCTGAAGGCTTCGATGTTTCCGCTTACCATAGTTGGGAACACCTTTAGATAAAGATATCTTCAACGCTCTTGCCGGCCAGCACCAACTGTCCTTCGGTTTCCAGGCGCTTGGCGATCTGGATGATCTTTTGCTGGACCGCCTCCACATCCCGGAGTCTAACCGGTCCCATGAGGTCCAGCTCCTCCTGCAGCATCTCCCCGGCGCGGCTGGACATGTTTCTGAAGAATTTTGCCTTCAGTTCGTCCGAGGCAGCTTTGAGGGCCAAAGCCAAATCCTGTGTGTTGGTTTCCTTAAGCAGCGCCATGATGCCCCGATCTTCCACCCCCAGGAGGTCCTCGAAAGTGAACAGGTAGCGGCGGATTTCCTCGGCCAGATCCTCCTGACCCTCTTCTTCGAGACGTTTCAAAATGCTGGTTTCCTGGGTGCGCTCCATCTGGTTCAATATTTCCGCCACGGATTGCGGTCCCCCCACCAGACGGCCTCCCACTTCTTCCACCAGGGTAATTTCGTTTCTCAAGGCCGCGTCGATTTCTTCAATTATGGCCGGGGATACCTGGTCCAGGCTGGCGATGCGCCGCACTACTTCCAGTTGCATATTTTCGGAGAATTGCGCCAAAACGCCGCCGGCCTGATTTCTGTCCAAATGCGCCAGCACCAGGGCGATGGTCTGCGGATGTTCATTGCCTAGAAAAGACGCCAGGGTGCGGGAATCCAACTTTTTGATTTTCTGAAAAAATTCAGGGCTTTGTTCCAAGTCCAACTTGTCCATGAGCTTTTCCTGGCGATTGGCGTCCATGGTGCGGGAGATGGTGTTCTTAAAAAACTGGTCTCCTTTGACCACAATGGCTTCAGGAGATTCCATCATTTGCCGGAATTCCTGAAGAATAGCGGCCATCTGCTTGGTTGATACTATTTCCATTTTGGAGATGCGCTGGCCCAGAAGCTGCACTTCCTTGTCATCCAGACGCTTGAGAATTTCTCCGGCCTGGCCTTCTCCCAAACTCAGAAGCAAGAGCGCCGCTTTGTCCAACCCGCTCAGCTTGTCGGTTTTGGCTGCCACAATTTTCCCGGGTCCTTTCCGGTCAAAAAGTGAGAATCATCGGGTTTCTTTATCGTTGAGCCAGAGCCGCAGAACCTCGATGGTCCGCTCCGGATAGGAGGTAATCAATTGTCCGATAAGTTCCTGCCCGGCCACGGCATCCGGCAAAGCCACCTGGGGTTCCCCGCCGGGCAAGCCAGGGGTCCTGTTCATCTCCTCGGGCAAGGAAGCCATCGGTTTAGGCCGGGGTGGGAGAACGGACGCAGGCGGACCTTCCAACAGGGTGGGCCTGGTTCGCAGGGGCTTCCTTTTGAGAAAGAACATCAAGCCCAGCAGGACGGCCAATATCAGCAAGCCGATTTTCAAGGTGGAAAACAGGCCTTCCTGCCAGCCCATGGTGCTGGTGGCAACCACTCCGTCAGGCGCCTGCAAGGCCAGCGGGGCGCAGGAAATCTCCAATTGGTCTCCCCGATCGACGCTGAAGCCCACGGCTTTCTTCGCCAAATTGGCGAACTGCCGCATTTCTTCAGGAGTTCTTGGGGTGAAAGCGTCAGCTTTGCCTTTATAAGTGCCGTCCACCACCACGGCGATGGACAGCCGTTTGATCTTGCCGGGCTGCTCCACTACCTGGCGCAAGACCCGGTTTATTTCATAATTGCGCAATTCGCTTTGCCGCTCGGTGCCGCTGGCCGCAGGAGGTTTTACAGGAGCCGGGGGAGTCAGCGGCGGTGGCCCCTTGCCGGGGGGTGGGGGCGTAATGGTTCCCTGACTCAGGTCAAAACGGGCCTCCGGGTTGCCAAACCCCTCATGAGCCCGGGTGGTGCGTTCCAAGGTCTTTTGCTCGCTGCGTATCAGGTCCTGGTTGGGGGTAAAGGTTTCTTCCCGGATGTCGATTTTCTGAAAATCCAGGTCCGCTGAAACTCTAACAAAGGATTTTCTTGCCCCCAGCATACTATCGAAAAGCGACTGCAGCTTGTGCTCATAGCTTTCCTCCACCTGGCGTTGAATGGTCAATTGCCCGGCACTCAGGCCGCCAGGGGTCAAGCTGTCCTCGGAACGGCTCAAAATACGCCCGTCCAAGTCCACCACCGTCACCTGGCCGGGGTGCAGACCGGGGACGGCGCTGGCGACGAGATGCACGATGCCGTCAATCTGGGCGCGGCTCAAGATGCGACCGGGGCGCAGCTTGACCGCGACCGAGGCGGTGGCTTTTTGCTGGTCCTCGATGAACAGCGATTCCTTGGGCGTGACGATATGGACCCGGGCTTCGGATATTTCGGGGATGCCGATGATGGTGCGGGCCAGCTCCCCCTGCAAGGCCCGCTGATAATTCAGGCGCTGGACAAAATCCGTAACCCCGAGGTTTTGCCGGTCGAAAATCTCGAAACCCACACCGCCGCCCCGGGGCATGCCCTCGCTGGCCAGAAGGAGGCGGGTTTCGTAAACTTCGCTGCGGGGCACCAGGATGGCGGTGCCCCCGGCCTCCAGGCGGTAGGGGATTTTTTTCCCTTTCAGTTTGGCGACAATGCCGGCGGCATCGTCCTGGGAAAGATTGGTGAAGAGCGCGGCGTAATCGCCACCCGTGCGGAGAACGCCGAATAACACAAGGGCCAACAAGGCAGCCCCGGCCAGACCTGCAATCAAAAAGCGCTGGGCCGGGGGCAGGCCCAGGAAGCGCTGCTGCAGATCGATCCAGATTTTTTTCAGGGAATCCACCATATTCACCCGGGCTGATAATTACATGTTCATGCGGCTCAGTTCCTCATAGGCCTGGACCAACTTATTGCGGGCCTGGACCAGGACCTTTAGCCCCAGACTGGCCCTTTCCATGGCAAGCATGGTTTCATGAAGGTCGGCTCGACCCAAAAGGGAGTCCTTGATTTTGGCGTCGGCCCGGTGCTGCAAGTCGTTGACTTCCGCCAATACCTTTGAAAAGAGGCCCGATCCGGAGGAGGCCCGGTCAGGCTCAAAACCGGGCAAGGGAAATAGGGCGAGGATATCAGGCGCTGAAACTTTCATAGGGGGCACCTTTTAAGAGGGTATTCCCGCTCTTGGGATTAGCCGCGTCCGATTTCCAAGGCCTTCAAGGCCATGGCCCGGGCCGCCTGAAAGACGGCGACATTGGCCTCAAAGCCCCGGCTGGCCAGGGTAAGACTGACCATTTCGACCACCGGATTGACATTGGGCCAGAGTACCATACCCTGTTCATCGGCATCGGGATGGTTCGGATCATATTCCGGGCGCAAGCCTTCCCGGCTTTCCACAATGTCGGCCACGGCCACTTTATCCGCAGTTTCCAAAAAGCTGGCAAATTCCACGGCCGGGCGCGTCTCCAGAACCACGTGTTTGCGCAAATAGGGACCCCCTCGGGGCGTACGCGTGGTGTGGGCATTGGCCAGATTTTCGGCGATCACGTTTAACCGCTGGCGCTGGGCCGTCAGGCCTGAGGCGCTGATTTCCATAGTGGTGAAAATATTCATCGCCGATCTCCTTCGATTACGGTTCTCAGACCCTCCAGTTTCTTGCCGAGCATCTGTGCGGAGGCCTGAAAGGAAAGCTGGTTTTCGGCCATTGCCACCATTTCCCGATCAATGTCCACGGCTTTACCCGTGTCTTGAACAAATCCTGCCGGAGTGCTGAGCTCGCCTTGAATATGGCCGGGATGGGTGGCAGTCAGGCGCACCCGGGGGCCGCCGTTTGCATAACCTGCCAGTAAAGCTTTAAAATCCAATTCCTTGCCGGTGTAATTAGGCGTATCCAGGTTGGCGACGTTCCCGGCAATGATCTCATGGCGGCGACTTTGCCAGGTGAGGGAATGCTCCAGGATGTCAATCAGATTGTCTTGGAAAGGGTTCCAGGGCATCTTTTACTCCCGGGTAAAAAGGTAAACAGGAAGATTTTGCCTAGCTGCCGTTAAAGTTTTGGATAAGGACCCTGAGCGGGGCTTGCAGGCAGAACCTGGCGGCAGCGCCGCAGCTGCCGGTCAGCCTGTCCAATACGGCGATTTGAATGAAAGAATTTTTTAAAAGCATAAGAACCCTCCTGTTTTTGCGGCGCATTTCTGCCGGCCACCAGCACTTGGAAAGCAAATATCAGGCCACCTGGGAACGGCGGCAGGTCTGGGCCAGGGCTTCCTGGCGGTACTCGTGCAGCTTGTTTCGCAAGGTGCGCACGCTGATGCCCAGAAGCCGGGCCGCGTGGGTGCGGTTTCCCGAAGTTTCATTCAAGGTGGTAAATATCATCTGCTGCTCCATCTCTCTTAAGGTGACCGGTTTGCCGTTCGGCAGGGCCGGAGTCAAAGCGGTTGCGGCTTCCGGCGGAAGGGCGCCGAAAAGATCCCGGGGATGAAGATTGGGACTCTGGGCCAGGAGCACCCCTCGGGCGACGGCGTTTTCCAACTGTCTGACATTGCCCGGCCAGGGGGCCGTTTCCAGGGCGCTCAGCGCGGCGGCGGTGAAGTTTAGAGCGCCTTTCTCAAACAGGCGGCAGAAGTGCTGCAGGAAATGCCGGGCCAAAAGCGGGATGTCATCCCGGCGGGCCCTGAGAGGCGGCAACTCAAAAGAAATGACTTGCAGGCGATAATACAAATCCTCCCGGAAGCCGCCTTTCTGGATTACTTCAGGAAGGTTTTGGTTGGTGGTGGCCATTACCCGGACATTAATGGGTATGGCGTGGCGGCCGCCCACCCGGTCGATTTCGTTTTCCTGGAGGACCCGCAAAAGCTTGGCCTGCAAGTGTGGATGCATTTCGCTGATTTCATCCAAGAGCAGCGTGCCGTTTTGGGCCAGTTCGAACTTCCCCAGTTTGCGCATGATGGCGCCGGTGAAGGCGCCCTTTTCATGCCCGAAGAGTTCGCTTTCCAGGAGCCCCTCCGGCAACGCGGCGCAATTTACCGCGACAAAGGGTCCGGCAGCGCGGTCGCTTTTGCTGTGGATGTAACGGGCCAGGATTTCCTTGCCCGTGCCCGATTCCCCCTGGATGAGGACGGTGGCCCGGGTCGGGGCCACGGCTTCGGCCAGTCGCAGAATGTGCAGCATGGCAGGATTGCGGGTGATGACGGGACGGACCCGGCCGTTGTCCGCGGTTTTATTTTTACATGAAGAGCAGTGGTTGTCCCCGCCGATGAGTGCAGGCTGGATGACCTCCCGGAGTTTTTCGAAGGCCAGGGGCAGGGCCAGATAATCCTGGGCCCCCTCCCGCATGGCGGCCACCGCGCCTTGGACGCTGGGGCGGGAGGTCACCACCAGCACCGGAAGCAGCGGAAATTTCAGCTTGATGGCCCCCAAGGCTCGGTCTGCCAATGACTCGGAAATAAAAGCCATGGCGAAGAATTTGCTGGCCATAACCTCCTCCAGGCAGACCGCGGCATCCTCATGAACCAGTTCAAGTTGAAGGGTTTTTTCCAGCCTGGGCTTAACTTCCCGCCAAAAAGGGTGAGGGTCGATCACCAAGATGGCCTTGCTTCCCATTCAATCATCCTTCCGTCATAAAGGCCGGCTCCGCCCTGAGCCGGTTAAGTTCCACGTCAAGCTGCCTGGTTTGGGCCAGGAGCTGCCAGAGTTTAGTCGGCTCGCCCGCCAGGGTTCGAAAAATATCCCGGGCCAAAGCGGGCTGTTGTTCCTTGATATGCAATTGCCCCAGGCGGTCCCAATAGAAACATGAAGTCTCTTTATCGGCCGCGTCCGCCAGAAGAGTTCGGTAGAGCCGGGAAGCCTGGGAGAAGTTCGCCTGGGAGCAAAATCGTCGGGCCAGGCTTTGGACAAGGTACTCCTCAAGCAGGGCCGGCAAAGGTTGGCTGAGGAGAGCCATCCACAAGGGCTCATCACCGATGGTGAGAAGAGATTGCGGTTCGGGAGGAGAAGGGCACTGGGGAAGCAGTTCTGTCAAATTATTGACATAATCAGGGCTCAGCTTCGACTCGGCGCCGTCCGGGGAACAGAGGCGCAGCGGCCAGGTTTGGAGGGCCTGAACCAGGTGACGGGAATCCTGCCGCCATCGTGCCAGAGCCTCCATAAACCCAGAAATGCCATCAGCGGCCCAGGCCATTTGCAAATATTCCATAATGGTCCGGGAGCGGATGCGGCTGTCGCCTTTATCGAGAGCTATGGCCAGGAACTTGCCCGCCTCAGTGAAAAGGCCCTGTTTTCCCAGGAGCCGGCCCACTAAAAGCGCGGCTTGCGGCGGCTGGGTCCCCGGCGGGTGCATTTCCCACAGAACTAATGCTCTTTCCAACCAAACGGAATCAGCAAAATTGCCGTTGTGGATAGACTGCTCCACGGCATGCCAACCGGCCAAAAATGGCATCTGAAGCTGTTCCCGGGCAGGTTGTTCGGACAACGCGGAAATTTTTGCCAAAAAATTCTTGAAGGCCTGATAAGGTTCAGCGCCGCCCAGGTCCAGATAAAATTGCAGGACAAGGCGGCGGCAGCCGGCCTGGCCGACTTCATGGCTGTCGGGGTGGAGAAGGGTGGCCAAAGTATAGACTTTCACGGCCAAGTCGATGCGACCCTGGGTCTCAGCCCGGCCGCCCAGCCGCAGGAGAGCGGCGAGACGCTCGCCCTTGTTGGGGGAAACATTGGCAATCTTCAGCAGACCCAAAAATGACCGGTATGAGGCGGTATCTGAATAGCTCTTATCGGCGGCATGGACGCGGGGTTTCGGTGAAGGCCCCTGGCTGGCGCGCCCCCAGGCGCAGTCGGCCCAAGCAAGGGCGATCAACAGAACACACACCAGCAAAAACCAAACAAAACGAAGCGCCGACATCTCAACGTTCCATGGTCAGCCGTTTGCGGTTGAGCTCTTCGAGAAGCTGTATTATTTTTTCATTCTGGTGGATGAGCGTAAGATTTGTCTTGACCATGTATCGGCCGGACAACGCGATCTGCTCCAACAGAGGCTCCTGGCGGTCCCCATAGGTGGCGCCGGAGGCGGCCAGTTTCTGCATGGCGTTGAAGAATTCCCCGGAAAGGATGACATAAGAACCCGGCTCCGGCTTCTCGGCAGTCTGGGTGGGGCAGGGGCGAATCAGAAGTCCCAGGCAGACCGCGGCGACCAGCCAAAATCCGGCTCCCAACCAATTGCGCCTCGGTGTTTTGATCCCCATGGCATGCTCCTGAGCCTGGGGAGAGCAAGACTCGTACCAGGAGGAGGGCAGATGGGGAATAGCCGCGATTCAAGCTGCCGGCCTGCGATTCAGCGGCCGCGAACCCAGGCGGAAGACGCGTCAAAAAGAGGGATACTGTCAGATTATTGACGATAGAGGAATCTCTTGGGCAGGGAGTGAAGTTCCGGGGTCGGCTGAATCTTTTGTTTCTTCATCTTCTCTATCAGAGTGGTGCGGTTAAGATGCAGGAGCTGGGCGGCACGGCTCTTGACCCACTGGCAATTTTCCAGGGCCCGGAGGATAAGGGAACGCTCGAATTCCTGGACCGCGCTGACCAGGTTGATGCCTTGCTCCGGAAAGTCAATGGTTTTTGGCATCGCCGCGGCCGGCGCCCCGGGTCGGAAGCGCTCCGGCAAATCGACGGCTTCGATGACTTCGCCTTCGCACAGGATGACCAGGCGCTCCATCAGGTTTTCCAACTCCCGCACATTGCCGGGCCAGGGGTAGCGGAGAAGCAGGTCCATGGCGCCGGGGCTCAGGCGTTTTGGCGCCTTCTTTTTTTTGCGGCTGAATTCCTGGAGAAAATGGGAGGTCAGGAGAGGAATGTCCGAGGTGCGCTCCCTGAGAGGGGGAATGCGGATGGGGATGACATTGAGCCGGTAAAAGAGGTCTTCCCGGAAGCGGCCTTGGGCGACCATGTCCTCCAAATCCTGGTTAGTGGCCGCGATCACCCGAATGTCCACCTTGATGGTTTTGACGCCGCCGATGCGCTCGAAGGCGCGGTCCTGGAGGACGCGCAGGATTTTGACCTGCAGGCTCGGACTCATATCAGCGATTTCATCGAGAAAGATGGTGCCGCCGTTGGCCTGTTCAAAGCGGCCGACGCGGGTGCGCACCGCGTGGGTGAAGGCCCCCCGTTCGTGGCCGAAGAGTTCGCTTTCCAGCAGTTCCTCGGGGATGGCGGCGCAGTTCACCGGTATGAGCGGCCCTTGACGCCTGTGGCTGTTATAGTGGATGGCCTTGGCGATGAGCTCCTTGCCGGTGCCGGATTCGCCCAGAAGCAGGACGGTGGCGTCGGTGTCGGCCACCTTTTTGACAAGGTCGAAGACCTGGGTGATGGCTTCACTGGTTCCGATGATATTGGCGAAGCCGAACCGCCGGTACAGATTTTTTTTGAGACGGAGGTTTTCTTGTTCCAATTGTTTGCGTTCCAAAGCCCGTTTGACCACCAGTTTGAGCTCCTGAGGGTCCACGGGTTTGGCCAGATAATCGTAAGCTCCCAGGCGCATGGCGGCCACCGAATTCTTGATGGTGGCGTAGCCGGTGACAATGATGCACAGACTTTCGGGCCGGTGGCGCACCAGGTACCTGAGGATTTCCATGCCTCCCAGGCCGGGCAAAGCCATGTCGGTCAAGACTATCTCGAACCCGGTTTCCTGGAGCCTGGCCAAGCCGGTTTCGCCGTCCGGCGCGGTCTCCACCTCATAGCCTTCGCCAGCCAGTATTTCTTTCAGGGCTTCCCGTTGGGCGCGCTCATCCTCGATAATTAAAATTGTGGCCATATCAGGCCTCACGGTATATTAATTGCATCGGCTCTGTCAATAATATGACACAAAACAATTTAAGACTTTGTGAGCTTGCACCGAAAAGTTTTTTAAGACAGAGATGATTGACTTTGCCACTCTTACCTGTTATTTTGGGGCAGCCTCGATAGAAGGGATGCCCTTGTTGCCTACCCTGCTATTTGTCTTTGGAGCATACAGCCTCTACGCCCTGTTTACCTTGTGGTCCCGCTATCGGAGGATAGATTTCAGAGGGGAAAGGTATGGGGCCAAATCGCCCCGGCTGGTTTTAAGCGGCGGCGCGGCGGTTCTGGGCTGCCTGATTTTGTTGGTATTCGGCTTTTCTCCGCCTGCTCCTCACCAGACGCCGCGACTAGCCGGAGTCTTGGGAGGGTTTGAACTGGAATTAAAGACGGCTAAAGCCGAACTTGCGGCGGAGAATCTGCCGCCTGTCAACGGGGGGCAAGGCGAACACCCGGCGTACGCCCTGCTTCATCCGGAGACCCCGCCCATGCTGGAGCCGGCAAAACCCGCTTCTTCCGTCAGCCCGTCCAGAAGGCCCAAAATCAAGCGGCCGGTAAAGAGCGGGATGCCAAAGCGCCAGACAGCCAGCAAGTCTGCGAAAAGAGAAAAGCCTGCCAATAATTTTCAGATTAAGAAAAATAAGTCTGATAGCGCCAACGAGTCAATTCTGGTACGACGCACGTATTCCTCTCTTATACGGCAAGACAGCCTCCGTTAGGATTTGCTCTCTGCCCTCTTGGGCAGAGCTTGCAGGCGAGTGCCCCTTCGTCGTTTTTTTTATGATTATTCATGGAGAGAAAAGCGCCTTTGCTTCAGCCAAAAGCATCCAAACAATGCGGTCCGCCGGCGTAAGAGCTCTCCGATTCCGGTCATCCCCCCTCAGGTTTAGCCCTTGAGCCAGTCTTCCCAGCAGCAAACCGGCACCATCGCCCGGGCCGCGGGCAGTATGAGCGTGGCGGTCCTTGCCAGCCGCGTTCTAGGGTTGGTGCGGGAGCAGGTCTTCGCCGGTCTGTTCGGCGCGGGCTATGCCATTGACGCCTTTGTGGTGGCCTTTCGCATTCCCAACCTGCTCCGGGACCTGTTTGCCGAAGGCGCGCTGAGCACCGCTTTTGTCACAGTTTTTACCAGATATGAGACCCAGCGGGGGCCGGCGCAGACCTGGCGCCTGGCCAACAACGTGGCGGCCTGCATCCTCCTGGTGGTGGGAGCCATAACCCTTATGGGCATTGCGGCCTCGCCTTTCCTGGTGGAGCTCATGGCCCCGGATTTCGGTCTGGTTTCGGGCAAGCTGGGTCTTACCACCCTCATGACCCGCATCATGTTCCCCTTTTTGCTGCTCATCTCCCTGGCCGCTCTGGCCATGGGCATTTTGAACGCCCGCGGCAAGTTTTTCGTCCCGGCCCTGGCCTCCAGCTTTTTTAATATGGGCTCCATCGTGGCGGGCGTGACCCTGAGCCTGGTGATGCCTGCTTTCGGAGTGCCGGCCATTGTGGGCATGGCCTGGGGAACCCTCATAGGCGGTCTGCTGCAGTTGGCGGTGCAGTTTCCCCTGCTGCGCAAAGTGGGATACCGCGCGGCCCCCGTGCTGGACTTCAAAGACGAAGGCCTGCGCCAAATCATAAAACTCATGCTGCCCGCGGTGGTGGGCTTGTCGGCCTCCCAGATCAACGTCTTCATCAACACTTTTTATGCCTCGAGCTGCATGGAGGGCAGCGTCTCCTGGCTGAACTACGCCTATCGCCTGGTGCATCTGCCCCAGGGCCTTTTCGGGGTGGCCTTGTCCGTGGCCACCCTGCCGGTGGTCTCCCGCTTTGCGGCCCAGCGGGATTTCCCGAGTCTTAAGCGGGCCTTCGAATCGTCTCTGTCCCTGGCCCTGCTGGTGGAAATTCCTGCAGCCTTGGGCCTTATGGTGCTGGCGGAACCCATCAGCGCAGTGATATTCCAGCACGGCCGTTTTACCGCCTGGGACACCCGGCAGACCGCCGCGGCCCTGATGCTTTACAGTATCGGCATCTTCGCCTTCGCGGGAGTCAAAATCCTGGTGCCGGTCTTTTATGCCTTAAACAATACCCGCATCCCGGTGGCGGGCAGCTTTCTCACCGTGGGGGCCAATCTTTTGTTTATCAACCTCACCCTGTCCGCCTTGCAGCATCGGGCCATCGCGCTGTCCACCTCCCTCAGCATGATGGTGAACCTGCTGTTTTTGGGGGCCATGCTGTACCGGGAGGTAGGCGGCTTTCGGGTGAGGCGCTTGGCCGTCAATATGCTGAAAGTGACTTCAGCCGCGGGGATCATGGCCATGGCGGTGCACTTCGGCTACAGCCGGGCCATCGCCTGGTGGCCGGGCGGTCTGCTCACTCAGATTTTCTTGCTGTTAGGAAATATCGTCCTGGGTGCGGCTCTCTATATGGCGCTGGTGCCGATGCTGAGAATTTCCGAAGTGCGCGACTTGCTGAAGGAATTAAAAGCCCGCCTGGGCCGGTGATATTTCAGGTAGTGAACTGAGAAAGCATAATTCCAGGCCAGCGGCGCACCGGGAAAACATGCAAATCAAATGTAGGGCCCGCCCCGCGCCCCATTCTGGATGCTTACCCGGGACGGAAGTTTCATGGCCGCGGAGGCCCGCCCGTTTAAAAAGCTATTCAGTGCGGGCTGAGCCTGCGGTTATATTGATGGAGGTTCCATGCAGCCGAAAGAAAAAATCAAGCCTATCCTTGAACTTCTGGATAAGCACTATGCCGACGCCCATGTCACCCTGGATTTCACCAATCCCCTGGAACTGGTGGTGGCCACGGTGCTGTCGGCGCAATGCACCGATGTGCGCGTCAATCAGGTGACGCCCACGTTGTTCAAAAAATATCCTAACGCCCAAGCATATGCCGACGCGCCTCTGGAGGAACTGGAAGAGGACATTCGGCCCACCGGTTTTTTTCATAACAAGGCCAAGAGCATCAAAGGCTTCTGTCAGGCTCTGGTGGAGAACTACGGCGGCCAGGTGCCGGATTCCCTGGAGGCGCTGGTGAAGCTGCCGGGAGTGGGGCGAAAGACCGCCAACGTCGTCTTGGGAAACGCCTTCGGCATCCCGGGCGTCGTAGTGGATACCCACTGCGGCCGGGTGGCCCAGCGCCTGGGGCTCACCAAGCAAACCGACCCGGTGAAGATCGAATTCGAACTTATGGAGCTGGTGCCCAAAGAAAAATGGACCAAATTCTCCCACCAGATGATCTGGCACGGCCGGGAGATCTGCACTTCCAGGAACCCCAAATGCCCCAAATGCCCGCTCCTGCCTTACTGCGATTACGGTCAAACAGTCATGGGGGCCAAAAAAAGTAAGAGGTGATTCTTGGGGAAGGTGCCAGGGGCCGACGGCCCCTGCCCCCTCCCCCAAACCCTCACCCCCAACCCCATATTGGGAGCACAGGCTGGAAGCCTGTGCTTCACAGGCAAGATGCCTGTGTTCCCGAATCTGGATGCGAGGTTAAGAGGGGAGTAGAGAGGAGGGCGGGGGGCCTGCGGTCATCCGGCTCTCCCCTTGAGTTAAGCTATTTAAGCTTTTTGGCGGATTGACAAGGAAACAAATTAGTGGCATAAGACGGGAAGCACTCGTGAACGGGGGAGGACAATCCATGCTGAAAAAATGGCAGTTTGCTTTAGGGGGTCTGGCGCTTTGTCTGATGCTGCTGTCCGGCTGTGCGGTCATGCTGTTGAGCGCGGGGGCGGCGGCCGGAGTCGGAGCCTACAAATACGTGGAAGGCACCGCGGAGAGGGACTACCCGCGGCCCATGCAGCCCACCTACCAGGCCTGCCTCGCCGCGGCCAACACCATGGGGCTTAGGGTGGCCCAGCAGCATTACGGCCAGACGGAATCCCGCATCGAAGCGGTGCAACCGCCGGACACCAATGTCAAGATCCAGTTGGTGGAACGGCCCAACAACATAACCACCGTCAAGGTACGCTTCGGCATCATGGGCAATAAAGACCAGTCGGCCTATTTTCATCGGCTGGTGATGAAGAATCTGGGGATTGAGTAAGAAGGGCGAGAAGGGAAAAAGGCGAAGAAAGTTTTAGGAAAATTTGGCCGGAAACGCAAAGGGGTGGGCTTGGCCCACCCCTTTCAATTGCAATTAAAGAAAAACCCGATAATCCACCTGCAACACCTTGGCCAAACGTTTGGCCATTTCCTTGCCGATGGGCCGCTTGCCATGTTCCATCTCGGAGATATGCGCTTGGCTGATGCCTATCAGGCCCGCCAACTGCTTCTGGGTTAAACCTTCCCTCTTCCTGGCTCCCCGCAAAGCTACGCCGGCGTCAAAATGAGGGAAAACCGCCCGCCAAGGAACCGATTCTGCAGCTTCTTGGGCGCCCAAACCGGCCATAGCCTTTTTGGCCTCCTCTAAATGATTTTTGGGAATGCGGAACCGGATCTCAACAAAGTCGATCGTAATGGACTCCTTCGTGGGTTCCAACATAAATCACCTCGATAACTTTATCTTTCTTATTAAAAACCTTCCAGACGGCTACATAGGTGGGCCGCCCTCGATGCAAGTGGCAATGGTAGCAATTCTGTTGAGCAAGCCTTCCAAAATGGGGCCATTTGCTCCTGATGGGTCCGGATAATTCCATTTCTGCAAGAAGCATTTGAAGGCTTTCAATGATCATTTTCGGCAACCTTCGAAGATTTTTGACCGTCCCTCGCGTTAGCCGAACCTCCCAAGCCATGGTTAAATATACCAATTAATGGTATTTATTGCAATCGTAAATTTCAAGAGTCCGCAATATATTTTTCGCCCCTGCCGGAAGAATGAAAAACAATGGGGGGTAATGCTCACATTAGTTTGAAAAACATGAGATGTCCAAAATAGCAGGCAGGCACGGAGGCCTGCCCCATTGGCTTATCGAGAGAATCAATGGCGGGCGGTGCCCGCCCTATATAGAATTAAGGGATAGAAGCAAGCAATCAGGAAATAGCCGAGCCGGCGCGCAGGAGGTCGCAGATCTCCGGCGCCAGCTTCTTGCCCGCCAACTGTCCCCGCTTGCCTTCGTGTGCCGGGTGCGCGGGATTGCAGGGAAACTCCCGGCACTGTTCGCAGACCAGGATGCTGCCCTTGCCGTAAATGGTCCAGATGAGATCAACGATATTGCGGGTGCGCTCCAGGTTTCCCCGGACCAGTTCCGGCATGCCCTCCACGGTTTTATATTCCGCGGCGAATTGCGCGGCGCACTCCAGGAAGCGGTAAATCTTGGCCAGCAGGGCCACCGACCAGGAGAAGACGTCCGCCAGCTCTTCGGCGAAATCCACCACCCTGTCCCGCCGGTCCTGCAAAAAGCTGTCCGCCTCGACATCTTTTATATCCTGCATGTAGAGAAGGCTCAGGGACTTGGACACCTCCCCCACCTCTTCCAAGAGGTGAAAGGCGATTTCCTCCACCGAGAGCACCTCGATGTTATTGGCGAAGATTACATTCAGCATTTCGGCCATGCCCTTCAGGGAATGAGGGCGTTTCAGCTTGCGCGTCCGCCGGGCGTATTCCTGGAGGCACTGCTTGGTGAACCGTTTGAAAGCTTCATCCCGCTCTTCCACCCCCTGTTTGGCGGCCAGGCAGGTGCAGTTCGGATTCTCCTTGAAGAACATTTTTATTTTCTTGATGTTTTGAGACACCAGAGAGGACGCCTCGGAGGCATCCTTGCAGTTTTCCGAGAGCCAGCGGCCGAAGCATACCGGGCAGACGGAAGGGTACTTGAACCAGACGATGTCCGAAGGCGTGATGCCGATATAGGGCACCAGCTTGTCCGCTTCACTGGTCTTCCTGGTGGGCGGCTGGGTGACCCGCCGGACGAAAGTCAGCCACCAGACCAGCACCTCGGCCAGCTCCTTGGCCACCTTGTGCCAGCGGTTTTTCCGGACCTCTTCGCACACCAGGGTGGCATGGGACAGGACGTGAATCCACAGCAGCCAGATGGGACGGTCTTGGTGCAGGGGCCAGATATTGCCGATGGCCTCGGCGTACTCTTCGATGGAGGCCTCATTCGGATTAGCAATAAAGCTGGCCGGCAGACTGTCCACGCGTGCATTGGTTTTCATGAGCTCCTCCTTGTCGGCAGGTTCTCGACAACATGCCAAACAACGGCTTGAGTTACTCCGGGTTTACTGATTTATGGCCGGGATGGGGGAAGGTTTGGAAATCAATGGTTCGCCCCGCATAAAAGATGCGTTTTCAAACCATAAGTATTTTTCGGAGATTGTCAAAACTGTTTTAAAAATCTGAGGTCGTTTTCGAAGAACAGGCGGATGTCGTCGATGCCGTATTTGAGCATGGCGAAGCGTTCCACGCCCAAGCCGAAGGCGAAGCCGGTGTACTCCTCGGGGTCGTAGCCCACGGCTTCAAAGACGTTGGGGTGCACCATGCCCGCGCCCAAAACCTCCAGCCAGCCGGTGGCGCTGCACACCCGGCAGCCCAGACCCCGGCAGATGACGCAGGCGATGTCGATTTCCGCGGACGGCTCGGTGAAGGGGAAGTAGCTGGGCCGGAAGCGCAGGGAGACCTCCGGGCCGTAGAGCTGTTGCACGAATTCGGTCAGGACGCCCTTCAAATCCGCAAAGGTGACGCCCCTGTCCACCAACAGCCCCTCCACCTGGTGGAACATGGGGGAGTGGGTCATGTCCGAGTCCCGGCGATAGACCTTGCCCGGCGCGATGATGCGCACCGGCGGGCGCCGTTTTTCCATGACTCGAATTTGCATGGGGGAGGTGTGGGTGCGCAACAGCACCTTGTCGTTGAAGTAGAAGGTGTCCTGCATGTCCCGGGCCGGGTGGTCCGGGGGGATGTTCAGGGCCTCGAAATTGTACCAGTCCAGTTCCACTTCGGGGCCTTCCACCGCCTCAAACCCCAGGCGCTGAAAGATGTCGCAGATCTCATTCATGATGCGGGTGAGGGGATGTATGTGCCCCAGGGCGCGGCGGCGGCCGGGCAGGGTGACGTCGATCTCCCGGGCCGCAGCGGCCCGCAAGGCTTCCTCTTTGAGAGTGGTCAAAGCCTGACTCAGGGCGGCCTCCAACGCCTCTTTGGCCGCGTTGGCCTGCTGTCCCACCTCTCTGCGCACTTCCGGAGGGAGATTCTTCAAACTCCGCAATATTTGGGTGAGCCGGCCTTTGCGGCCCAAGTACTGCACCCGGAGCTGTTCCAGGTCCGCGGCGCTTCCGGCCTTCTCTATTTCGGCCAAGGCCTGCGCCTGGAGTTCTTCGACTTGCCCTTTGTGGGTCATCTTAAGGATATTCTCAAAAAATACACTTATAAGGGCGCTTCGCGCCGCGCCCCTAAAGGCCTCTGCATTTAACCCGCTTATAAGGCCTGCCGGGATAGTTCGGCAATATGGGCGAAGCTCTGGGGCTGGAAGACGGCCAGGTCGGCCAGGACTTTGCGGTCCAGGATGATGTCGGCCTTTTTCAAGCCGCCGATGAATTTGCTGTAGGACATCCCCAGGGGCCGCAGCGCCGCGTTGATGCGGGTGATCCACAGGCTCCGGAATTCGCGCTTGCGCACCTTGCGGTCGCGGTACGCGTAGGCAAGGCTGCGTTCCACGGCTTCCCGGGCGGAACGGTACAGGCGGCGCCGGCCGCCGCGGTAGCCCTGGGCCAATTTTAGATATTTTTTACGGCGGGCCCGGGAGGGCACGCTTTTTTTGACTCGTGGCATGAGTTGCTCCCGATCTCAGAAATAAGGCAAAAGCTGCTTCAAATTTTTCTCATCCGCAGGGTGCGCATAATCAGGACGGCGCTGCTGGCGCTTGAGCTGGCGGGATTTGCCGGTCAGCAGATGACTGTGACCAGGCTTCTTCCTTTTTAATTTCCCTGTGCCAGTGATGCGAAAGCGCTTGGCCGCGCCCCGATGGGTCTTAAGCTTCGGCATGGTTAACCTCGGTTTTCAGTTTTCGGTGGCGCCAAAAAAAAATAATTCCTGCTCCCGATTCCTATCAATCTAATTAATTTAACCGAAAACTAAAAACTGTAAACAGAAAACTGTCATTTGGGCGCCACGATCATGGAAAGGGTCCGGCCTTCCTGCTTGGGGGGCTGCTCCACCACGGCCACGTCGGCGAGCTCCTCCGCGATTCTCTGGAGGATGGCATAGCCCCGGTCCTGGTGCGCCATTTCCCGGCCGCGAAAGATCATGGTGATTTTGGCCTTGTCGTTGTCGGCCAAAAAACGGCGGACATTTTTCAGCTTGAATTCCATGTCGTGCTGTTCGATTTTGGGCCGGAATTTGACTTCCTTCACCTGGATGGTGGTTTGGCGGCGCCGGGCCTCCTGCTGTTTTTTCGCCTGCTCATATTTGAACTTGCCGTAATCCATGATCCGGCACACCGGCGGATTGGCCTGGGGGGCTACCTCCACCAGATCCATATTGGCTTCGGCCGCATATTCCAGGGCCTCTTTGATGGATTTTACGCCCTCATTCTTGCCGTCGGCCCCGATGAGCAGAACTTCCGGGGCCCTGATCTGCTGATTGACCCTCACGCGCTGTTTCTGTATGGCAGTTTACCTCCTGCGGATTTTAATTATGATTTGGGGGTTGGAACCTGGCTTTCCTCACGCAGCCGGGCCACAAAGGCGTCGATAGCCAGGCCTTTCAATTCCGTGCCGTCACGCAAACGGGGTGAAAGGGTGCGCGACTCGGCCTCCCGATCCCCGATAACAACCATATAAGGAATTTTTTGTAATTGCGCTTCTCTTATTTTATACCGCAAGGTTTCCGGACGGAAGTCGGCTTCCACCCGCAAATCTTCAGCAATAAGCATATCCGCCACTTCCTGGGCGTAAGCATGCACCCGGTCGGTGATGGGCAAAAGTATGACCTGGACCGGGGCCAGCCAGACGGGAAAAGCGCCGGCGTAATGTTCAATGAGGACTCCTAGAAAGCGTTCCAGGGAGCCCAGGATGACCCGGTGGAGCATCACCGGACGGTGGCGGTTGCCGTCCGCGCCCACATAGGTCAGGTCAAAGCGCTCGGGCAAAGTGAAGTCGCATTGAATGGTGGCGCACTGCCAGCGCCGCTGGAGCGCGTCTTTGAGTTTGATATCGATTTTCGGCCCGTAAAACGCGCCTTCGCCCTCGCAAATGTGGTACGGCAGGCCCTTGGTATTCAGGGCGCCGATCAGGGCGTTGGTGGCCAAATCCCAATCCGCGTCCGAGCCGATGGATTTCTCCGGCCGGGTGGAGAGCTCCACTTCGTATTCAAATCCGAAGATGGCCATGACTTCGGCGACGAAGTCCAGCACGCCCAGGATTTCGCTTTCAACCTGCTCGGGGGTGCAAATGATGTGGGCGTCATCCTGGGTGAACTGCCGGACCCTGGTCAGGCCGTGGAGCACTCCGGAGCGCTCGTGGCGCAGGACCGTGCCCAGTTCAAAAAAGCGCAGGGGCAATTCCCGGTAGCTCCGCACCCGGGATTTGTAGATGAGCATGTGGGCCACGCAGTTCATGGGCTTGATGCCGTACATCTGGCCTTCGACCTCGGTGAAGTACATGTGCTCCCGGTAATTTTCCATGTGGCCGGAGCGTTCCCACAAGTCGGCCTTGAGCATCTGCGGACCCATGACTATCTGGTAGCCCCGCTTCAAATGCTGCCGGCGCTCGAAATCTTCAATGAAAGTGCGCAGCAGCGCCCCTTTGGGGTGGTAGATGACCAGCCCCGCCCCGGCTTCATCCTCGATGCTGAAGAGGCCCAGCTCCCGGCCCAGCTTGCGGTGGTCCCGACGCTTGGCCTCTTCGATAAGCTCCAGGTGTCTTTCGAGCTCTTCCCTGGTGGGGAAAGCGGTGCCGTAAATGCGCTGGAGCATGGCGTTGCGTTCGTCGCCCCGCCAGTAGGCCCCGGAAATGCCGGTGAGCTTGAAGGCCTTGAGCCAGCCGGTGGAAGGCACATGCGGCCCCCGGCACAGATCAACGAAATCCCCCTGCCGGTAAAGGCTGACCCGGTCCTGCGGGATTTCCTGTAGCAGCTCTACTTTATAATCCTCACCTTCCTCCTTAAAAAGCCGCAGGGCCTCGTCCTTGGGGACCTCCTGCCGCACGAAAGGCAGGTCCCGGGCCACCAGCTCCGCCATTTTGGCTTCGATGCGGGCCAGGTCTTCCGGAGTGAAGGGTTCCTTGGTGTCGAAGTCGTAATAAAAGCCCGCTTCAATAGCCGGGCCGATGGCGATTTTGACGCCCGGGAAAAGGGTGCGCACGGCTTCGGCCATGACGTGAGAGGTGCTGTGGCGCAGGATATCAAGGCCTTCAGGCGTATCCAGCCCGATGGGAGTGATGGTGCAGTCCCGCGTAAGGGAAGCGGACAGGTCCAGCAGGTCTCCGTTCGCTTTGGCAGCCACTATCTGGCGGTCGGTACCCACGCCCAGGTCTTTGAGGATTTCGGCCACAGTGCGGCCCTCTTCCACTTCCGCGGAGGGGCCGTTTTCCAGGTTAATGTTAATCATGACGTTTCAATAAAAAAGGCATCTTGGTGGTCACGACGGAGCGCCCAGATGCCACATAAGATAGACGGTAATAATTAAAAATCACGGATCGTGTTGATTATTGCCAAGAACTCTCTGCCCGCACTTGTTTGATTAGCTAAATATTTATGACTAATACCGGCAAATGTCAAGATTTTTTGCGGGTGAAATGCGATGCTTATGGGGTTTTCGCAGATTTCTGGTATTCACCTCCGCCAAAATATCATGATACAATCCCTTCTCCGTCAGAGCTTCAAATTCGCCGGGACGGACAGGCACAAGGTGGCAGAATGGAACGGCTGAAGCCGGAATTTGTTGGCAGCCTTTGCCGGCTGGCGGGGGTATGGCTTTGTCTGTGGCTGGGGCTGCCGGCCTGCGGTTCGGGCGATGTCGGCGACCTTGACCGCATTTTGCAGGCCTCCTGGGAAAACTATGCCCGGCGCTACATCTCCCCCGAGGGGCGGGTGATTCTGGCCGAGCGCGGCGGGGAGAGCATTTCGGAAGCCCAGGCCTACGCCCTGATGAGGGCCTTATGGGCCGGAGATGAGGCCCGCTTCGCCAAAGTTTATGCCTGGACCCGGGCCAACCTCTGCCGCCTGGAAAGCCGGGGGGACCACCTGCTGGCTTGGCATTGGGGCCGGAAACCCGACGGAACCTGGGGAGTGCTGGATTGGAACACCGCATCCGACGCGGACCTGGACTATGCCCTGGCCCTCTGGCTGGCTTCCCGGCGGGGCTGGCGGCCGCCGCCTTCCTGCCCCGATTACGCCTCCGAAGCCCGTGCCGCGGCCCAAGACATCCTGAACAAAGAAGTCGTGAGGCTGCCGGACCGCGGGCTGCTTTTGGCTCCGGGCAACTGGCATGAATCCGCTCCGCCTTTTTTAATCAACTCATCTTATTTCTTTCCCCCGGCTTATCGGCTTTTTGCCGCCGCAGGGCTGAACGGGCGCTGGCAAGACCTCCATACCGCAGCTTATCCTTTCCTGGAACGCCTTGCCCAAAGCGTGGGCAGCATGACAGGGGTCGGCCTTTTCCCCGACTGGGTGCGGGTGGATGCCTTCGGCAATTTTTACCCGGCGCCGGACCGGGATACCGCTTTCGGCTGGGAGGCGGTGCGCCTGCCCTGGCGCGTGGCCCTGGACCGCTTGTGGTTCGGAGACGAACAGGCGGGCCGGCTGCTGAGCCAAAGCTTTCTCCCATTCTTTAAGAGGGAATGGCAGACAAAGGGCAGGCTGGCCGCGGTTTACAGCTATGAGGGCCGGCCCCTGGCGGATTACGAGAGCCCGGTTATCTATGCCGGAGTCCTGGCCGCGGCTTTGGCCGCCGGCGACCGCCAATTTGCCGACCGATTGGCGCAGAAAATTCTTTCTTTCTACACCGATAAACCCGGCGAGGCGTACTTCGTCAGCCCGGACAACTATTATGCCAACAACTGGGCCTGGTTCGGCCTCGCCCTTTATGCCGGCCGGGTGAAAGTTTTTTAAATGCCGCGGGCCGACTGCCTCGGCAGCAATTTCTTAAACATGGTAGTGTTTCTTGTCGGCCCCCCTCACCCCAGCCCTCTCCCCCCGCAAGCGATGTGAAAGGGGGATGCAGGCTTAAGCAATGCGGCTTCGAGATCCTCCCTGCCAGCAAAGGGGAGAAAGGTAGATCACCATAAACACAGTGGTCAGTGGGCAGTGGTCAGTGGCCAGTGGCAATCGCAACGGCTTCATGCCGAATTTTTTTCTTTTCCCTCTCCCCCATTTCGGGGGAGAGGGGCAGGGTGAGGGGGAATAAACCCGTTTTGCCCAAGCCGGTTTAATGAATACGCTACAGTTTATAAAGCGCGGCACTTAGGTTAGGAGCCGACCTCCCGCCTGCCATTATCGTCCCCGCTGGGGTTGCAGCCCTTGAAAGGAGCGTCCAGGCGTCCGGGAAGGCGCAGGGCGCGGCTGGCGGATTTGTGGAGCCCGGCGGGGCTGGGGCTGCCGCTGAATCCTGGGGCGCACAGCTTCGGGCTGCCTGGCCCTGGGCGTACGGAAAATTTCCTGTTGACGGAGCTGCCGTTCCTCCCGCTGAAAGCGGCGCTGCTGAACTTGCGGGACTTGCCGCCTTTCTATCCGGCGTTCCCGGCGCAATTGGTCCTGCATATCCCGGGAATCCGGCACTGCCTGGGGCGGAAGCAGCACGCCCCGCCTGGCTTCCGCCTCCGGCCTTGCGGGCCTTAGCCGCTGCGGCAGCACCCTTTCCGGAGCGGCCCGCTCCGGGGCTCGCCGCTCAGCCGTACCCGGACGTAAAGCTTCCGGGCGGACCGCAGGTCTCAGGCGCTCCGGCCTGGCCCCCTCGATCCGCGGCACCTCGGGCAGGTCCCGTGGCGGCCGAACCACATCGGGCCGCACCAGACGCGGTTCGACCACCCGCACATCCCGCACCCGGCGAACCGTGAAGTCACGGCCTTCCAGCACCGCGTCCGGAATCGCCCGCCTCAGGTAGGGCCGCCGATTCAGAACGTAGTGGGGCGGGACCACATAACGGAAATCCCTGAATTTTTTCCGTCTGACAAAGTTATGGATGCGAACAATGGGGACTCTGCAGACCCGGGAAATAAAAGGATACGACGGCCCGTAAACATAATAAGCGTAAGGGGCGTAACTGGGATAGTAATAGTTGGTTAAGAGAGCGGTGCGGGGATATATCGTGGGAATGGTGCCGAAGGGCGCCAGACAGCCGCAGTTGTAATAGGAATAGCCGGGGGCATAGGGCTGCCCGAATCCCAACAGAAAGCTCGCAGCCCTGGCAAAGATCCAGAAGGGCGCGGTTATGAGGCTCAGGACCGGGGCGCCTGGATAATACCCGCCCGCAGGATAGTAGGCCGGCGGGGGCTCATAATTGGGCGGCGGGATGGGGGCCCAGCCGATATAATCATCGCTGGTGCGCCAGGCTGCCGTGCTTGGGTACCAGGTGCTGCCCGGCGCCCACACCCAGCCGTAATCTTCGGTGGGCATCCAGTTGCCGTAGTGGTAGGTGGCCCAGCCCCAGGGTTCCGTGGTTTCGAACACCCAGCCGGCGTCAGAGGGCTGCCAGCGGCCGTCCAGATAAGGCCGCCAGTTTTCCGACACCCCTTTGGTTGGATACCACACCGGGCCGTATTTGCCGTAGTCCACCCAATTGCCGTAAGGGGCCAGTTCTTCGTAGAACATGGCCACGTCCTCGCGCGCCGCTTGCGCCCTGTTGGTCAGCGCCACCACCAGAATTGTCTGCAAGAGCAGAACCACCAAAGCTCCGGGCCTCAGCTTCCGCTTTATCGGGTTCATTTTCAACTCCTATCTAATATTCGGCATGGATGAGTTTTAAATACATTGAAGTAAAAACGGCGATGTCAGGCCGGCCTCTTGCGGCAGGAGTTACTTTAAACTACACGTTAAGTATGAAATATATAGGAATCAAGTATATAGGTCCAAGGTGTCCCGGAGCAATTCCCGAAGAATTTCCTTAGATTGCCATCGGAGTTGTGTTATAGTTGCAGTTAAATTATTCAGCATGGCCAACGATTTACCCCACATCTATACGGTTACGAGTCTCACCCGGGAAATCCGGGAGCGCCTCGAGACCCAGTTCGCCATTGTTTGGGTCAGCGGCGAGGTGTCCAACCTGCGTCAGGCCGCCTCCGGCCACATCTATTTCACCTTGAAGGATGAAGGCGCGCAGCTGCGGGCCGTGCTCTTTAAAGGCAACCACCAGTATATGCGGCACAAGCCCCAGGACGGCAACAAGGTGCTCTGCCGGGGGCGCCTCACGGTGTGGGAGCTCAGGGGCGAATATCAGTTAATCGTGGATTATCTGGAGCCTCTGGGGTTGGGCGCGCTGGCCCAGGCCTTCGAGGCTTTGAAGACGCGGCTGGCCGCGGAGGGCCTTTTCGACCCGGCCCATAAAAAGCCCCTGCCTTACCTGCCCCGGCGCCTGGCCCTGGTCACTTCGCCCACCGGCGCGGTGGTGCGGGATTTTTTGCGCTTGCTCAAGCAGCGCCACTCCAACATTGAAGTGCTGATTTATCCGGTCAAGGTGCAGGGCGCGGAGGCCGGGGGGGAAATCGCCCGGGCCCTGGACGAGCTTAACGCTTATCCGGGCATCGAGGTCATAGTATTAGCCCGGGGCGGCGGGTCGCTGGAAGACTTGTGGCCATTCAACGAGGAAATCGTCGCCCGGGCCATTTACCGCTCGAACCTGCCGGTGGTCTCCGCGGTGGGCCACGAGGTGGATTACACCATCGCGGATTTTGTGGCGGACGTGCGGGCGGCCACCCCCAGCCATGCCGTGGAATTGGTGGCGCCCGACAAGGCTGAATTGACCAGGCGCCTGTACCGCTTGGCCGCGTCGCTGTACCGGGGTTGGACCCGGCACCTGGAGGGCGAGCGCCGCCATCTGGCCCAGGTGGCCCGCCGGCTGCCGGACATGCGGCGGCAGGTGGTGGATTTGCGCCTGCGAGTGGATGAGCGGGGCGAGACCCTGGCCCGCCGCGTCAGGCGCTGCCTGGCGGAGCGGCGCCGGGAGGTGCGTCTGGCCGGCTCCCGGTTGTTTTTGCTGAGCCCGGGCAGAAATGTCATCCCGGCCCGCCAGCGCCTGGACCAGTCCGGCCAGCGGCTGCTGCGCTCCTGGCAGCAGAATCTCGGCCAGCGCCGCCGCCACCTGGACTATTGCGCCAGCCACCTGGCCAAGCTTGACCCCATGTCCATCCTGCAGCGGGGCTACGCCGTGGCCACGAAACTGCCGGAGGGCACCATCATCCGGGACGCCCTGGCCATCCCTCCCGGCGCCGAGGTCCGGGTGCAGGTGGCGAAGGGGCGGATGGATTGCCGGGTGCTGGAGGCAGGGGAATAAAGACGGTTTTCGGTTTTCAGTTTTCGGTTTTCGTTTAAGAGTAATTTAAGATTCGATTATTAAAGTAATAATATAGCGCGCCTCTTGGCCGCCTCAAAGCGGCGTGCACGGCGCGCCCTATTTGAAACCCGGCATTACTCATGACAAAAAACGAACAGCCAGAACAAAAATTTGAAGATGCCCTAAAGCGCCTGGAAGAGGTGCTGGAGGCCCTGGAGCACGGCAACCTGAACCTGGAGGAAGCCCTCAAGGCCTTTGAGGAAGGTGTGGGCCTGGTGCGCTTTTGCCACGGCAAGCTAGACGAAGTGGAGCGCCGGGTGGAGCTCTTGCTCAAGGACAATGCCGGCAGGTTTTTTACCAAGCCTTTCCCGGAAGAGGAAGGGGAGGGGTAGTAGTGGCCAGTGGTCAGTGGCCAGTGGCCAGATATTTGCTGACTGCTGACTGCCGGGTGCGGGGCATAAGATTGAACCACAAAGACACAAAGATCACAAAGTTCTCTTTTTGGCATGCCAAAAAGAGAAAAGGATTCTTAACGCCTCTTGGTGTCCTTTGGGTCTTTGTGGTTAATATATTAAAAATCTCACGAGGCAGGATTTGGACCTCAAAGCCTACTTACAAGACCGCCGGGGCCTGGTGAACCGCGCCCTGGAAGCCTACCTTCCCCAGGGCCGGGGGCCGGCCTTCAGGGTGGTGGAGGCCATGCGCTACAGCCTGTTTGCCGGGGGCAAGCGCCTGCGCCCCATCCTGTGCCTGGCCGGCGCGGAGGCCGTGGGCGGCGACACCGGCGAAGCCCTGCCCGTGGCCTGCGCTCTGGAGATGATCCACACCTACTCCCTGATTCACGATGATTTGCCGGCCATGGACGATGACGACTTGAGGAGGGGCCACCCCACCTGCCACAGGCAGTTTGACGAAGCCACCGCCATCCTGGCAGGGGACGGCCTGCTCACCGAGGCCTTTCGCCTTATGGCCGACGCCGCGCCCAAGTTCGAGGGCCGCGAAGCCCTGCTCCTGGAAGTCATCCAGCTCATCGCCCAGGCCGCGGGCTACCAGGGCATGGTGGGAGGCCAGATGCTGGACCTGGAGGCCGAGGGCCGGCAGGTCACCTTAAAGGAGCTTGAAACCATCCACCGCCTGAAAACCGGGGCGCTGCTCACGGCCGCGGTCCGGGCCGGGGGCCTGGTGGGCGGCGGCAGCCGGGCCGAAGTCACCGCGCTCACCGCGTTCGGCGAAAAATTTGGCTTGGTTTTTCAAATAACCGATGATTTACTAGACGTTGAAGGCGAAGCCGCGGAGATGGGCAAATCTCCGGGCATGGACGTGAAAAAAGGCAAGGCCACCTATCCCGCCCTGCTGGGCGTGGACAAGGCCAGGGAATGGGCCCGGCGCCTGATGGATGAGGCCATCAACGGTTTGGCACCGCTGGGGGAGCGGGCCGAGCCGCTCCGGGAAATAGGGCGCTATCTGTTGACAAGACGCAGTTAATGAGGGGGAGGAGAGACATGGACGACCGCCAAACTACTCGAACCGAGCCGGAACGTCGCGGCTTGCTGGCCAAGATCGGCAACCCCGCGGACCTGAAAAAGCTGCCGCCGGAGTTCCTGCCCCAGGTGGCCCAGGAAATTCGCGAAAAAATCATCGCCACGGTGGCCAAGACCGGCGGGCATCTGGCCCCCAGCCTGGGCGTGGTGGAGCTTACCATCGCCCTGCACTATATTTTTGACTCCCCCAGAGACAAGATCGTCTGGGACGTCGGCCACCAGGCTTACGCCCACAAGCTCCTCACCGGCCGCCAGGAGCGCTTTCACACCCTGCGCCAGTACGGCGGCATCAGCGGCTTCCCCAAACGGGCCGAAAGCCCCTACGACGCGTTCGACACCGGCCACAGCTCCACTTCCATTTCCGCGGCCTTAGGCATGGCCTGCGGCCGCTGCCTGAAGCGGGAGCGGGGCCGGGTTATCGCGGTCATCGGCGACGGCGCGCTCACCGCGGGCATCGCCCTGGAGGCCCTGAACAACGCCGGCGACCTGCACAAGGACCTCATCGTCGTCTTGAATGACAACGGCATGTCCATCGCCCCCAACGTGGGGGCCATGTCGTCGTTTCTGAGCCGCAAGCTCACCGGCCGCACCATGGTGTATCTCAAAAAGCAGGTGGAATATCTGCTCAAGTCCTTTCCGGGCATCGGCGAGGACCTCCTGGCTCTGGCCAAAAAAAGCGAGGAGTCCCTCAAGGCCTTTTTCACGCCCGGCATGCTCTTTGAGGCGCTGAAATTCAACTACGTCGGTCCCTTGAACGGCCACCGCTTCGACCACCTGCTGGAGACCTTCACCAACATCAAAAATTTGACCGGCCCGGTTTTGGTGCACGTCATCACCACCAAGGGCAAAGGCTACCGGCCCGCGGAAACCGACCCCACCAGCTTCCACGGTCTGGGGAAATTCGACCCGGACACCGGCGTGGCCCAAAAGAGCGTCAGCGAGGTGCCGTCCTATACCGCGGTATTCGGCGACACCCTGGTGGAGCTGGCCCAGGAAAACCGCAAAATCGTGGCCATCACCGCGGCCATGCCCGACGGCACGGGGCTCGTGGACTTCCGGGCCAAGTTCCCGGACCGCTTTTATGACGTGGGCATCTGCGAGCAGCACGCGGTCACCTTTGCGGCGGGCCTGGCCCTGGAGGGCATGCGGCCGGTGGCCGCCATTTATTCCACCTTCCTCCAGCGGGCCTACGACCAGGTGCTCCACGACGTCTGCCTCCAGAACCTGCCGGTGGTGCTGGCCCTGGACCGGGGCGGCATGGTGGGCGAAGACGGCGAAACCCACCAGGGCCTGTTCGACCTCTCCTACCTCAGACACTTGCCCAACATGGTGCTCATGGCTCCCAAGGACGAGGACGAGCTGAGGCACATGCTCTACACCGCGGTGGATTATCCCGGACCCATTGCCTTGCGCTACCCCCGGGGCCGGGGAGTGGGCGTCAATTTCAGCCCCGTGCTGCACAAGATTCCCATCGGCCGGGCCGAAGTGCTCCGGGAGGGGGAGGACCTGCTGATTCTGGCCGTCGGGGCCTCGGTGTATCCCTCCCTGGAGGCCGCCAGGGAACTGGAAAACCAGGGCTTCCAGGCCACGGTGGTGAACGCCCGCTTTATCAAACCTCTGGATGAGGGCCTGATTTTGAACCTGGCCGCCAAGCGGGGCCGGGTTCTCACGGTGGAGGAAAACGTGGCCCAGGGGGGCTTCGGCAGCGCGGTGCTGGAGCTATTGGCCGACCACGGGCTCCTGGTGCCGGTGAAACGCCTGGCCGTCCCCGACCAATTCGTGGAGCACGGCGCCCCGGACCTCCTCCGGAAAAAATACGGCCTGGACGCCAAGGGCATCCTGAAAGGCGCCTTGGAAATCCTGGAGCAGCCTGCCCGGGAGCAGAAGGTTATTTGGGGAAGCTTTAAGGGATAGGGGTCAGGGATCAGGGATTAGTGACCAGTGGCCAGTGGTCAGTGGCCAGTGGCCAGTGGCCAGAGAAAATGTAGGGTGGGCATTTCCCACCATTGATGTGGTTGGGAACATATGGTATGGGAGTAGAAAGTGCTAAGGTGGATTAAAAGGTAAGGTTTTAAATGTTTGCTAACAAAAAAATAGTAGAGAATTTCTCTCTATCAGAGCATATTGTTGTCTACTTTGGTGACTGCCTTGATCTATTAAGAACCATACCCAACGATTCCATACAACTAATTGTTACATCACCTCCTTATAACATCGGTAAGGAATATGAAAAGCGGCTTAAATTAGAATTATATTTTAATCAACAATATAATGTAATAAAGGAATGTGTCCGTTGCTTATCACCCCTAGGAAGTATATGTTGGCAAGTGGGAAACTATGTTGAAAAGGGGTCGATTATCCCACTTGACACAGTGCTATATCCAATATTTACAAATTTTGGCCTTAAGATGCGAAATCGGGTAATATGGCATTTCGAACATGGTCTTCATTGTAGCCGCCGCTTTTCAGGGCGTTATGAGACGATAATTTGGTTCACAAAATCGGATGAATACTTTTTTAACCTGGACCCGATCAGAGTACCGCAGAAATATCCAGGAAAAAAATACTTTAAAGGACCAAATGCAGGAAAGTATTCATGCAATCCTTTAGGAAAAAATCCCGGCGATTTGTGGAATATTCCTAATGTCAAGTGCAACCATGTAGAAAAAACAGATCATCCGTGCCAGTTTCCGGTTGAACTTATTGAGCGCCTTGTCCTTTCAATGACCAAGGAGGGAGATTGGGTATTGGATCCATTCTTGGGTACCGGTACATCAATAATTGCGGCTATTCGTCATAAACGTCGTGGAGCTGGCGCAGAGACTGTTGAGAGATATGTTGAGTTGGCAAGAAAAAGAATTAAGGAAGAGCTTGATGGAACGCTAAGAACCCGCCCAATGGATAAACCCATCTATGATCCCAAAGAAGCAGGAAATAGTTTAAAAATTTCACCATGGAGTAATCCGCAAGAAGATAAGCAGCTAAAATTAATTGAATATTTTGATGACCATCAGACTAAATGAAGATCGTTGAAACCTACTCCCATTTAAACGGTTTGGAATTTTTATTAGTTCACAAACCAAATTTATGGCAAGAAATTCAAGAAGTGGTCGCATCGGTGGACGCAGAGGTGTGTAAGACTAAGGTATCTAAAGAAAAAAAAATGAGTGGTAAACTACTTTATAGCCCAATAGGATTAAACAAAACATTTGCAAGGCTATTGCGTTCCAATG
Source organism: Deltaproteobacteria bacterium (assembly GCA_030018495.1). Classification (GTDB taxonomy): domain Bacteria; phylum Desulfobacterota; class Desulfobaccia; order Desulfobaccales; family 0-14-0-80-60-11; genus DTHB01. The sequence continues at coordinate 98,306 of JASEFS010000002.1, read as the reverse complement.
GTTGGCATGAAAGCAGGGTTAAATATTGGGTTACAAAAAGCGAAAAATTGATTCGGAAAACGCTCACTTTGTCAGCAGAAGAACAGAAAAAAGAGATCGAGGAAGCAGGAGAATTGCCAATTTTCAGTTATAACCAAACAGACTTTGTAAAAGACCGTGTTGCTGTTGAAGTACAATTTGGTAAATATTCTTTTGTGGCCTATGATCTTTTTGTAAAACACCTTGCATTTTTTGTGGGTGACTATATTGATGTAGGTATAGAAATTCTGCCTGTCAAATTCCTGCAATCACAGATGAGCTCTGGCATCGCATATTACGAGGGGGAGCTTTACAATGTCGTCAGACAAGGTCGGGGCGTTCCGGCGGTTCCTTTAGTACTAATTGGCATTGCACCTTGAATTAAGAACATAAATGGAAATAACTTGCTGACTATTTTTTGTCATTTTTTGAACCACCAACCAAAAACCAAAAACCAAAAACCCCAAAAAACTCGCCTGGATCAGCTTTTGCTTACCCACGGCCTGGCCGACAGCCGCGCCAAGGCCCAGGCCCTCATTCTGGCCGGGCGGGTGCTGGTGGACGGCCTGCCGGTGACCAAGGCGGGTGCCCTGGTGGCCGCGGACGCGGAAATCACCCTCAAGCCGGCCCAGGCCTTCGTCAGCCGGGGGGGCGAGAAGCTCTCTCCCGCGCTGGACCACTTCGGGGTGGACGTGCAGGGCAAGGTCTGTCTGGACGCCGGGGCTTCGACCGGCGGCTTTACCCAGGTGCTGCTTCTTCGGGGCGCGGCCAGGGTGTACGCCGTGGACGTGGGCTACGGCCAGCTTGACCAGAGCCTGCGTCAGGACCCACGGGTGGTGGTGCTGGAGCGCACCAACATCCGCCTGCTCCCCAAAGAGGCGGTAACGGAACCCATCGACTTGGCCACCCTGGATTTATCCTTTATTTCGCTGACTTTGGTAATCCCCAGGATTATGGAATTTCTGGCTCCCGGCGGCCTCATCCTGGCCCTGGTCAAGCCCCAGTTCGAAGTGGGCAAGGGCAAGGTAGGGAAAGGGGGAGTGGTGCGGGACCCGGTATTGCAAAGAGAGGCCGTGGAAAAAGTGGCCCGGGCCGCCATGGATATAGGGTTTGAGGCAAGCCCGGCCTTCCCCTCGCCGCTTCAGGGCCCCAAGGGCAATCAGGAGTATTTTCTTTTACTTAAGGCCCCCGGCCCCGACGGGGCGAAGACCGGATTTTGTTGACAAAGTTCCCGCTAATCTTTACTATTTAAGCGGAGAGGTCGTCTAATGAAAAACTCAGAAGATGAGAAAGGAGGTCGAGTTCCTTCCTCTGAAGGGAGTTGACTTATGAACAATAAAATCAAAACCTTCCTGCTCCTGGCAGGACTGACGGTGTTTCTGGTATTCATCGGCAACCTTCTGGGCGGCCGCACCGGCATGTATATCGCGTTCATCATCGCGCTGGCGATGAATTTCTTCAGCTACTGGTTCTCGGACAAGATCGTGCTTAGGATGTACAGTGCCCAGGAGGTGAGCCCCGGGGAAGCCCCGGACCTGCACCGTATGGTGGAGGAGTTGAGCCGGGCCGCGAATATCCCCAAGCCCAAGGTGTACATCATCCCCAACGACAACCCCAACGCCTTTGCCACCGGGCGCAACCCCGAACACGGGGCGGTGGCGGTGACCACGGGCATTTTGCGCCTGCTGACGCCCACGGAACTGAAGGGCGTACTGGCCCATGAGATGGGGCACATCAAGAACCGGGACATCCTCATCCAGACGGTGGCCGCCACTTTGGCCGGGGCCATCATGATCATGGCGGACATGGCCAAGTGGAGTCTTTTCCTCGGCGGCGGCCGGGATGACGAAGAAGGCGGCGGCGCTTTGGGCATCATCGGGGTGATCGCCCTGGCTATTCTGGCGCCGTTGGCGGCCATGCTCATCCAGATGGCCATTTCCCGGTCCCGGGAGTACATCGCGGATGAAACCGGCGCCAAGCTGGCCCAGAACCCTGAATCCCTGGCCCGGGCGCTGGAAAAACTGGCCTACGGGGTCCAGAAAGCTCCCATGCAGGCCAACCCGGCCACGGAGCCCCTGTTCATCGTCAACCCGCTCGCGGGCGGCGGCGTGATGAGCTGGTTCAGCACTCATCCCCCCATCGAGGAGCGGGTGGCGCGCCTCAGGGCCATGCGGAGCTATTAAATTTCGGGCTCAAGGAAAATAACTTCTGATAATTTCCGGAGGGTCATCTGCTCAAGACGGATGACCCTTTCCATTTTCAGTTCCCGGCCGGCCGTTTTCAGTGTAAAAAGCCCAAGAATAACGGCAAGGGGATAAGAAACTTCACGCCGGACGAACTTCGGCTTCCAGGGAGCGGTTAATGAGGGCGAACAAATGGCCCGCAGTTCTGTTGACGGTGGCATTGCTTTTGGCGGCTCCGGTCCTGGCCGCGGCCGCGGACCTGATGGCCCAGGGCCTGGAAGCCCAGAGGGCCGGCAAGCACGAAGACGCGGTAAAGCTGTTGGGAGAGTATTTGGCGAAGCACCCAACGAGCGCTGAAGCCCGGGTGGCACGGGCAAATTCGCTGAATGCCCTCAAGCGCCGGGATGAGGCTCTAAAAGAGTTGGATCAGGGGCTGAAATTCAACCCCGGAAAGGCACCTCTTTTGCAAGCCAAGGGAAAACTGCTTGTCGAAGATGGCAAGTACCAGGAGGCCATCGCGCTCTTCACCAAGGCATTGTCTGCTGACCCGAAGAACGCCGAGGCCTACCAGGAGCGGGCCGAGGCCTATACCCAGGAAGGCAGACTGGAGGACGCACTTCAGGACCTGAATCGGGCCGTAAACCTGGCGCCCAAAAACCCCTGGGGCTACTTCAAGCGCGGCATGGTCAAATTCTCCCTGGGGAATTTTCAGGAGGCCGTGGGCGATATGAGCCGCGCCATTGAACTCAATCCCGAAGGGCCGTTGTTTTATTTTGCCCGGGGGCAGATTTATTACAGGCATCTGAATGAGCCGGATAAGGGACTGGCGGACTTTAAGAAAGGCTGTCAGTTGGGGCATCCCCTGTGCTGCCGGGAATTGGAGCAATTGGAGGGTACACTAAAGAAGAACGGGAAGGCAAAGGCTCAAACGGAGCGGAGGTGAAAATGCTGGGAAATACATGGCGAAAAAACGGTTTGATTGTTTTATGTCTCATTTTATTAGGAGTATGGTGGTTTCCCGCGGATGCCGAGGCGAGGCTCGGCCGTGGGGGGTCTTTTGGCAGCCGGGGTTCAAGGACATTTTCCGCGCCCAAACAATACTCTGCGCCCAGACCCACGCAGCCGACCAAACCGGCTGTTACTCCCGGCTCCCCGGCCCCCGGCGCGGCGGCGCAAGGTGCTCCAGGGCAGCCCGGCGGCAGCATGTGGCGGACTTTCGGTGCTGGTTTGTTGGGAGGCCTGGCGGGCGGCATGTTGTTCCGGAGCCTGTTCGGCGGTCCTGCGGCCCATGCCGGCCAGGGCGCCGCAGGGGGATGGAATATCGGCCTTCTGGATATTCTTCTTTTGGCCGGCATCGCTTACATGATCTATGCGTTCCTCCGAAGGAAGCGGGAAGCGGCGGTGGCAGAGGGACCCTCCCTGGAGAGCAGCAGCCTTGAACCTGTCAACTACCAGCCCGGACGCCAGGCGCCGCCCTACTATGAAATACCGCCTGCAGCCGATCATGACGACTTGGCAGAAGGGCTCACTCACATCAAGATGATGGACCCATCTTTTGATGAAACCAGGTTCCCTGATCAAGTGCTGGACTTCTTTTTCCGGGTGCAGGGGGCCTGGGCCAACCGGGACCTGTCTCCCATGAAAGAAGAACTGACCGAAAATATGTTCCAGGTTCTGCAGGATGATGCCGACCGCTTGCGGGCCGAAGGCGTGATCAACCGCATGGACAATATCGCGGTCCGCTCTGTGGATATCACCGAAGCCTGGCAGGAACAGGGCTCGGACTACATTACCGTGCGGGTTTACGCCAACCTGCTGGACTACTTGGTCAACGACAAGACCGGGGAAGTGATCTCGGGCAGCAAGACCGAACCCGTCAAATTTGAGGAATATTGGACTTTCACCCGCGCCATAGGGACCAACGACTGGAAACTTTCAGCTATCACCCAGCCTGGTTGAGTCAGGGGCAGGGTCAGGGGCCAAGGCTTGTTCTTATGGGAATGGAACTCGGCTCCTGACCCTTGAGCGGCATCTCCGTCAGTCTATTCTCGATTGACCCTTTTGTGCTTCAGGGTGAGCATTTCGCACCACAGGCCTCCTGGCGACAAGAAGACCCCGGATGGCATAGCCCTCCTGCTGTGCTAAAAGCCTTTTTTCTTGAAACCTGTGCGTTCTGATAAACTTTCTATTACCATTGGAAAGGACAGTCTCACGGGCGCGAGCAGCCCTGCCATCATTCTCCGCCGGCCGATTGCTTTTTCCTCCTTCTATCGGCTATAATCAAAGCAATTAAACAATTTGTAAATTCAGGGGCTTGGCTGATGTTCGACCCTCACGCGGAAAAAATTCTCATCCTTGACTTCGGATCGCAGTACACCCAGCTCATCGCCCGCCGGGTGCGGGAACTGAAAGTATATTGCGAAATCCATCCCTTTCTCATGCCCCTGGACAAAATCCGGGAATTCGCCCCCAAGGGCATAATCCTGTCGGGCGGCCCCCGGAGCGTTTATGAAGACGGCGCTCCCTTGCTTGATCCCGCGGTCCTGGAGCTGGGCGTACCGGTCCTGGGCATCTGTTACGGCATCCAGCTTCTGAGCCACCTTTTGGGCGGCAAAGTGGTGCCGGCCGCGTCCCGGGAATACGGCCGCAAAACCTTCACCATTCACAATTTTGACGATCTTTTCCACGGCCTCAAAAATGAGGAGACTGTGTGGATGAGCCACGGCGATATGGTGGAAGAGGCGCCGCCGGGCTTTGATATTATCGGCTCCAGCGACGCCTGCCCGGTAGGCGCCATCAGGCACCGGGAGCGTCGCTTCTACGGGGTGCAATTTCATCCCGAAGTCAAGCACACCCCGCACGGCCGGGAGGTCTTGAGCAACTTCCTCTTCCGCATTTGCGGCCTCAAGGGGCTGTGGACCATGCGCTCTTTTATCGAGGCCACCACGCAAAGCATCAGGGAGCAGGTGGGACCCGAGGACCGGGTGATCTGCGCCCTCTCCGGCGGAGTGGACTCGTCGGTGACCGCGGTCCTGGTGCACCGGGCCATCGGCGACCGCCTCACCTGCATCTTTGTGAACAACGGCGTGCTGCGCAAAGGCGAGGCCGAGGAAGTGGTGCACCTGTTCCGGGAGCATGCCCACCTGAACCTGGTGTACGTGGACGCCACGGACAGTTTCCTGGACCTGCTCAAAGGGGTGGAAGACCCGGAGGAGAAGCGCAAACGCATCGGCCACGAGTTTATCAACCAGTTCGCGGCGGCCGCCGAAAAGATCGGCGGAGTGAAATACCTGGCCCAAGGGACGCTCTACCCTGACGTCATCGAAAGCGTGTCCTTCAAAGGCCCTTCGGCCACCATCAAGACCCACCACAACGTCGGGGGCCTGCCCGAAGTCATGCCCTTAAAGCTCCTGGAGCCCCTGCGGGAGCTCTTCAAGGACGAAGTGCGGGAGGTGGGCCGGGAGCTGGGCCTGCCCGACAGCCTGGTCTGGCGGCACCCCTTTCCCGGACCGGGCCTGGCCATCCGTATCCTGGGCGAAGTCACCCGGGAGCGCTTGGCGATTTTGCGGGACGCGGACGCCATCGTCATGGAGGAAATGCAGCGGGCCGGCTACTACCGCCAGGTCTGGCAGGCCTTTGCAGTGCTCCTGCCAATCAAGACCGTGGGGGTCATGGGCGACGAGCGCACCTATGAGCACGTCATTGCGCTGCGCATCGTGGACTCCACCGACGCCATGACCGCGGACTGGAGCAAGCTGCCCCATGAATTTCTGGGTCGCTTGGCCAACCGCATCATCAACGAAGTGAAGCGGGTGAACCGGGTGGTTTTGGATATCTCGTCCAAGCCACCTGCAACTATTGAATGGGAGTGAAAACGCTGTCAGCTTTCAGATTTTTGGTTTTTGGTTTTTGGTTTTTTCAGAAAAAATGGAGCCTTAGCTTGCGCTTTTATTAAAGACACTGACCTTAAAACGAGGCAAGGCAAGGCTAATAAAGTCGCTTTAGCATAAGGCTTAAAGCTTATAGCTTAAAGCCAAACAGAAAATGGCAGCCAAGAAAGTGCAACCGGATCAAAAAGCCCCCGCCCTCCGGCACATCCTGGGCCAGGAGCGGGCTATAAATTATCTGAAAACCGCGCTCAACGCGGGACGGTTGGCCCACGCCTACCTGTTCCTGGGCCCCGAAGGCGTGGGCAAGGCCACCACGGCCAAGGCCCTGGCCGCGGCCTTGAATTGCGAGGCCCCCCAGGCCGACGGCGACGCCTGCGGGGTCTGTCCGTCCTGCGTGCGCCTGGCCGCCGGGACTCACCCGGATTACCTGGAAATCCGGCCCACCTCCAAGGAACGTCCACCCAAGATAGTCATCGACCAGGTCCGGGAGTTCCGCAAACTCACCGCCTATCCCCCCGCGGCCGGGGGCTGGCGGGTGACTCTTATCAAGCCCGCGGAAGACATGAAAGTCGAGGCGGTCAACGCCTTGCTGAAAACCCTGGAGGAGCCCCCGCCCCAGCATCTCCTGGTGCTCACCGCCCGGGTGGAAGACGACCTCTTCCCCACCATCGTGTCCCGCTGCCAGAAGCTGGCCTTCGCCCCTTTGCCCGCGGCCCTGGTGGCGCAGGAATTGGTGCGGCAAAAGGGTCTCCCCCAGCCGGAGGCCGCGCTGTTGGCCGCGCTGTGCGGCGGCTCTTTGGGCCGGGCTTTGGCTCTTGACCCCGCTGAACTCATCCGCCGGCGGGACCAGGTTCTGGCGGATTTGCAGCAAATCTCCGGCAACGGCCTCAGCGCCATCCTGGATTGGGCCCAACGCCTGGCCAAAAATGTTGATGAAGCCGATAATTTTCTCCTGATGGCCCAACTCTGGTACCGGGATTTGCTCCTCCTGCATGCCGGGGGCCCGGCCGCGCTCCTGGCCCATCAGGACCGGATGGCCGAACTGACATCGGCCGCACGCCGGAGCGGGCCTGAAGCCTGCTTCGATTGTTTTGCCGCGCTGGGGGCGGCCCAGCGCCATTTGGGCGCCAATCTCAATCCCGAACTGACCCTGGACATCCTGGGTTTGCGTTTGCAGCAGAGTTAAGCTATGGATCTTCTCAAAATTCAATTGGCCGGCGGCGGCAACTGCTGCGTGTTCGGCCAACTCCCGGAGGGCCTCAAGGCCGGTGACCCCGTGGTGGTGAACACCTCAGAGGGGGTGGAGATGGGCACCTTAAAAGCTGTTTTCCGGGGCCTGGAATTGCCTCACGACCAAATTCCGGAAAGCCCTGCCGTGCGCGCCGCCACCCCGGAGGACTTGGCCCAGGACGAAAAGAACCGCGCTTTCGAAGGGCGCGCCTTTGCCTACTGTCAGGAGCGCATCCGGGCCCGGCAACTGCCCATTCACTTGGTGCGCGCCGCCTGTCTTTTCGACGGCAGCAAGGTTATCTTTTATTTTACAGCCCCAGGACGGGTGGATTTTCGGGATTTGGTCAAAGACCTGGTGCAGGAATTCCGCTGCCGCATTGAACTGCGTCAGATCGGGGTCAGGCACCGGGCCAAAATGGTGGGAGGGCTGGGCGTCTGCGGGCAGAAGCTCTGCTGCGCCTCTTTTCTCAAAAATTTCGAGCCCGTGTCCGTGCGTATGGCCAAAGAACAGCAGTTAAGCCTCAATCCCAGCAAAATATCCGGGGTCTGCGGCCGGCTGATGTGCTGTCTGGTGTATGAATATGCGTCTTACCAGGAAATCAAAAAACACCTGCCGAAGATCGGCAAAAGGGTGAATCTCCCGGAAGGGGATGCCAAAATTATCCGCTATAACCTTATCCGACAGACCGTTACCCTGGAACTGGACGAAGGGCAGGAAGTGGAAATTCCGCTCTCTGAACTGCCTTTTTCTCCCCAGGGCAAAGGTCCCGGCGATACCAAGGCAGGCGGCCATGGACGATCTTGAGAAGGCCTTAGATTCACTGCGATTTCAGATAAAAAAAGAAATCGTTGACAATTATTTCGCCGAGCGCGTCTACCTGGAAGAAGACATCCAGCTCCTGGAAGAGGAAGTCCAGGATTACCAGAAGGAGCATGCCAAGGTCCGCCGGCTTGTTTGGGCCATTTATCAGGCTCTCGGCTCCGAAGCGGCCGCCGCCGCGGTCATGCGCCTCCTGGCGTTAAAGGCGCCGCCTTTTTACCAGGAGTTCCAAAACCTGCCGGAAGTTGAGCGCCGCGGGCTTCTGGCCGGCCGGCGCATTCGGGGCTTCACCGCCTGGCGCCGGCACCGCAATCTGGTCTTGGACCTGTATGAGGACCTGGTGCGCCAAACCGCTGTTCTCAAGGAAAAATATGCCAAGATCACTTCGCACCTGCGCCTGGTCAATGAAGATATCCAGAAATTCAATTCATCCTTTGACTTCGGCCTCATCGCCGCCCAAATCGAAGCCATGGAGGGCGGCGGCGAAGTTCTTTGCGGAGGGCTGGAATGCCAGGAACGGGAGGAGCTCTCCACCCGCATGCGCTTCAAGCGCCGGCAACTGACGGAGGAAGAATTGCCGCCGCCGCTTGAGCTGCCGCCCTTAAACCAGATCAAGAGCCGCATGATCCAGGCGCTTTCAGAGTTTTATGCCTAAGCCATGAAAAAATCATCTGCCAGAGTTGCGTTTGCAATCCTTGCCGCGCTGATGGGTGCGACGGGTTTCGGCTGCGCCGCAGCCACTTATCAAGTCAAAGTGAACGGCTACTCCGACCCGGCCACGCCGGCGCGTTTCGAACCCGGGGCCACCTTCTTCGTAATGGACAACAAAGAGTCCAAAAACCCTCTCCTGGACAATGAAATCAAGGCCAAGATCAACACTCTGCTGGAAAGGCGCGGCTTTAGCATAGCCCCTTTTGAAAAGGCCCGATACTACCTTTTCTTCAGCTACGGGCTCGGCTCTTCCCAGGGAGCGCGAGTGGCCATGCCCGATTACTCCATAGGGTTCGGCTTGGGCTACGGCTATTATTCCCCCCATTACGATTTCCTTTTTTGGCCCGGTTATGCCTACTATCCCGGCTATTACGCCGAACCTCTGTACGACCGCTGGCTGCTGATTAATGTGGTGGAAGGCCAGCACTATCGGGACACCGGCAAATTCCGCACCGTCTGGGTGGGAGAAACCCGCAGCACCGGCACTTCCTCTGACATCCGGGAGGTGATCAACCCCCTTCTGCTGGCCGCGTTCACCCAGTTCGGACAGGACACCGGCAAAGCGGTGACCGTGGATGTGAGAAAGGATGACCCCCGAATGCGCCAATTGGAGCGGGTACGATAGATGCGCTGAAGGGTTTCACGCCGCAAGCACTGCATTTCATTGAAAAATGCTTTAAAAAACGCCTGCCGTTGTGGTATGAGAAGCTAAAACCTTGAGGCGGTCTGCCGCACCTTGAATCTTGCCAGCCAGATCCAGGATTATGTCAATCAGCGGCTCGTGGCAGAGAAAGCCACCGGCCTGAAAAGGCGCTGGCTCGAGCTCCTGCAGATCATTCTCCTGGCCTGCCGCGGCTTGGCCAAAAACCGCTCCTGGCTGCAGGCTGCGTCTCTGTCTTATGCCACCATCCTGGCTTTGATTCCTCTCCTGGCGTTGCTGTTTGCCATCCTTAAAGGTCTGGGCATTCAACGCGTCCTGGCCTCCCACCTCATGGACCGGCTGGCCCCGGGAGCCCATGATTTCGCGGTCCAGATCATTAATTACATTGAAGGAACCAAGGTAACCTCCCTGGGGATTTTCGGGGTCATCTGGCTTCTCGCGGCCTTGGTCATCCTCATGACCACCGTAGAGCAGGCCTTCAACACCGCCTGGCAGGTGGCCCAAACCCGCCCCTGGCGCCGCAAGCTCAGCGATTATCTCAGCATTTTTCTGCTGTTCCCCATTCTGATGGCCGTGGCCATTTCCCTGTCCTCCGGCATCCTTAGCCAGCCTCACTTGCGGCGATTTCTTGCCGATTTCGTGCCGGGCTTGTATTTCGCCACCACCAGCCTTCTGTCCCTGGGACTTCTCTGGGTGGCTTTCACCTTTATTTATATGGTAATGCCTTATACCAGGGTGCAGCTCTCTTCCGCTCTCCTGGGAGGCATCATCGGCGGCAGCCTCTGGCAGTTGGCCCACCTCATCTTCGCCATGTTCCAGAGCGCCGCCACGTATTACAACGCGATCTACGGAGCGCTCTACCACCTGCTTTTTCTGGTCATCTGGATGTTCTGGAGCTGGCTGGTGGTGCTCTTCGGGACCGAGGTGGCCCATGCCCACCAGAATTTGGAGCAGTTGCGGCTGACCTACTCCCGCCCCGGGCTCGACCAGGAGCCGGTGGATGAATACCTGGCTCTGGCGGCCCTGGTGGCCATCTGCACCCGCTTTGCCCAACGCCGGCCCCTCATGACCCCGAATGAACTCAATCATTTGTTTCCCCAGGATAATTTCCTGGCGGCCCGGATAATCAACGTGCTGAAGGAGTGCCGCTTGATTCTGGAAATGGCGCCGGTGTCAGATGAAGAGCCGTCGAGATTCGTGCCGGCCATGCCACTGGATCAGATGAACGTCAATGAGGTATTGACCTGTTTAAGAGCAGCCCGGCGCGAGGCGCTGGCGCAGGCAGCAGGCGGTAAGCCGGAAGTCGGCGCCCTGCTGAGCCAAATGGCCGAGCTTGGCGCGCCCTCCCCCTGGGATTCCATGACGCTGGCGGAACTGGTGGAACTGAGCCTGACAGAATCGAAATGAAAGACTTCCTCAGCAGCAACCGCTGACAAGATTTTTTGGTTTATAGTCTCGCCTTTAAAAAGATCGTCACGCTGGTGCCTTTGCCAGCTTCGCTCTCTATTTTAATCTCCCCTTGATGTGCTTCTATAATCGTCTTGGAGATGGACAATCCCAGACCGCTGCCCTTGGGCTTGGTGGAATAAAAGGGTTGGAAGATCTTAGCCATGATGTCAAAAGGAATTCCCTCACCGGTATCGTTGATCTGCACAAACACCCTGTCGTTCCGGCACCCGCTGACAAAGGTCAAACTGCCTCCGGCCGGCATGGCTTCGATGCCATTCTTGGCGATATTTAAAAGCACCTGGCTCAACTGGAGCGGCGCAAATTGGATCTGAGGAAGCTTGGTGTCCAGCTTCAACAAAAGCTTAATATTTCTTTCATTAAGACTCGGCTCCAATTTAACGGCCAAGTCCTGTATCACGGTGTTCGGATTAATGAAACCTTTACTGGTCTCCGATAACTTGGCAAAGCTCCCTACCTCAGCCAAAAAATCCTCCAACCGCCCGATTTCTTCGATGATGATTTTGAGCTTTGCGGCATTCTTCTGCTGATCATCTGCCAAACCTTTCAATACCTGGCGGGCCATCCCACCGACAACCATCAAGGGATTTTTCACCTCGTGGGTGATGTGGGCCGCCATCTGGCCCAAAGCTGCCAGTCGCTCCGACTGCAGGAGTTTCTCTTGCAGTTGCCTGCGCTCCCGAAGGTCCCGGAAAAATCCCACCGTGGCTATTTCATGCTCATCTTCATAGATAGGTATGGCAGAAAGTTCGACAGGGATTTGCTCTCCTGTCTTACTTAAGGTGAAAGTCTCGTAATTAATTAAGCGACCCGTCCCCCCAAACTCAGGACCGGTTATTTTCTCCCTGATATCATGAGACACCCCGGGGGGAAAGAGAAGGGCGGCGTTGATTTTGCCGATGACCTCCTCTTTCCGATAACCCAAAATTCTTTCTGCGCCTTCGTTGAAAATGAGGATTTCGCCGTGCGGGTCATGGGCCATAATGCCGTCTTGGGAGGTCTGGATCAATTTTGCCTGAAATTGATGCATCTTCTCGATTTCAGCAGTCAAGGCCTGCTTTGCTTCACTTAATTTGGCGTCATGGATGGCAAAGGCGATTTCCTCGGCAATCGACTGAAGCAGAAGACGATCCTCTTCCTGAAACGGTTCACCGCCAGCCTTATTTAAAACTTCCAATACTCCGACTTTTTCTTTTCCGGCCAGCAGGGGAACAGCCACCATGTTTCTGGTCTTAAAACCTGTCTCCTTGTCAAACCTTCTATAAAACCGGGGGTCGTTCTGGACGTCGTTGATAATCTCTGATTGCTGCAATTTTAGGATCTTCCCGGCCAGCCCCCGGTTTGCCGGAAATTTGGCGTCCATCATGGTCGGCTGAGGGGGTACCAAACCGAAAAAACGGAAGTTCTGTTTTTTGTCGTCAAGCAACAGTACCGAGGCGGCTTCTGCGGAAACGGCTTTCATGCTTGAGTACAGGACAGCCTCGAGGACATCCCGGAGGTTCAAAGCCTTGGCGATTTTGGAGCACACCGTGAAATAGGCGTTAAGTTTGGCAATTTTTTTTTCGCATTCCAAACGTTCAACCTGTTGGGCTATGAATCGGGAAAGCAGAAAAACAAACCGTTCTGCCATCTTGAGTTCAGAAGGTTTTCGGTTTTCAGAAACCAAAAGTCCTAAAATTCCCATTTTATTTTCTTGGCGATGCAGGAGAAACAACGCCACCTGAGAGTTTTGCGGTGGGCTCAGAGGCAGAATCAAAGGGCGGGGACCTGCCTGAATCGTCATCTTGTGGAATTGTTCAAGGCAAATATGTTCAATGGCCAGCAGAGTATTGCCTTGCATCGCCACCTGGCTGAAGGAATAAGTGGAGGGTTTCGGCTCTTCCAAATAAAGAATGCCGGCATCTACTGCCATCAATTTTACTATGATGGGAAGCGCCCCCTGTGCCAATGCTGCGAGGTCTTTAGAATTTAGCGCCGATTCAACAAGTTCCAGTAGGTGCAAGGCATCTTCGCCGGAAATAACTTGGAGGTCATGGTCAGGCATAAAGCACCTCTGCTGGAGGCCCTTACTGCCGACTGAGTTTTGCACCCAGCCGTGAAGTAGATCGAGCGTAACTGATCGGTGAGAAACCGGCGTCTCCCAAGACGTTTTAAGGTTCGAGCAGGCCCCGATCCCACAAAGGCCGCCCGTTTTCATCCCGGAGAGGTAAAACCTGGCTGTCTTTTCTGACTTCCCCGGCTACGAGAAAAGTTTGCCGCGGCCGAAGGATTCTGGAACCTTTGACGGTCAAATGGTCCCCCGGCGCCAGGCTGAAGTTATGCCTGGCCAGCCAGCTCTCCGGACCCAGCTTGACAAAGATGGTTTCTCCGTCGGTTTTCAACAGCAGGTGCACCTGAGATAGGCGCTCCAACCTTCTGGGTCCGAGCTCCTCAACCTCGATTACCGTGCCGCTGATGGTCTCCACGGTGCCGCGATCGTATTGCAGCGTCTTGGCCGCCCTGGCGACCGCGGCCCATGGAACCTGCCCCAAAGACGGCAACGCGCTCCACAAAATTAAGGCCAGCACCAGGCCTATTTTGCCAATCATTCTGCCCATCTTCGCCTCAAATCCAAGCATGGTCATTCTCCCTCTGCGGCTCAATTGATAATAACCACGACATATCAAAATTTTTTAAGTAAATTGACTTCCTTCTTTTTGAACTGAATTTGGCACAAATATCAGCAGTTAAGGGCATAATTGAGAGATAATTTCCGGCCTGGTAAAGCTTCCCAGTTTCTTTCAGATTCTATTGAACAACCACGGTCACGCTGTCCCCGATGCCGTCCGGGGCTACGGCCATGAGGCGGTGCCGCCCGCGCCCCAGCTCCACCGCGACTTCATAAGGGGGACCTGCGGATGCCACCTCTTGACCATCGATGATCAACGATACCTTCTTTAACGGTACCTGACAGACGATTTTGACGGTGAGGCGCAATTCCTCCTCCGCCGGCTGCAGCAAAAAACGGTCTTCATTGAGCGGATATTGAATAGTCGCCGCAGGGCCTTGGTCGAGGGCGGGGAAGCGCGCCCGGCTCTGGGCGCGGTGGTCCGCCGCGGCAAGGCCCAAAGTCACCCTTTTGCCGACAGGATGAGGGAGTGCGGCCGCATCCTCCTCGCCGTCCGTGAAAAGCTGCGCCAGGCTCTCATCGAATCCGGCCAGCCTGAATCTGCCTGCCCCGCCGACTCGGTGTCGTTGGCCCAGCCAGCCGGCATAAGGGCTGGCCAGGTGGTGCCAGGGTTCCCGGGATTGGTGATAAGTGCAGGATTGGGCGGGCTCGGTTCCGGATAGAAAGAACTCCTGGCGCAGATGGCTGCAGCCTCGCGCCGGCAAAAGCCCCGAGAAGGCGCAGACCGAGGCGCTCACAACTCCCTCGGGTCTGATAAAGGGAGCGGGGGAGCTTCCTCCAAAGAGCTCGCGCCCCACGTCGGCTGCGATGGGAGCGGCCGCGGTGGCGCCGCTCAAATCGGCGGTGGGCCGGCCGGTGAAATTTCCCACCCACACGGCTATGGTGTATTCAGGCGAATAGGCGACGCACCAGCAATCCCGGTACTTTGTGCTGGTGCCGGTTTTGGCGGCCAGGCGGTACGGCTCGTTCATAGCCAGAGAGCCTCCGAACACCCGCCACCGGGCCAGGGGATCGGCCAGGATGTCGCTGACGATGAAGGCCGCCTGAGGCGAAAACACCCGCACCCCGGTATCTAAAGGCTCATCCAGCCGCCAGCGCAGATTATGGAAGACCCCGCCGTTAGCCAGACAGGCATATGCCGCGGCGAGCTGCATCAAGGTCACTTCGGGATTGCCCACCACCAAACCCAGGCCGTAATGGGCGCTGCTGCGGTCCGGGTGGTTGATGAGCTTCAGGTTTTTCAAAGTGCCATAAAAGGACTCGAAACCTACCGCATTCAGTAAGTTCACCGCGGACAGGTTGAGAGAATTGCCCAGGGCCTCCCGCAGGGGCACCGGACCGTGAGCGGCGCGGTCAAAATTGGCCGGCAGAAATTCCCCCCAAGGCGTGCGGTAGCGCCGTTCCACATCCTCCAAAACCGCGGCCGAAGAAAATCCCTGATCCAGAGCCTGGGCGTAGAGGAAGGGCTTCAGGGTGGAGCCCGGAGACCGCAGGGCCGCGGCCCCGCTGTTGAAGCCCTGGTGCCGGGGACCGTAGGCATAGGAGCCCACCAGGGCCGACACTTCCAAAGTGCGGTTGTTCACCACCACACAGGCGGCTTGTGAAGCCCCGGCTTTGAGAAGCCGGTTCCGGTGGGAACGCACCGCGGCCTCCACCCGCCGCTGTAAAGATAAGTCCAGGGTGGTCCGCACCAGGCTTCGGGGACCTGTTGCGCCGGGCCGGGACAAAGCCTGCTGGACAAAGTGAGGCGCTTCAAACGGGAACACCGGCTTGGCGCCGCCGACGCCGTGAAACACCAGGGGCTCCGCCCGGGCTGTCTCCAGTTCCTGAGAATCGATCAGCCCCAGAGAAGCCATCCGCCCCAAAATCCAGCGCTGCCGTTCCAACAGGCGGGCATGCCTGGGGCCATGGGGCCTGAGAGCGCTAGGGGCTTTGGGCAATGCCGCCAAAAGCGCGGCCTGGGAAACGGTCAGGCGGGCCGCGGGTTGCCCGAAGTAAGCCAGGGCCGCGCTTTCCACCCCTGCCAAATTGTAGCCCAACGGCACCCGGTCCAGATAATGGCGCAAAATTTCTTCTTTGCCGAGCGCCCTTTCAATTCTCAGGCTGCGCACCATTTCCACCAGCTTGCGCCGGTAGGTGCGGGGCCCGGGGTAGGTGAGGCGGGCCAGTTGCTGGGTGATGGTGGAAGCCCCTGAAACAATGCGCCAGGCCGCCAGGTTTTGACCTGCGGCCCTGACCACGGCCAGGACATCCACTCCGGGATGCTCCCAAAAACGCCGGTCTTCGGCGGCCACAAACGCCGCCACCACGTTGGCCGGAAGAGGGCCTCCCGGCAGGCGGACTGCTTTGCGGCCCTGGCTGTCCGGCACCAGGCGCAGGATTTCACCATGCCGGTCCAGCACCAGAGGGCCGGGGACCGGGGCCAGGGCCGCAGCGTCAAAGCGCGTGGCTGCCTCCAGGTAAAGTCCCGTTAAGGTAACGACTGCCGCCAGCAGCAGCCACCGGATTTTCTTCGGGAATCTCAACTTCAACCTCAGCGCGCCTGAACGGTGAGCCGCCCCTGAGGCGAAAATCCCTTCGCCTCAGGGTCATACATGGCCGCGGCCTGGGTGGAAGGCATGATGAAGGAGCCTTCGCATACCGCCCGGGCATAGTAAACGAAGCGGTAGGACCCGGCAAAAACCAGGTCCCGGAAGGCCAGCACCCGGTCATCCCGGATCTCGAAAAAATTAGGCCGGAAACGCATGGTCCCGTCCGGGGCGAAATAATCAAAGAAATCCTCCTCTTGCTCCTGCTCCTGGTCCGGCGGAATGGTCTCTTCGGTTTTGAACGCGGTGTTCACCGCCATGAGCCCGGCGGGCACCGGGTCGTCCAGCACCACATATTTTTGGGTTTTGGTGACATCCACCATTAAAGAGACTTTGACCAGGTCCCCCACCTTAATAGTGTTCGTGCCGTCGGTATTTTTAACGTTTTTGGTCACCTTGAAGCCCTGCTCGGCGCCCTTTTCAACAAGGTCCAGCCGCGGTGCGGTGAAATCCACCTGATAGAGCCAGGTGCGGCCCGGCTGTCCCTTTAGTTTGATCACCGGGTTTCGCAGAAAGGCCCGCGCATCCAGATTAAGACTGCGGGACCCTTTGGGGTCCAGGGTCAATGATTGGGTGGGGCCCTGGGGCTGGGTGACGCTCACGTCGCCCGCCTCCTGGCTGAAGGTTACCCCTGTAAAATATTCTCCCAGGGCCAGAAGCGCCCAGCCTGTGTCGCTGGTGGAGGTCCAGCGCCCGTTGTTCCCCAGTCCGCCCAAGAGCTTTTGGGCGGCTTTGCCGGTCACGGGGTCATCTGGCATGATGCTCCTGGTTGCCAAAAGCTCCAGGGCCGGCCCCCGATAGTGGGCGTCGAAATCTTCCTGCCAGCTCTGGGCAGGCATTTCCTCCTTTGCCTTTAAAACCCCCTTCAAGCCGGTTTTCAGCTCATCGGGCGACTGAAGTCCGGCATGCTTGGCCGCCAAAAGCATGAGAAGCTTCCCCTCCCTTGTCATCCTGGCCTCATCGCGCTTGACCCGCAAATACGAATCCCGGTCCAGAGACTTGTTCAGGGCCAGGAGGTAACAGGCAAAAGCCTTTTGGGTCGAAGAAACTTCGCCGTAGAATTTGCTTCTGAGAGCTTCGAGACTCTTGTTGAGGCCCTCTGCCCAAACGGCCAGACCCTGGGTTTTGGCCACGCTCAGGGCTGCCACCGCGTAGATGGTCCCCCAAGGGTGGGGATAGCGGTGTCCCGGCCAATATACAAATTCTCCCTGCCTGGTTTGCATGGCGAAAAGGCGGTCGATGCCTGACTTGATGAACCGGTCCACTTCCTCCGGGGCCACGCCGCTGATGTGCCCGTCCCGGATAAGCCCCCGCAGGGCCGCCAGGCCCAGGACGCCCGAGCTGGTCTGCTCCACGCAGCCGTATGGGTAGTGGAGCAGATAGCCTAGGGGCCGCGCCAGCCTGGCAAAGGGCGACCCGGACAGGGTCAGGACGGCCTGGACTTCCTCCGGATTGACCTTATCGGCTCCGGCCCCGGTCAGATAGGCGGGCAGAACCAGCCTGGCCTCGCCGGACCCGGTAAAGGAGCCGAACGATGAATAGGTATCCCGCACCAGCCCGGAATTGATCTTCAGGTTCAGCTCCACTTCATCATCCTTATCCCAAAATCGGCCGGCAAAACGGACCTTGGCCGGCCCCGCGGCCTCGGCTGTGCCGCTGACATTCAATTTGGCGCTCCCTTGAGGTTCCAGCCGGCCCTTGTCGTCAGCCGACAATTTCAGGCCCCCCTGTGCAGCCGCGCTGAATTCCACCGGCCCTTTGGCCTGGCTGGTGTTGAAGGCGGCCACCTGAAAGCGGAAGCTGTCCCCCCGGATGAAGTAGTTGGGCAGGCCCGGCTCCAGGTAAAAATCCTTGGCCGCAATGAGCCGGCGCTCGGCGTTGGCAAAGCGGCTGCCCCGGTCCAGTGCCACGGCATAAACCCGGTAGCTGGCGATATTGTCCGGCAGCGTGAAGCTGATTCGGGCCTTTCCCCGGGCATCGGTGCGCACCGCAGGGTTATAATACGCCACCGCCTTAAAGAGCTTGCGGAGCTTGGACAGCATCTCCCCGGACATGCCGCCGCCGCCCGTAAGGGGCTCAATCTGCGAAGGATAGAACGGCGTCTGATGGACGAGAGCCTGGCGCAGTTCGCCGGTGAACACCCTTAGCGGCAAGTCGAAGCGGGTCAACTGCTCCAGAGCCGGGGTCTTGAAGCCGGTGAGGGCCAGCACGGATTCGTCCACCACCGCCACGGCCATTTCGGCTTCCACGCCTTTGCCCTGGGGGTCGGTCACTAAAAAATCCACGGACACCGGGACGCCCGGCTCGGCCTTGAGCTCCGGCGCCGCAAGACTGATTTTCACTTCCAGGCCTTCCGGTTCCTTAAGCACGGCCAAATTAAGGGTGCCCCAGACAAACCCGGGAGCCTCGCTGTCATAGCGGCCGGTGTGGACCGGAAAGTCACCTCTGGGGGTCAGACCCAGAACAGACACATAGACATTGGGCGGGTAATCGCCCTTGATGGCCAGGGGCAGGGTTTTTGACTCCTGACCTCCCTGAACCACCTGGTAATCAAGGATTCCGTCGCGCTCCACAGTCACCAGGTACCAGGAGATGGGGGTTTTGGGACTCAGGGTGATATCCGCAGTGTCGCCGGGCTTGTACGCGGACCGGTCGGCCCACAGGCCCAAGAGCTCGTAAGGCCGACTCCTTTTCTCATCCACCCGGTATTCCCAGGCCACCTTGTAGGGGGTGGAGGATGTGAAAGTGCGGCCCTTGTCGTCCTTATAAACAAAGGCCAGGAGGTAGCGGCCCCCCTGGGCGCAGTCGAAGCGGAAAACGCCTTCTCCCCGTTTCAGAGGCACATCTGCGGCCAGAGCTTTTTTCCATATGGTCGCGTCGTCCCAATACAGGTCGCCCTGATCGTTGCGTTTGGCCACATAAGTCCAGCTTTCCTGGAGGACTTCTATTTGCAGCGAGCCGCGCCGGACCTTGCGGCCCTGCCCGTCCACCACCACGATTTTCAGGTTCTGGGGCTCCCCCATCTGAATCTTTTCCGGATGACGGCTGATACCCACCAGAAATTCGGGGTCAGCCTGGAACTGCTTGGCGGCGGTGGCGGCGCGGCCGTCAAAGTCCACTACCGTGGCCACCACGTACAGACCCTGGCGGCCGGAAACCAGGTTTTTGTCCAGGGGAAACTCCACCGCGGCCTGACCTTTTTCATCCAATATGGCCTGGCCGCTCTCGATAAGTTCGCCCTGCTCCTTGCCGTCGCAGCCGAAGGTGTAGCCGTCGTAACCCGGAACCTGGTATTCGGTCCGGGACTGGTGGATTTTCCAGCGGACCTGGCCGTGCTTCACGACCCCCCCGACATAATAGCCGCCGCTGATGACAATTTTGACGAACTCGGCTTGGCGCTCCCGGTTGACATAGCGCGTGTCGGTCCGCTTGATCCGCTCAAAGGCGATTTCCGTAAAATGCCGGGGAGGTTTGAATTCCTGCACCTGAAAAGTTATCGTGGCTTCGCCGGCCTTGGGCTTGATTACTTTTCTGCCGTTATCATCATACTCCGGTTCCTCTTCTTCATCCTTGGGCGCGCCGATAGAAGCCTCGGTCTCCGCGCCGAAACTCATGGTCAGAGTATAGGCCCCCACGGCCCAATGAGGCTCGGTGGCCATTTCACCTGAGGCGGTGCCGAAATCAGAGAGCTTGTCTGCGACCTTGAAGACCTCTTCCCCCTTGGAATTGGTCACCCTGAAAGTGACCGGGAGCCCCTGGGGCGATTTTACGGCGCCCTCCCGGTATTCCCGCACCGTGCCCTTGAAAAACACCTTTTCACCGGGGCGGTAAACACCCCGCTCAGTGAACACTTGGCCTTTGAGATTCCGGGGGATATAATCGCCGGTCACCTGGCGGATGCCCTGGGGCTTGACGCCGCCCTCAGGCTCCACTTCAATAAAGGATACGTCCCCGTCGGCACCGGCCATGAGGAAGGTGATATCCTTAATGTCCACCGGGCGTTTCGCCGGTTTGAAGGCGCCCGGTTGATTTAGGGACAGGCCGTCCCGCTCTCGGGAATCGATGAGCAGGACCCCGTCCTGGCCCGTGACCCCCAAAGGGAAAACCTCAGATTGCCGGGTAAAGGCCAGCACCTGAGCGCCCCCGACAGGGGTGCCGGTTTTGAGAGAACTCAGCCAAAGCAGCAGTTGGTGTTGGCCGAGCTTATAGGTCAGCCCCAGGTCGGTAAGCCGAAAGAGGCCGGTTTCAGTGGTTGTCAGGCTTCCCGGACTATTGTCCTTGACCCGGATGAGCTCGAGAGAGCCTTTTTCCTTGTGACTGCGAAAGCTCAAGGGCAGCGATACCGCCTTGAGCTGGTTTTTTTCTCCTCCGGCCGGGAAGAGCTGGTTTTCCTGGCCGGGCTGTCCCATAAAGGGACTGTAAGCCCGGTTCCCCTTGATCAGCGGTTCCAGTTCGACCACTGCGGCTTTGAGCTGCTCCAGGGTCTGTCCCAGGTCCTGACCGGCGCCCGCTGCGGCCAGGGCTTGGGGCAGGAGCACCGGCGGCACCCGCAAACTCTCCAGAAACACTTCCTTTACATTAACGGTCCGGACATGCAGGAGTTGGCGGCTGTCCCGCTCAATGACCCGCTTGCCCTCCACGAACTCCACTCGCGCCAGCCGGTCCGGCATGGCGAACCTGGTGACCGTGGGGAAGTAAGTTTTGCCCTTGACCTCCAGAGTCTCCGGCAAATCAATATAATGCGGCGAGCCGTAGCGAAACGCGCCTTTGAGGGTGAGAACCCCTTCGGGGCTCATGGTGGAACCGTCCCAATCCAGCTTCAGGCGCGGCAGGAAGCGCAGGTTGCCCCGGATCATCTCCAAGGGTACCGGCGCGCTGAAGATGATCTTAACCACTTCCTTTTCAGGGCTGGGAATGACTTCTTTGATGGTGAAGTTCTTTTCAGGATTATAGGCCGCCGCGTCCTTTTCCGGCCGGACCGGGCCGGCACCGGAGGCGGTCGACCCCGACAGGCTCAGAATCAAACCAAGCAGCGCCAAGCCCATAGTGAGACGGCTGGCTGTTCTCAGACAGAACTTCATTTTTTGGGATATCGGCCGGATTTCGCAGTTGGTAGTCATATCGGCAGCCCCGCAAAAGCTTTTTCCCCATGTTATCACGAAGAACCATCAGATTTTGGGAATAAGTGAAACAGTATGGACTAGCAGCACAAAAAAATTACTATGTTTTTTTTGTCTTGGAATGATTGCGTCTGCAGAAGGGTCTATAATGATTGTTCGGCTTGTCCGTTATGCACGGCGAAGCTATTATGGCAGCCAGGCAGTCTTTGGAATGATATTTTTAAGCACATTCACAGGCGGGAAAGCGGTAAAGCCGCGGGGTCCCGCCGGCGGGACGTTTGAAAGGATTTGAGGTCATTCATGCAAATCAGTTTTCATGGTGCAGCTCAGACGGTAACCGGATCCCAGCATTTGCTCACGGTCAACGGGAAAAAGATTCTGCTCGACTGCGGCCTGTATCAGGGGAAGCGCGACGAGGCCCGGAGACGGAACCGGGAGTTCCCCTTTGATGCCGCGTCCATTGAGGCGGTGGTGCTGTCGCACGCCCACATCGACCACTCGGGCAATATCCCCAACCTGGTGAAACAAGGGTTCAGGGGCAGGATTCTCTGCACCACCGCCACCGTCGACCTGTGCGGCGCCATGCTCCTGGACAGCGGCCATATCCAGGAGGAGGACGTGGCCTATGTCAACCGGCAGCGGCAGAAGATCGGCGAACCTCCGGTGGAGCCCATCTACACCCAGGAAGACGCGGCTGAGTCGCTTAAATACTTTGAAAGGGCTGCTTATGAGAAACCTTACGAATTAGGGCCGGGGATAACGGTGACCCTTTATGATGCCGGGCATATGCTGGGCTCGGCCATCGTGGCGCTCGATTGGCGGCCCGAGCAAAGCGGGCCCGACCGGCGCCTGGTCTTTACCGGCGACTTGGGCCGGCCTCATCTGCCCCTTTTGCGCGACCCTGCCCTGCTCAGGACTGCCGACATCCTCATCATTGAAAGCACTTACGGCAGCCGGACTCACCCGCCTGTGGAGGAATCCGCGGAAGCTCTCGAACAGATTATCCGAAATACCAGCCGACGCGGGGGCAAGGTCATCATCCCGGCCTTTGCCGTGGAGCGCACCCAGTTTCTGGTTTATCTGTTGAATAAACTTTACCACCGGGGCGATTTGCCTGAGATCCCCGTCTTTGTTGACAGTCCCCTGGCGGTCAATGTGACCGATATTTTTCGCCAGCATCCTGAATGCTTCGATGACGATATCTGGGATTATATCCTCCATGAAGACCCGGAGAATGATATTTTCGGTTTCAAGCAATTGCGCTACATCCGGGATGTGGAACAGTCCAAGAGGCTGCACGGCCTGCGAGGCCCTTGCGTGATCATCAGCGCCTCCGGCATGGCCGAGGCCGGACGCATCCAGCATCACCTGAAGAACAATATTGAAGACCCCCGCAATACAATCCTGATCGTCGGCTGGCAGGCCCCGAACACTTTGGGCCGCCGCCTGGTGGAGCGGGCGTCCACGGTTCGTATCTTCGGGATGGAATACCATTTGGAAGCGGAAGTGATAACTTTGAACGGCTTCAGCAGCCATGCCGATCAGCCTGATCTTCTGGGGTGGGTGCGGGCGTTGGAAAAGCCCCCGCAGCAGACCTTTATCGTGCACGGCGACCCGGAAGCAGCCGAGGCTCTCGCCACCCGGCTGCGCGATGATTTGGGTTACACCGGAGTGACGGTTCCATTTCTGCACCAGCAGGTGAAAATCTAACCGTATTATATTTTCAGGCGCCTCTCTGGATCGCCTGCCTGGAATCGGCAAGCTCGCGAAAGCGCCGCGCCAATTCGGGCCCTTTGGCTTCCTCTTCATGTTTAAAAAAAACGAAAGCCGCTTCCCATTTCTGCGCCAGGATTTTTTCCAGCCACTGCGACAGATCGGCATCCGTATAAGCGGTGCGGCGCAGGCGCAGGTAGCCCCACGTTGCAGTCTTAACAATCTCGTCTGCCGGCTTTTCATCGGCATCCGTAATGCACAGGCTGCATCCCCTGCCGCTCAGGAGGTCAAGAATCCCACCCTCAAGCCAGGAGGGGCTGCGGAAATCAAAGGCGCAGGAGACGCCGCCGGGAATCAGAGCCAGAAAACCCGCCAGCGCCGGGCGGTCGGCGCGAAAGCTCTTGGGGAACTGGAATAAAACCGGCCCCAGCTTCCGGTCCAGGATTGACAGTGTCCTGAAAAGGTACCCGGCCTCCGCGTCCACATTTCTCAAGCGCTTCAGATGCGTTATGACCTGGGGGGCCTTCAGCGCGAAAACAAAATCATCGGGCACCTGCCCGGCCCAGGAGCTAAGGATGGGCTCGGTGGGCATGTGGTAAAAAGTATTGTTGATCTCCACCGCGGTGAAACGTTGAGCATAGAAGCGCAGCATTTCCTTGGACGAAATCTTGTCAGGATAAAATTTGCCTTTCCACTCCTGGTAGCCGAACCCGCTGGTGCCCACAAAGATTTTCATGGCTAGCCCCTGGCATAAGATAAATACCGGCAAAATTCGCTGTCAAGGCAAGTCGGCCAGGTCATACCATTTCTCCTTCCGGCGCAACAGGCTGCCTTGAAATTGCAGAAGGGATGCTTAATAAAAATTTAAAGGATTTCTGCTGTTGTTTATTAACGGCGCGGGAAAGCCGTTAGGATTTTATACTCAAATCCCCTGACCCGGTTTTCTAACTCGTTCAGCTCCCGCTTGGGAAAGCACCTGCCGCCAAGCTGAGCTTGGCATTCTTTATCGTTCCGGTTCAGTACATGGGAACGAGCGGAAGGGTTGGGCTGAGACGAGAGCCTTGCCAGTAAAGCCTTTTCTTTGATGGAGTTGCCAAGGCGGTCGCATCACGAAAATTTCAACCAAAGAATAGGAGGCCCGGATATGCCCACCATAGTTCACTTCGAAATTCCCGCGGATAATGTGGAAAGAGCCCGAAAATTCTATACCGGGCTTTTCGGCTGGAAGATTGAGAAATTTGCCGGTCCTCCCACCATGGATTACTGGATGATCATGACCGGCAAAGAAGAAGGCCGGATGGGCGTGGACGGCGGGCTGATGAAACGCCAGAACCCACAGCAACATACCACCGTGTACATTGACGTGCCGTCTTTGGACGAGTACATGAAAAAGGTTGAGAGTCTTGGCGGTCAGGTGGTCGTACCCAAAACCGCGGTTCCTGAAATGGGTTATTTCGCCGTCTGTGTCGACCCGGAAAACAACAGCTTCGGCCTTTGGGAGGAAAACCCCGACGCCGCGTAAGCCTCCGCTGATCAGAAAAATTGCAAGCGAAATTAAGCGGGTGACCACCATTCCCGCCTTTTTTTCCCATTCTTGAAATGTCACCTGACATTTCAAAAAAGCTCTCCGGAGAGGCTTCGGCAAAGTCGCGGAAAGTTTAAAGGCAGGGTTGCGAATTGTCGGGCGGAAATTGCATACCGAAGGCCGCAGCCCGTTTTTGCCTGGCTGAGCGGCCTTCATGTAAGCTTTTGGCAAGGACCTACCAGAGCGGCACACCCTGCTGGTTGCGGAGCTGTAATTTTTTCTCCCTGGTTTTGACTTCGCTGGCCAGGACAATCAGGTTCCGGTCATCGGTAACCACTTTTGAGCCGGAAATTTCCAGTGAGTCCCCGGCCCTGACCTGGAAATCATGCTTCTGAAAGTAATGCACCGGCCCCAGGTGAACCACGAAGCGCTCCGTTTCGGTTCGCAGAACCGCGCCGCTGTGCTTCACGCCGTTGGTGCTGCCGAACCTGTCAGCGGGAAAATCGCCGATGAGTTCCACTACTCCCTGAATAACTGTCTTTCCTAGTTCGCCGAATCTCTTAAAAGCCCGGCCTTTCCCTGAAGAGTTCCGCTTAAGCCTCGGAGGCTCTATTTTGGGCCGTCGGGGAAAGCCGGCGGCAGTTTGTTCTCTCATAGGCATCACCTTTACAGAGAAATCCCTGTGCAACGCGCTTTATTTTGTTTAAAAGACAAAGCTGCGGCAGTATGAAAGCTGCCTTGGCAATAAGTTGGTTTAATCCGGTCTGCTTGTGCTCTTTGGAGTAAATATGGTAAGGGAGGGAAGGTGTGTCTATACAATAAAGCAATGATTTTGCCTTCATCAAAAGTGATTAGTTTAAAGCCATAATGGAAGGACGGGGGCCGCCGCGCTGCACCATATCCAGAAAAATCCCTGCAAAATCCTCTTCGCACGGCATGCCTCGGTAAGGGCGGTTCGCTCCCCGCTCTTGCAGAATGCTATGTCCTGGGAAGGCTACGAAAATTTTTGGGAAAGGAGATCAGCGGCTTATTGCTGCCGGCAAAAGGAGCATACTGCCTGTCAATCAACGGAGGTGAGGCCGCGGTCTACGGCGTACTTGATCAGATGGGCTTGGGTTCTCAAGCCCAATTTTTTCAGAATTCTGGCCCGGTGGGTGCGCACGGTGGGTATGCTGATATAGAGGAATTCGGCGATTTCCTGGGGGGTTTTGCCTTCGGCCATCAGTTTTAAAATCTGTCTCTCCCGCTTGGTCAGCTTCTCTACTTCGGGCTCCGCCACGGTCAGATCGCGAATAATGCCGGTCAGGAGAGGCGAAAGATATACCTGTCCATGCTTGATGGTTTCCAGAGCCTTAATAAGTTCGGAGTCCGCATCATCCTTGAGCAGGAAGCCGTCGGCCCCGGCTTGCAGGCCCAACTGGACGAAGCTCTTTTTCTTGTGCATGGTCAAAAGCAGGACTTTCATCTGAGGGTAATGCTTTTTAATCTCTTCAGCGGCCTCCAAGCCCCTGAGGTTCGGCATGGAAATGTCGAGGATGACCAGATCGGGATGCACATCCTTAAGCAACTCCAAAAGTTCGAGACCGTCACCGGCTTCGCCCACCACCTGGAAACCCTCAAGGTCCTGGATAATGTCTTTGATGCCTTGGCGGAAGATCACATGGTCATCAGCCAGCACGACCTCATAAGGTTTCATCCTTTACCTCCCCAAGCGGTGAGAACGGCACCAGGAACGTTATGCTGGTGCCGTGGTTTTTTTCGCTCCGGAGCTTGAAGGCGCCGCCCAGGATTTTAACCCGTTCTTCCATTGCCAGGAGACCCAGGTTGTTTTTACCGGGGCCCACATCCGAAGGGTCGAAGCCCATGCCGTCGTCTTTGATGGTAACGGCGATACCCTGATCTTTTCTCTCGGCCACTATACTGGCATGTTTTGCCTGAGCATGCTTGCCGATGTTGGTCAGGGCCTCTTGGATGATGCGGTAAATAACCGTGGCCTGCGGGATGTCAAAAAAGCCGTTCAGGTTATCCAGCTTCACCGTCCAAATTATATTCTTATGGATATCGGCGAATTCTTCCACCAGGTTGTGAAGCGCGATGGTCAGGCCCAAGTCTTCCAGGTCTCCGGGGCTCAGATGCTGATACAACCGCCGGACATCTTGAAAAGCGTTGCCGATATTCTGGATTATTTTGCTTAGCGCCTCTTTAAGAGCACCCTGCTCCGGCGCCAGGTTTTTCTCCAGGGATTTGATGGAGAGTTTCAAATTCAACAAGGCGTGTCCCAGTTCGTCGTGCAGTTCGGCCGCCAGGCGGCGGCGCTCATTTTCCTGGGCCTTGATTAACTGCTCCGTGAGATAGCGCAGTAACTTTTCCTGCCGCTTCTGCTGGCTGAGGTCAGTGACCACCAGGCCGACGGCGCCGGGCAGGTCTGCCAGAGGAATGCTGCTCAAGGAAAATAAGACCGGGGTTATAACGCCTTCTATGATGAGATGAACTTCACCCTTGCTATTGCCTTGTTGCGCCTGAACCAGCAGGGATTCAAACGAAGCCCGATCAAAAGGCAGGATGTAATCCCGGATGGAAGAGCCGACCACTTTTTGCAGGGGTGATTTCAGAAGTTCGGAAAGGCTCCGGTTGGCATAAATAATTTTGCCGTTTCGGTCCAGGGTGGCCGCGCCTTCGTTAATCGTTTCCACGAGGACGCGATAGGAATAATCGGCTCCTTTCAGGGTATATATTCTATCGCCATCCGGCCCGGACACTACGAGGGCGTCCACCTCTCCTTGGCGAATGGCCCTCAGGGTGTCTTCCGCTTCTTCAAGGCGGAATCGCAGGTCATCCAACTCGTCCACGAGTTCTTTCTTGGTCCACCTATTCAAGCTGACTACCTGAATTTTTCGGAATTCGTCTTGAAGGCACCTGCCGCGGCGGTTTTGAAGGAGGCGAAATGGTTCCGCAGATAAGCTGAATGAGAAATTTCCGGGGTGCCTTTTGGTCATTCCGGGTTCGGCGGTTTCTGGACGCAACCTTAAGCTGTTGATGATCAGGCATATTTTATTCTACTCTGAAATAATCGGTGAGTCTACGCCGGTTTTTGAAGCCTTAAGCAGCATTGCCTCCATAGTGACCCTTTTAGCTGATTCCACCTTCTATGGGGATTTTTATTTCCAGGCCCACCAAAATCTTTTCGGTTTCGGACAGGTCCCCGATGAATTTGCGTAAAGGCGGAGGCAGTTCCTTTATGAGCGTGGGAGCCGCAATAATTTGCTCGGCCCGAGCCAATTCCGGCTGCTGAAAAATATCGATGACCTCCAGGTCATAGCGGTCCTTCAGGTACTCCTCACAAATTTCCTTGAGGTTTTCGATGGCCCGCCGGGATTTGGGGGACAAGCCGGACACGTACAGCCGCAACAAGTAATGATCATTGTGCCGCTGCTTCAAGGCCTTGTCAAATTTCTCGGGGTCTTTGTTTTTGGGCTCGTCCATAAACTTTCCCTGTACTTTTCAGAATGGCTGCCGGCTCAAGGCCCAAGCAGTCCACTGCGTTTTCCAGAAGCTAAGCAGCCCGCGGCCGGAGGTCCAGCCCCACCAGCACCTTTTCCTTGTTGGACAGGTCCCCGATTATCTTTTTCAGAGGCGGCGGCAGTTTTCGCACCAGGGTGGGGATGGCCAAAATCTGGTCACCCCGGGCCAACTGGGGGTTTTCCAGGAGATCAACAATCTCAATGGAATATTGCCCTTTCAGATGCTCCTCACAAATTCTCTTGAGATTTTCATACGCGGCCAGGCACTTGGGCGTCATGCCGGCTACATAGAGGCGCAGTTGCCAGTTTTTCGTTTCATTCATGGCATTTTCCCCTTCCTTGGGTGACGGCGCCTGGGCTTGCCCCCGATGCGTTCTTTTCGGGTTTTCTTGCCTCGGCCAACTTGGGAGCCGGCTTGTTAAACCTCCACCAGTTTAATCCCTTGATCAGTGATGGTGAACTCCGTCATCCGGCTGGAATGACCCATACCCCGTGATTTCAGGATATGCAAAACGCGGCGGCGCTGGCCGGTGCTCTCCCTATACAGGACCAGCATCCAGGTGTCCATGAGGGAAGAGATGCCCATGGTGGTCGTCTCCACCTCGCCTGGATGGCTCAGATGAGTTAACAGGGTGGTAATCTGCCGGTTCTTGAGAAAATCCACCAGTCGCATGAGCATCGATTTCACTTCCCTGGGACCGGCCGTAATGGAGAGATTGGTGACCGGATCCATAATTACTGCGGATGGCTTAAGTTCATCGGTCAACTTGCAAATCATGGCCAGGTGCATTTCCAGACCGTACAGGGTGGGCCTGGCGGCGTGGAATTTGAGAAGGCCCTGCTCAACCCAGGGCTCCAGGTCCAGGCCGATGCCGCGCATGTTGCGGATGATTTGGGCCGGAGACTCCTCGAAGGCCATGTAAAGGCAGCGCTCGCCGCGGCGACAGACGTCATTCGCGAAGCTGCCCGCCAGGGAAGATTTGCCGGAGCCCGCGGTGCCCGACACCAGGATGCTGCTGCCCCGGTAATACCCTCCCCCCAACATTTGGTCCTGATAAGGGACGCCCGTGGAGACGCGCTCGCTGGAAACCGCGTAATCCAGACTCAGGGAGGTGATGGGTATGATGGCAATGCCGTTTTCGTCGATCATGAAGGGATATTCGTCCGCCCAATGCAGGGAGCCGCGGTATTTGATGAGGCGCAAACGCCGGGTGGCGATCTGGTTGAAGATGCGGTGGTCCAGGACGATTACCGCGTCGGAGACGTATTCCTCGATGCCGTGCCGGGTGAGGGCTCCTCTGCCTTTCTCGCCGGTGACGACTGTAGTGAGGCCCTTGTCCTTCAGCCAACGGAAAAGACGCCTCAGCTCCGAACGCAGGATGAGTTCGTTGGGGAGGCCGGCGAAAAGGGCCTCGATGGTGTCCAAAACCACCCGTTTGGCTCCGATCGCGTCAACGGCGCTGGCCAGACGGATGAAAAGCCCCTCCAGATCGTACTCACCGGTCTCCTCAATTTCATGGCGCTCGATGAAGACAAAATCCAGAAAAATTTTGCGCTTCTCTTTCAGATCCTCCAATTCGAAACCCAAGGAAGCCATATTCTGAATCAGTTCTTCAACGCCTTCCTCGAAAGACATAAAGACGCCGGGCTCGCCATATTCCACCGCCCCCCGCACAATGAATTCCATGCCCAACAGGGTCTTGCCGCAGCCGGCGCCGCCGCACACCAGGGTGGGACGCCCTCGGGGCAGACCGCCGTTGGTGATCTCGTCCAGCCCCCGGATGCCGGTAGGGCACTTGGCCAACTTCGGGCGCAATATTGCTTCTGAGCTTTCCCTTCCGGCCATTCCTCCTCCCGGACTTGGTTTACATGAGCTTCCTTATAATCATTGTTCAATAAAAGTCATTAATTCTACTAAAAATTTTTTTTAATTTTCGAGTTCCGGGGGGGAGCTCTGCGGCTTAAGGTGGGTGGCACACCGTCCCGGCTTTAAGCCCAGGCGGGACGCCTGTGCCACTTGGGATCTCCTGATCCGGCAGGTACCTTTGCTCAGGTAAGACACCCTATGGAGTTAAGATTAAAGATTCCAGGCCTTTAAGCTTACAGCATATGGCTTAAAGCTATTAATGTCCGCCTAAAAAGAGGGGAAAATAAAAAACGCCTTTATGATTCAGGTGCCGGTGCATCGGGGTACGCACCGCGGTCTGATTTAAGGAGCCAAGAAGCATATAAGAAAGGAGAAAACGGCAGGCGCCGCCGGCCCCATCAGGGCCATTTGCTCAGAAAATACGACTTTTCGATGAGCCTGCCGTGTCGGTCGAAATGAAATTTGAAGACGTAGTTCCGGTCAACAAAGTCACCGCTGTGATCGCGGTCGTAGGACCAGGTCTCGCCGCCGTCCATAGTCCGAAGCGTGAATTTAGGTTTCCCGTAAATTCGGATCACATCGTCCTTGGTGCTGGCCCCCTCCTGCAGCCGGTCATAGTCGGCGAGATGGACATCCTTCTTGCTGCAGCTCAGGGGCATGACCGCCACTAAAGCCACGGCCAACAGAACCATGAAAAATTGAGTTTTCCTCAGCATCCGTTCGCCCGGTCCTTTTCTGGGAATGGCGCCGGCTCAGGGGATTGCTTTATAGGGGCCGGCAATCTGCCAAACCATGCCATAAACTGCAGGCAATAGCAATGGAAAAGCTGCCTGTCCTTTCCCGATAACGTGGTGGATGACCTCGTTTCTTCGGCTTAAGCCTTCTCCTGTTGCCGAGGGAGAAATTTCTTGGCGGAAAATAATCCTGCACGTCCGTAAAATACATATCTCTGCAAATTTACTGAGATTTTCTTTGGATTAACCTGGCACGCCTTTTGCTTTTACCTTAGAATAATCACTCCTTTCCGCACCCATATATTCAGGTTGATGCCCCTGAGCACGCTGCCGGGGGCGTCTTCTTTTTCCGCAGCAGCCCCGGAAACTTTGCCTGGATCGGGATTTCTCAGCACACCGGCTTCCTTTCTGATAAGCTATAAGGCACAATCTGTTCGCCTCGGCATTTTAAAAAGAAAAAATTTGCGCTTGAGGCCGGAACCAACCTCCGGGCCTCTTGACAAGAGTTGAATTTCACCGATATATTTACAAGGTTTAAGTGAAAACGAGGCTGATCATGAAAAGCTTTATGGCAAAAAAGGAAGAAGCTGCCCGCAACTGGCATCTGGTGGATGCGGACGGCAAAGTGGTGGGCCGGCTGGCCAGCAGGATCGCCATGGTGCTCAGGGGCAAACATAAGCCGGTATACACTCCGCACACCGACGCGGGCGACTTTGTGGTGGTGGTAAACGCCCAAAAAGTGCGCTTCACCGGGGACAAACTGGACCAAAAGATGTATTACCGGCACTCCGGCTACATGGGCGGCTTAAAAGCCACCAGCGCCCGGACCATGCTCAAGAAAAAGCCCGAAGAAGTGCTAAGACACGCGGTGCGGGGCATGCTCCCCAAAAACAGCCTGGGGCGCCAGTTATTGAAAAAATTAAAAATCTATGCCGGGGCCGAACATCCTCACGAGGCCCAACAGCCCCAGCCCCTCACTTGGGAGGATTAATGGCAGACGGTTTCAACATCCACGCAGTGGGTAAACGCAAGTCCGCGGTGGCCCGGGTCTACCTGCGCCCAGGAAACGGCCGCATGGTGATAAACAAGCGGGCAATGGAAGATTACTTCCCTCTGGAGACCACCCGCAATCTGGCGCGCCAGCCTCTGGCCCTGCTCAATGTGGGTACGGACCTGGACATCCTGGTGAACGTCCAGGGAGGCGGCCCGGAAGGCCAAGCCGGGGCCATCAAGCACGGGCTAAGCCGGGCCCTGGTGAACCTGAACCCGGAGTTCAGGGCTGTGCTCAAGAAGGCCGGCTTGCTCACCCGGGACGCCCGCATCAAAGAGCGCAAGAAATACGGCCGCCGGGGCGCCCGCCGCGGCTGCCAGTACTCCAAGCGTTAGTCTCCCGTCATGACCGCCAGAGTCAAGGTGGCGGTGTTCGGCGCCTCGGGTTACACCGGGCAGGAGCTCATGCGGCTTCTCTCACGGCACCCCGAAGCAGAGCTCATCGCCGCCACCTCCCGGGAATACCAGGGCCGGCCGGTAAGCCGGATTTTCCCGGCCCTGGCCCGTGTCGTCGATCTCGCCTTTACCGCCCCCGATCCCGAAGCCGTTGCGGCCCAGGCCGAGTTCGTCTTCACCGCGGTGCCGCATCAGACGGCTATGGAGATTGTGCCCCGGCTTCTTCAAGGCGGCTGTCGGGTGGTGGATTTGAGCGCCGACTTCCGCTTTCGGGATCAGGCAATCTATGAGGCCTGGTACCAGCCGCACGCCGCGGCGCATCTGCTCAAAGAAGCGGTGTACGGCTTGCCGGAGCTCTACCGGGACCGGCTGAAAGCCGCCAAACTGGTGGGCAACCCCGGCTGCTACCCCACCTGCGTCATCCTGGGGTTGGCGCCTCTGGTCAAAGCTAAACTGGTGCGCCTTGATTCCCTTATTGCGGATTGCAAATCCGGGGTGAGCGGCGCCGGGCGGGGGGCCTCGCTGGCCACCAGCTTTTGCGAAGTGAGCGACAGCTTTCGGGCTTACAAGGTGGCGGAGCACCGGCACACCCCCGAAATGGAGCAGGAGCTGAGCGGGCTTGCCGGGGAGCCGGTGAAAATCGCCTTCACACCGCACCTGGTCCCCATGAGCCGGGGCATATTGGGAACCCTTTACGCCGGCTTGGCCAAGCCCCTTGGCGATGAGGAGGTTTTCGGCCTCTATCAGGACTTTTACGCCGACCATCCCTTCGTGCGCCTCCACGCCCCCGGCAGCCTTCCTGCCACCGGCCATGTCCGGGGCTCCAATTTCTGCGACATCGGCTTCAAGGTCGACCCTGAGCGCCGCCTGATCATCGTGCTCTCAGCCATAGACAACCTGGCCCGGGGCGCCTCCACCCAGGCGGTGCACAACTTCAACCTGATGGCCGGCTATCCGGAAACTTTGGGGCTGGACCTGGTGCCTCTCACCCCGTAAGGCGGTTTTCAGTTTTCAGTTTTCAGTTAAAAAAGGCATTTTTTCATAAAATAATTGTCAAGCAGCCGTGTCCACTTACTTTTGAATCCGACCTGAAGGGTGTTTTCCACGACCATGGGGGGGCGGCGCAACCTCAAACTCACCCTGGAATACGACGGCGCCTGCTACCATGGCTGGCAGCGCCAGAAAAATGCCCATACCATTCAGGCAGCCGTTGAGGAGGCCCTGGCCCGTCTGACCGGGGAGCCTGTCAGGGTAACGGGCTCCGGGCGCACTGACGCCGGGGTCCACGCCCTGGGGCAGGTGGCCAACTTCCACACCGCCAGCGCCCTGCCCTTGTCAGCCTTTCTTAACGGTCTCAATGCCCTCCTGCCCGGAGATATAGCCGTCCTGGAGGTTAAGGAGGTTTCCCGGGACTTTCACGCCCGCAAAGCCGCCCTGTCCAAAACCTATGCCTATCACGTCCTGAACCGGCCCATCCGCTCGCCCCTGGAGCGCGGCCTAAGCTGGTGGATCTCCCAGCCGCTGGACCTGAAGGCCATGCAGCGGGCCGCCGCAAGTTTGCCCGGCGAACACGATTTTAGTGCGTTCCAGGCCAGCGGCAGCAGCATCAAAAACCCGGTGCGCCGCGTTCTGGCTGCGGCTTGGCAAAAACCATCAGAAGGCAAGCTCGTCTTTACCATCACAGCTACCGGCTTTTTGCGCGGCATGGTGCGCAGCCTGGTGGGCACCATGGCGGAGATCGGCAGGGGCAAGCGGCCTCCCGAAGACCTGGCAGACCTTCTTATAACCGGGGAGCGCCGGCGGGCCGGCCCCACCGCGCCACCCCAGGGCTTGTTTCTGGTGGAGGTGAAGTATTGA
The DNA here is from genome assembly GCA_030018495.1 of Deltaproteobacteria bacterium. Classification (GTDB taxonomy): domain Bacteria; phylum Desulfobacterota; class Desulfobaccia; order Desulfobaccales; family 0-14-0-80-60-11; genus DTHB01. Next base: position 64,287 of record JASEFS010000002.1, on the reverse strand, counting down.
GAGGCCTGAAGCAAGTTTTTTTCTCAGTTGTCATTTCCGATGATTATCATGGTAGTATTAAACTTAAAACGCGGCGGAGCCGCCCTTGCAAAGAACCTCGTGCCCCCGAACGGCATCCGGGGCGGCTGACAGCAAGGGGCGAACATGAAAGAAGGGAACCCCTCTAATCCTGAGACACGCCTGGGAAAACTCGCCCAGGATCTGAACAAATTGACGGGAAAGCTCCTCAGGCTGGCCGAGCTGGCGGAAAAGGCCCTGGATGAGAGCGTCAGGGCCTTGTGGCAACGCGACGCCGTAAAGGCCCGGGAGATCATTGCCGGAGACAAGGCCATCAATGATTTGGAAGAAGAGATTGACATCGACTGCGTCCGGATCATCGCCCTCTACCAGCCGGTGGCCGTGGACCTGCGCCGGATAATGGCGGTGGACCACCTCATCGCCGAGTTGGAGCGCATCGGCGATCTGGCCGTGAATATCGCGGAAGAGGCTTTAACCGTCAGTCATATGCCTCCCCATGATTTCCATCCGGATCTGCCCCGCATGGCCGGCATGGTGCTCGATATGCTGCGGCGCAGCCTCACGGCCTTTATCAATCAGGATGTCAAATTGGCCCGGGAGGTCTGCCGGTCGGATGACGAGGTAGACGCCCTGGACCGCAGCATCATTCAGGATTTAGCAAGCATCATGGTCACTGATGAAATCATCCCCTTCGGCTTCAGCCAGATCATGGTGGTGCGGAATCTGGAGCGGGCCGGCGATCACGCCACCAATATCGCCGAGCAGGTGGTTTACATGATGGAGGGCGAAAGCGTGCGCCACCGCTGCCAGGGGTAGTGAAGAATTAAGGGTTGTGACCAGGGCAATTCAGCAGCCTGGCAATTATTCCGAAACGATTTGCTTTGCCCGGCCACCTAACCCCTGACTCCAAAAACTCCTAATATCCCTTGACAAATTAGACAGGGATAATTAATTTAAGGGACGGTTGACTGATCGGCTATGGCTAAGTCTAAGGAACTCTTTAAAGAACGGGAGATCCTGGTACTCAAAACGGTTCTGGACCGCTACATTGCGACGGGAGAGCCGGTGGGCTCCCGCACCGTGGCCAAGTTCTCAGGCCTTAATCTCAGTTCGGCAAGCATCAGGAACATCATGCTGGATCTGGAGGAGGCGGGTTATCTAAGACAACCCCACACCTCAGCCGGCCGGATGCCCACCGCCTTGGGATTCAGGTTCTATGTGGACCACATTCTCCCGGACGTGGAGCTGGCCTCCGGAGCCAAGCGGCGGCTGCAGCAGGCGTTTCACCCTGCGGCCAAGGAACCCCAGGAATTATTCCGCCAGGCTTCCCGAGCCCTGTCCACCATGACAGGGCATCCGGCCTTGGTGCTAACCCCTCGCCCTGAGGCCTTGTGCCTGAAGCACATCCAGTTCATCAGCGTGGGAGGGGACATGGTGCTGACCCTCCTGGTCGTTCAGGACCAGCAGGTGCAGACCCGATTTGTGCGGAGCGGCGTCAATTACAGCCAGGAGCAGTTGGACCGCTTCAGCCGCTTCCTGAATGACATCTGCCAGAACCTGACGCTCAGGGAAGCTCGGCTGCGCATATTGTCTCAGATGCAAGAGGAAAAAAACCTGTTTGACCGGATGGTGTCCCAGGCTTTGAGCCTGAGCCGCGAGGCTTTGCAAAGCGAGGCCGATGAAGAGGAGCTCTATATCGAGGGCACCAGCCATATCCTTGATTACCCGGAATTCCGGGAAGATGTGGAAAAAATCCGGACTTTGGTCAAGGCCTTTGAAGAAAAGCATCATTTGATCACCTTGCTCGACCAGACCATGGTCTCCGAAGGCGTCCAGATCATTATCAGCCCTGAAGAGCACTTTCCGGAGATGCAACTGAGTCTGGTGGCCTCGGCCTACAGCTCCGACCAGGCGCCTCTGGGCAGCCTGGGCGTCATCGGCCCCATGCGCATGGATTATGCCAAAGTGGTCCCCATCGTGCGCTACACCGCCTCAGCGGTCAGCAACTGGCTCAAAAAAAAGCCCAATTGAATACTGGACGTTTACTATTTGGGGATTACTTTGATTAATAGGAATTATTTGGAGACAGGAGGCTTTAGTTTTCATGGCTTTAACCGATAATCCGGGAGGGCCGCCCAACCAGACAGACGAAGATTTGGCAAGCACCGAGGAAGCCGCACCGGAAATAGGGCCCGGCGAAGTAACCGATTTGGCGGCTCTGCAAAATAAACTAGCCGAAAAAACCAAAGAGGCTCAGGAATATTATGACCGCCTGCTGCGCTGCGCCGCGGAGATGGAGAATCTTAAAAAGCGCCAGGAAAAGGAGCGGGCCGAATTGGTGCAGTTCGCCAATGAGAACCTGTGCAAGGATCTCCTGCCGGTCCTGGATAATTTAGAGCGGGCCCTGGAACACGGCCGCCAGTTTGAGGCCCCGGCGGCCATGATCGAGGGCCTGGAACTGGTGCACCAGAATTTTTTAAAAACTTTGGAAAAATACGGGGTCACCCCCCTGGAAAGTGTGGGCCAGCAATTCGACCCGGCCTTCCATCACGCCGTCATGGAGGAGGAAGCGCCGGAGTTGGCGGACCAAACCGTCGCCAAAGAACTGCAGAAAGGCTATCTCATGCACACCCGTTTGCTGAGGCCCGCCATGGTGGTGGTATCCCGCAATAAAGAGACGCAATCGTCTCAAGAAAAAGTAGACTTGAAAGTTTAGGAGGAAATACTCGATGTCTAAAGTCATCGGCATTGACTTGGGAACCACCAATTCCTGCGTGGCCATCATGGAAGGCGGTGAGCCCAAGGTTATACCCAACGTGGAAGGGGGCCGTACCACCCCCTCAGTAGTGGCCTTCACCGAAAGCGGGGAGCGCCTGGTGGGGCAGATCGCCAAACGCCAGGCCATCACCAATCCCTTGAATACGGTGTTCGCGGTCAAACGCCTCATCGGGCGCAAGTTTGAAGACCCCGAGGTGCAGAAGGACATCAAAATCCTGCCGTATAAAATCGTGCGCGCTGAAAACGGCGACGCTCATATCGAAATCAGAGGCCGGGTGTACAGCCCCGCGGAAATCTCCTCTATGATTCTTACCAAAATGCGGCAGACCGCGGAGGAATATTTAGGGGAAAAGGTGAACGACGCCGTGGTTACGGTTCCGGCTTATTTCAACGACGCCCAGCGCCAAGCCACCAAAGATGCGGGCCGCATTGCCGGTCTGAACGTGCTGCGGATCATCAACGAGCCCACGGCCGCGTCTCTGGCCTACGGCCTTGACAAGAAAAAGGATGAGCGCATCGCGGTCTTTGACTTGGGGGGCGGCACCTACGATATCTCCATTTTAGAAATCGGCGAAGGCGTTTTCGAAGTAAAATCCACCAACGGCGACACCCACTTGGGCGGCGAGGATTTCGACCTGCGGGTCATGGACTACCTGGCCGACGAATTCATGAAGGACCAGGGCATTGATTTGAGGAAGGACAAGATGGCCCTCCAACGCCTCAAAGAGGCTGCGGAGAAGGCCAAGATGGAGCTGTCCACGTCGCTGGAGACGGAAGTCAATCTGCCCTTTATCACCGCGGACGCCTCCGGCCCCAAACATCTGCTGATCAAACTTACCCGGGCCAAGCTGGAGTCCCTGGTGGCCGACCTCATCGACAAAGTGGAAGGACCGGTGCGGCAGGCTCTGAAAGATGCCAACCTGTCACCCCAGGACATCGACGAAGTGATCCTGGTGGGCGGCATGACCCGTATGCCCAAGGTGCAGGAAAAGGTGAAGGAAATTTTCGGCAAAGAACCCCACAAGGGTGTCAACCCGGACGAGGTAGTGGCCATCGGCGCGGCCATCCAGGCCGGCGTTCTCAAGGGCGAAGTCAAGGATATCCTGCTTCTGGACGTCACGCCGCTTTCCCTGGGCATCGAGACCCTGGGAGGGGTGTTCACCCGCATCATTGACAGGAACACCACCATCCCCACCCGGAAGAGCCAGATCTTTTCGACCGCGGCGGACAACCAGACCGCGGTGACCATTCACGTGCTCCAGGGTGAGCGGGAGATGGCCTCTGACAACAAGACACTGGGGCGATTTGAACTTTTCGGCATCCCCCCGGCCCCCAGGGGCGTGCCCCAGATTGAGGTTACCTTCGATATCGATGCCAACGGCATCGTGCATGTGTCCGCCAAAGACCTGGGCACCGGCCGGGAACAATCCATTCGCATAACGGCATCCAGCGGCCTTTCCGAGGAGGAGATCAAGAAACTGGTCAAAGAGGCTGAGCTGCACGCGGAGGAAGACAAGCGCAAGAAAGAGCTGGCCGAAGCCAGGAACCAGGCCGACACCTTGATCTACACCACGGAAAAGAGCCTGAAGGACTTGGGCGACAAGGTGGACGCCACCACCCGCAGCGATATCGAGTCCCGTATTGCCAAGCTGAGGCAGGCCATGGAGGGCTCCGACACTCAGGCCATCAAAACGGCCAGCGAGGAATTGATGCGGGCCTCCCATAAATTGGCCGAGACTATGTATGCTCAGGCCGGCACCGCCGGGGCCGGAGCGGGCGCCGCAGGCGCCGGCCCGGGACCCGGGGCCGAAGCAAAGAAGCCCGAGGAAGACGTGGTGGAGGCCGAGTTTGAGGAAGTGAAGGAACAATAATTCCTTTCACATCATTGACCCGAAAGAGGTGAGGAGCTTCGTCTTTCTCACCTCTTTTTTCTCAGGGAAGCTTAAAACCCAGGAAATGAGCGCCTTTCATAATTGGGCGGTCACATTCTTTCTGGTCTTCGGACCGATAATCTGCTAATTCTTAGGCAAGTTCCAGAGCCTGGACTGAAGAGACTATGGATGGCAAACGGACTGTGCTCCGCTGGTTTTGGTTAATTTTACTCGCCCTTGCTGTCATTCCCTCCTGCACTCTGGCCCCGTCAGCAGCGCCAAGGGGGGCTGCGGTTCAGCGCGGCGATGCCTTGTTTATGGAGGCGGAAGCGCTTTATCGCCGTCAGGACTACCAGCAGGCCTGGCAGCGCTATGAGGCGTATCTGCAAAGCGACCCCAAGGGCAGGTATGCCCAGCGGGCCCGACTGCGGAAAGCCGAGATTCTGGGCCTTATGGGCGACTGGAGCGGCTCCCTGGCCCAATATGAAGCTCTCCTGTCCGAGGATTTGGACCGCGATGCCGCCCTCCAGGCGCGTTACGGCATCGGCAGGGCCTACTTCAAGCTGGACCAGCATCAGCAGGCCTCCCGAGTTTTGGAGGGCCTCCTGGCTGCCAACCCGCCGGCCAGTCTGCGGTTTTCAGGCAATGCCCTGCTTACGGAAATCTATTTGAAACAGGGGCGGGTGCAGCAGGCTTTTGCGCACTTGCGCCTGGCAGACCCGGACCTCTCTGCCGGGGATCAGGAATGGTTCAATTATCTGAAAACCAGGCTGGTGGAACAGGCCACTGCTGAAGAATTGGAACAACTGGTCAGCCTCTACCGGGATTCCCCTTTAACCGCGCCCCTGCTCCTGCGGCTGGCGCAACTGGCCCAAGAGCAAGGCCGGAATAAAGAATCCCGAAAATGGCTGCAACTTTTAAAGGAGCGCTTCCCTCAAAGCCAGGAGGCGCGCTACGCCGAGAAGCACCTGGCCCCGCGCCGGGCGGCTATCGGCTGTCTCCTGCCTTTGTCGGGGGATGTTTCGGTAATCGGCCTCCGGATCCGCCAGGGCATGGAACTGGCGGCCCAGGGGGCGCCGGTGGAACTGGTTTTTAAAGACTGCCCGGGTGACCGCGATATTTGTGTCCAGGGTCTGCGGGGACTGGCCGATAATCCCAACCTCCTGACCTTTGTGGGGCCGTTGTCCTCTGCGGAAGCCGAGAGCGCCGCCCAGTCTGCCCAAAACCTGGGAATCCCTTTGATCGCCCTGTCCCAGAAACCCGGGCTGACCCAGGCAGGGGACAAGATATTCCAAATCTCCCTAATGGCCAAGCCGCAAGTCCAGCGCCTGGTAGGCTATACCTCGAATTCGGGCGTGAACCGCTATGCCAGTTTTGCCCCCAATTCCGGGTACGGCCATACTTTTTCCAAGCTTTTCCAGGAGGAAATCTCTTTAAGGGGAGCGATCCTGGCCGCCCAGGAAGTTTACCCCCCGGGGACTCGGGATTTCACCCTGGCCCTGTCGCCTCTCTTGGCCAAATTTCAGCCTGGGACCGAAGGTTCTCCCAGTTTCGAGGCCCTCTTTATCCCGGATGATGCCCCTACCGTAGCCGCCATTCTGCGCCAATTGGCGGACCATCCCCTGCGCCAGGTCAAGGTTTTGGGGACCAACCTGATGCGTCCCACTGTGGATCAGAAAAAACTGGCTCAAGACCTGGAGGGCGTCATCTTCACCGATGCTTTCTTCGCCGACGACCCCAACCCCGCGGTGCAGAGCTATGTCGCCGCGTTCAGGCGGCGCTACGGCGGCCCGCCGGATTACCTGTCAACTCAGGGCTATGTGGCGGTGCGCCTCATCATCAAGGTATTGGAATCCGAGCCGTCGCTCAGCCGCGCCGACTTTTCCCGGAAACTGCAGTCCCTGGCTGCCGTTCCCGAACTCCCCTGGTTTCTGGGCTTTTCCCCGGATCGCCAGGCGGACCTGGCCCTGTATCTGCTCACCATTAAGAATGGCCAGGTGCAGCAAGCGGCAGCAGCCCCGGCAATCCAGAGTCCCAGATGATCACCCAGGTTCCCGGTTTTGCCGTAGGTCATGCCAGCGATTATAAGAACGTCACCGGATGCACGGTAATCCTCTGCCCTCCTGAAACCATCGGCAGCATCGACGTGCGCGGCTCCGCTGCAGGCACCAGGCAGATCGATGCCCTCTTGGGGTTGCACATCGTCAACGAAGTGCATGCGGTGGTCATTTCAGGCGGCAGCGCCTTCGGCCTGGACGCCTCGGGCGGCGTGATGGAATACCTGGAAGAGCAAGGGCGGGGCTTTGACGTGGCCGTCACCCGGGTGCCCATCGTGCCCACCGCGGTGATTTACGACCTGAGCGTGGGAAACTGCCGGGCCCGGCCCGACAAAGCCAGCGGCTACGCCGCCTGCCAGGCGGCCCATACCGAGCCCCACGGCGACGGCAGCATCGGCGCCGGCACCGGGGCCAGCGTCGGCAAGCTCCTGGGGATCAAAAACGCCACCAAAGGCGGCTTGGGCACCAGTTTTCAGACAGGCCCCAACGGCCTCAAGGTAGGAGCCTTGACCGTAGTGAACGCGTTCGGCGACGTGGTGGACCCGGCTACCGGGGAAATCATCGCCGGCGCCCGCACCGCCCCGGACAGCAAAGAGTTCGCCGATGCCGTGAGGCTCATCCGCCAGGGCGTGGTGCGCAAGCGGTTCGGGGAGCCCAACACCACCATCGGCGTGATTGCCACCAATGCCCGCCTCACCCGGGAGGAAGCCCAGAAGATCGCCCAGATCGGCCATAATGCCCTGGCCCGCACCATCCGCCCGGTGCATACGCTGTTCGACGGCGATATAGTTTTTGTGCTGGCCCGCCCCGAGGTCAAGACGGACATGCATCTGTTAGGGCTGCTGGGGGAAAAGGCCCTGGAGGAAGCCATAATTTCCGCGGTAAAAAACGCCCACGGCCTGGGGGTCCTGCCCAGTTATCAGGACCTGCGGGGGGAATGAGGAGCGGTGGCTGGTGGCCAGGGGCCAGGGGCCAGGAAACTGATAGGGCCACCATTAACCTCGTTTCCCAAGCTCCTGGCTTGGCGATATTATTACTAAAAGTTCCTCAGGCGGGCCTTGAGGGTCACCTTATACCCTAAACGTCGTAGGGCGGGAAAGCCGAAGCGCATCCCGCCTTGAGCATGGCACAGGCTGGAAAGCCTGTGCCACCACCCCCTTTCATGGTTTTTGAGAGCCGAAGGCTCAGCGGCTGCTATGAAATTCACGGCCGACCTCATTGTCTTTGACCTAGACGGCACGCTGGCCGATTCCCTGCCGGACCTGACCGCCGCGGCCAATTTCGTCTGCCGCACCCTCGGCCTGCCGGAGCACCCCGCCAATGCCATTAAGCAGATGATCGGCGGGGGAGAAAGGACTTTTGTCAGACGCTTCATCGGCCAGGAACACCGGGAGTTGTTTGACGAGGCCTTCCGCCTTTACCTGGAGTACTACTCCAGGCATTGCGCGGATCACACCAGTTTGTATCCGGGAGTCAAGGAAACTCTGGCGGTTCTGTCGGCTAAAAGACTGGCGGTGCTATCCAACAAAATGGAGCGGCATACCCGCAAAGTGGTGGAGGCGCTGGGAATCGCCCACTTTTTCGAGGCAGTGAAAGGCGGCGATAGTTACGGCGTCCTCAAACCCGAGCCGGACGGCTTGGCCGCGCTCATCAAAGAATTGGGAGAAAGGCCTGAACGCACCCTCATGGTGGGAGACAAGCCGGGCGACATCATCTCCGGTCGGGGCGTCGGGGCCCACACCCTGGCGGTGACTTACGGCTATGGCGAAGTTGAGGCCCTGCGAGCCGCGGCGCCTGAGGCAATTATCGATGCCTTCCCGCAGCTTGCCGAATATTTATTGGTAAATTAATAAACCCGCAGGCGCGGTTCGGGAACTCGCCCCCACCGTCAATCGGCAGGACCATCCTTTTCCGCGGCCCCACCACGGCGGGAAAGGCGAATTCGTAGACTTGGTCTTCCGCGTCCAGGAGTTCCACCTACTTCAGCTCTACCTTGATTTCGTCTCCCGGCAGGATATTGGCGACGTTCATCTGAAAGACATCGGGCCGCTGCTGTTCCAAGAGCGAGGCGGTGTAATGCGTTAATAAGCTTGCCGCGCAATCTCACGATTCTTCACAATCTGCTGTTTAACATTTTCGCGTCGGGCGGCCTCTTAGGGTTATAGAAGCCGCAAATTGATTGACAGAACCGGCGGGGCTTAATATATTTTCAGATTATCGGCGGTGTAGCTCAGTCGGTTAGAGCATGCGGCTCATATCCGCAGTGTCCGGGGTTCGAATCCCTGCACCGCCACCAAACCACCTTTTCGGGAGGGGATGAACCTTATGAAAAAGCTCACCACCTTAATTGTTGGTGGGGCCTTCTTGCTGAGCCTCCAGGGCGGCGCTCTGGCTCAGCAGGAAGAAAAGGCTGCGCCTGCTGCTCCGACTATGGAAGCGCCGGCCCAGCCGGCTGAGCCGATGGCCCAACCTGCTAAAGCCAAAAAGAAGGCCTCAAAAAAGAAAACAACAAAAGCCAAGAAGTCCAAGAAAAAGGCCAAAGGCCAAAAAGCCGCCCAACCCGCACCGGCCGAGCAGAAGGCCCAGTAACCAGCAAATTCATCGTGTTAGGGATGCGCTCCCAAAAAGCGCATCCCCAACACTTCCTAAGCGAATAACTTAAAGGAATCATCGATGAACAGGTTCATAAGTTCAGTAATAGCCGGAATTATAATATTCGCCGTTCAAGCGCCGGTTCAAGCTCAACAGGAAGTGGAGCCCCCCGCCATTCCTCCCATGTTAGAAGACAGACCGCCCCTGGCCTTGCCGGAAGCCAAGGAGACCAACTCCCCGCTTAAGGCCCAGCAGCCGAAAGCCAAAATTTCTGCCAAAACTGCGGCAAGTAAGAAGAAAAACCCGGGAAAGGCGAATTTAAAAAAGAAAACTACCAAAACAGTAGTAAGTAAAAAGAAGACCAATAACACGAAGACAAACAACATCATGAAGAAAAAGAAAGGTGCAACAGTAAAACCTGCGCGTACGAATGACAGCACTTGAAATACTTATCTTTAACCACCTGGAGGGAACCAGCCTATGAGTATTGTCAGAAAGATGTGGATCATCGGTCTCATAATCATGTTTGCCGGTTCCAATCTGGCTCTGGCTGAGTCCAAGGGATTTATGTGGGACGGCACCCACTGGAAGGACTTGACCCAGGAAATCAAAGTCGCCTACATCAAAGGGATCGGCAACATGGCCGATTTTGAAGTAGCTGCAGGCGGCCACGGGCGAGCGGGCTGCATTTCCCAAGCCTTTGTCAATGAACTCAAAACCAAGACAGTGGCCCAGATTGTTCAGGAAGTGGATGGCTACTATAAACAAAATCCAGACAAAATGAACAAGTCGGTTATTGAAGTAGTGCTTAGGGCCAGCACTGCCCTGTGCCCGCCGGAAGGCAAGCCGGCTGGAAAGAAGTAATTGGATTTCACACCGGGGGCAGCACAGATTTTCTTGGGGGAGAAGCTGCCGTCAACCTTCCATGTATTTTGACCTCCCCTGGCCGGAATCAGTTCCGGCGGGGGTGATTAATGTCCTTTGCCTGCAATGCAAAAGGGGATTTGTTAACCTCAGATTAAACATATAACCGTTCATGTCCTGTGGTCCCGTCCACAGGTTGAATCAATCTCCCTGGGGGAGACTTGAAAGGGGGAGAACGATGCAGAAAACGGTTGCTCTGGTGGTGGTCTGCGCTCTGTTGTTAGGGGGCTGCGCCGGCATGTCCTACACCGAACAGCGGGTTCTTTCCGGCGGCGCGGCCGGCGCTTCCGCGGGGGCGCTCATCGGCTGGGCCGCGGGCTCGCCCGCGGTGGGCGCGGCCGTGGGGGGCGCCGCAGGCATGGCGGGCGGCTATATTTATGACCGCTATGAAAAAAGTCAAGGGCGTCAGTGAGGAGTCCCGCCCAACCCGGCTGGCCGGGGCTGACTTGACCTGCCAGCCGGACCAGGTTTAGCCATTCTTTACAGGCTCAGCATCCATGAATAAGGCGCTCACAGCGGCGGCCTGAAGGGCCTTTATGTTCACGGGTTGCCCCGGCTTGTCGTATGCCGGGCAGCGGGTGCTCTCCGGCGACGCCATCGGCGCAGCCGACGGCGGGGCGGGGCTGTTGGGAAGTTATCTGCTCACCCGCTGCGAGAAGCCCAAGGGGCGGTTTTAAAGAACGCTTATTCGAGAAGTTCCTTTGATTCGTCCAGCTTTTCTGGGTCGGCAGGATATGGGCGAGACGGCCCCGTGGAGAAATCCGCAGGCTCAGGGTCAGCTTTAGCTTCAGAGCTGCTGCCGCCCCCGGATTTTTTCAAATATACCATCAGCAGCGCCACTGCGGCCGGCGTCACCCCGGAGATGCGGCTCGCCTGACCCAAGGAGCGGGGCCTGACCTCTTTGAGCTTGTACCTGACTTCGTTGGACAGGCCCGGCACCGCATCGTAGTCGAACCCTTCCGGGATGCGCTTGCCCTCCCATTGGGACATCTTCCTGGCCGTTTCCTCCTGGCGCTTGATATAGCCGTCGTATTTGTATTTAATTTCCAGTTGCTCCACTACTTCCGGCGGGGCCTTAATTTCTTCTCCCGTCAGGCGGCAGAGGGTGCCGAGATCAAGCTCCGGCCGCTTCAACAGCTTGAGAATGGGGGTAGGTTCGGTCAAAGGTTTGGTCCCTAAGTCCATTAACTGCCGATTCACCTCCGGTGCCGGGAAAACGCGTCTGCCGGCCAGCCGCGCCTCCTCTTCGGCCAGAAGTCGGCGTTTTTCCTGGAGCCTCTCCAGAGCTTCCTTAGCCACCAAACCCAATTCATAGCCCCGCTCCAGGAGCCGGAAATCGGCATTGTCCTCCCTGAGCAGCAGGCGGTATTCGGCCCGGGAGGTGAACATGCGGTAGGGCTCCCGGGTCCCCTTGGTCACCAGGTCGTCCACCAGAACAGCCATGTAAGCCTGGGAGCGGTCCGGCAGGAACGGCTCCCGACCCAAAACCTGGCAGGCCGCGTTGATGCCGGCCCACAGGCCCTGGGCCGCAGCCTCTTCGTAGCCCGAGGTGCCGTTGATCTGTCCGGCCAGAAACAGCCCCCTGATAAGCTTTGTTTCCAGAGTGGGCTTCAAATGCAGCGGGTCCACATAGTCGTACTCGATGGCATACGCGGGCCGCATGATATCGCACTCCTCCAGCCCCGGCACGCTCCTGAAGAGCTGCCATTGCAGCTCGATGGGGAGACAATTGCCCAGGCCCTTGGCGTAAATCTCTTCGGTGTCGCGGCCCTCCGGCTCCAGGGTCACCTGATGGCTGGCTTTGTCCGTGAAGCGCATCACCTTGTCTTCCAACGACGGGCAGTAGCGGGCGCTCACTCCTTTGATGACCCCGCTGTACAAGGGCGAGAAGCGGATGTTGTCACGGATGAGGCGGTGGGTCCTGTCATTGGTGTGGGTAATGAAGCACGGCAGTTGCTCCCGCGGCTCCCTCAGGCTGCGCCAGGAAAAGGGCCGCGGGTGGGGGTCTCCCTCCAGTCTGGCCAGCCCCCCAAAATCAATACTGGAGGCGCGCAGGCGGGGCGGTGTGCCGGTTTTCATGCGTCCCAGGCGGAAGCCCAGTTGCGCCAGGTTTTGCGCCAGGTGGGTGGAGGCGAACTCCCCGGCCCGGCCTGCCTGTACCTGCACCGGCCCGATATGGATAAGGCCGTTTAAAAAGGTGCCGGTGGTGATGAGTACGGCCCGGGCCCGATAAGCCAGGCCCAGGGTGTCCACCACGCCGATAGCCCGGCCCCCCTCCACCAGCAGGCGCTCCACGGTGGCTTCCCGCAAATCCAGGGAGCGTTCCTTCTCCAGGAGGCCCTTCATAGCCAAACGGTAAGCCTGCTTGTCGCACTGCACCCGGGTGCCTCGCACCGCCGGACCCTTGGAGAGATTGAGAGTGCGGAACTGGACGCCGGTCTGATCCGCCAGGTACCCCATCACGCCTCCCAGGGCGTCGATCTCCTTGACCAGATGCCCCTTGGCCAACCCGCCCACCGCGGGGTTGCAGGCCATGGCCGCCATGGTGTCCAGGTTCAGGTTGAACATGAGGACGCGCAAGCCCATGCGCACCGCGGCCAAGGCTGCTTCGCAGCCGGCATGACCCGCACCTACTACAATTAAGTCATAATCCCGGGGGTGAAATGCCATGGAGAGCAATTGCAGGGTTGAATTTGCGCTGCTTTTTGTTTATGGTTTGATATCAGGCAATCTTAGAGCCGCGGAGGAAAGCTATGGTTCATCCCACTCATGTTGAATCACCCGAAAAGATTCCCCACCGCACTTATAAGACTCTGGATCCCGAGGGGGAAGTGGCGGTGGCCCAAAAACCCGAAGGCGTGATTAAAATCATGATCTATACCGGCAAGGTCACCCATTTTGAATTTACCCTGGATGGGAACAACGCCTTCAATTTGGCCATGGAAATCCTGCAACACGCTTACCGCCTGGGGGTGGGGGCAGAATAATCCTTTGGGGGAAAGCCGGCGGCAGGCGTAATCCGGTTTTCCCCCACTCCGCCTATCTTTCCCACTCAACTTCTCTTACCAAATCCAGAAACTCCGGCGATTCCCCATATTCTTTGAGGGCCTGCTGATAGTCAAGCCACGTTTGCCAGACTTTGAGCCACTCCTTGTTATGCCAGTAATAGGGGCTCTCACCCCCCTGTTTTTTGATGAGGTAATACTCGTCGTATTCTTCCTGACAACTGTTGCAAAGACGGAAAGGGCCTTTGTAGCGCTTGTACATCTCGTGGGTTTCAAACTGCATCCCGCACTTTAAGCAGCGGGCCAGGCAGCGGGTGCACTGCAAGGTCTTGCGCACGGCCTCCAACTTCTTGGCCTTTTCCACTTTGGCCTTTTTCTTCTGCTCTAATTTGAGCCGGTCCTCGATATCAATAATTTTCGGCATGTAAAAAACCTCTTATATCTAGCCTCTTATGGCATAAGATAACAACAAAGCAGGGGCTGGTCAACTGACGGCACGTTGGCTCTTAATGGTTTGGGCGCGTTCCCGAAAAGCCAGCGCTGTTTCTAAGAGGTTTCCACCCGGTCGGGGTCAAGGTTAAAAATCCGCCTGATGAGATCCAATTCCTGGCGGGAACGCTTGCGGTGGTGATTGTTTTTAAGGTACATGATGGGGTCGTGCAGAAGCTTGTTGGCAATTGATTGGGTGAGCAGGTCCAGGGCCTGCTGCTGCTCCGGGCTCAAGGGCCCCAGGTGGCCCAGAGATTTTTTGAGCTCGGCCTGCACGATGCCTGCCGCCTTTTCCCGGAGGGAAATAATGGTGGGGAAGACGGCCAGGGTTGCCAGCCAGTCCATAAATTTCAGGGTTTCCTCAGCCACCAGGCGTTCGGCCTTGACCGCCTCCTCCTTGCGGCGCTCCACATTGTGTTCCACCACTTCTTTTAAATCATCGATGTTGTACAGGTAGACATTGTCCAGTTCGTTTATAGCCGGGTCCAAATCCCGGGGCACCGCGATGTCGATGAGGAACAACGGCCTCTGCTTGCGGCGTTTCATAGCGGCCTTGACCTGGCCGGCGGTGAGCAGGTAGGAGTCCGAGCCGGTGGAGCTTATGAGAATGTCCGCCGCGGCCAATTGCTCCTCCAGCTCCTCCAGAGCGACAGGAACGCCCTGAAAGCGCCGGGCCAGCCTGACAGCCCGCTCCAGGGTGCGGTTGGCGATGATGAACCTTGCCACTCCCTGTCTTTTTAAGTGTTCCAGGGCAAGTTCCGCCATTTCTCCGGCTCCTACCAAGAGGGCGGTCTTGCCGGCCAGGTCTCCGAAGATTTTCTTTCCCAGATTAACCGCGGAGTAGCTCACGCTGACGGCATGGTCACCGATGCCGGTTTCGGTGCGCACCCTTTTGGCCACGGAAAAAGTCTTGTGGAGAAGGCGGTTTAAGACCGCGCCGGTGGCCCGGTTCTGGGTGGCCTGACGGTAGGCCTCCTTGACTTGCCCCAGGATTTGGGGCTCGCCCACCACCAGGGCATCCAGACTGGCGGCCACCCGAAAGAGGTGCTGCACCGCGTCCGCATCACGGTAGAAGTAAAGGGCGTTATCCAGGATATGGGCCGGCAATTCCGGGGCTTCGGCAAAAAAGGATTTGATTTCCCGGGCCGCGGTATCGGCATCCTCTGTGACGCAGACTACTTCCACCCGGTTACAGGTCCGGTAGCAGAGCACCTCCTGGACGCCCGGCAGCGCCTGCAGGCGGCGATACGCCTCCCCGGCCTCGGGCATCAGGCTGCATAACTTCTCCCGCATCTCAACCGGTGCGGTCTTGTGGTTCACGCCCACCAGGAGGAGGTTCATGGTTGCCGAGTAAACGCGGCGAAGCTGTGGTAGCTGGACAGCCACACGTTCGCCCCCACAAAAGCGATGATAAGAACCACAAAGCCGTAAATGGCCAAAAGGGCGGCCCGGCGCCCGCGCCAGCCCGCGGCCAGGCGCTCATGAAGCAGCACGGCATAAATCAGCCAGGCGATGAGGGTGAAGATCTCTTTGGGGTCCCAGTTCCAAAAGCGTCCCATAGTCCATTGGGCATAGAGGGAGCCGGTGACAATGGCGCCGGTCAGCAGGGGAAAACCGATGGTGAGGCACCAATAGTTGAGAGCGTCCAATTGCTCCAGAGAAGGCAGTCGGCGGTACAAAAAGCCGAATTTTTTGGCCTTGAGCTGCCGCTCCTGCACCAGATAAATGATTCCGCCCAAACCCGCCAGAGTGAGGGAGGCATTCCCCAGCAAGGCCAAAGCAACGTGGAGATAAACCCAAAAACTCCGCAAGGCCGGCGAAACCGCGGGAGGCCCGCCCGGCAGAATCAGGCTGCCGGAGAGAATCAAGGCCGCCAACGGGGCGGCCAAGGCACCCAGCACTTTGATGGGATGGCGCCAGTAAAGGAGAAGGAAGGCCGCCACCAGAGCCCAGGCGGAGGCGGAGAGCGCGCCGGCGAAAGTGGCAATGGCCAAAAGCCCCAGGGGCCAGATGACGGCCAGCAGGGCCAGCGTATGAAATCCCAACCCCAGCGTCATCACCCAGGCACCGCCCCGACAGAGGCCCTCCCGCTGGGCCAGGAAAAACGCCACGAACAAACCGCTGGCCACATAATAAGCAATCAGGGCCAGATAAGAGAAGAAGACAGCCATAACTTAATCAACTATCAACGGCAGCGGTTGCTCGTCCATGGCCTTATTCACCAGTTCCTCCACCGTTTCACGGGAAAGAACAGTTCCCACTGAGTCCATCAGCACCTGGAGCACCCATTCCTTATCCCGCTCGGCCACCGCCTGTTTCAGCGGACCGGCCGCCAGGCGTTGGAAGAGGGCGTGATTGTCAGGATGGCCCCGGCGGCTTGCCAAAATTTTCTCCCGCACCATCCTTAATAAATCCACATAAGGGCCGTACTCCGGGCCGAAGAGCTCTTCCAGCTCTTCCCGCAGGCGCCGGGCCAGGGCCGGCGAGGCCCCGCCGGTGCTGATGGCTACAGTGAGAGGCCCCCGCTTAATCTGAGCCGGCACAATAAAGGTGCAAAGGTCAGGGGCGTCGGCGATGTTCACCCAAATGCCCCGCTCTCGGGCCGCGGCGCTCACCCGGACATTGACTTCCGGGTCATCCGTGGCGCCAACCGCCAAAACCATGCCTTCCAGATGCTCTGGAGTAAAATCCTTGCCCAGATACCTGATGGCGCCCTGATCCGCCAACTCCGCCAGATACGGGGTGAGTTCACGGCTTACCACGCTCACCCGGGCACCGGCTTCAAGAAGGTCTCTAACCTTGCGCTCGCCTACCGCGCCGCCTCCCACCACCAGGCAGGCGCGGTCTTCGATCAAGGCAAAGACCGGGTAAACTTTCACTTTATTAGCTCCTGTTTTTTCCAAGCACAAAAGTTATTATACTAATTTAACAAAGCAGCACGCAATCAGGGAACAAACTTGAAGATTTCCCGTTTCCCATTGACATAAAGCGGCATTCCTGGTTAATATTGGCGCAGATTTCCAATAAGCAACCGGCCAATATTTCATGAATTTCCCTGCTCTGGCGGCATGTACCCTCCTAGGACTCTTCATGGCCGCAGTCGGTTGGGGAGGACAGGCGCCTGTGGGTTTCAATGCGGCTGACAAAGAAACCTTATTCAAGGTGGCTCGAGAAAGCATCCGGGCTCACCTCAAAAACCAGACGCCTGCACCGCCCGAAGATGCTTCTCCGGCGTTGTGCGAGCCTCGCGGGGTATTTGTAACTCTCCACCGCAAGGGTCGCCTGCGAGGCTGCATCGGCTATCTGGAGGCCGTCAAACCCTTGTTGGCTGCGGTCCAGGAAATGGCTGCGGCCGCGGCCTTTCACGATCCCCGTTTTCCTCCCTTGCAAGAGGAAGAACTGGCCGACCTGGACCTGGAAATTTCCGTCCTCAGTCCCATGCAACGAATTTTTAAGGCGGAGGAAATCGAGGTGGGCAAACACGGGCTTTTTATCGAACGGGGCTGGGCCCGGGGTTTGCTCCTGCCTCAGGTGGCCACAGAGTGTAAGTGGGACCGGATCACTTTTCTTGAACAAACCTGCTGCAAGGCCGGTCTGCCTCCCGATGCCTGGAAAGACCCTGATACCCGGATTTATGTGTTTACCGCCGAAATATTTTCACAGCGCGCACCAGCACCACAAACTGAACAGGAGCCGCAACCCAGATGACCGAAGATGTAAATCGCTCTCCAGAATACTTACCGGTGCCGGGGCCCCCGGAAGGCGGGCCGCCGCCTCCCTCCTGGCTCCAGAGCCTGCTCAAGCACCGCTTCTTTCTGATAGTGCTTATTATTCTGATTTTTTTCGTGGCCCTGTTTGTGCACGGCTATTTCCGGAAAGATAAAAATTTGGCGACTTCCCAGTTAACTCCGGCGCCGGAAGTCCTTCAGAAAGCTGAAAAGCCCGGCGAGCCGGTTCATGGGCTCCCCGCGCCGGTGAGGCGGGGAGAAGGGCCGGCCGGTGAGGTTACCGGGGAGGCTCCGGCCGCCGAAGCTCCGGTCAGGCCTCCCGAAGCCGCGCCTCCTGCCCCTGGCGAGCATGCTCCGGCTCCCCTGCAACCTCCCCCGCCTCCTGCCGTCCCCAAAGCGGCGGTTAAAGGTTCGGCTTTTACCCACGCTCTAGCCGGCATCATTGATGATCAGGTAAACAACCGGCTGTTCGGCTGGCGCCCCAATACCATTATCTTCGGGAAGTCCGGCTTGACTGACAACGTCAACAACCTGCAATTGGGAGTGCTGGAGGTGGCAAGGCGCACTATTGTGGTATTGAACGAGAACATGACCCGCTTTGCCATTACCGAGGCATATAATCCCAGGGTAAATGAGGCGATGAACTTCCTTATGGTGAGCCCGGATAAATACTGGTTTCCTTCCGCTTCCGGCAAATACCGGGAGGCCATAGCCGATCTGCGCCAGTATAGTGATGACCTGGCCTCGGGGCGGGCCCGCTTCTACTCCCGGGTGGACAATCTGATCGCTTTACTGGCCAATTACAAGGACATTTTGGGAAGCAGCTATCACAACCTGGTGAAGGACGTCGAGGCCGACGGCTCTCCTGTTTCTTATTTCAGGTGTGACGATTATTTCTATTTTTCCAAGGGCGTGGCCATAGGTATGACTCATATGCTGGAAGCGGTCCGGGAAGACTTCGATCAGGAATTGGCCAGGAAGAATACTCATAAATTGCTGGAAGACGCCATTCACGCCCTGCATGAGGCCTCGCAACTGTCTCCCTGGCTGGTGACCAACGGCGCCAAAGACGGCATACTGGCCAACCATCGCGCCAATATGTCCACTTACATCGGCGAAGCGGAGCACGTGGTGGCCATCATGCAGACAGTGCTGGCCACTAACTAAGTGGCCAGTAGTCAGTAGTCAGTAGTCGTAAATCTGTATAAATTTGAGCAGAAGGGGTGAGGACAGCAGCCCGCCCCTTTTCTGTTCCACCATTTGCCAACTTTGCTTGCCGCCCCTGCTTGCGGCTCACTGCTTACTGCTCACTTTCCTTGAAATTTCTCCTCTTTTGTTTTAAGGTGGGGTGTGATTCCGAGTAGCCTATTAGGAGGAAACGCCTGATGCGGGTCGGCCAAATCATGCGCAAAGATGCCGTCACCATCACCCCGGACAAGCGGGTGGGCCAGGCATTGAAACTGATGCAGAAACACAACATCCGCCACCTGCCGGTGGTCAAGGACCACGAAATGGTGGGCTGGATAACCTCGCGGATACTGCGCGAAGTGCTCCTGGCCTCCATGCTTGAGGTGATCACCGTGGGGGACGTGATGATCGAGGCGCCTATAACGGTGTCCCCTGACACCAGTGTGGAAGAAGCCGCCCGCCTTATGTACGAGAACAAAATCGGCGGCATGCCGGTGCTGGAAGGCGACAAACTGGCCGGGGTAATCACCACCATGGACCTGCTGGCCGCGTTTTTATCCATGCTGGGCCTGCTCAGGAGCAGTTCGCGCCTGGACCTGCTGCTGGACAAAAATCCCCAGGTGCTGGAAAATGTGGCCCGCCTTATCAGGGAGGCCGGCGGGAATATCATCAACATCGCGCTGGGGCCCTCAAAAGGCGACAAACGGAGCTACCTGGTGCGCCTGAACAAATGCGATCTCGCCCCCATCATCGCCCGCCTTAAGCAGGAGGGACATGAAGTGACCGATTTTATTCCTTAAGGATGATTTGATACGACAGCCGAAGGACGCCGCCCCGCCGGCGTCTTTTTTTTGGGAGAGGTGAGAGACCGCGAGGCCGGATCAGGACCTTTCAATCACGCGGGCCGTAGAACATGGCAATGCGATTCTTGCCTTCCTTTTTGGCCTTATAGAGGGCGGCATCCGCGGCTTTCACCAGGGCGGCCCCGTCCATATCGGGGGTAAGGCCGGCCAGCCCGATGCTTACCGTAATATAAACCTCCCGGCCTGCCAGGCTTGAAGGCAGGCGGGTGATGCCCTCCCGCAGGCGCTCGGCCATGATCGCCGCCTGCTCCGCCGGAGTTTGGGGCAGGAGCAGGACGAATTCCTCGCCCCCGTAGCGGCACAGGAGGTCGGCCTGACGTACTTCCTGCGCCAGGTATCCGGCCAAATTCTTTAGCACCAAATCGCCCTGCGTATGGCCCAAGGCGTCGTTTACCCCCTTGAAGTCATCAATGTCCAGGAAAAGCAGGGACAAGGGCCAGCCATACCGCCGGCTCTGCAGAACCTGCTGGTTGAGCATCTCCCAGAAATAACGGTAATTGTACAAACCGGTGAGGCCGTCCCGGATGGCCAGGCTTTTCACCTCTTCAAACAGCAAAAGATTTTTGAAAGCCGCTTCGCCCTGCAGGATAAATATCCGAAAGAGCTCGGCCTCCTCCGGGGAGAAGGGCTCCTGCCGCGCCGCTGCGACCAGGCCGATCAGATTGTCGATCCGGACGATTTCCCAGAGAATCGCGGGCTGGGGGAAATCCGGTATTTCGAGAGAGGTCGGGCCGGCCGGATTGCCGCCGCTTTGGGCCTGATGCAGGATTTCCTCCAACCACTCATTAAAGGTCTGACAAGCCTCCGGAGACAGGTCAGTCTGACAACGGTTGCCGCCCCAGGACTCACCGCTCAGCCGATTTGAAAACTTGAGCCCCAGGATGGCCAGAGGCAGGCTCTCCCAAAGGAGGTTGAGAAGGCCTGTGGTCAGTTGTTCGGGGGCAAGCGGCTGCGCCAGAGATTCGCCGATCCGCCGGATTTGAGCCAGCTCGGCTTTCCGACGGGCCGCTAATTCCTCCCGGGCCTGCTGGAGATGGCGCAGAAGCTCCTGATTGGCCCGGTTTAAGCGCCGCCTCTCCAGGGCCCGCTCCACCACAGCCTGGAGATCGGGCAGACGCAGCTCCGACTTGACGATGTAATCATAGGCTCCCAGCCTGAGGGCCTGTACCGCGCTCTCCAGGCCGCCCAAGCCGGTGAACAGGATCACTTCCGTGTCCGGGGACAGGGACTTGAGCTGCTCCAGGATGTTTATCCCCGGCACGTCCGGAAGTTTAAGGTCCAGAATGACCAGGGAAAAAATTTCAGATTGCAGGGATTTCAGGGCTTCCCGGCCGGTAGCCGCGCCGATGACCGAATAGCCCTGATGAGCCAGAAATCGGCTGAGCACATGCACGATGTCAGGGTCATCGTCTACCAGGAGAATGCGCTCATGGGGCATCAGTGCCAGCCTTCAGAGGAGATCAGGGTGTCACGGCGAAAGTTCTCATCGTCCTTTTGCGGGTAATCCAGGTTGTAATGCAGACCCCGGCTTTCTTTGCGATGCATGGCCATTTTAATGATCAATTCGGCCACCGTGGCGATATTCCTGAGCTCCAGAAGGTCGCTGGTAATCAAAAAATTCCAGTAGTATTCATTGATCTCTTGCTGGATAAGATCGATGCGGTGCTGGGCCCGGTGGAGACGGCGGTCGGTGCGGACGATGCCGACATAGTTCCACATCATGCGGCGGATTTCATCCCAGTTGTGGGTGACCACGACATTTTCATCGCTGTCGGTGGCGCCCATGGGATTCCATTCGGGAACCCAGGAAGTCTCCGGAGTTCGAAGGCTTGGCAGGGCCTCCCGGGTGGCCATGGCAGCCTGATGTGAAAAAACCAGAGCCTCCAAAAGGGAGTTGCTGGCCAGGCGATTGGCGCCGTGCAGGCCGGTCATGCTCACCTCCCCCACCGCGTAGAGGTTGGTTATGGTGGTGCGGCCGAACGCGTCGGTGACCACCCCGCCGCACATGTAATGAGCCGCGGGAACGACGGGTATGGGCTGCTTGGTTATGTCATAGCCGAATTCCAGGCATTTTTGATAGATATTGGGGAAGCGGTTTTTGACAAAATCTTCGGGACGGTGGCTGATGTCCAAGAAGACGCAATCCGCGCCGCTGGTCTTTAATTCGTGGTCGATGGCTTGGGCCACGGTATCCCGAGGGGCCAGGTCTTTGAGCGGATGGTACTGTTCCATAAAGGCGCGCCCCTGGTGGTCGCGCAAAATAGCCCCTTCCCCTCGCAGGGCTTCGGAAATGAGAAAGTTCTTGGCCGCGGGATGAAAGAGGCAGGTGGGATGGAACTGCACAAATTCCATATTGCCGATCCAGGCCCCGGCCCGGTAGGCCATGGCCACCCCGTCGCCCGTGGCGATATCCGGATTGCTGGTGTACAGATAAACCTTGCCGGCCCCGCCGGTGGCCAGCAAAGTGCTGGAAGCCAGAAAAGTGTCCACCTCGCCGGTCTTGGTGTTGAGCACATACGCTCCTATGCAGGATTCTTCGGTGTTGGTGATCACCGCGCCGCGGCGCATCAGTTTCTGGCGGGTGATTAAATCCACCCCCATATGGTGCTCAAACACCTGGATATTGGGATGGGCCAGGACCTTTTCCACCATGATGCGTTCCACTTCCGCGCCGGTCATATCATGGGCGTGAATGATGCGCCGGTGGGAATGGCCCCCTTCCCGGGCCAGGTCGAAACCGTTGTAAGGGCCGACATCGAAATGGGCGCCCATGGAAACCAGTTCGGCGATGCGCTCCGGCCCCTGCCGCACCACGAGTTCCACAATGTCGGGGTGGCACAAGCCCTCCCCCACCGTCAGCGTATCTTGAATGTGATATTCGAATTTGTCGTCCGCACCCAGGACCGCGGCGATGCCGCCCTGGGCCATGCGTGTGGAAGTTTCCATCAGGTCCCGTTTGGTCACCAGGTGAACCGTGGCTACATCCGCCACTTTCAAAGCATAGCTAAGCCCGGCCAACCCGGAACCCATTACCAGGATATCGGAAATGCGATGCAATGTGAGCCCCTCTTACTCGGCGGAAACATTTTTTTAATAGAGTAGCATCTATAAACATCCAGGAAAAGGATCAGGTAAAATTTATAAATTAAGAACGCGGGTCAGGTTTTTTCCCAATATCATCTCCCGCCAGTCTGTCGGCAGGTCTGCTTCATCCATTTCTTTAACATAACGTGACGGTGGTAGCAGGGGATAATCGCTGCCGAACAGGATTTTCTCCGGCCCCACCATTTCCGCAGCCAGCCGGTAAATGGCCGGCCGATAGAGATAGGGGGACGCGGCGGTATCGAAATAGACGTTTTTATAGACCTGCGGCGTTTCTTTTTTCTGCAGCCCGTAAAACGGCAGCCCCCCGCCCCAATGGGCCAGAATCCAGGTGACCTCCGGAAACTGGCGGATGAGATTATAGACAGCCGGCAGGCTCATGGCGGCTTTGCCGGGATATTGAGCGCCCACCGGGTCGTTGGTGTGGAGCATGAGAGGGACCTTGAAGTGCTGGCAGAGCTCGGCAATGGGAGCAAGTTCCTCCAGTTTTTCACTGGGGACATCGGCGTACCAAGCCAGCTCGCCCACCCCCCGGAACCCTGCCGCCAAGCAGCGCTCCACTTCCCGGGCCGCGCCCGGCTCCAAAGGATTGACGGTGCAGAAGGCGATAAGCTTGTCAGGCCAGCGCCGCATGGCCTCCAGGAGCACTTCGTGGTGCCGGCGCAAGAGGCGCTCGGTGCGCCAGGGAAAGCCGGAAACCACTGCGGCATCCACCCCTTCCTCCGCCAGGGCCGCGATCATTTCCGCGGGGCTGATGAGCCTGCTTTTGGGATCGCCATACAGCAGGCGAAAGGCCGGCTCATCCGCAAAAAAATTTTCCCGGCCGCGGCAAACTTCCTCCGGAAAAATATGGGTATGCGCGTCAAAAATCATAAGCTGCCGATAATCTATTGTTTCTAAAAATTCATTTCTCTTGTTAGACTTCTGTTTTCATATAAAATTACCCCCATGTCAATACTCCGGAACTTACGGGGCTTCTTGGCCGTCCTTTCCTGCTGCTGGGTGTTCGCCGGTCCGGCTTCTGCGGCCGGGCCTTTTCATTACCGTCTCCCCCAGGGCCAAGGCTTTGATCCCCAAGCCGTCACGGTGGTGGGCGAGCCTCAGACGCATCACCTGGTACGCTATGAAAATATGTACGACATCGCCCGGAAATACGATCTGGGCTTTTGGGAGTTGGCCCGCTACCACCGGCAGTTGGACCACTTCTACCTCCCCTGGGACAACGATATCGCCATCCCTACTCAATGGATTCTGCCGGAGAACCCCAACCCGCCGGGTTATCTCATCAATGTGGCTGAACTGCGGGGCTATCGCTATTTCCCCGACAAAAGCGAAGTGCGCACCTATCCCCTGGGCTTGGGCGTGTTGGACTACAAAACCCCCATCGGCAAGAAATTCCGGGTGCAAAGCCGGGTGGCGAATCCCGGCTGGCGCATCCCCCCGAGCCTCAGGTGGAAGTACGAGGGCAGGGCATTTCTGCCGCCCGGGCCGGACAATCCCGTGGGCGACCACTGGCTGGGACTCTCAAAATACGGCCTGCACGGCACCCATATGCCCATGGGGGTGGGCCGCCTGGTGAGCCACGGCTGCATCCGCCACTACCCGGAGGATATCAAGGAACTTTACGACATCACCCCGGTGGGCACGACGGTGGAGGTTATCTATGAGCCGGTGAAATTCGGGTACCTGCGCGGCCGCGTCTTCGTGGAGGTGCACGAGGACATCTATTTCAAGATTCCCGACTTGTTCAATTATTCCCTTCAGAAACTGGAGGGCAAGGGGCTCGGCCACCGCATCAACTGGACCAAATTCATCAGGGCCGTGGAAGAGCGCACCGGTGCGCCCGTGGATATCACCCGTTAAGTTATATCTGTAAACCCGTTCTTGCATCCTGGGTGAAATCGCCGGCGAGGGAACCGGCGCTACATTAATAATGACTATGCGAATTTTAAAATTTCAGAAGGCAGCATTTTCTTTGAAAGATTCAGGGAAAAAATAATTGTGTTCCTTTAATTGTGAGACTCCTTCTTCTCAGACCCTCATCAATCAATGCCTGCGCCTCTATTCATGTCCTCGCCACCTCAGGCTGACTGGCTGATCCATAACTCTCTGGTGCTCACTCTGGAACCTGGGAGAGCGCCCATTTCCGATGGCTATGTGGCGGTGGCCGGGGGCAAAATCGCGGCGGTGGGCCAGGCAAAAGCCCCGGAAGAGCTGCCCCCGTCCTTGACGCGGCTGGACGCCGGGGGCAGCGTGGTCATGCCCGGCCTGGTCAACACCCACTGCCACGCGGCCATGGTCTGGTTCAGGGGGCTGGCCGACGACTTGGCCTTGCAGGAGTGGCTGACAAAATTCATTTTCCCTGCCGAAGCGAGCTGGCTGAACCCGGAACGGGTCTATTGGGGGACGCTTTTGGCCGCGGCTGAGATGATCCGGGCCGGCATCACCACTGTGGCCGACGGCTACTTTTATGAGAACGAGGTGCGCCGGGCCCTGGCCGCGGCTGGTTTAAGAGCGGTGGCGGCCCAGGGTGTGGTCGATTTTCCGGCGCCGGGGGTGCCCGATCCCCGGGACAACCTCAAGGCGGCCGCGGAGTTTATCGACTCCGGCGGCGCTCCACCCTTTGATCTCATCACTTCCACCCTGTTTTGTCATTCCGCCTATACGTGCGGGCCTGAGACGCTGGAGCAGGCCAAAGACCTGACCCGCAGGCGAAATCTGCCTTTTTTCATCCACTTGGCCGAAACGCGCCGGGAAGTTCGAGAGCTTCGCGACAAGACCGGGCTTAAGCCTGCCTTTTACCTGGACCGGCTGGGGCTTTTGGATGAGCGCACCGTGATTGTCCACGGCGTCTGGCTGGAGCCGGATGAGCAAGACCTCCTGGCGGACCGCGGCGTCAAGGTAAGCCACTGCCCGGAGAGCAACCTCAAGCTGGCCGCGGGCGTGGCGCCGGTGCCGGAGCTTCTGGGGCGCGGGGTCGCGGTGGGCCTGGGCACGGACGGGGCCGCGTCCAACAACAACCTGGACCTCTGGGGAGAAATGAGCCTGGCGGCCCGGCTTCACAAGGTCTGGCGCCGGGACCCCACGGTGCTTCCGGCAGCGCAAGCCGCAGCCCTGGCCACCCGGGAAGGAGCCAGAGTTCTGGGCCTGGAAGAAAAGATCGGCACGCTTGCCCCCGGCAAGGACGCGGACTTGATTGTGGTGGACCTGCACCGGCCCCATCTCACGCCCATGTTTGACCCGTTCTCGCATCTGGTATACGCCGGGGGGCCTCATGATGTGCTGCATGTCATGGTTGGGGGGCGCTGGCTGTTGCAAAACCGGCAGTTCACCACCCTTGACTGGCCCGCCGTCAGAAGCCGAATCCAGGCCGAGAGCCGCGACCTGGCGGCATTTTGCCAAAAGAGACCTTTTTTTGACCCCTGAACCCTGGCCCCTGAATCCTGACCCCTGGACCCTTTCAGGCCGCCCGCTCCGTCAATTTATCCGTCCATTCATCCAGGGCTTTTAACGCCCGAGCCGCATAGGCCGCGCCCCGTTGCTTTTTGGCCAGGCGCTGCTCAAGGGGGGGGAACAGGCCGAAGTTGACGTTCATGGGCTGGAAGTCTTTGGCCGCGGTGTTGGTGAGATGATGGATGAGCGCGCCCATGGCGGTGGCGGAAGGCGGCGTGACCAGGGGTTCGCCCCGCCCTAACCGGGCGGCGTTGAGGCCGGCCAGCAGGCCCATGGCCGCGGACTCCACATAGCCTTCCACTCCGGAGATCTGCCCGGCCAGGAAAAGCCGGGGGCAGCGGTAGAAGTTGAGATACGGGCTCAACAGCCCCGGGGAACGGATGAAGGTATTGCGATGGATGCTTCCCAGCCGGGCGAACTCGGCCTGCTCGAGGCCCGGAATGAGCCGGAACACCCGCTTTTGCTCCGGGTGGGCCAGCTTGGTTTGAAACCCCACCAGGTTGTACAAAGTGCCCTCCCGGTTTTCGGCCCTAAGCTGGACCACCGCGAAGGGCTGCTTCCCGGTGCGGGGATCGGTCAGCCCCACCGGCTTCATGGGTCCGTACAATAAAGTTTGATAGCCTCGGGCGGCCATCACCTCGATGGGCAGGCATCCTTCAAAATAGCGGGGCTCTTCGAAGTCCCGCAAGGGAACCTGGCGGGCGCTCATGAGGGCCCGGTAAAAGCGCTCATATTCGGCTTCATCCAAGGGGCAGTTGAGATAATCATGCCCGGCGCCGTAGCGGGAGGCCCGGAAAATCTTGTTCAGGTCCAGGGAATCGGCAAAGACGATGGGCGCGATGGCGTCATAGAAGTGCAGGTGCTCCTGGCCGGTAAGCCGGCCCAGAGCCGCAGCCAGAGCGTCGGACGTGAGCGGGCCGGTGGCGATTATGGTCAAACGGTCCGGCTCAAAATCCTCCACTTCCTCCCGGAGAATGGAGATGCGGGGCTCCTGCTCCAGTTTTGCGGTGATAAACGCGGCAAAGGCCCCCCGGTCCACTGCCAGGGACCTGCCCGCGGGCACCCGGGTGGCCTCCGCCGCAGTCATGATCAGGGAGCCCAGGCGGCGCATCTCCTCCTTCAACAGACCCACCGCGGTTTCCGTGCCTGCGGCCCGCAAGGAATTGCTGCATACCAGCTCGGCCAGGAGGGGGGAGTGGTGCGCGGGGGAGAATTTTTGGGGCTTCATTTCATAAAGGCGCACCCTGACGCCCCGGCGGGCCGCCTGCCAAGCCGCTTCGCTGCCGGCCAGCCCGCCCCCGATGATGCAGATTTCGGCAGGGATTTGGGTGGACCCTGATGCAGAAGCTCCCCCCTGCCCTGCTCCATTGCTCATGGCCTTGGTCTCTTCAGGAATTGGCGGCCTCATTGGCAGCCGCGGCTTCTTCATAGCCGCAGCCTTCCCTGGGACAAACCAGCTTTTTGCCCTTCTGGGCCAGCCAGGGAAAGCCGCATTGGGGACAGGAGGTTTTCACCGGAGGTTTGTTCTGGATGTATTTGCAATCCGGATAACGGCTGCAGCCGTAGAAAAAGCCGCGCCGCGACCGGCGCCGCACCAGGCTGCCGGTGCAGCCTTCCTGCGGGCAGGGAACGGCTTCGGTCTCCGGCGCCTTTTCCATAAGCATTAACTTGCCTTGTTGATCTCTGGTGAAATTGCCGGTGAACTTGCATTCGGGAAAGGCCGAGCACCCCAGAAACTCGCCGTTTTTCCCCCAACGCACCACCAGCGGCTGGCCGCACTCCGGGCAGACCAGTCCAGAGGGAACCTGCTTCACCCTGGGCATCTTCTCCTTGGCTGCCTTTAAGGCCTGGCTGAAGGGGCTGTGAAATTCCCGCAACACCTTCTGCCAGGGGACCTGCCCTTCAGCAATGCGGTCCAGGTCGGTTTCCAGGTGCGCGGTGAATTTCAAGTCCATGATGCCCGGGAAACTTTCCACGAGAAGATCGTTTACCACCAGACCCAACTCCGTGGGCCTCAGGCCGTACTTTTCCTTGGCCACATAAATGCGGTCCTGCAGGTTGCTCAAAATCGTGGCATAGGTGCTGGGACGGCCGATGCCCTGGACTTCCAATTCCCGGATGAGGCTCGCTTCCGTGAAGCGGGGCGGCGGCTTGGTAAAGTGCTGCTGGGGGTCAAGGTCCCGCAAGGCCAGCACCTCCCCTACCTCAAGGGGCGGCAGCTTGGCCGGGGCTTCTTCCTCGTTTTCCCTGACCTCCTGGTAAAGCGCGGTAAAACCGGGAAATTGCAGAACCGAAGCCGTAGCCCGAAACAGGCAGTCCCCCGCGGTGACGTCCACGGTGGTCACCTGGAAGATGGCGGGACTCATTTGTGAGGCCACAAACCGCCGCCAAATAAGTTCGTAAAGAGCATACTCATCTTTTTCCAGGAAGTTTTTCAAATCCGGGGGGCGCCGGACCACCGCGGTTGGCCGGATGGCTTCATGGGCCTCCTGGGCCGCCTTGGGGCTTTTGTACCGGTGGGGCGCCTTGGGGAGATAGTCGGGGCCGTAGGTCTCATTGATAAACCGGCGCACGGCCTCCAAGGCCTCGCCTGACACCCGGGTGGAATCCGTACGCATATAGGTGATGAGGCCCACCGGGCCTTCGTCGCCCAAGTCGATGCCTTCATACAGGCGCTGTGCGATGAGCATGGTCTTGCGCGGCGGGAAACGGAGCCGCCGGCTGGCCTCTATCTGCAGGGTGCTGGTGATAAAAGGCGGCGAAGGATTGCGCTTTTGCGGCTTTTTGTCCACCCTGGCCACCTTGAAGACCGCCTCATCCAGCTCCTCCAGCAGGCGGTCCATGGCTTCCACGTCCGCGATTTTGGCCTCCTGGCCCCGGATTTTGACCAGGCGAGCCTCCAAAGGCGGCGGCTGCCGGCCACTCAGGCAGGCGATGAGCGACCAGTATTCTTCCGGCACAAAAGCCATGATGGCCCGCTCCCGGTCGCAGATCAGGCGCAGGGCCACCGACTGAACCCGCCCGGCACTCAGGCCCGTCTTCACCTTTTGCCATAAAAGAGGGCTGATCTGGTAGCCCACCAGGCGGTCAAGGATGCGCCGGGCCTGCTGGGACTCATACCGGGCCCGGTCCAAGGCGGTGGGTTTGGACAACGCCTCTTTAATCCCCTTCGGGGTCAGCTCCATGAGCAGGATGCGGTGGAACTTCCGGTTTTTGTCGCCCAAAGCCTCGGCGATATGCCAGGCAATGGCCTCTCCTTCCCTATCCGGGTCCGGGCCCAGGTACACTTCGTCAATGCCCGACGCGGCCTTTTTCAACTCCTGGATGACCTTGGCCTTCCCCAGTATAGTGACGTACTTGGGCTGAAAGTCATGTTCCAGGTCCACGCCCAACTCGTTTCTTGGCAAGTCCTTAATATGGCCCTTGGTGGAGCGGACGATAAACTCCGGTCCCAGATATTTTTGCAGGGTCTTGGCCTTTGTCGGCGATTCCACGATAAGCAGCGATTTTTCCATGTTGCCGTCGATGTATTGCGTTTGAGCCTCTTTAAAATATCAAGAATTTTTTTAATGTAAGAACTTTCGGCGAGTAGTCAAATGTTTCTGACTCTATCCCGCGGCGGCGGAGGATAGCAAGTCCTGGCCACATAATTTATGAGACAATTTTGCCGTGAAGGCGATGGGTATCTTTCTTCAGGAGGCGCATCAGGTTTTTGGCCGCTTGCGCCGGGGAGTCCAACTCTCCCCGGAGATGATAGCCCCGAAACACTCTGTGCAGGACAAGGGCCCCACCCCCCTTGGCCTCCCGGGCCTGCTCCTGCATCCGGGTCTCGGTGGCCCCGGGCCGGAACACGAAACTGACGATCTGAGGCGCTTCCGCGGCCAATTGCCGGGCCAGGTGCTCTTCCGCGGCCTTGGCGACATTGTAGGCGCCGATGCCCGGCAGATTGCTTTCCGCGGCATAGGACCCGAAAAAAACCGCCAGGCCCTCGCCCCTTCCAAGCAATTCGGGCAAAGCGGCGCGCAGCAGTTCATAGCCCGCGGTCAGGTGCGAATCCAGGACTTCCCGGAAATGCGCTGACGGCAACTCCCAGAGCAAGGGGCCGGGGTGGAGCACGCCTGCGGCATGGATAAAGCCGTAAAAATCGCCCAGGTTCACGGCCTCTGTCACCAAAGTGTCGGCAATGCGGTTTTGCGAGGCATCCCCTGCCACCTGGGATACTTTGGCCCCCAAACCCTCACAGTCCCGGGCCGCCTCAGCCAGGGGACCGGCGCGCCGGGCATTGAGGACCAGATTCACCCCGGCCCGGGCCAACTCCAGGGCCAGGGCCCAGCCGATGCCCCCGGAGGCGCCGGTGAGGATGAGAGTCTTGTCCTTCAATTCCATACTCAGAGAAAAATAACTCTGCCGTGAGAAATTGCAAACTTTTCAACTTATGACATCCCCGTCCAGCAGCACGCGAATCTCTTTTTCCCGAACTTTCCCGGCTGCCGCCGCCAGCGCGGCGATTTCCGCCTCGTCCAGATTTTTGACTCCTTTCCCGGTAAGCTGCCAGACATCTATAGGCGGCCCCAAACCATAGGCGTCTACCGCGATGGCCTCCTCCATCACCTTATAGGCCAGAACCCCGGCCCGCTTCAGGTTCAGGGACCTGCCCTGATATTTGCGCAGCAGGGCATAGGCGAACAGATCGCCGCTGCCGGTGGCGAAGGAGGCCTCGTGAACCCATTCGGGCACGCCGTCCACCGTGATATGGAGGATGTGCGGACTCTCACTGAATTCGGCAAACACGAAATCAGCCGGGTGCAGCTTGAGCAGGGTCTCAGGGTCCTGGGCGAAAAAGCTGGCCCGAAAATCCAACTGGATCAACTCGGTGATACACTGCTTGATAACCTGCCCGATATCGTCCCTGAGCCGCACCAGGGGCCGGTCCGCGGGCAGGCCCTCCAGGCGTTCCGCCACCCGCTGAACCAGGGCCAGTTCCCCGGAGGCCGCCCAAGCGGCATGGTCGCTTAAGGGGTAAATCTTTTTTCCGGGGGCCCGCACCAGACCCGTGGTGATCTGGCCGTCCGAAGCCATGACAATGCCGTCGCTGGCGGGAATGGCTACAATAAGGGTCATTGGACCTGCCTTAAGATTTGTCCCATTTTTATTCGGCGGTCATAATTAAGAGTCGTCTCTAAGGAGTTCTAAATAGGGATCGTAAGAGAAGCGACGATATTTTTTCTGGCCGGTAATTTCATGCAAAAGGCCGATCTGAGTAAACTGCTTCACCAGAGAATTAGCATTAGGATAAGTTAACCCGGTGATCTTCGTAACCAGAGCCACCGAAACAATGGGTCTGAAATACAGGCTCTCTAAAAGTGCATGAGCCTTGGGAGCCCCTCGTCCTAAACGCTCCGTGATTAACTGACGATGCTCTTCCCGCAAATTAACGATTTTTCTTGCCGTGTCCGTGGCCTC
The DNA here is from genome assembly GCA_030018495.1 of Deltaproteobacteria bacterium. Lineage (GTDB taxonomy): Bacteria > Desulfobacterota > Desulfobaccia > Desulfobaccales > 0-14-0-80-60-11 > DTHB01. Next base: position 32,756 of record JASEFS010000002.1, on the reverse strand, counting down.
CTGGGCTACTTCATAAACCCCCCGCAGGAAAAATTTCAGCCATCCTTCCCAATCGCCCTTGTCTCTTGTTGCTTGCAGACGGTCATAATACTCCGCCCGATGACGCTTAAAGAAATAGGATAGATAAAGCAAGGGCCTTTGAAGAATCCCCTTTTCACAAAGTAAAAAAGTGATAAGCAGCCGCCCCATACGTCCATTTCCGTCTAAAAAGGGGTGAATAGTTTCGAATTGAGCATGAACTAAACCTACCTTAATTAGCATAGGCATTGGTGTTTGATCATAAAAGAATCTTTCCAGATTGCCGAGGGATTCCTCCATTTCATGCGGAGGAGGTGGCACAAACTGCGCCTCCGCCAAGGTGCATCCGGGAGGGCCTATCCAATTCTGAGTGCGACGAAATTCCCCTCTGTTCCTTTCACTGCCCCGCACCCCGGCCAACAGTTTGTCGTGGATTTCACAAATCAGTCTAAGCGAGAGCGGCAAATTTTTTAAGCGTTCAATACCAAAATTCATGGCATTCACATAATTTACGACCTCTTCCACATCTCGGGGGTGATCTGGCTCCAAAGCTTTTTCTTCAAACTCAAGGACATCAATTAAGGAAGCCTGGGTGCCTTCTATTTGACTTGACAGCACGGCTTCCCGACGAACATACATGAAGACAAAGAGGTCTGGATTGGGCAGGATTTCGGTGGAACCGTCCAGTCGACCAAGGGCGCGATCTGCTTGAGATAAAAGTGTCCACATTTCATGATCCATACGGATCTGAGGGTGTGGCGGCAAACCTTTGGGTATAAATGCCCGATATCCTTGTGGCTGCTGGACATACTGCCCTGCGCGGTTTATGAATTTGCCCTTCATGAAAGAATGTTCCCTAATTTATATTATCGCAAACTGGCTTTCTACGATAATATAAATTTTAATATTATCGAAGCCGATAATAAGATTGGCGTCGACCGCCACGGGAACTGGTTTACTATCGGTTTATGCCTGTATCCGATAATAGCCTCCAGCATATTTCGTAAACGATAATAAGAAAAATTGCCTAAAAAGCCTCAGTGCTCCAGGACGAAACATTTCCCCGGCAGTTCCCGCACCAGGCCCTGGAGTTCCAGGATGGTGAGGCGGCTCATGACCTCCTGGGCCGGCAGGTGCGAGAGCTGCACCAGTTCTTCCAGTTGCAGGGGCTCGGCGCCCAAGAAGGGCATAATGGGGTCGTCCAGTTCGAAGTGTCCCGGACGCGCCGCTCTTGCAGGTTCAGCCGGACCGTCCGCGCCGCCGGCCGGAGCTTTGAGGGAAGCCGGCGGCAGCTCCGCCAGAATATCCTCGGCATCCCGCACCAGTTTGGCCCCTGTTTGGATGAGCCGATGCGGTCCGGCGCTGGTGGGTGCTTCTACTGGCCCGGGCACTGCCATAACTTCCCGGCCCTGTTCCAGGGCGAATCGAACTGTCCAATTGGTGCCGCTTTTCTCCCCGGCCTCCACTACCACCACGGCCTGGGACAGGCCGCTGATGATGCGGTTGCGTCTGGGAAAATTTTTGCCCTCAGGCAGGGTCCCCAGGGGGAATTCGCTCACCAGCGCGCCGCGCTCGGCAATTTGCCGGTACAGCTCCCGGTTTTCCGGAGGATAAACCACGTCCAGGCCGCAGCCCAGCACCGCCCAGGTGCGGCCTCTGGCGTCCAGCGCTCCCTGGTGCGCGGCGGTGTCGATGCCCCTGGCCAGGCCGCTGACCACCGCCACCCCTCGGGCCGCCAGTTCATGGGCCAGCCGCCGGGCGGCTTTGAGGCCATAATAACTTGCGGCCCTGGTGCCCACCAGGGCCACAACCGGGCCCTCAGGCGCATGCAAGCGGCCCCTGATGAACAAAAAGGGCGGCGGATAGGGAATTTCCTTGAGACGCGACGGAAAGTTCGGCTCATCCTGGGTTAAAATGGCGATACCCTGGGCCGTCAGGCGGGAAATCTGGATCTCCACGCGGTCCCAGTCTCGAAAATCCCGGATGGCTTGGGCAATGGCCGGAGTCATCCCCCGCACTCGCCGGAGTTCCGCTTCCGGTGTTTTAAACACCTCGGCCGGTGAGCTGAAAGCCCGCAGCAAGCGCTGAAACAGCACCACCCCCACCCCCGGGATGGAGCGCAAGGCCAGCCAGGGCAGCTTGTCCACCATCTTCAATCCTGAATCCGCGGCCCTTTGAATTGTTCCTCCCTGGTTTCGGTTATGCGGGCAAGTAATGAGCCAGCACTTTAGCGACTTTTCCTTGGGAATTCAAGACCATCACTTCGGCGGCCAGGGTGTCGTTGACACTCTTGTAGTAAAGCACCAGGCTTGAGACCCCGACAAACACCCGGAGCATCTCGAACTCCAGGTCCGGAAACATGGAGAGCCCCATGCCGAAATACATTCTCAGGTTATTTTTGCCTTTGATGGTGCCGGAGGGTTCTCCCAAAACCTGTACCACAAAGGGTGAGGTTAATTCCACGTCATCCGCGTAGTGGGCCAGAACGGCCTCCAGATCATGGCTGTTCCAGGCCTTCACCCACTCATGGGCGAAGTGCTCAGCTTCGGTGGGAGCAATCATGCGTCATGCCGCCATAAACTCGATTCAACCCGCCCGGCCGGCCGCCGCGGCCAGGCGCTCTTCCAGGCTGCGGACTTGGGGAGCCAGTTCCTGCAAACGGCTCTGCCGGGCGCCACGGTCGACTTCCACTTGGCGCACCGCGTCGGCCAGCCCTTCCAGGTCCGAGGTCAGAGACCCGATCAGAGCCTCGACATTCTCTTCCTGTTTGGCAATCAAATCATCTATCAGACGGAAAAAATACTGAAACTTCAGGCGCTCTCCATAGTCAATGAGCTGCACCCGCACCTGCTCCGTCAGAAAGGACTTGATGGTCTTGAGGGCTTTTTCCAGGTCGCGGATCAACTGGGCCCGCGGGTCGGCCTCCACTTTCCAGCCCAGTTTGCTCTTAAGGGCATGCCAGGCCTTCCGCAGCGCCCCGGTCCCCGAGCGCATCCAGACATCGCCGGTCCAGCGCCAGTCCAGTTCCAGGGGCAGACTGAGCAGCGGCACGTCGATATTCTTGGAAAAGCCGGGAACCTGGAAGTTAACCCGGGGCGGCGCAGCAGGAAAACCCAAATCTTCCATCTCATGATAATAGAGGCTCAAAGCCTCCTTGAGGGATACAAAAAGCGGCGAAATCGTCTTTTGCAGCTCCTCTTGCACCCACTCTTCCTGGCGGCGGATGAATTCCAAAACCTGGAGGTTGAACTCCCCTGCGGCAAAGCGCCTCAGCTCTTCCTGGAAATCTTGAAACAGCCGGTACAGCACAGCTTTTAAGGGCGGGACGGAACCCTCCGGCGGCACCAGTTGGTCCCAATCGGGCTGATAGTTCCAGATAAACTGCGGCAGCGACTCCCCTTTGCCCAGGTGCAAGTCCAAATAAGAGCTTACCCGTCCTTTTAAGGTTTTCTTGAGGCGCTCCCCGGTCCCCGCCAGGGCCTGCTTCAGAGTATTTTTGGCGCCCTCCAAGGGCTGGCGTCTTGCCTTCAGCCGGTCTGCCAATTCCTTGAACCCGCCCAAATCTTTCCGTAAAAGTCCCTGCGCCAGTTCCAGCTGCTCGCGCAAGCCCCGAGCCACCATATGCACCTGGGAAAGGCTCCCTCCCAACACGCGCTCTTTTTTAAGGCGGCGCAATTCATTTTGCAAGTCTTCGGCAAATTTTGCGAACCCTGATTCGATAAACGCCACCGTCTCCTGGTCTGCGGCCCATACCGACAGCAGGGCTTTTTCCTTGTCCTCCAAAACCTCCCCCTGGCTTTGCCGGCGCTCCAGCAGAATCTTCAAAGCCGAAAACGCCGCGAGTCGGGGGGCCTCAATCCAGGGGGAAAGTTCTTCCCGGACCCGCTCCCGGAGCTGCTCTATTTCCGCCATCCCCTGGTGTTCGGTAAGATCGACATTGAGGATGAAAAAGAGATGTTCTCCCAATCCCATGCGCTTGAGTTCGCCAAGGAACTGAAAATCCGCCCGTCTCAAGCCGATCCTGGAACTGATGACGTAGAGCACCAGGTCGGTTTTCAGGAGGTATGCCAGAACCTGGGCCAGGTGCTGGGGGATGGGTGAATCGCTCCCCTGGCAGTCTCCCAGCTCCACCCCGTCCGGCAGCCAGGGGACGGGGACGGTCAGGAGCGCGTCCTTCAGATAGACGGCGCGGGACTCCTCAGTCACCATTTCCTGGTGGCGGGCCAAATCCGGGCCGGTGAGCGCCAGGTCCCGGCCGTAGTCCAGATAATCTCTTAAACGATCGTAGCCTTCCAGATAGGACTTTAGCAGGTAGTAATTCTGGCTCAGACGCCCCTTGGACCACAGCTCGTCTTCCTGCCCCTTGATAAGAATCTGAGCCAGGAGCTCGCGGTCGGCCTGGTGCTTGATACTCAAAGGCGCAGCATGCTGGACGAGCCGGTCGTTGGGAAGAAGTCCCAGGGCCCGGTGAATTTCTTCATCGATTTCAGACCAGCTTTTGAAGGCAAGGACAGCTTTGAGCTGCCGGTCAGGCCGCACCCGGGTGATCATCGCAGTCAGAATGCCCGCCCCCCGCTTGAGGAGATCACGGCCCACCAAGGCGTTTATCAGGGTGCTTTTGCCCGATTTCACCGTGCCTACCACGGCCACCCTGATGATATCCTCCGCCAGGTGCGTCCGCACCTGGGAGAGGACGGTGCGCCAGCGCTCGGCTTGGGGCGCCGCCTGGGGAAAAAGCTCTATCCACTCCTGGGCCAGCGAGTCAAGGCGGTCGATTTCCTGATTAAGATCCAAAGTCGGAGCGGTTTCCGGCAACGTGAAATTCCTTAGGCGGCATTGTCTCCCTGGTCAAGAGCTTCCGAGGCACAGCAGAAAGAAGCGCCCGCCCTGGCCTTCTTAAGAAGAATTGCCCTTATCAAATGAAGCCGTTTTTGGTCAGATCCTATCATTTTTTGGGCGCAAAGCCGGCGATATAGGGGCGTCCTACGTCGACTCTGACCTTGTCGGCAATTTCGATGGTGACGGTCTGGTCACTGATGGACGTGATTTCGCCGATGAGACCGCCTGCGGTGACGACGCGGTCGCCACGCTTCAGGTTGTCCAGCATCTGCTTGTGCTCTTTGGCCTTTCGCTGCTGAGGCCGGATCAATAGGAAGTAGAAAATGGCCACCATAAAAATCATGGGGACCACGAAGGTCCACATGGGGCTGGCCTCGGCGCCGCCGCCCTGGGCGGCATAAGCCCAATTAACCACTCGATTTTCCTCCATTCTGGCGTTTTCGGTAGAACTCCTGGCGGAACGCGGCAAACCGGCCGGCAGCCGACGCATCCCGAATTTGAGCCATCAGGTTAAAATAATAATATAAATTATGCAGGGTCAAAAGGCGATAGGCTAGAATCTCCCGGCACATGAAAAGATGCCTCAGGTAGGCCCGGGAGTAATGACGGCAGGTGTAACAGCCGCAAGTTGAGGAAATCGGCTCAGGGTCCCGGGCAAATTCGGCGTTTCTCAGCATGAGCGCCCCGGCCTCGGTGAACACCTGGCCGTTTCGGGCATTCCGGGTGGGGATGACGCAGTCGAACATATCCACCCCCCGGGCCGCGCCTTCCACCAAATCTTCGGGCAGGCCCATGCCCATGAGGTAGCGGGGCTTGTCCTGGGGCAGCTCCGACACTGCGGCCTCGGCCATGGCGAAGGTGGTGTCCTTGTCTTCGCCCACGCTCAGGCCGCCCAAGGCGTAGCCGGAGAAGTCCAGTTCCCGCAGGGCTTGGGCCTGCTCCCGGCGCCACTCAGGGAGCATGCCGCCCTGGACTATGGCGAAGAGCGCGGCCCGGTCCCGGTTCCAGACCGCCAGGGAACGGGCCGCCCAGCGGTACGTCAGGTCTGCGGCGCGCCGGACCTCCTTCTCCGGGCTGGGAAAAGGCGGGCACTCGTCCAGGCACATCATGATATCCACACCCAGGGCCTCCTGCAAGGCCACCACTTTCTCAGGAGTCAGGAAATGCTTATCGCCGTTCAAATGAGAGCGGAACAGCACCCCTTCTTCCGATATTTGCCGGAATTGGGCCAGGCTGAAAATTTGATAGCCGCCGGAGTCCGTAAGAATGGGACCGGGCCAATTCATGAACCGGCCCAGGCCCCCGAGCCCGGCGATGAGTTCGACCCCGGGCCGGAGGAAGAGGTGGTACACGTTGCCCAGAATAATTTGGGCTCCCAGCTCCATAAGCTCTTCCGGGGTCATGGTCTTGACGGTGCCGTAGGTGCCAACCGGCATGAAGGCCGGAGTTTCCACTATTCCGTGGGCGGTGTGGAGTTCCCCCAGGCGCGGCCCGGCCGGGCCGGCGGATTTTTTGAGAACAAACCTAAACATTTTAGAGAATCAGCATGCAGTCACCGTAACTGTAAAAGCGGTAGCGCGCCTTGACGGCCTTTTCATAAGCCTGCATGATCAGCTCCCGGCCTGCGAACGCGCTTACCAGAAGAAGCAGAGTGGAGCGGGGCAGGTGGAAATTGGTAATGAGCCGGTCAACGGCCTTAAACCGGTAGCCGGGATAAATAAAGAGGTCGCACCAGCCCTCTCCAGCCGCGAAGCCTTGAGAGGTCAGGCAGGATTCCAGGACCCGCACCGTGGTGGTTCCCACGGCCAACAGGCGCTTGCCCTGCCGGCGGGCCTCATTAAGACGAGCCGCGGCTTCGGCGGACAGGCTGAAATATTCCGGCGCCAGCCGGTGTTCGGTGTAGTTGGAGAGGCGCACCGGCGTGAAGGTGCCCGGCCCCACGTGCAGGGTGATATTGACCGTCTTGATGCCCTGTCGCGCTAATTTTTCAAGTATTTCATCGGTGAAATGCAGTCCCGCGGTGGGGCAGGCCACCGCCCCGGGACGGCGGGCAAATATAGTCTGATAACGGTTCTGGTCGGAAGGTTCCGCCTTCCGCCGGATGTAAGGCGGCAGCGGCACTTCTCCTGATGCCAGTATTTTTTGGCCGACATCGCCCGCGTCACACCGGAAGCGCACCTCCATCGTCCCGGGCTGGGGCAGGGCCGTAATTTCCGCGGACAGACCCTTTCCGAATGTTATCACCTGGCCGGGGCGCAAACGGCGTCGAGCCCGATACCCGGCCAGGGCCCGGGCCTTTTTCGGCACCCCCCCGTTACCCTCCGGTTGGGGAAGGCCATGCAAGAGCAATTCCACTTTGCCCCCGGTGTCCTTGAACCCCGTGAGCCTGGCCGGGAAAACCTGGGTGTCGTTAACCACCAGGAGGTCGCCGGCGTCTAACCATTGAGGCAAGTCCCCAAACCCGGCGTGGTGCACCTCCCCGGTTTGGCGGTCGAGGACCAACAGTCGCGAGGCGTCCCGCGGCTCGACGGGGTATTGGGCCACCAGTTCGGGAGGCAAAGGGTAGTCGAAATCGTCGATACACGCTTTCATCAGCCTTCCTGAATTAATCCTAATCCCGGCACAAAGTCAATGATGATTTGGCCAAATGCCAAGTTATAATAGTATAATAAATACCGCAGAAAAAAAGCGGGCTGCAATTCGGGCCTTGCTCCTTTTTCTCGGACCAACAAGCTGCACCACCCTACCACCCATATATGGAGAAACTTATGATAAATATTTGCCGCGCCGGCCTTATCCTGTGGGCAACCATACTTTATCTGGCCGCCGCTGTCCTGCCGGCCGCCGCCCAGACTCCCCAGGAAGTCATCGCCAAGGTTCAGGCGCAATATGATAAATCCGGCGGCTTCAAAGCCTGGTTCAAACAGGAAACCCGCCTGAAGGGTTCCAGCCAGGGGGATATGGCGGAGGGCCTGGTGCATTTTCAAAAGCCCCTCAAGATGCGCTGGGAGTACAAGACCCCTCCCGCCCAAAGGAAAGATGTAATCTCGGACGGCTCCCAGGTATGGATATATCAGCCCCAGGACCGGATAGTCATGGTTTACCCGTTGAAACAGGTGCTGCGCTCCGATTTGGTGATGCGTTTTTTCTCCGGCATGGGCCAACTCAGCCAGGAATTTAAAATATCGTGGCACAGACCCCCCGGGGAAGGGTCTCCCTACAGCCTCAATCTGAAGCCTGTCAAGCCCCAGATGGAATTGAAGGACCTGACTCTGACGGTTGACCCGATAACTTACCGGGTGGAGGGACTTGCTTTTTCCAATGCGCTGGGGGAAGAGACTCGTTTCACCTTTTCCGGCATTCAGATGGACTTCAAGGCTTCGCCCGGCTTTTACACCTTCACGCCGCCCCCAGGGGTACAGGTGGTAAAGGAGACTCCGGGTTAACGGATTTTTCCAGGCCAAAGCTTTGGGGTGATGACTTTCCTTGCTTAATAAAGTATATACTTTAAGCTGTCCATGACCTTGACCGACCAACAACAGCTGGTGCGAGACTGGCTGGCCAGGCGCAACGCCATCCTTTTGGCCCACAATTACCAGCCCCCGGAAATCCAGGATATTGCTGATTTTTTAGGGGATTCGCTGGCCCTTTCCATCACCGCGGCCAAGACCCCGGCGGAAGTAATCGTCTTCGCCGGGGTTCATTTCATGGCCGAGACCGCGGCCATCCTGTGCCCTGACAAAACCGTACTGCTGCCGCGCCTGGATGCCGGCTGCTTTATGGCCGATACCATTACCCCGGAGGCCCTGAAAGCACGGAAAGCGCAGCTGCCGGGAGTGCCGGTGGTCACCTACGTGAATTCCAGCGCCGCGGTCAAGGCGGAAAGCGACATCTGCTGCACCTCGGCCAACGCGGTCAAGGTTGTCAATTCCCTGACGGAATCCAGGGTTTTGATGGTGCCGGACCGCAACCTGGCCCTTTACACCGCCGCCCGTACCGATAAGGAAGTTCTTTATTGGGAGGGCTGCTGCAATATCCACGATGCCCTGACTGCCAGGGAAGTCCAGGACTGCCGGGCCGCGCACCCGGAGGCGCTGTTTCTGGCGCATCCGGAATGCCGTCCCGAAGTCCTGGCCCTGGCGGACGCGATCCGCAGCACCAGCGGGATGCTGGCTTACGTGCGCCAGTCCCCGGCCATGGAATTCATTATCGGCACCGAAATGGGCATCCTCCATACCTTACAAAAGCAAAATCCGGAAAAGATCTTTTATTCTCCCTCCAGAAACCTTCTCTGTCCGGACATGAAACGCATCAGTCTGGACGATATTGTGCTCGCCTTGAAGGAAAATCGCTATCAGATCACGCTGCCGGATGACATCCGCCTCAAGGCTCGCAAGGCGGTGGAGCGCATGCTGGCCGTGCCGAGAGATTAGCATTATCCTATCCTCCATTCATCACATGAAATAGCCTGGTTTCGAGGAGAGCTCCGGGAAACCACAGGCCCCCTGCCCTCCCCTCGAGTTCCCTGCCGCCCACCTGCCTTCTGTCATAACTATTTTTCCATTTTTTCCGCTTTGGCCTGGTTTTTGCTCTTTAAGAGCCCGAAGCCGATATAAAACCCATGCTCAGGTGCAGATATGCAGAATTCCGACGCTCTCAAGAATATTCGGCGCTCCCTCCACGAACTGGCCCAACCCCTGGCTACGGTCACCGGCCTGATAGACCTGCTGTTAATCGAACAGCAGCCCCAGGACCCGCTTTATGAAGAGATTCAGACCATCAGCGATAAGCTCGAGCAGGTTCTCGAGATTATCGCCCACATCCGGGAAATAGCCCGGGAAGCCTCGCAGAAAGCCGAAAATGATTTTCCTGACAGGGACTTAATTTGTCCCCGTTGTAATTAACCAGCGACCCAACCGGCATCGCTTTGATTCAGTGCCAACGAGGAGGAAAAAATGAAGGTGGAACCGTTGTGGTTGATGATTTTCTTCGGAGTTGCCGGTCTGGCTTTGCTGATCATTAACGGCATCAGGACTAAGAGACAGCAGCGGTTGCGAAATTTGATCCTGAGGCGTCTTAGTTAAGCGGCTGAGTTCCGCTGACAGGGGTGCGAAGATGGTGGGAGCCCTTCCTCGGGGTGCTTTATCACTGTGTTTCAGGCGGGGCTGAGTTTCCCTAAGATCAGCATGCTGCCAGGCGGCCTGAATTTCGCTTGATAACCCCTATTCCTGTTTGGCGCCCTTGCTTATCTCGGTTTTTCTTTTTATTATTCTTTCATTAAGAGATTGCATCTCGGCTCTTGTCGATGCCGTCACGGTTGTTGCCTAAGGTTAAATTTTTTTCTTTGCTGAACACATAAAAATCAGTTTCCCAATAAAGTTTATGGGCAAGACGGAGACCGCTCCTGAGCAGGTAGTCAAGCGCATCCAGGATTTGCGGGAGCAGATCACCTACCACAATTACCGCTATTATGTCCTGGACGAGCCGGTGATTTCCGATGCGGAGTTCGACCGGCTTATGCAAGAGCTCATTTCTCTGGAGGAGAAATACCCGGAGCTGGTGACGCCTGATTCCCCCACCCAGCGCATCGGGGCGGCCCCTCTGGAAAAATTCGAGACCGTGCCCCACCGGATCCCCATGCTCTCCCTGGAAAATGCCTTCAGCGAAGGAGAAGTCCGGGAATTTGATGAACGTCTCAAAAGGTTTCTCAGGACCAATGAAGAATTTGACTACGTGGTGGAGCCCAAAATGGACGGTGTGGCCGTGGAGCTGGTGTACGAGAACGGCCGCCTGACCGTCGGGTCCACCAGGGGGGACGGTTACCGGGGAGAAAACGTCACTCAGAATCTGCGCACCATCAACTCCATCCCCCTCCAGCTCCTGACCCATGAGGAAGCTGCGCCTGAACTCCTGGAAGTCCGGGGCGAAGTTTATATTGAAATTGAAGAATTCAAGAAGCTGAATGAAGAGCGGCTGAGCCGGGGAGAACCCGCGTTTGCCAATCCCCGCAATGCCGCGGCCGGTTCTTTGCGTCAGTTGGACCCCAGAGTCACCGCGTCCCGCCCCTTGTATATTTATTGCTACGGCGCGGGCGAAGTCAGGGGCCGCAAGTTCGAGAGCCAGTGGGAAACCTTGCAAACTTTCAAAAAATGGGGCATCAGGGTAAACCCGTTGATCGAACGCCACCGGGGCATTGAACCGGCCATCGCTTACCACCACCGTCTGGAGCACCAGCGCCACTCCCTGCCTTATGAGACCGACGGGGTGGTGATCAAGGTGGATTCGCTGTACCTCCAGGAGCGCCTGGGAACCAAGACCCGCAGCCCCAGGTGGGCTTTGGCCTACAAGTTCGCAGCCACCCAGGCCACGACCCGGGTGCGGGCTATTGTGGTGAACGTGGGCCGCACCGGCGCGGTCACTCCTATGGCGGTTATGGACCCGGTGGAAGTGGGCGGGGTGACGGTGAGCCGCGCCACCCTCCACAACGAAGACGAAGTGGCCCGCAAGGACGTGCGCGTCGGTGACACGGTGTTGGTGCAGAGGGCCGGTGACGTCATTCCGGAGGTGGTGAAAGTCATCACGGAAAAGCGCCCCCCGGAGGCCAAGCCCTTTGTCATGCCCACTCACTGCCCGGTTTGCGGCACTCCTTTGGTGCGGCCTAAGGGCGAAGCCATCACCCGGTGCCCTAATCCTGACTGCCAGGGGGCTTTGCGCCGCAGCATTCTGCATTTTGCCGGCAAAGGCGCCATGGACATCGACGGGCTGGGGGAAAAAATCATCGAACAGCTTCTGGAAGAAGGCCTTATCGAGAAAGTAAGCGATCTTTACCGGCTCACGGAAGGGGATTTGATCCCGCTGGAGCGCTTCGCCCAAAAATCTGCAGCCAATCTGGTGGCCGCCATCCAGGCAAGCAAAGAAGTGCCTCTGGCGCGGTTTATTAATGCCCTGGGAATCCGCTATGTCGGAGAAGCCACGGCCCAGCTTTTGGCCCAGCACTTCGGCAGTCTGGAAGAATTATCCAAGGCCGGGACGGAAGAACTCCTGCGGGTGGAAGGCATAGGCCCCCAAGTGGCGCGCAGCATCCGGGAATATTTCCAAGACCCCAAAAATCAGGAACTTCTCAGAGAATTACGGGAATTAGGGGTTAAGCCCCTCCCGCCGGAGAAGCCCCCGGAGACCCCTCTGGCGGGCAAGACCTTCGTGTTCACCGGCGGGTTGGAACATTTCTCCCGGGAAGAAGCCAAGGCCCTGGTCACGGCCCGGGGTGGCAGGGTAAGCTCTTCAGTGTCCGCCAAAACCGACTATGTGGTAGTGGGCGCAGATCCAGGCAGCAAATTCGCCAAAGCCAAAGAATTGGGCATTACTATTCTCGATGAAGCAGAATTTCGCAAACTAATGCAAAGGAGCGCTTGATGTCGGAACAGGCGAGAGCCCAGGTGTTGATCAGCGGCAGGGTTCAGGGGGTGTTTTTCCGCGCTCACACCCGGGACCAGGCCCGCGCCCGGGGATTGAAAGGCTGGGTCAAAAACCTGCCGGACGGGCGGGTGGCCGCGGTGTTCGAAGGCAAGCGGTCCGCCATCGAAGACATGATCGGCTGGTGCCACAAGGGCCCGCCGTATGCTTCGGTGGATGAGGTCCTGGTAAACTGGCAGCCTTATCAGGGTGACCTGGATGATTTCAGAATCGCTTATTAATGGAGATTGGAAGAGCCGCGTGGTTTGGCTTTTTCTGCACTAAGGGAGTGTCTGTGATGTCTTCATCCACTGAGATTTATCTGGAGGCGCGCATCTGGCGGCCGACCCCACGGGCTTTTTTCGTATATTATGTGGCTATGGCTGTTTTTTTCCTGGGGCCCCTGATCAATCCTGAGTTGGGTCTACCCCCCTGGCTGGGGTTTATCCTGGGGGTGATTGTCGCTGGCGCCGTGATTTATCAATGGAATCAGGAGTATCATCTCACGGATCAGGGCCTCAGCAAAGTCTGGCGTTGGCCAGATCGCCGACAGGATATGGCCTGGAAGGATATCGGCGAAATCCAGGTGACAAGGGGGTTCACTCAGACCATGCTCCGGGTGGGCAATGTCAGGATTCTGCCCAGGGGCGAAGGTCCGGAAATGTTCTGGTTCGGTCTGCCAAATCCCAAGGAAGTGAAAGATCTTATCGAGAGAAGCCGGCCCTGATCAAGTTTGGCATGGTATAGGCTTTCGCCTGGTTTCCACCAAATACTTTTACTTCTTGCCTGAAATTCGAGGGCAGGCGCTCCGGCTTGTCTCCGCAGCAAGTCTGAACACGGCATTGCTGCCGCCGTCCTTGAAAAGCTTGTAATCGCGAGTTTCGGCGGGCGCGGGAATTGTCCCGCAACAGGTGACCTTAAGACCTATCACCCAAGTTAGAGGCTGTGCCCCTTTCAGCTCTCCTGGCTTTGAGGAAATGGGTCACCCAGCCGAATACAAATCCGATGAGCAGACAGCTGAATATGAGTAAAGAATGGGGTATAAGGGGCAAAGTATAGAATAAAAATTTAATAGGCGGCGCCGGATAAATCCAATTCTGGTAGGCGAACAGCACCAATGAGGCAAATATCAGGGCGAAACCTATGGCTTTAGCCTTGGCCATAAAAACCCTCCGCATTAGTCCTTTAAATACCGCTTTACCGTTGCTCTAAGATCCTCCAGGTCGGATGATTTGACGAGATATTCATCTGAGGCCCAGGTGGCGAAGTCCTGCTTGTATTCCCCATAGGCAGTACTCAGGAGAACGGGCAGATTCGGCTTCCGCTCCTTAATTTGGCGCAACGCTTCAATTCCGTCCATCTCCGGCATCTTGATGTCCAGAATCACCAGGTCCAAGGGTATTTTGTCCACGATCTCCAGCGCTTCTTTACCGTTTGAAGCCAGGTAGACCTCGTATCCTTCCTCTTTAAGCTCTTCACTGTAAAGGAGGCGAATACTCATCTCATCGTCAGCCACAAGAATTTTTTTCATCGCCTTCCTCCCGATTGAACGTTGATGGCACTGGCCGCGGCCGTACCGCGGTCGGCATCTTTCACCAGACAGTATTTGGCTACGGGCAGGGTAACAATAAAAGTTACACCTTTGCCCAGTTCATTTTTCACTTCAATCTGGCCATAGTGGCGTGACACAATGCGCTGGGCGATTGAAAGGCCCAGACCGGTGCCGTAATCCTTGGTGGAAAAGAAAGGGTTGAAAATATTGTGAAGCACTTCCAAGGGAATGCCGCCGCCCGTATCGGCGATGGCGGCTGCGGCATAAAGGCCGTCCTCTTTTTCGACGGGGTACGTCTTTATGGTAAGGGTGCCACCGTTCGGCATGGCCTGCCGGGCATTTTGAAAAAGATTGTAAAAGACCTGCTTGATCTGGCGGTCATCACAATGCAGGCGGGGCAATTCGCCTAATTCTTTGACTACCTTGATATGACTGGCCTCCAGATCGCGCTGAACCAGGAGAAGCGTGTCTTCGATAAGCTCCTCCAGGTTATGGTCCCCGAAATAGCTTAGATTTTCCCCGGTGAAGTCGAGAATTTCCCGCAGCAGCTTTTCCAGTCTGGAAACTTCCTCTTGGATGACTTCTACATAGCCCCGCAAGGGGGAATCCTTATCCACCAGTTTGGCGATGCGCCGGGCGAAGCCGCCGATGGACACCAGGGGATTTCTGATTTCATGGGCCATACCGGAGGCCAGGCTGCTGAGAGCGGCCAGGCGGTCAGATTCGAGCATGCGCTCCCTGATGAGCATCAATTCACGGTTATTGGCTTCAATGGTGGTGTAAAGGTGAGCATTTTCCAGGACCAGGGCCGCTTGGGTGGCCAGCATTTGCAGGGCGTGGAGGGGCTCGGCCTCCAGGGGCCGGGCGGAAGCCTGGTTATCCACCACGATGACCCCGGTCACCCGATCCTTTACCACCAGAGGTACGACGAAAAATTCCTGAGCGTCAAAAATCTTGTCTAAGGTTGCCAGAGTTTCCGGCTCCCGCTGGTGAATATGATAGGGGCGCATCTGGAGAGCGGCCAGCGGCAGGGCCCCCAAGTCGGGCCGCAACGGAATCTGCCAGTCGGATACATTCAACTCGTTATCCAGCGGCAGCAAGAGGGCTTCGGATAAAGGCAGGGGCTCGGCAGGGCGAGGCCGCAGGGCTCCTTTCACCCCCCGCAAAAGCTGGAGGGGTTCGTCCACCATCAGGACCACCGCCCGGTCGAAGCCCAAGCCCCGCTCCTGGACCAGCCCCTGGAGGATGATCTCCAGCAAGCGGTCCTCCTGAACCGTGGTCAGCATGGCCCGGGAGATTTCCTGCAACGCGGTGAGATTGCGCACCATTCTTTCATTTCTCTCCGCCAGGGTCTCCACTTGCTGGTAGGTGAGGGCATTTTCCAGGGCGTTGACGATCAGACCGGCCATGGTGAAGAGCAGTTGCCGGTTCTCAGGGTCGAATTCCTGGTAATCGCCGTTCGGGGTGCGCTTGTCAAAGACGCACAAAGTTCCCTGGAGCTGGCCCTTGAAGGTCAGGGGGACGATCAAATGGTAGTGCACCCGGCCTTCGCTGTCCCTGGTCTGCCCCTCCAGAAAAGGGACTTCAGCCATTTGGAAGCGCTGCGGGGTTTCAGCCAAATTGGGGGCGTGCATGGTGGGAATCTGGCCGTACTGGGAGGATACGCGGATTTCGCCGGTTATGCGGTCAATAATCTGCAAGGCCGCGCCCCGGGCGTTGATCACCTTGGCGGTGGTGCTCACCACCCGTTCCAGAAGTTCATCCAACTCCACCGTGGAGCTTAAGGCTTTGCCTACCTCAAACAGCACGGAAAGTTCGGCAATGCGCTTTTTGGCTTCTTCCTGCAGCAGGGCTTGGCGCACCGTGCCGGCCAGCATCAGGCAGGCCAAATGCACCATGTGCCGTTCGGGGCTGGAGAAAGAGCGTTCTTCTCGATCTACGAGCAGCAGGACCCCGTAAAGGAAGTTATCATCAGCCACCGGGAAAGCGCCCAAGGTGTTAAAGGCAGGGTGAATCTTTTCCAGCGGGGCATTAAGGGCCAGCACACCTTCCTGGCGCCGATAAACCACTTTGGGTTTACGGGTCTGGGCTACTTCACCCACCACTCCCTGGCCGCGATGAAATTCGAGGCGCAGGTGGGGCGGAATAGCCCCCTTGCTGCTGATTTGCAGAGTCAGGATTTCCTTGGTCTTATCAAGCCCGAAATATAATGCCAGATCAACTTTGAGATAGCGCCCCAAAAGGTGTACCAGGTTGCTCAGGCGTTCCCCAAAGCTGATGGTGGAAGTGATTACTTCCACCATCTGGGTTAACAAGTTGTCACGCTCCGACGCCATATACGCTCATCCACCCGCAAGTTGCCGACGCTTATCCTGGGCTTTCAGGTAGAGGTCCACATATTTGGGGGCCACCAAGTCCCAGGAAAAATTCAGTTTCATATTGTGCTGCATCAGCTTCTGCCAGGCTGTTTGGTCCTCATAAAGTTTCAAGGCTTGTTGTACGGTTCCCAAAAATTCCGCCGGCGTATAGCCGTTGAATTTAAAGCCGCTGCCTTCACCGGTTTGGAAATCATAGGCTTGAATGGTTTCGTCCAAACCGCCGGTGGCCCGCACCACCGGAATAGTACCGTACCTCAAACAATAAAGCTGGTCAAGGCCACAAGGTTCATAGTGGGAAGGCATCAGGAAGAGATCGGATCCGGCGATAATCTGGTGAGCCAACTCCTCGCTGAAGCCGATAAACAAGCCGATGCGGCCGGGGTGTCTATGACTTATCTCTTGCAAGAGGAAGTGATGGCGCTCTTCGCCGGTGCCCTGAAGCACAAAGCCCACTTCCAACCGCATCAGGTCGTCAAGAATGTTTTCCACCAAGTCGATGCCCTTGCGCTCGTAAAGACGCGTGGTCATGCCTATGAGAGGGCGATCGACCGGCAGGCCCAGGTTAAAATGCCGTATCAGGGCCTCCTTGCAAATTTTCTTGCCGCTCAAGTCTGCTGGTCCATAAGGTGCGGCTATATGAGGGTCCCGGGCCGGGTCCCAGCGCTGGTAATCAACGCCTTCCACAATGCCGTAAAGCTCTTCAGCCCGTTCGCGCAAGACACCCTCCAATCCGAAGCCGTGCTCCGAGGTGAGTATCTCTTCGCGGTACTTGTTGCTCACGGTGTTCAGCAGATCCGCAAAGATCAGACCGCCTTTCATAAAATTAATTTTACCATAAAATTCAAGGGCCTTGGGGGAGAACAATTCCCAGCCCAAGCCCGTCAGGGGCAGATCATAAGAAGAGAAGACCCCCTGGTAGCCGACGTTGTGCACGGTATAGAGCACCGCCAACTGCTGGAATTGCGGCCGGTCGTGATAAAGGGTCCTGAGATAAACGGGCACCAAACCGGTCTGCCACTCCTGGCAATGGCAAACATCCAGCTCCATTTCCAGGGCGAGCATCATTTCCAGTACCGCCCGGCTGAAGAAGATAAATCTTTCGGCATTGTCCTCAAAATCGCCGTATTCCGTACCGTAAAGGCCCTCTCGGTTAAAAAGCGCATCCTGACCGACAAAGTAGTAGTCAAGCCCGGGGCTCAGCTCAACGTGGTAGATTTCCGCGGACAAAGCTTTCCATGACAGAGGGATGGACAGGGTGTGGCCTGTAAACTCAAGGGGATAGCCTGCTTCCCGCACCTGGCGATATAAGGGCATTACCACATTCACCTGATGCCCTAATTTTGTCAGCGCGGCAGCCAGGGAGGCAATAACTTCAGCTAAACCGCCGCTCCGGGCAAAAGGATTGGCTTCCGGAGTTACCATGAGGATGCGCATATGAGTTCCTTTATCGGTTAAATTTGCACCTCTTTCAAATATTGAGCCGCATCTTCCGGCGGGGTGGGATTGATAAAAAATCCGGAGCCCCATTCAAATCCGGCCATCAGAGTCAGTTTGGGCATGATTTCAAAATGCCAGTGATAATAAGGAATTTCCGGCTCCCTGATCGGAGCGGTATGCAAGATGAAATTATAAGGCGCTTTCCCCAGGGACTTCTCCAGACGCTTCAGAGTCTCCGAAAAAATTTCGGCCAGCAGGACGTATGATTCATCTCTTAGGTCAATAAAGGAGGAATAATGGGTCTTGGGCAAAATCCAAACCTCAAAAGGAGAACGCGGCGCAAACGGACAGGTGGCGATAAATTCTTTATTTTCCAAAACAATCCGCTTGTCCTGCTGAATCTCTTGACGAATCATATCACAAAAAACGCAGCGTTCTTTCCAGTTGTAGTAAAATTTGCTGCCGTTTAATTCCTCCATGACCAACTCCGGCACGATGGGCAGGCCGATGAGTTGGCTGTGGCTGTGTTCCAGGGAAGCCCCGGCAGACCGACCCTGGTTCTTAAAAATCAGCACATACTTGAACCGGGGGTCCTGGGCCAGGGATCTGATGCGTTCCCGGTAGGCGGACAGGACTTCCACGAAGCCCTTTATATCAATACTGGCCAGAGTGACCCGGTGGTCGGGATTTTCGATTATGACTTCATGGGTGCCGATGCCGTTCATTTTGTCGAACATGCCCTCACCCTCTCGGTCCGGCTCGCCCTGGTTTATCAGGGCCGGGAACTTATTATTCACCACCCGCAGGTGCCAGCCCGGCGTGTTCGGTTGGGTGCCGGGCTCTCGAATGGCAAAGATTTCCGGCGGCGTGGTATGTTCATTCCCGGGGCAAAACGGACAAAAACCGCCTTTGACCACATCTTCTTCGATCACGAAGTCATGCGGGCGTTTGCCTCTCTCGGTGGCGATGATCACCCAGCGTCCAATGATGGGGTCCTTGCGTAACTCCGGCATTAGCGGGCCTCACTTGGATGTTCCACAGCTATTCGAGAATTCTGGAACATGCAGGATTTATCAAGTCAGTATACTTTCCTAGGTAAATTATGCAAGGCATTTGCCAACTGCAAGGCTGTCCCGGCTGCGAACATTAGTTCATCAGAAAAAGCCTTATCAGAGTTTGCCTGCCCCGCTTTTTACGAATTCACTTTCTTTACCGGCGGAATAAATAGAGAAGCAGGCTAAGGATGATGCTTATCAGGATGGAGGTTCCCAGAGGGAAGTAGAATTTCCAGTTTCCCCTCTGCCAGACAAAATCTCCCGGGAGTTTTCCCAGCCAGGGAACCCTGGGAGACACCCAGAGAATCAGGCCGATGACCGCCAAAATCACCCCGACAAATATCAAGAACCGTCCTATTTCCGCCATGACGACTCCCTCTACCGGCTAATTTATAAACCTGAACAGTTTCAGAAAAATACTAATATAATGATATCATTGGATTTTAAGATTAACAACGGGTGCCGGACTGGCGCCCGGAGTTGCCTCCGGCGTCAATCTCAGGTATGATTCGCTATTGATATTATGATAATTTTTCCGGCAGTTGACATCCGCAACGGCAAATGTGTGCGCCTGAAGCAAGGGCGGGCCGACCAGGAAACCGTGTTCAGCGACGACCCCGCGGCCATGGGCCGCCGCTGGCAGGAGGCCGGGGCCGAGTGGCTGCACGTGGTGGACCTGGACGGGGCCTTCAGCAGCACGCCCCAAAACCTGGAGAGCGTCCGCGGGCTGCGCCGGGCCTTGACCATCCCCATGCAGTTGGGAGGCGGCATCCGCACCCTGGACGCGGTGGCCCGCTATGTCGATCTCGGGGTCGATCGCCTGATTCTGGGCACCGCGGTCCTCAAAGATCCTGATTTCGTGGGGCGCGCCTGCGAGAGCTACCCCGGCAGGATCGCCATCGGCCTGGATGCCAGGGACGGCCTGGTTGCGGTGGAAGGCTGGACGGAAATAAGTACCCGTCCGGTGCTTGCGGTTGCCAAAGAATTGGCGGCCCTCAAACCTGCCGCCATTATTTATACTGATATTTCCCGGGACGGCGTGAAAAAAGGGGTCAATGTCGACGCCACCCGGGACCTGGCTCAGGCAGTGCCGGTGCCGGTCATCGCCTCCGGCGGCGTGAGTTCCCTGAAGGATATCGAGGCCCTGAAACCGCTGAAACCTTTCGGGGTAATCGGCGTTATCATCGGCCGGGCCCTCTATGACGGGAACATCGACCTGGCCGAAGCCATACGCCTGGCCCGAGAGGAATAAGGGTCGATTTCCGGCACGGGCCGCCGTCAGGTGAAATCCCCCATCTCATTTTTCATGACCTGCGCAAACCCTTGGCTGATCATTCTTTTTTAAGCCGCATCCAGCGTCCCACCCGTTATCTGGGCCGTGAGGTCAATGCCGTCCATAAAGACCCCCGGGCGGTGAACCTGCGGGTGGCCTTGCTTTTCCCCGATCTGTATGAAGTGGGCATGTCCCACCTGGGCCTTGGTCTGCTTTACGATATCCTCAATCAGGCGGAGGACGTCTGGGCCGAGCGCGCCTACGCGCCGGCTCCGGACCTGGAGGCTTATTTGCGCCTTCGGAGGCGCCATCTCGCCAGTCTGGAATCGGGCACCCCTTTGCGGGATTTTGATCTCCTGGGCGCGAGTCTCCAGTACGAACTGTGTTACACCAATCTCCTGAATATGCTGGACCTGGGGGGAGTCCCCCTGTTGGCCTCGGGCCGCGGCCCCGGCGACCCGGTGGTGATCGGCGGCGGTCCGGCCGCGTTCAATCCCGAGCCGGTGGCACCTTTTTTTGACGCCATCCTGCTGGGAGATGGCGAAGAAGCTGTCACGGAAATGGCCGCGGTGGTCAAAGAGTGGAAAGCAGCCCGCGGCACCCGTCAGGAGTTGTGGCAGGCCCTGGAGGGGGTGGACGGCGTCTATGTGCCGGCCTTCTTTGAAGTGGCCTATGACAAGGAGGGCCGCGTTCGGGAAATCATGCCTCGGGGACGTCGGGAGGTTGTCCGCAAGCGAATTCTTGCGGACCTTAACTTATTCCCGGCCAGCCCCCGCCCGTTGGTGCCCTACTGTCAGACCGTCCATGACCGCCTCAATGTGGAAATCGGCCGGGGCTGCACCCGGGGCTGCCGGTACTGCCAGGCCGGCATCATCTATCGGCCGGTGCGGGAGCGGGCCCCTGAGGTGGTGGGGAATTGGGTGGAGACCACTCTGCCCGCCACCGGCTATGAAGAGGTGTCGCTCCTCAGTCTGAGCCCCGGTGATTACCAGGCCTTGCCCTGGCTGTTAAACCGCCTCATGGATCAGATGTCGCCTCAGGGTGTGGCCCTGTCGCTGCCGTCCCTGCGGGCCGACACCCTGACCCCGGACATAATGGCTCAGATTCGACGGGTGCGCCGCACCGGGCTGACCATCGCTCCTGAGGCCGGCAGCGACCGCCTCAGGAAAGTGATAAACAAGAACCTGCCGGAAGAAGAAATCCTGGCGGCCGCCCACCGGGCCTTTGCAGGCGGGTGGCAGCTTCTCAAACTTTATTTTATGCTGGGCCTGCCCGGCGAAACTCCGGAGGATCGGGAAGCTATCGCCCATTTGGCACAAAGAATTCTCCAATCGGGCGGCAAGAAGCGCCGGGTTCGCTTAAATATCAGCCTTTCGACTTTCATCCCGAAACCGCATACCCCCTTCCAGTGGGAAGGTCAAGCTGGCTTGGAGGAAAGCCGCCGGCGGCTGCACGAAGTGAAAGACCGGCTCAATCAGCCGGGCATTCAGGTAAAATGGAACGCTGTGGCTCAGAGCTGGTTGGAAGGCGTCTTCTCCCGGGGAGACCGCCGCTTGGCCGCCGTGCTTCTGGCCGCGCATCGGCGGGGCTGCCGCCTGGACGCCTGGAGCGAGCATCTCCGCCTGGAGCCTTGGCTTCAGGCCTTTCAGGAGGCCCGCGTCGACCCTGAATTTTATCTGCGCGCACGGGAGCTCGAAGAGGTTCTTCCCTGGTCACACCTGGATGCCGGGGTGAGTCGGGATTTTCTTTTAGAAGAGCGCCGCCGGGCTTATCAGGGAATATCGACCCCGGATTGCCGCACCGCGGGGTGCCAAAACTGCGGCGTGTGCGACCATGAGCAGATTTCTTTGCGATTAGCTGAAGCCATAGAACCCGCGGTGTTCCGGACACCATCGCCCGAGGCCTGCAATGCCCCGCCCGCGGTATGGTACCGCCTCACTTTCGCCAAGCTGGACGAAGCCAAATGGCTCAGTCATCTGGAGTTGATTACCGCATTTTATCGGAGTTTGCGCCGCTCCGGGCTGCCCTTGGCGCTTTCCTCCGGCTTTCATCCCCTCCCCCGGCTGGCTCTGCACGGGGCGCTGCCGGTCGGAGTGGAAAGCCTGGCCGAAATGCTGGATTTGGCCCTTACAGCTCCCCTCGGGGAGAGCACCATAGCAGAGCAACTCAACGGGGTATTGCCTCCAGGGTTGAAAATCCTGGAGGTGCAGCGTTTGTTCGGCAAACGCCGGCCGCCTCGGGTTGAAGCCGCCAAGTATCGGGTGACAAGTCCGGAGCCTGTTTTTTCTAGGGCAGCCGCGGACCGGTTCCTGGCCCAGGCAGAGGTTTGGGTCACGCGTCACAGGCCGAGACAAGCCAAGACGGTGGAGATGCGGCGGCTGGTAGCCGCGCTGGCCGCGGCCACCCCCCGGGAAGTTCACCTTACCCTGAATATCATGGAAAATGATAATCTTAAAATAACGGAAATTCTCGAAGCCATATTCGGCCTCACTGACGAGCAAACCGGCAGTTTGGAGATTCTCAAGCTGGGCTCAATCCAGCCGCAGAACCCGGAAGCCGGCGGCTTGGGCCCGCGGCCTGCCGGCAAAATTCAGGCATCTCGGTAATCGGGGGGAACATTCCAAGGTGTGCGCCAGCCGCGGATTTATCCTCTCGTCTTTACTATATACCGTCTTTGATTGCTGACACTCAGCTACTATATGGGAAGTCAACTTCTCATCAGCGTTTCACCCTGGGATGACCGGGTGGCCCTGACCGAACAGGGCCGCTTGGTGGAATTTTATTTAGAGCAGCGCCGCGCTCCGGACCTGACGGGCAACATTTATAAAGGCGTGGTGGTGCGGGTTCTGCCTGGAATGGACGCAGCCTTTGTGGATATCGGCCTCAACCGTCCCGGCTATCTGAATGTTGAGGAGATTTCCGGGCAGCAGGGCGGCTTTTATGACCTTTGGCTGGAAAATGAAGCCTCACAGCCCGCTTATCCCATGGCGTCCCCGGCGCCGCCCATCAGCGACCTGCTGCGCGAGGGGCAGGAACTGCTGGTCCAGGTCAGCCGACCGCCTCTGGGCAGCAAAGGGGCGCGCCTCACCACGCACATAACCCTGCCCGGACATTACCTGGTATATGCCCCGACGCTGACCCATAGCGGGATATCCCGCCGGATTACCGACCAATCAGAACGGGAGCGCCTCCAAAAGTTATTGGCGCGATTAAAGCCCCAGGAAGGCGGTCTCATTGCCCGCACGGCCAGTTTTGGCCAAAGTGAAGCCGTTTTAAAGCAGGAACGGGACAGCCTGGCAAGCCTCTGGCAAAAAATCAGCAAAAAGCAAGCAACGGTTCGGGGGCCGGCGCTTCTCCGGGAAGACCTGGATTTTGTCCGCCGCATGGTGCGTGAGTTGTGCGGGCCTGATCTGGACCGGGTGGTGATAGATGATGCGCCGGCTTATGAAAAAGTGCTGGAATATGTTTCCCGGTTTGATCCCAGGCTGAAAAACCGGGTGGAATTTTATGACGGGACCGAGCCCCTCTTTGCCCACTTCGGCCTGGAAGCGTCCTGGCCGCGGCTTTTGAGCCCCAAAGTCTGGCTCAAAAGCGGCGGTTATTTAATCATCAACGCCACCGAGGCCCTGACGGCCATTGACGTGAACACCGGCCGTTTCATCGGCTCCCATCAGCTGGAGAACACCATTGTCAAGACCAATCTCGAAGCCTCCCAGGAGATTGCCAGACAGCTGAGGTTGAGGAACATTGCGGGTCTGATTGTGATTGATTTCATCGATATGAAACAAGCCGCCCACCGGGAGGAGGTATATCGGGCCTTTATAGAGAGTTTGAAGGCGGACCGGGCCAAGATCACGGTGGTGCCGATTTCCCCATTGGGCTTGGTGGAAATGACCAGGGAACGGCTGCGGGAATCCCTTGCCGAGCAATTAACCGAACCTTGTGAGTGTTGCGGCGGCAGCGGCCGGCGTTTCTCCCCCCTGGTGGGCGCCCATGATATATTGCGGCAACTGCTGTCCGAAGCCAGGGAGTTTCCCGGTTGCCGCTTCACCATCCGGGCTCACCCCGAAGTCGCGGCGCTGGTACTGTCAGAGGGGCAGGAAATTTTAAGCCGCCTGGAGCAGGAACAACACTGCCATATCGAAGTCAAAGAAGAATATTTTCCCCTCAGTGGTAAGTATGAGATAGTCAGAGATTTGGGTTCATAGCCAAGTGTCTGCAAAGCCTTGTATATAGAATAAACCCATTTGACTCGAATACAACTCTCAGGGTTTCTATTATGACCACGGCACCCATTATTTTAGGAACTGCGGGCCATATCGACCACGGCAAAAGCTCCCTGATCAAGAGACTCACCGGGATCGACCCGGACCGCCTGAAAGAGGAGAAGCTCCGGGGCATCACCATCGAGTTGGGCTTCGCCTACCTTACTCTGCCCACCGGCCAGCTTCTGGGCATCGTGGATGTGCCCGGCCACGAGCGGTTCGTGCGGCATATGGTGGCCGGGGCCACAGGCATGGACCTGGTGGCGCTGGTTATTGCCGCGGACGAAGGCGTGATGCCCCAGACCCGGGAGCACATGGAGATCTGTCAGCTCCTGCAGGTAAAAACGGGGCTGGTTGTCCTCACTAAAACAGATTTGGTGGAGGAGGAATGGCTGGAATTGGTGGAAGAGGAAGTGCGCGACGCGCTCCGAGGCACTTTTCTGGAGAACGCGCCTATGGTGCGCTTCTCGGCGGTTACAGGAGCGGGAACGGAGGAACTGCTTGCCGTCTTGGCTGAATTGGCCTCCCGGGTGCCGCGCAAGCCGGCCACCGGCATCTTTCGCCTCCCTGTCGACCGGGTTTTCACTATCAAGGGGTTCGGCACCGTGGTCACCGGCACGGCCATTTCCGGGAGCCTCAAGGTAGGCGACGCGGTAGTCATTTATCCTCCCGAGTTCAAGGCCCGGGTGCGGACTCTGCAAATGCACGGCAAATCGGTAGAAGAAATCGTGGCCGGGAGCCGCGCCGCGGTGAATCTCCAGGGGTTGGAGAAGGAGGACGTAGAGCGCGGCATGGTGGTGGCCACCCCTGGAGCCCTCATCTCCACCCGCCGCCTGGACACCTTTTTGGAAGTGTTGGACACCGCTCCCCGTCCCATAAAACACCGGCATCTGGTCCGTTTCCACACGGGTACCAGCGAAACCGTGGCGGTGGGACTGCTGTTAAACGCCGAGGAACTGGCGCCGGGAGACGCGGGGTTCGTGCAGTTTCTGCTCCGGGAGCCGCTGGCCCTGAAGCCCGGAGATCGCTTCGTCATCCGCAACCTTTCTCCGGCCATCACCTGGGGCGGCGGCCGGATACTCCATATCAAGCCCATGCGCCATAAACGTTTCCAGGAAAAGGTGGCGCACGATCTGGAAACCCTGATGGCCGGGGACCCGGCCAGCCAGTTGCGGGTGTATCTTGAAGAGGCCGGACCCGCGGGGCGCTCCCGGAAAGAGTTGGCCGCGCTGGTGAATTGGGAGGCCGCCGCGCTGCAGCAGGAGTTGGCAAGTCTGTCCGGCAAGGGCGAAATCCTCAAGTTCGACCCGGAGAACGAGCGCTACGTCCTGACCGCGGTGGCCGATAATTTGGAAGAGCGGATCATTCAACATCTTAAAGCCTACCATCAGAAGCATCCTCTGAAGCCGGGGCTCTCAAAGGAGGAGCTGCGCACCCAACTGCCTCGCGGGGTGGAGACCAGGCTGTTCAACTTTTTATTAAGCCGCTTGAGCCGACAAGGGAAAATCGTCGCGGAGCGCGACTTGGTGCGCCTGAGCGCCCACAAGGTGCAAGTGGCCGGGGAGCAGGAGGAGCTCCTCAAAGGTCTGGAAGCCCTTTACCGGCGGGGTCAGCTCACGCCGCCCACCTTGAAGGAAGCGGAAGCCGCGCTGAAGGCCCCTCTCCCTAAAATCCAGCAGCTTCTTCCCGTTTTGGTGAACCAGGGGAAACTCATCAAAGTGAAGGAAGATTTCTACTTCCACGCCGACGCCATGGAAAAATTGAAAGCCGACCTGGTGGCCTTCCTGAAGAAACACGGCGAAATCACGGTGCCCCAGTTCAAGGACCTGACCAACACCACCCGCAAGTTCACCATCCCGCTTTTGGAGTATTTCGATACGAACCGGGTGACGGTCAGGGTGGGCGAGGCCCGGCGGCTGCGGGAGGCGGTGTAAAAAACAGCTGTCAGCGCTCAGCCTTCAGCTTTCAGCTAAGACCCATAAAGCAGCATTCCCAGCCTTCTGATGAGACGCCACAAGAAGAGTTATGGCTTGACCGGCCTGTTCTCATGCCTCTGCCAACGCGAGGCGGGTTGCGGCATTTCGGGGCGGGTTTGATTGGCAAGCTGAGGCTGGAAGTACCGCCGCGCCTCCACCAGCGAAGCCTCCATGGCCCGGATGCGGTCGCCGTCGGAGGGGTGGGAGGAGAGGAACGCGGGCATGGCCATCTTGTCCCGCTTGGCATAGGCGAAGCGCCGCCAGAAGTCCACGGCCTGGGCCGGGTCGTAGCCGGCTTTGGCCATCAAAATCATGCCGATTCTATCCGCTTCGTACTCCTGTTTGCGGTTGTAAGGCAGCAGGACGCCGTACTGCGTCCCCAGATTGTAGCCCAGCATGGCGGTTTGCCCGGCGGCCGGGCCGGCCCCCATCATGGCCATGCCCAGGCCCAGGCCGCCCAGTTGGGCCAGTTGGGATTGGCTCAAGCGCTCGCCGGCGTGGCGGGCCAGCACGTGGGCCGTCTCATGGCTGATCACCGTGGCCAGGTCCGTGTCGCTCTGTATGTGTTTAAACAAGCCGCTGTAAACGCCCACCTTGCCGCCCGGCAGGCAAAAGGCGTTGGCCTGTGGGTGTTCCAGGACCACAAACTCCCAGCGGAAATCGGGCCGGTCCGCGGCTCTGGCCAGGCGCTCCCCCACCCGCTGAGTTACTTCATGAAGTCTTGGGTCCCGGGCGGGCCGTGATTGCCGCTTCACCTGCTCAAAAGCCTGATATCCTAAAGAAATCTCCTGCCCTTGCGAGACCATGAGGAGTTGTTGCCGGCCGGTGTAAGGCACAGTGCTGCACCCCGAGAGCCACACCACGATGCCGACCACCAGGCAAAGAGCCCAAAAGTCCCCGTCAAAAGCAAAGGGCGCCCCCTCCTGAGATTTCCTTCCCCGGTTGCCGCCGTTGTCCCTGTCCTGCCTCATACCGCCGCCTCACTGGGAAGATTAGGGCAAACTATGTGCTTGCCTTTATTACTTCAGAAACTCCGGCAAGGACTTTTGTTAATCCCGGTGCTAAAATAGTTTAACATAAATTTAGGGGGGAGGCGGCGAATGCAAGAGGTGGGGAAACCTTGCTATATTGCGGTGATCGGCGGCGGCGAGGCTGACCCGGCCAGCCTGGAGGCGGCCCGCGAAGTGGGGCGGGAAATCGCCCGGCGGGGAGCGGTGCTGCTGTGCGGCGGCTTAGGGGGCGTGATGGCCGCGGCGGCCCGGGGGGCCGCGGAGGCGGGCGGCGTGGCCATCGGCATCCTACCGGATGCCGACCGCAGCCGCGCCAATCCTTTTCTGACTTTCAGCATCGCCACCAACCTGGGCCACGCCCGCAACATCATCATCGCGCACTCGGCGGACGCACTCATTGCGGTGGACGGCAGCTACGGCACCATTTCCGAGGCGGCCATCGCCTTGAAACTGGGGAAGCCGGTGGCGGCCCTGAAGGCGGATTGGGACCTGCCCGGCTTAAACCGGGCCGACGGTGCACGTGAGGCAGTTGATTTGGCTCTGTCTTTCTTTAAAGCATAAAATTGAAAATTACCAAAAAAAGCGGCCAGAGCATGGCCGCACTCTGACCGCCGCAAGGCAAAAGAAGACAGCTCCCTGCCATCCGCAAATCTTCTAAATCCTGTTAAACCTCCAGCCAGGAGTCCGAGAACAACACCTGGCCCATAATGACCCGGGCCGTTTTGGCATAGTTCTGGAGGTCCTTGGGAAGAGAGCCGATATCCACCGGTTTGCCGTCCATGACGTCATAAACGACTTTCACGGCCTCAGGCTTTCTGCCGGCCACCACATCCGCCAGCTCATCGTCAAACGCGTCCACGATGGCGCTTACCATGCCGTAGCGCTGCAGCATGATGACGTAGGTACGGTTGATAATAGGCCGCAGGTGCTCGGGCACACCGTTGCTGGAGTTGGACAGACCGCAGGTGGACTTGGAGCCCGGGGCCATATCTCCGAGCATTTTCATGTACTCCAGCACCGACATAAGCTGCTGCTGTTGAATGTTCAGCGGCGCGATGATGGGGTCGAACCAGATGGACTCATTGGGAATGTCGTATTCCGCAGCCTTGGCCAGGATTTCCGCGGTGAGCATGCCCCGTTCGTGCTCGTCCCGGGGCATCCCCTCCGGTCCCCACAGGAGGCCGATCATATCGGCGTCATACTTGCGCACCAGGGGCATCATGCCGTCCATGCGCTCCGGCCGGGCCATGATGGAGTTGATCAGCGCCTTGCCTTTGTGAACCTTCAGCCCCGCTTCCATGGCCGCGATATTTGAAGTGTCCAGGGCCAAAGGCACGTTGGGGACCACTTCCTGGATGATCTTAACAATCCATTCCATCAACTCTTCCCCGCCTTTGCGAGCCGGGCCGATGTTGACGTCGATAAAATCCACCCCTTTTTCAGCTTCTTTCACTGCTAGTTCCTGAAGGGGCTTTGGGTTCCGGTCCTTCATAGCCTGACCGTACACCTTGGTCACCACATTCAGGTTTTCGCCGATGCGGTAAAATTTTTCACTCATCAGGTGACTCCCTCTCTCTAGTATAGGTGGCAGGAGGCCATGAGCCGGCCTCCTGTCGTTCTGCCTAGCTGCCTTATCCCGTTGTTACAGGGACTTCAGGAAGGCCGGGATATGGGAAGCCTCCCGAGGGCCGATCAGGATCTTCCAGTTAGGCAATTCCTCTTCCAAATCACCGCTGATGGCCGCGGCATAGCCAGGGATGATCAAGGTGCGGGTTTTGGCCTTTTCTTCGATGCCGCTCTTTTTGACGAACATGCCCACCGCGTCGCCTACGAACTTGCCCGCGGCCCAGGCAGTCATGACCGACAGACCCTCGGTGTCCATGATCAAAAGCCAGGTGGGCACCTTGCTGCCTTCGATTTCGCCGGACACGATGAAGTAGGTAAGCGCAAAGTTGGTGGTGATGGCTATGGGCGAATTTTCGTCCGGATTGTTGATGGGGTAGATTCCCTGGGTGACGATCATGGGCTTCTGCGGATCGGTGTAAATATTTAACCGCTCCAGGAGAAGGGGAAAGACCGTGTGGGGGACCAAGTCGGAAAGCACCACGATGCCGCCGTATTTGGCAATGAAGGTGGCGGCGTAAAGAGTTTCTTTCATCGGGTCATCAGTCATTTCACACGGGAAGGTCACGGTGGGGAACCCGAAAGGCCGGAACTTGGGCACCAAGGCAGCCCGGCGAAAAACGACCTGGTCCTGGAATGCCTCTTTTATGGAGCGGTGCTCGCAGTCCAGGAGGAGGTCCTTGAGCCCCATGCCGGTGAGCTTGGAGGTCAGGTCCGCCAATGCGTCATAGTCCTTGGCTTTGGCTACCAGAGGCAGATCCAGTTCTTTGGCCAGAGCGCCCATGGCGTCAGCATTGTCAGCAGTGGCGGCATAGAGCACCGGCCGGCGCTCTTTGGCCACTTCCGCCCCGGCTTTGAGCACCTCCGCCTTGTCGCTCATCAGCATGATGGCGGCGTCGCTCTTGTCCATGACCTTTTTGACCAACGCGGCAAACTTGGCCGCGTCGCCGTCCGCGTCTTTGATGGCAAACATTTCCGGACGCAGGTTCAGGCCCACGCGCTCAAACTGCATCTTGTTGAAAGTTTCGATTTTGGCGTCCACATCCGCATCGGACATGGCAGTGGTTAGCAGACCGGCGATGAGGGTCGGATTAAAAAAGGTCTTTTCGTGGCGGAACATCACCGTTTCGCCGCCGATGGTCTTCATTTGATCCTTCATGCCGATTTTTACCGGCCGGATAGGCGGAGCAGAGGCCTCGGCCAGTTTCTCCCTTACGTCCTCCGATACGTAGGGACAGGCATCCAATTCCGCCTTGCCGCTGGCCAAGGCCATGGCAAAGGCCAAACAAGTGGGATAGCCGCACTCCTTGCAATTGGTTTTGGCCAAAAGTTTAAAAATTTCAATTCCAGTTAAAGCCATCGTTAACTCTCCTTATCCATGGCAGTTCGGCCGCTTGGGTGGCATTTTTCCCTGCGCCAGCCCAGTGGGTCTTTCTTAGATTCACTACTACTACAAAAATCAGGAGAAAGGCCAGGAGGGCGACCCTCCTGGCCTTGGTTAGTCTTACCCGATAATCGGGTCCATAGACAGGGCCGGATGTTGCTTCTCCGTCAGCCACGGCAGGATTTCATCTTCCGTGACCCCCACTGTTTCATCGGCGATGCGGTCGATGAGGTCAGGTATGCCCAACTCCTCACCCCGTTTGATGAGCCGCTCGCGCAGCTCGTCTTTGAGGCTGGTGGGCATCCAGACCACTCGGGCCAAGCCGCCGTCCCCGATGATGAATTTGCGCTGGGTGACATTATACTTGCTGTGACCCACAAACCCCGGAGTCACCTGGCCGCCGCCGATGACGCCCGCCAGGGTGGTGAACTTCATGCCGCAGGGAGTTTCACCGGTGTAGTCACGGTTTACGGTCATCACGCCGTTGCACATAGGCAGGATGGCCGAGATGCACTCGCAGCAGCCGCAGGTGGTCATGGGGTCGTACACCAGGCTGTAGAAGTTGTACGAGCTGACCGCCTGGCGGGAGGCCTTGAACACGAACTCGTTGACGCCGGCCCAGTTCCCCAATTTTTCATCCAGGGTCTCGCCCTTTTGAATGGGCTGGTTGGGACCGGTGGGGTTGATTTCATAAGAAGCCTTGCAATCCATCCAGTTATAGGCGCCGCACAAGCCGGTCCTTTCAGGGCTGACCACGCAGACGTGGTTGGGCGCGAAGGACTGGCACAAGGTGCAGGAGTAATAGGTTTCGGTGGTTTCGTCGGTCATGCCTTCCACGCGGGCGTCACGTTCATGGTAAATCGCCCTGGCTTTGGCGGTGATTTCGTCAACCTTGTCCTTCTCGGTATAGATCTTGACCTGGCATTTGTCGAAAATGGCGCCGAAATCCTGGTGGAATTTGGCGTGCAAGAGCACCCCGATGTGCTTCAGGTTGAAGCCCTTTTCAACCGCGGCTTTGCCGATGCGGTACCAGGCGATGTCTCGCTGCCCGATGTGCATGATGCCCTGGGCGTAGTTCACCAGGTGATGAATCTGTCTCTCGAGGATGGGCTCAAAGTCGGGCTGGAAGTTGCGGCCGGCCACTTCCACCACCACGGCCATAGGCAGGCGCGCCGGAATCTTGTCCGTGGGCAGGTCCGGGATATCCGGGCCGATGACCTCGACATGCCCGTCTTCCACTTCGTCCATGCGTTTGCTGGTAACCAGCTCTACGGCCTGGGTCTTGCCGCCGCCGCATTCCAGGTAGAGATCGTCCTTGCGGACCCGCTCGCCTTCAAACGCGGCGCCGAAATTCACCGGGATGTCGATGTGGGTCACGCTGACTTTGAGGCCCCGCACTTCGATGGATTTGTCGCCGAGCTCCTTCATCGGCACATTGCTGACCACGTGTTCGTAGGTGCAAATGCCGGTGGGCAGCACCTGAGGAATATCCTGGTTGGTAATGGTGGGGAACCCGTAGTTGATGGCGCCGGCCGCGTTGGCATACCACTCATCGGGAATCGTGCTCACTGCGTTCACGAAAGCGAAGATACGATCCTTGTTGTAAATCAGGTTCTTCAGAGCGGCCCCGGGTTTGACGCCGCCGAAGGCCATGGCGGCCCGGTTGGCGAAGCCCAGAGCGAAGACCGCACCGGAAATATCCGGGCTGAAGGGCACGATGCGGGTGGGCCAGCCGATCTGCACGCCGGCTTCCAGAAGCTGTTCGGGCACCGAGGTTTTGCCTTCAATGTCCCGGGCGGCGCAGAAGATGTAAAGGTTCTTTTTCTGGTATTCCAAAACCAGGTCCACGGCCTCCTGAACCGAAGGAGCTGAGCCGACGATGGCGGCAAACCCGGGGGCCGAGCCGTCCACAAATTCGATGCCCCGCTTCCGCATGATGGTGTCATCTGCAGGACCCAGCCAAATGTTCTTGGCGCCTTTTTCGATAACCTCTTCGCCACCCACGTAAAAATCCGGGTTCTCCAGGATGCGGATAGCTTCGGCGATCTCCTCGGCGAAGAGGGTGGCCAAACCTGCATCCAGGCCGGGGCCCAGGTAGGGCAAGTGGAACTTTTCCGCCGGGACCGGCGGCAGGAGCTGTTTGCAGCGATTCATAACCGGCACGGCGTCTTTGAGCTTTTCGATTTTGACGCCCATCAAAGAGTAAATGATGGGTAGATAATAAGCGGTACTGGGAAAGCCGATTTCCTGGTTTTCCCCGTGCTTTGCTATGGCCTCGTCCAACTTGGCCGCGGCGTTAT
This sequence comes from Deltaproteobacteria bacterium, assembly GCA_030018495.1. Lineage (GTDB taxonomy): Bacteria > Desulfobacterota > Desulfobaccia > Desulfobaccales > 0-14-0-80-60-11 > DTHB01. Next base: position 194 of record JASEFS010000002.1, on the reverse strand, counting down.
TGACAATTTTATGAGCCCCGCGGATGGCGGCGGAGATAATGATTTTCGACACGGTTGCTTCCTCCTTATTCCTTTTTCATAAAGGAAATTATTTAGAAGGGGCTGCCGCCCAAAGACAGCCCCTGCTCAGCCTTTACGCCTCTTCCCCGGCGGCGGCGGCTTCCAGTTCACGGCGCATGGCCATGTCGTAGAGG
>JASEFS010000026.1 GCA_030018495.1 Deltaproteobacteria bacterium | reverse complement strand
CCCGTGGGCGGGGGCGTGGGCGCCCGTGGGCGGGGGCGTGGGCGTGGGCGCGTGGAAAACCAAAACCGGGGGACGGCCACCCGCCCCCCCGGTTACAATATGACCGTCCGGCAATTTTCCCAAAAAAGAACCGTTGCACGAAATAATGTATATGGGGGGGTTAAATATGACCGTTCCGGAGATTTTTCAAAAAAACGTTCCGATACAATGGGTGGCGTTTTTTAGAAGCTGACAAGAGGGGATTAAGGTGATGGAAGGATTTGTTTGCGAGCGTTGTGGGAGGTGCTGTTTGGAGTTGGATGCGCATCAGACGACGGTGAGTGCGGAGGATGTGGCGCGTTGGTGGGCACAGGGCCGGGAGGACATTTTGGAGTGGGTTGAGCCGGTGATGTTCGAAGGGGAGGTTTTGGCTTTTGACATCTGGACCAGCCCAAGGACGGGGGATGATGTCAGCAGGTGTCCATGGTTGAGGAAGGAGAGGGGCAAGGAGGCTTACCGGTGTTTGATACATGACACCAAGCCGGGTTTTTGTCGGGAGTATCCACGGGACGGAATATGTTTGAGGATGAAAGGAAGGGCTACCGGTAAAGGCTTATGAGCTTATTGAGGCGGTAAGTCCGGGCCCCTGCCTGGGACTGTTCGCCCGGAACCCCGTCCTTTAGCGAGCGGCATCAGCTTTTTATGCCTTGCTCAAATTCTTTCTGTCAGGGTGGCTTCTTCGATGACGGTGTGGGCGAAGACGGAGATAAGGTCGTGGAGGGCCTCGGTGGGGGTGGTGTTTTGCAGTTGGCAGGCGCGGCGGAAGTCGCGGAGGAGTTGTGGGGGGATGATGTGCTGGTCGGGGGCGGTGGTGAGGTAGAGGAGTTCGAGGACGGTGAAGGGGTCGAGGTCGAGGGCAAGGCAGAGTCGTCGGAAGAGGCAGAGGGGAAGATGGGATTTGCCGGATTCGTAGATTTGGTAGGCGTCCCGCTTGAGACCCAGGAGGCTGGAGAGTTGGGCCTGGGTGAGGCCTCGGGCCTGGCGGAGGGCCTTGAGCTGGCGCAGGTTCAGGTAAGTGGAGGGGTGGGGTCGGTGTGGCTTCATGCTGGGCGGTCGTCCAGGTCCGGTCGGGAGCCGTAAAAGTGAAGGATGGCGGCGGCGTTCCACATGACGTGGGCCATGTGGTGGAGGCCGCTTTCAGGATCAAGGTCTTCGCCTTCGGCCCAGGCCCAGGCGTGGCGTTGAAGGGAGGCGAAGGTTTCCATGAGGGGCAGGCCCCGCTCCCAATTGCGGTCATCGTATTTCTCGGCCCCCATGGTATAGACTTCAACCAGATGCCGCAGGGCCTTGGGGGAGACCAGGTCGTAACGCAGCTTCCCCCGGTTATGTCTGGAACCTCTTTCCAAGGGATTATGCCTTCCTTGCCCGGCAGACGCCCTTGATGCCATTTCCATGGATGTCACCTTTGCTTTTCCCAGACTGCGAAAAACCTTTCCCAAATCCCTCCCGACCGCTTAAAAATTCTTCGGACCAGGCATTTACTTTTCCCGAAAGCCTGAAAATCTTTCCCGAACGTTAAAAGTGGTCATGCTCCCCGGTCCGCGCCCACTTCCCGGACCAGGCTGGGCGGCACGGGGCTAACTATGGGGATATTTCCCCGGCGCCGGAGGGTCACCAGGGAGCGGGCCAGGCGATCCACGATCTGCTCTTCGTGGGCCCCGGCCAAGGGGTTCCGGTCCAGGTGGTCGAAGGGCCAGAAGACGAGGTGGAGGAGCTCGTGGACGATGCTGACCTCCACGTCCTGCTTCCAGGCGAAGCCATACCAGTCCCGGGGGTCCCGGACGCGGAGCACCCCCATTTCCCTGGTCGCCTCATATCTGATATTGGCGGGGTAGCCGTCCAGGTTCTCAGCCCGGTCGAACATGACCTGAATGGCCCAGGGCTGAAGCCCCAGGACCTCCTTCCAGAAAGACAGGCATTGTTCCAGACCCTGCTGGTCGACGATCTGCAAAGGGGCGGCCCAGCTCATAGGCATGCTCCGGATACGAGGCGGTGCGGCCGTGCCTGGTTTTTGGCCTTGGGCTTGTACTCCGGCGGGTGGACCTGCAGGGTCTCGCCGATGAACAGCTTCAGATGGTCGCCTTCTTTGATGTTGTGGGCCCTGATAAACAGGGAAGGAAGGGTAATGGCCAGCGAATTGCCGGAACGGAAGACCTGGCGCAGGTCGCGCCATGGCGTTTTTGGAGGTTTTTTCATGCTCCCCCAATTTTGTTAAAAAATCATGACAAAACCCGCATTTTGTATAGACATTTTCCGGATTTTGTCATGATTTTCGCACTTTGACAAGGGGTAAATTTATCAGCCACGCTTAAGTCGTGGCACAGAAACGCCTTGATTTTGAGCTGACGCCGACGCAACGGGCCTTTGTCGAGAGCGACGCGGTGATCAATGCGCTCATCGGCCCCATGGGGGACGGCAAGACCTACGCCTCCATTGTGGGCATCATCCGGCACGCGCGGCGCTGCGGCCAACCCATCCGCGCCGCCATCATCAGGGACACCCTGGAAAACATCAAAAATTCCACCGTTCCTTCCTTCTATGATGTTTTCAAGGATTACCCCCACCTCCTGAAATTCCGGGACGAGTTCAAGAAGCTCACCATCCTTTCCTCCCCCAGGGTGGAGTGCCACCTGTTCGGCATCGACGACCTGGCGGCCCTGGGCAAGCTCCAGGGGCCGGAATACGCCCTGATCTGGCTGGAGGAGCCGGCGCCCATTGCGGAAAAGCTGAACGCCGGGCTGTCGGAGGAGGTCTACAACGCCGCCCTGGCCCGCTGCGCCCGACAGTCCGGCACCATCCCCCGCCTGCAAATCTCCATGAACCCGGCGGACGAGGACCATTGGACCTACCGGCGCCTGGTGCTGGAGCCGGACGTCAACCCCGAGTTTCCCCTGATCACCAAGCGGGTGTTCTTCGTGCCCTACAGGGAAAACTTCCACCTGAAGGAGGTGGCCCGCCAGGCGACCCTGGCGGCCTACCAGCACGACCCGGCCGGCATGGCCCGCTACGTGGAGGGCCGCTTTGCCCCGGCCTACCGGGGCAAGAAGGTGACCCCGGAGTACAACCCGGACATCCACCTGTCCAAAGCGCCCCTGCAGCCGGCCAAGGGGCTTGCGTCTTTCCGCGTCTTCGACGGCTGGCACAACCCCGCCTGCCTCCTGGGGCAGGTCACGCCCAGCGGCCGCCTGGTGTTTTTGGACCTGGTGATGGTGGACAACGGCGACGTCCGCACCCTGATCGAGACCAAAGTGCGGCCCCTGCTGGAATCCCCCCGGTGGAAGGGCAAGGCCCTGTCGTGGCGGGACGGGGGCGACGCCACCATGAGGCAGCCGGACCAGAGCAACAAGCAGATGTCCGCGGCCAAGCTGGTGGAGGACCTGCTGAACACCCACTTCGAGCCCGCCCCGCGCCTGTGGCCCGTCCTGAGGGAGGGGATGAAACAGGCCCTGAACACCATGGTGGGCGGGGAGCCCGCGGTGGTGATCAACCGGGAGTTGGTGCAGCTGCACCGGCAGCTGGACGGGGGCTGGCACTACAAGACGGACGTGAGCGGCAACGTGGTGCGGCAGGGGGACAAGCCCCCCAAGCCGGAAAAGACCGAACTGTCCAGGATCGGCGAGTGCTTCGCCTACGCCTGCAACATTTTGCGGCCCACCAAGGGCGGAAGCCTGAACCACCCGGCCTACCGCCGCCAGCGGGCCCTGAACCTGAAGCGGGCCCAAAGCTACGCGGTGGGGGGCTTATGAGCCGGCTGGAAACTTCGGGGTACAGGGGCTGGTGGCCCATGAGGCGCATCACCGGCCGGGACGCGCAGGGGAACTTCAAGTTCGTGGAGTGCTTCGTCAACATGGCCAGGACCCGGGGCCGCAAGTTCGAGACGGTCTGTCCGGAGGACGGCTGGAACGGGGAGCCGCCCTATCCCACCGGCGAGCTGACGGCCACGGCGCGCCACGGAGGCGGCAGCGACGAGCTGTGGGCCAACCTGGCGGCACGGAAGCACGAGACCTTGGGCGAAGTCATCCTCCGGGAGCCGGGCAGGACCGTAATCCGCTACTAAGCAAAGGGAGGTGAACATGCCAGCCAAAAGCCGGGCGCAGCAAAAACTGATGGGCATCGCCCTGGGAATCAAGCGGGGGAAAACGGCCCCGGACTACTCGCCGCAGGCGGCGCGGCTGGCCCGCACCATGAGCGAACCGGACCTGGAGGAGTTCGCGGCGGCGCCCCGAGCCAAGCTGCCGCCCCGGCTGAAGGCGCCCGCGGCCCCCAAGCCCCGGCAGAAACGGCCCCGCCGGATGGGGTTGGCGGAAAGGGCCAGGAAAGAGCAGGCCAGGCGGAAAAACCCCGGCCAGCCGGTCAAGGCGCCCCGCAACCGGCTGGAAAAGCTGGCGGCAGGGAGATAAGGCGATATGGAGAGCGGGATTTCTTTATGGAGGGCCGTCAACCTGGGCATCGCCTTCGGATTCGGTTTCGTCTGGGGGGGAATCCTGTTCGGCCTAGTTTGGAAAACCCTGTTGATAGCGCTGTCGCGATGAGAGAAGCAGCCCATGGCGGAGATTGACCGCAACGACCTGAGACCGTTTCTCCCCGACCCCCGGGAAGAGGTGCGCCGGCGCATCATCGAGCTGGAGAACTCCCTCAAACCCTCGGAGATGGACGCCCTGGAGCTGAAGGAGCGGGAGGAGGCGGCCCAGGCCTATGCGGGGGAGAACGAAAAGCACTTCGCGGACTACTGCGAGGAGTGCATCAAGGACTCGGTGCGGGCCATGGAAAAGGTGCGCCGCCGCCAGAGAGAGCTGTGGGACGTCTACCAGGAGGAGGCCCCGCCCGCCTTTGCGCGCAAGGAAAAATGGCAGTCCAGGGTGGTCTATCCCAAGCCCTTCATGACGGTGCAGGCAGCCAAGGCCATCGTGCGCAAGGCCTTCGAGCCGCAGTTCCTGTCCATCGACAACGAACAGGACGAAGAGGCGGCGGCTTTCTGGCAAAAGCTCATGGACCTGATGCTGTCGCCCAAGTTTGCGGATTTCGGCAACCAGTTCTCGGACGCCTGCGAGATGGGCTTCGCCACGGGCCAGGGCATGGAGATGGTGCCCATCTGGCGCACCGGCCGGGGGCTGCGCTACGACCTGGTTGAGCCCGCCAAAATCCACCGGGACCCCAACGCCCTGTCCCGGGACCCCCAGTCGGGCCTTTACTGGGTCCACCAGGAGTGGCAGGACTACTACCTGCTCAAGGAGCAGGAGAGGAAGGGCCTGCTGCAAAACGTGGGGGACTTCTCCCCCGGCAACCGGGGCCGGGCCCAGGACCAGGAGAACCTGAGCCGGGAGGCCGTGGCCGAGAAAAAGGGCCACGTCTGGCACGTCAACAGGTTCCGCTCCTTTGTCCTCACTTCGGAGTTCTGGGGCACGGTGCTGTCGCCCCGGGGGGAGATGCTGCTGCCCAACGCCACCTTCACCGTGGCCGCGGACCGGGTGATCCGGCCGCCCCGGGCCAGCCGCTACCCCTCCCTGCGCTGGCCGGGCACGGGGTTCAGCCCCCTGCCGCACCTGCTGCGCTTCGACGGCCGGAGCCTGCTCCAGGGCGTCAAGACCCTGTGGGAATTCATGTGCAGCCTGCTTTGCCTGCACAACGACAACCTGAACTGGAAGGTCAACCCGCCGTCGGAAATCGACGTCTCCATCCTGGTGGACCCCGACGACCTGGACGACTACCCCGGCAAGCAGTGGCTGACCCGGGGGGCGCTGCAGGGCATGCAGGCCTGCCGCACCATCGAGCGGCGCACGGACACGGGGGAGATCCTGGCCTACCTGAACTTCGGCAACCAGGCCTATGACGAGGCCACCCTGCCCAGCGTCACCCGGGGGCTGCCGGGCTACCGGGCCGAAGTGACCGCCCGGGAGGCGGCACAGAACCTGGACCAGGCCATGACCATCTTCGGGCAGATCGGCAAAAACCTGGAGCGGGGGGCCCTGGCGGCCATCGTGGCCGGAGCGGAGACCGTGGCCATCAACATCACCTTCGCGGAGCTGGCCCTGTTCCTGGGGGCCGACGCGGCCATGAAATACGCCGACCCGTCCAGCCCCACGGGCCTGAGGCTGCCGCAGCTGACCACCGGGGCCTTCCACGTCAGCGGCATCTCCGCCCTGATGCAGGACTGGGAGGTGCTCCGCAATATCCGGGACCTCATCCTGCCCCTGTTCACGCCCGGGTCGGTGTTCCTGCCCTATCTGCGTCCTTACATGGTGCTGCAGGCTTTGGAAAAACGGCTCAACCTGCAGGACGAGGGCATCGTGGTGGACCAGCAGACAGCCAAGAGCATTGACGCGGCCCAGCAGCAACAGCAGGAGGAGGCCATCGAGGCGGAACGCCTGGCCCAACAGGCCGAGGCCGCGGCCATGGCGACGCCAAGGGAGGAAGGAGCCGGGGCATGAGCAACGGAGATGCATACGGCCAGCCCATGGGAAATTCCGGGGTCCAGGTGGACATCGAGACCGGCCGGCCGGTGGGCCTGACCGCCGAGGACCGGGACCAGGAAATCTCCAAAGCCAGGGAGCGCCTGCTCCAGGCCTACCTGCGGAGCCGGCACCTGCGGGAGGAATTGGCCCGGGACCAGGGGTTCATGCTCAGGGCGCTGGAGGCGGAGATGACGGCCCGGGCCGAAGCGGTGCTGGCAGAGGACGCCCACTACCAGGGGCTTGTGCGCTTCGCCCAGACCCTGGGCCTGCAAGTCAAGGTCATACCCCAGTTGGTGGAACGGGAGATCAAGAGGCAATTGGGCGCGGACCTTTACAACCTGACGAGAGAACCGCGGACCGCCCCGGACAGGGATACCGGCCGCTGAGAATAAGGGCAGCCGGCGCGGCCCGACAAGGACACCCGCCGCCGGCGCAAGGAGCAGGACATGATTTCAGGCGCGACAGAGACCGAGAAAGACCATCGCCCCGCGGACACGCCGACAGTCGAGGTGGAGCAGGTGGAGCCGCTCGACGCCTCGAAAGAGGGCTCGGTGCACCACACCCTGGCCCGACTGCGGGAAGAGCGGCGCTGGGAGCCGCCCGAAGACCCGGAAGGCCGGGAGGAGCCGCCCGCGGCCCCGCCGGAGGACGAGGAGGAGACGGACAAGCAGCCGCCTGAAGCCGAACCGCCGCCGGAGGAAAAGCCTGCCGGGGAGTTCAAGTACAAGTACAAGGACCAGCGGGAAGCGGAGCTCGCCTACCAGGAGGCCGAACGCAAGATGCACGCGGCCACCACCGAAAAGGCGGAAGCGCTGCGGGAGCTGGAAGCTCTGAAGGAGCGGCTGGCGGCCCTGGAAAAGGCTCAGCAGGAGACCCCTCCCGACAATAAGGAGGCGGTGGAGCGCATTGTGGACATCAACTCCAGGATTGACGACCTGGACCCCTACGACCCTGACTATCACCGGCAGAAAGCCGAGCTGGAGATAGAAAAGGCCGTCCTGCTGGACTCCGTCAGGCAGCGCCAGGCCCTGCCGTCGCCCGACGCCATCAAGGAGATCGTGCGGGAGGAGGTGGCGGCCCGGCAGCGGCAGGAGCAGGAGGCCCAGGAGCTGGAGGACCTGAAGCGACAGGCCGTCGACCTGGCCAAGGCCCACGGCCTGGACATGACGCCCGGAGCCTGGGACTACCGGCAGTTCTGGCGGGCCGTGCGCGCCGGCGAGGTGCCGACGGGGGAAGGCGTCACCCTGGAAATGCAGGTGAAAGCCTTGGCCGAGGAAATCCTGGCCGACAAGGCGTCGTTCGGCCAGGCGGCCGTGCGGGACATGCAAAAAATCCATGAACAAAACGCCGTCCTGGGACGGGGCGGCGCCGGACCTCCGGGCGGCGGGGGAGGCTATCGGCCTTCCTCCATCCACGAGATTCTCGCCGCCAACCGGAGGCGCATATAAGAGGAGTTTGAGCCATGCAAGCCCACAACTGGACGGAAATCGGCAAAACCGGCATCCTGGAGAACCATAAAATCAGCGACAAGCTGCTGAAGACGGCCTTGGCAAAATGCGTGGTGCTGCCGTTTTGCCAGGACTACGGCATCGGTTTAGGCAAGAACCAGGGCGAGTACGTCAACCTGATGCACGTCAAGGCCCTGCCCCTGCCGACCAGCGCCCGCCTGGAAGAGGACGAGCGTATCCCCATCGACAAGCTGCAGTTCGGCAACCGGGTCTTTCGGGTGGCCCCCTACGGCCGGGGCGTGGAATACACCGAGCTGGCCGAGGACCTCTCCAAGTTCAAGCCCTCCAACACGGTGCAGAAGCGCCTGATGGAGCAGGCGGAGCAGGTCCTGGACACCGAGGCGGCCAACGCGTTCAAGAACCCGCAGGACGTGAAAATCTGCTTCACCCCCACCAGCCTCACCGGGGGCACCTTCACCACCGACGGCACCCCCGGCGCGGTGGCGCCGGTGGGCCTGACCTTTCATCACTGCCGGCGGCTCTCGGGGTACCTCAGGGACACCATCCACGCCAAGCCCTGGGAGCGCAACTACTACACCGGCCTGGGGGCCTACGCGGTCATCGCCAGCCTGCAGGAGGACCGCAACTGGGTCCTGCCCCACCTCTATCTGCAGAAGGGCAGCTTCTGGTGGGAAGGCGAGATGGGCATGACCGACCGCATCCGCTGGGTGGAGGTCAACCGAACCCAGGCATTCTCCAACACCTCTGGAACCTCCACGGCGTTGGGCGAGGCGGTGGTGTTCGGCGACGAGGCCGTGGCCCTCATCGAGGTGGTGACCTGGCACCTGAGGGCTGATGAGAACTACCAGAACGATTTCGGCCGCACCAAGGCGGCGGCCTGGTATGGCATCATGGCCTTCGGGTCGGTGTGGGACACCGCCAACGACGGCGAAGCCAAGATCATCCGGGTCGCATCCCTGTAACCGGGCCGGGAAGGAGAGAATACCATGAGTGGCTACGGCACCTACGACAAGTTTACGCTGACCGAGTCCCTGAAGGACGCCAACCAGACCGCCATCGCGGTGGACGCGGCGCCCGGCGACAAGGCGGTCTTCACCGCCCGGCAGCCCATGACCGTGGTGGGCTTCGGCCTGGAAATCACCACCACTTACGCCGACATGAGCACGGCCCAGGTGGTCTCCCTGGACAAGCGGCCGACGCACAACAGCGACACCGGCCGGGAAGAGCTGGCGGCCATCACGTTGGCAGTCGGTTACGCCGACGGCCACGTCTACCGCAAGAAGTTCACCGCGGTGGAGCTGGACGTGGGCCAGCAACTGGTGGTGGAGCAAAAGGTCCAGGGGGCCGGGGGCGGTTCCCTGGCCGGGGGCTGCATCCCCTTCATCCTCTGGTATCCCAGGGCGGAAGTGGCGGCCAACCAGTCCTCCCTGCATGACTTGACATGACTTGTAAACCCGTGAAGGGCGGCGGCTGAGCAATTCGGGCGCCGCCCGCCCAACGAGGAGACCGAACCATGGCTGCATTGACGGCTGATGATGTGAGTGTGCAACTGCTTCCCGAGAACGTGGATTTCACGCAACAGCTTCGGAAGCTCAACCTGGTGACCATCGCCTTCGGGGACGGGTCCAAGACCTACCCCAGCGGCGGCATCCCCCTGCCGGACAAGGGCCGGTTCGGGATGCTGCAGGCCATCCTGGCCATGATTTTCATGCAAACGGCCGATGGCTATGTCTATGGTTACGATAAGACAAACCACAAGCTGCGGATTTTCTTCTGCGACTACGACGCCCTCGCCGACGGTCCGCTCGCAGAAGTGGGGACCTCCCACGCGCCGGCGGCGACCACGCTGGAAGTTCTGGTTCTGGGGGAATGACATGCCACAACTGTTGCATACGGGACGCTACGGCACCATCGAAGTGGAGAAGAGCTGGACCGACGGCCCCCTGCACATCTGCAAGCTGACCGACGGCGGCTACGCCTACGTCAGCGGCCTGCCGGTGAACTCGGAGGCCGACATCAGGAAGGCCATTCCGCCCGGGCCGGACCGGGACGCGGCCCTGGCCTGGCTGAACCGGGTGGAAGAGCCGGAGGCACGCCCGGGCAAACGCATCATCATCAACCCGGACGGCTCCTGCGCCTTTGAGGACGGCTCGCCGGTGGAGAACGTCAGCGACATTCTGGCCCACATCCCGCCGGGGCCGTTCCAGGATGCGGCCTACAAGTGGCTCCAGGAAAAGCTGGAGAAGCAGAAGGCCGTCGAAGCCAAGGCCGCCAAGCCGGCGGGCATGGCCGCCCAAAAGGTGGCGGGCAAGGCCAAGGCCGCGGTCAAGGTCCAGGGCAAACGGCCAAGGTCCGCGGACGGCAGGTTCGTGCCCGAGGCGAACGCGGAAACCACGGCCGGCGAGGCGGTGACCTGAAATGCCATACCCGGACACCGGTTATGTGCTGACCTGCAACCAGTGCAGGCTGGTGTACCGGCCCGACCTGGTGCTCTATCCCGACTCCGGGGAATACTGCCCGCGCTGCGGCTTCCGCCTGGCCGACAGCCGGAAGCTCAGGGGGTGCGACGATGGCGAAAGACATTCAGTCTGAGGTGGACAAATCCTGGCGGCGGACGGTCACCTTCACCTTCGGGGGCGAGGGGGGCCTGAAGACGCCGGAGGGCTTCACAGACTTAAGCGTGGGCGACCAGGCGGCGATTCTGGTGTCCGGCAAGGTGACGGGCCTGAGCGCCGACCAGAACGGGCAGGGCCTGACCCTGGAGATGGACCAGGCGGAGCTGGCCGGCACGCCCAAGCGCCGCACCATCGGGGAGATGCTCCGGGAACTCAAGGGCGGAGCGTGAGCTTTGTACAACTCCGTGACCCTGGTGGGATTCCTGGGCCGCGACCCGGAGGCCCGCAGCGTCAACGGCACGTCGGTGGCCCGCTTCTCCCTGGCCACGTCGGAGCGCTACATCGACCGCTCCGGAGAGAAGCGGGAAGAGACCCACTGGCACACCATCACGGCCTGGGGCAAGCAGGCCGAGCTGGTGCAGCGCTATCTCCGCAAGGGAAGCCGGGTGCTGGTGGAAGGCAAGCTGACCTACAAGGACTGGGAAGACCGGCAGGGCCAAAAGCGCACCAGCACGGAGATCGTGCTCCGCAAGCTGGTGTTTCTGGACAGCAGGCGTAAAGACGAGGGGGAACAGTATGACGACATCCCCTTCTGATTGAGGGCGGGGTATGAACCTGGAAGAGCTGGAGCAGGAACTGGACGTCATCATTCAAGAGGCTTCCCTGAAGCCGCACTTCCGGACCTGGCTGAACCAGGCGGTGGAGGAGGTGGCGGCGGACTTCCACCTGCCGGGTCTCAAGCTCCTGGAGCCGCACCCGCTACCGGTGAGCACGGACAAATGGCTGTACGACCTGCCGGAGAACTTCCACAAGGAGGTCTTCCGGGTGCGGCGGGGGAACATGGAGCCGGTGGCGCTCCTGCGCACCATGGCGGACCTTGACCGCCTGGACCCGGATCATGACGAACTCGGCCCGCAGGTGACCCGGGCCGCGGCGGAGGCGGGCAGGATCGGGGTTTTCCCCAAGGCGGACGACACCCTGTGGCTCTGGTACTGGCGCAAGCCGACTCCCATGGAGCGGCCCCAGGACGAGCCGGACGGCATCCCGCCGGCGTTCCACTACCGGGTGCTGATCCCCAAGGTGGTCATCAAGAACTTCAAGCTGCTGCAGGACCTGATGGTGCAGCCGCCGCACCCGAGCCTGGCGTGGTGGCAGGAGGAGTACCGGAGCGGCCTGTTCGGCAGCCCCCGGGGCGACATCGGCATGATCAACTTCTTTGCCCGGGCCAAGGGCCCGCGGCGGCACGGCGGGCGGGACCCCCTGCCTTAAAGGCGTGAACCGGGGGTCAGGAAGGGCGAAAAGGGAACTGGCAGAACAAGTCTTTTCACCGAAAACCGAAAACGGTCTTTAGCGGGAGGCGGCCATGGAAGTCAAGGCGTTGGGCCTCCGGGGCATGAACAACCTGGAGCGGACGTCCGCGGCCCTGATGGACGACCTGAGGATCGTCACCCCCAGGGTGGTGCTCAACGCCGACGCCCTGGACGGCGCGGTGCTCCGGAAGCGGGGCGGCCACGTCAAGGCCGTCGACCTGAACCGTCCGCATTCCCTATGGGCCGGGAGCGTCATGCTGTGCGCGGCGGAGGGCCTGGCCTGGCCGCAGGCGCTTTACCGGGTGGAGGGGGAGCGGGCCTTTGAACTCTGCGAGGTCCCGGGGCCCCGCAGCCGCCTCGCCTATGTGGAATTAAACGACAAGGTTTATCTCGGGAACCCCCACTTCCGGGCCGTGTACAACCTTGACACCGGGTCGGTGGAACCTTGGGGCCTGCCCCTGCCCCCGCCCCCGCAGGTGGTCATCACCGACGGGGAGCTGTCGCCGGGGGTTTACAGCCTGCGCTACACCTTTGTCAGCGGCGACCTTTTGGGCGGGGCCGGGCCCATGGTGCAGGTGCGCCTGGCGGGCTCGCCCCAGGGCATCCGGCTGGTCAACCGGCCGGCTAACGCCCTGTGCTGGATCACCCAGCAGGACGGGGGCGACTTCTTCCTGGCCAGGCTGGAGGACGAAAAGGTCGCGGGCCCCTACCCCGGGATGCAGAAGCTCCCGTCTCTCAGGGTGGTGCCGCCGCCGCCCTTCCGGCACCTGGCTTATGCCTTCGGCCGCATGTGGCTGGCCAGCGGCCGGCGCCTTTATTATAGCGAGCCGCTGCAATATGACTGGTTCCGGGAGAACGGCTACCTGCCGTTTCTGGAGGAGCTGGTTATGGTGGCGCCGGTGACCGGCGGCCTGTTCGTCAACTCCCGCACCTCCACCTGGTATCTGGAGGGGAGGGCGCCGGGCAAAATGGCGCCGCAGCGCCGGGGGGGCGGGGCGGTGCCCGGCACCCTTACTTATGCCCAGGTGGAGGGCGGGGGTTATGAAATCAGCCGCAAGATGTCGCAGCTGCCCTCGCCGGTGTGGCTGGGGCCAAAGGGCATGGTGGTGGGCACCCACCACGGGCACCTGGTGCACCTCACCGAGGCCCGCCTGAAAATGGCGGTGCGCCAAGTTGGGGCCTCACTGGCCCGGACCTGCCGGGGATTGCCCCAAGTGCTGACCACGGTCAGCGGTCTGGCGACGGCGGAAGACCCGGAATTGAGAGAGATTTTCAGCCGGGGGAAGCTGTTTCCCCCGGCGCCGCTGCAGGCCGAGGCCTTCGGCGGAGTCGTCGTCGGTTAGCTTAGTGAGCTCACGCAAAGACGCAAAGACGCAAAAAAAGGAGAAGGGTTATGACCATCTATGTGCCGAACGTCGGCGAAAAGGAAATGCTCAAGGAAATCCTCCTGAGCGAGGCCATCGTGCTGGGGCTGTACAAGAACCAGGTGCTGCCTGACGGCAACACCACCATCGACACCCTGCAGGAGATGCCCACCGGCGGGGGCCGGGCCTACGCGCAAAAGCCCCTTTCGAACGCGGTGGTGGAGGACGGCAGCCTCGTGGCGGACAAGTGGCGGGTGACCACCGACGCCTACGGCAAGGCGGAGGGGCAGTATTCCAACGCGGCGGTGGAGTGGACCTTCAACGAGACGGACGCCGGGGACCAGAACACGGTGTACGGCTTTTTCGGCTACTCCTGGGTGCTGCCCTTCACCAACGGCGCCAAGGAAATCAAGGTGGGCGACACGGTCAAGGGCGCCACTTCCGGGGCCACCGGCATCGTGACCGAGGTGAACGTGCAATCCGGCTCCTGGGCCGGCGGAGACGCGGCCGGCGCCCTGAACATCATGACCAAGACGGGAACCTGGCAGAACGGGGAAAACATCCTGCTGAGCGGGGAGGTCGGCACGATCAACAACACCCCTACGGCCGGCGGCACCGGCTATGCGGTGGGGGACCTGCTGGAAATCACGCCTGCCGGGGGCGGCTCCGGGGCCCTGGCCATCGTGACGGGGGTTTCCGCCGGGGCCGTGACTTCGCTCCACCTGGCGACCGGGGGCAGGGGCTACGCCACCGGCTCCGGGCTGGCCACCACCGCCCTGACCGGGGCCGGGAGCGGCTGCACCGTGGAGATTACGGCCCTGGCCAGTGCGGCCTATGCCGTGACCAACACCGGAGCCACCGGCGACGCGCACCGGAAGCTGAAGTTCGTGGAGCCCCTGAGCGAAGGCTACCTCATCGACACCGCGGGGCAGAAGATCACCTACGTGCCTAAGATCACCCTGTCCACCGCGGCTTAACGGGAAGGGCGGGAAATGGCCAGGATCTTCATCGACGGTTTCGAGTCGGGGCAGCTGAACCTGTGGGACGGCGTGGTCGGGGCCACCGTGGTTGCCGCACAATCCGGCATGGACGGGAGCTATTGTCTCGACTGCTATTCCGCCGGCACGGCCCAGAAATATGTCAAGAAGAATATCTCTGCGTTGAGCGAGATATTCATTGGCTTTCGATGGATGCCCAAAAATGCTAATAGATTTTTGAGTTTCTACAATGGCTCCACTTTGCTGGGCAAGCTGCATCTGTCCGGCAACGGCGGCAATATTGTGGCTTATCGCGGCAGCACCTCCATTGCCACCGGAACCGAAACCATCAATTACAATAGTGTTTATCTTATTGAAGTCCGGTATAAGCCGGATGATTCTGCGGGAGTCTTCCAGGTCAAGGTAAACGGCGTCACCGACATAGATTTTTCCGGAGACACCACACCCGGGGCCACCACCGTCGATAATTTCTGGTTGAGCCACAACGACAACAACTTCCCCTCGGGCTATTTTGACAACGTGGTGGTGGACGACGCCGACTGGCCCGGAAACACCCGCATCGCGGCATTGAAGCCCATCGGGGCAGGCAGTCTAACCCAGTGGGACCCCTCGGCCGGGAGCAACTGGGACTGCGTGGACGAGGTTCCGGCCTCCGACAGCGACTACATCAGCACCGACGCGGCGGAGGAGGTGGACCTGTTTGCCGCGGCGGACTTGCCCGCCAACGCGTACAGCGTCAAGTGCGTGCAGGTGCAGGCCAGGGCCTTGAAGGAGGGCAACTCCCTGAACGTCCAGAACCTGCAGCTGGCCTGCCGCACCAACCTGAACGATTATTTCAGCGAGAACTTTGCGGTGCCCACGAGCGCCAAGAGCTTCGCCAAGCTTTGGCAGAACAATCCGAACACCGCGCAGCCCTGGACCAAGGGGGAGGTGGACGCCATGGAGATCGGCGTGAAGGCCGTGGCCTAAGGGTGGAAACTGGTGGCGACCCGGTTATATTTTCACGGCTCCGGCCCCGGCGATAAGTATATTCCGCCGGTATCCCCAGCCTATGCGGCGGAGTGGGAACGCACCAGCGCGGCCGCCAGGCGCTACCTCTCCAGGCTCAAAAGAAACTCCGTCAACGGCGAAGCCAGCGGCTCCGAATACGAGGCCGGCCCGGCCAACGACACTCTGCTCCGGCAGTTCGTCTCCGACCCCCTGACGGCCCAGACCATCTCGGGCACGGTCAAGGGCCAGCTGCGCTGCCGGGAGTCGGACGCGGCCGCGGATTTCTGTCGGGCCATTGTCATCAAAGTGGTGTCTGAGGACGGGAGCACGGTGCGGGGCACCTTGCTGGCCCACTTCCCCGAGGCCCTTGCCTCGGAGTTTGATGCCGGGGCCACCCCCGTCAACCGCAATTTCCCGCCCAGCCTGTCCCTCACCCAGGTGGACGCCCAGGCCGGCGACCGTCTGGTCGTCGAGGTGGGCTTCCGGGCCTTCAACACCGTCACCACCGCCTATACCGGCTACCTCCACTTCAACGACTATTCCGGCACCAGCGACCTGCCCGAAGACGAAACCACCGCCGACAACCTGTGCGGCTGGCTCGAATTCAGCGCGGACCTGACCTTCCAGGACAGGGTGCGGGCCACCCAGGTTCTGGCCCAGGCGGAGTATGACCTGCCGCCGGGAATCCAGGTGACCCAGGTCATCGCCCAGGTGGAATACAGCACTGACCCGGCTGTGGAGGGCTCCGGCGGGGTGGAGGTCTCCGGCCAGGGCGAGGCGGATTTCTACAGCCCGGTTCTTCAGATTCAGGGCTCAGGCGGGGTGGAAGCCTCCGGGGAAGGCGAGGTGGGTTACTGGTCACCCGGCTGCCTGGAGGTGGTGGCCACGGGGGGCCTGGAGGTCGCCGGAGAAGGTGAAACAGGTTTCCGGGACGGGAAGCTGGAGGTGGAAGCCGCCGGGGGCCTGGAGGCCGCGGGCGAAGGGGGTGTGTATCTCTTCAACCCATTGCTGGCGGCGACGGGCTCCGGGGGCGTCGAGGTCTCAGGAACCGCGGAGGTCGGCAAATACAAGACCATAGTCCCGCCTCCCCTGGAGGTTGTCGCGGAAGGCGGGTTGGAGGCCTGGGGCTTCGGCGATCCCCGTCTGGCCGCGCCGCAGGGTGAGACAATCACCGCCAGGGGCGGGGTGGCGGCAGGCGGGGCGGGAGTTGCGGACTGCATCAGGCCCGGCGTCCCCGACATTAAGGCGGTTACGGCCCAAGGCGGCCTGCGGCTGGGCGGGGCCGGGCAAATAACCTGCGAGAAGGAATCCACCCTCAAGGACAAAGCGGTCACGGCCGGCGGCGGGGTCAAGGTCGGCGGGGAAGGCCTGGTGGTCAGGAGCAAGCCCGCCCGCCTTGACGTCGCTGCCGAGGGCGGCGTCAAGGTGGGGCACTTCCAGATTCCCCCGGCCTCCCTGGTGGAGCCGGGGGAAAGCACCGGGCCGACAGCCCTGGCGGTGGTCGCGTCCGGCGGCCTGGGGGCGGGGGGCGAGGGAGCCTCCGAGTTCTTCACCCCCGACTTCCTGGCCGTGGAATCTCCGGGCATGGCCCTGCGGGTGGGGGGCGTGGGGGCGGTGAGCTTCATCCAGCCCGCCGTCCTGGAATTTGAGGCGGCAGGCGGCCTGGTGCTGGACGAAGGGGCGGCGGCCACCGACGTCTTCGAGACCTGGGCCTTCACCGGCGTCGGCTTCGAGCCGTCCATCTACTCCGGGTTCGATTTCAATTCCTATTGCGAATACCGGGGCCGCTGCTACGGGGCCAGAGAGGACGGCATCCACCTGCTGGAGGGGGAGGACGACGACGGTCGGGAAATCAACACCGGGGTGCGAATCGGTCCGGTCAACTTCGGGACCAACGTGCAAAAGCGCCTGCGGGCCGTCCATCCGGGAGGCTGCGGGGGAAGGGTCCAGGCCCGGTTCGCGGCGGACACCGGGGAGGAGGCTTACGCGGAGCTGGAGCGGGGGCGGCTGGCGGGCGAGCGCTTCCTGGGGCGGGATTTCGTGGTGGACCTCGCCGGGTTTGAGCAGCTCAGCGAGCTGGAATTCACGGTGCTGGCGCAGATGAAGAGATAGCATCGCGCCAAGGCGCAAAGGCACAAAAGAGATGGATTTTCCCAAGCACGAAAACGCCAAGTGGGCCCAGGCGGCGAACGCCGCGGCGGACCAGTATGCCAAGGCCCGCAGGGAGGCCTTGGAGGAAAGCGCGGCGTTGGGGTTTGCGGCCCCGTCCGGCCCTGCTCTGGAACGGGTAATGGAGGCCGGACTCGAGGTCAAGGGCAAACTTACCGAAGCCAACGCCAGGATCTACCAGGAGGAGAGGGAGCGCCTGTTCAAGCTACAGGAGATGGACCTCAAGCTGGCCCTGGGGTGGGCCAGGCTGGCCCTGAAGGCCTACCAGCAGGCGCTGCTCAACCGGCTGGCGATCGAGGAAGCCGAAGCCGAAGCCGCCAAGACGCGGACCCGGGGCGACCTGGAGCGCCTGAACGCCGAGACGGAAAGCCGCCAGGCGGACATCATCCGCCTGCGGGCGGACATCGAGGGCGAAATCAACTACTGGCGCCGGCAGCTGGTGGAGGCGGAGCGCCTGTCCCTGGACGCGGAAGCGGCCCTGATCAACGCCCGGATGCTCACCGCGGAGGAAAAGCTCAAGACCATCGACCCCATCTACGAGGTCATCGCGGCCCAGGAATTGACCATCAAGGCCGAACTCAAGAAAGCCGCGGCCCTGGAGCTGGTGGCGGAAGCGGAAAAGCGGGTGGCCGAGGTCAAAAAGCAGATGGTCCCCCTCTACCTGGAAAAGGCGGCAGCCAGGGAGACTTTGGCCGAGGCCGTCATCCGGGAAGCGGAGGTGGAGAAGGCCCGGATCGAACTGGGCTATGACCGCCTCGCCCTGAAAGACGCCCAGGAGGCGGCGGAGGAGGACCTGCGCCAGGCGCAGATCGAACACGAGCTGGCCCAGGAGGCTTACGTGCGGGCGGAGATGGTGCGGCAGACCGCGGCGGCCGAAGCCCGGACGCTCCTGGCCCGCTATGCCAACGAGACCCAGGAGGCCCTGCTGGACCTGAAGCTGGCCCTGGACAAGCTGGGGGTGGACTTCAAACTGGACGCCCGCCTGAAGCGCCTGAGAAACGACGTGGAGGCGGACATCGCCCTGCTTAAGCGGGAGGGGGAAAACCAGTGGGAGGAGTTCCTGGAGCGGCTCATCGTCCTGGAGCGGAACACCCTGGACAGATGCCACACCATCCGGGACGGGGCCAGCACGGTGGTGAGAAGCAGCCTGATCGCCCAGAGCACCCAGTGGCACCGCAAGGGCGTGGCGGGGCTGCCCAACACGGGAGGGACGTTCATCAGTGGAAACACATGCCCTGAAGCAGGCTGAGCTTGACCTCAAGGCCCGGACCAGGCTGCGCAACCAGGCGGTATGGAGCGGCTGGGAGGAGTACGGGGCCTTGGCGGTCCTGGCCCCTTGGGAGGCCGACTTAAACCGCAGCCGGGGGGCGCTGGTGGAGGGCTACCTGGCGGTGGTCGACGCGGACTTTGAGGTCAGGGAGGCGGAACGGGACCGGGGGACGGAGCTGGCCCAGGCCGAGATCGACCAGGAGATGCGGCTGGCTTTGGAGAAGTATGAGACGGACCGGCGGCGCCTGGCCATCCGCATGGCCGCGGACGACTATTTCCTGGCGGCCAAGCGCTACGAAGCCCAAATTCGGGCCGTCATCATGGGCGCCCGGGAATACGCCGCGGCCATGGAGCGGGAGCAGGCCCAACTGGAAAAGGCCCGGGCGGAGCTGGGGGTGGAGAAGGAACAACTCCGAACCAAGGACCTCACGGCCCAGGTTTTCCTCCAGGCGGTGGAGCGGGCCATGGTGGAGGCCGAGGTGGCCAGGATGAAGCTGCAAGCGGCCAGGGCCCGGGTGGACGTGGTGGAGGCCGAGGTGGCAACAAAGCGGGCCGAGGTGGACCTCATCGAGGCGGAGGTCAAGGAGGCCATGGCCGAGGCCGAAAAGGCGACGCTCCGGGCCGACGTGGCCGGCATTTTCGCGGAGTGCCTGGTCAAGCAGCTGGCGCCGGTGAAGCTGGACGTGGAAACCAAGGAGATCGAAGCCGGCTTCCGCCACATAAAGGTGCGCCTGGACTCCCTGCTGCGCCTCTGGGATATCCGGGAAGGGGTAATGGGACTGCGGGAGGCCGCGGAAAAGAAGCTCCTGGAAGAGCTGGGCTGGCAGACCGAGGCGGACAAGCGGGCCCAGGACCTCAGGCGGGAGGCGGCGGCCAACGACCGGGAGGCCCTGGAATACGAAATCGAGCAGACGGACCTCGCCATCGACGAGGAAAAGTGGCTGCGGGAGCGCCTGGACGCGGCGAAGACAGCGAATATGGACCTCAAGACGAGGATCGACATCCGCACCATGCAACGGAACCTCTGGTCCGACCGGGTGCTGAACGCGGCCCGGCGCTGGGTCAACAAGAACCAGAGCGTGGTGAAATACAGCAGCACCCACAGCCACGAGTACCACACCAAGTGAGGCGGCATGACAAGCGGGCTGAAATTCTGGGAGAAGCGCCCCGGCCAGTGGCGGCTGGACCATCCGAACTTCCGGGAGGTCCACGAGACCACCTTCGCCAAGGGGATCATCAAAGAGTTTCAGATTTTGCAGGAGAACCCCATCCAGGTGGCGTCCATGGTGAAGGTGGAGATCAACGGCGAACTCCATGACAAGTTCATCCCGCTCTTTTACACCCCCAGGGCAAAGCATTGGGACGGCGAGGAAGTCCAGGCCACGGACTTCGACCCGGAGCAGGGCGCGTTCAAACAGGCCTGGCAGAGTTTCCGCGCGGGGGACGAAGTGGCGGTGCTGCTCAAGCAGGGGGAAGCCAGGGCGGTGCTGGGGCATTACGACAACTGTCCCCGCCTGGGGGAAAACGCCTTCAGGGTGGAGTTTGACTCACATCCGCAATACATTGACCCGGATGACCCCTATACCCACTGGTTCTCCTACTACTGCGCCTTCGGCGACCCCACCTATCATGTGCGGATGGGCAGGTTCGACGGCTGGGACGAATGGAACTCGCAGGACGGCGGGATGAACCGGGAGTTTGATTGGGAAATACCCCTTGACAAAATCTGCGCGTGGGAGGAATCGAAAAGCCAGCCGAACATCTACAAGAAAACCGTTGCCGAGACCTATTATCTGGCCAGCCGAAGCAGCGTTTTTTACGAATGCCACGGGTATTGCCTGCCGCCCACCGTCCCGCCTGACCAGAGAAGCGAGGGGCATTACTTCGAGGCCGCCAAGATCATCGTAAAGGTGGATTACGAAGCAAAATATTACCGGGATGTGTCTTATTTCAGGGTCGGCCCCATATTGTTCGCCCATGTCACCAATTACCTGTTGGCGAATCATATCAAGACCATCTACCGGGCTTATCATTTACACACCTGCGGCGACAGGTATCACGACCCCTATGAGCCGCCCCCGGTAGAAGAATGGGAATTGACGGAGGTGGGGCCGTCCGGCTCTTACACTTTGCCCTATACAGAATACGAGTTCACCTGGGACCTGGACGCCGAAAAGCTGTCGTACGAGTCGGCCTATGAGGTTTTCGAGGTCGTTGCCGACGGCAATGAAAGCGGCATTGAAATGTACGCGGCGGTCTGCACCCCGGAGTTGTGGGAGAGTCCGGATATCTCCCAAATGACCAGACAGGATTATATCGGCTGGTGGTGGAACGAATGGACGGTCGCCGACCCCAAGTCTTTTGTTTTCAAAGTGCCGCCGCACAGCAAAGAGGCCTTGATGGCGGCGGGCTGGTGGCCGGAGGGGGAGCAGCAGTAATGTTCGACCCGGATGAAGAGTTTTTCGGGGATGACGAGGCGCCCCAGAGCCTGGAGGTGACCTGGCACCTGTTCGACGAGCCGGACATCCCGAATGTGCTGGAGCGGGCCGGGGACGGCCTGGAGGAGATGTTCGAGCGCTTCGGGGTGCGGCCGGTGCAGGTGGACGGCCAGGAGCGCCTGTTCGAGGCCCGCTACGAGCTGCCCAAGTTCGGGGGCACGCCCCGCTACCCGGAGGCCGCGGCGGACGGGGAGATGGGTTTTATGGATTTCCTTTCGGGCTTCCCATACGGCGAGGCGGAGATCATGGCGGTGGTGCGGGAGGAAAGCACCTGTCCGCTGAAGGTGGATTCCCAGGAGGCCCAGGAGGACGCGGTGCCGCCGGTGCCCCTGGATTTCTTCGCGGGCTTCCCCGAGGGGGACGTCCTGCACAATTACCTGGCGGTGCCTGAGGACGGGGTGGAGCACCTGGCCGAGGGGCTGCCAGGCGAACCGGAGCCGGAGCTTTTGTGGTGGCTGCGCCAGGGCCTGAAGCTGGAGGACGGCCAGACATGGCCGGTGCCGGGGGAGTTCGCGGCCCTGGCGGTGCGGCTGTTCCCCGGCAAGTATTGGGGGGAGCAGAAAACCAGCCCCTTTCTCTTTTCGGGCAACTGGCTGGACACCCTGTACTACACCAGCGCCATCGTGGAGGAGGTGCTGGAGCCGGACGAGACCCGGCCCTACCCGCTCTACAAGGTGAAGTGGCGCAAGGCGGGGGATGGGGGGAACCTGCACCTGGCCCGGCCCAGCGGCTTCGAAATCTACGAGGCGGGGGAGCGGGTGGCGGTGCTGAAGGACGCGGCCACCGAGAGGCAGTCCCAGACCTGGAAGGACGACCAGGAGTGGGACGAGAAAGTGTGGCGGCTGGCGCCCGTCACGTTTTACGAGGTCCAAGGGTAAAACTCACGCCAAAGGCGCCAGAGGCGCGAAGACGCCAAATGAAGGAGAAGCAGACATGAGCCTGACCACGGACATCACCGGCGGGCTGTTCGGGCCTACAGAGGAAGAAGAAAAACTTCTGCGCCAGCTGGCCGTGCAGAACGCCAGGCTGGAGAAACTGGCGGAAATGCAGGAGGCGGAGAGGCAGGCGGCTCTGCCGGTCAAAAGGCTGGGGCGCGCCGGGTACTACGGCGCTGAGGGCCGGGCCGGCGGGAGCAGCCGGGAGGTGCAGCACCTGGGCCTGGCGGCGTTGCAGGGGCGGGAGCTGGGCGAGGAAACCTCCTACGGCGGCCAGAGACCGTTGAGCCCCGAGGAAGCGGCCGGGGCGCGGCGGGCGGGCTTGGCCCTGGGTGCGGGGGGAGAGCCCATCGAGGTCATCCGGCGCACCACCGCCACCTATGCCGGACCGCGGGCCGGGAGCGAGGAATACGCCACGCCGGGGCAGGCCAGGCAGGCCTTCCGGCGGGACCTGGGGGCGGGGCAGTTCGAGCCTTCGGGGACGGGGCTGGCCCGGCTGAAGGCGAAGTCGGCAAGCCCCCTGGATCCGGCCAAATATTTCGAGGCCCTGATTCTCAACCGCTACGGCGTGGAAAACCCGGAAACCAAGGAGCGCGCCCTGCCGCAGTACGCCAGAGACTTTCTTTTGGAAAACCTGCCCAGTATCAAGACGCCGGAGGACGCGGTGCGGCTGCTGCGGGAGGCCGCCCCCCGGCTGGAGGAGGGCAAAAGGCTGGAGGCCCTGGGAACCCAACCAGCTCGGGACCGCATGTATCGGAACTACCTGACGGCCCGCCAGATGGGGCTGGCGCCGGACATGCCCAACGCAGCCGAGGTGCTTTTGCAGGGGAGGATCACCCCGGAAAACGCCAAGGTCTACGAGCAATGGCTGAACTGGCAGCCGCCCAAGCAGGAACGGGGTCCTGCCGGCGGCAAGGTCGAAGGCGAGCCCCGGCCCTCCGGGTTTTGGGGCACGGCGGCCAGGGGCGCCATCTCCGGCCTGGAGGGCCTGAGGCACCTGGGACACCAGATCGCCTACGAGAGCACGCCCCTGAGTTGGCGGGAAGGGATGGAAAAACCCAGGTGGCGAAGCCTGGAGGAAATCGCTGAAGCAGAGAGAAGGCGCAGCAGGGAAGAGGAAAAAAGACTGGCCGGCAATTGGTAAAGGAGAAGCAAGATGCCCCAATTCCGGACTGAGCCACGCCTCCTGACGGACCTGGCGGAGAAAACGGCAGAGCCCGGCGGGATCACCGCGGAGATGCTGTCCATCTTCCGGCAGCCGGCCGCACCGGAGCCAAAGCCGACGCCGGAAAAGCAGCCCGGCGAGGTCCCGGCGACGCCCCAGGCTTCGCCGCAAGAAGCGGGCGGGATTACCGCGGAAATGCTGTCGATTTTTCAGCGGCCGTCCGCCTCCTTCGAGCCGGCGGCTCCCGCCGCAACCCCGCCAGCCGAGGACCTGGCAGAGCGGGCGGCCCGCCTTGAACGGCAGGCGAAACGGGCAGCCCGCGCCTACGAGCCGCCGGTGGAGCGGAGCCTGGCCGGGGAGGTGGCCGCCGGCTTAGGGCGGGGAGCTTTGGGGGTGGCCAAGCTGCCCTTTGAAGTTGTCAAGATAGTCGGTGCCGATGTCCTGGGAAGCGAAAAGGTGCGGCGGGCCATGGAACCGATTCTGTACGGTTTCGAGGAAATGGCCGAAAGCCGGGCCCTGCGGCCGTCGGCCGCGGCGGGAGGGCCACCCATTGACATGGACCGCCTCCTGACGGAGCCGGGCGACGTGGCCCGGCAGATAGCGGCCAACGTCACCAACCCCAGGTTCTGGGCGGCCCAGGTGCCGGAGGCGGCGGTGTCCATGGTGCCTTATTTCGCGGGCAACCTGGGGGCCAGGATTGCCGGCACCGCCTTCAAATACGGCAAGACCATGAAGGCCATCCAAGCCTCGGAGCACCTGAGTGAGGCGGAAAAGGCCGCGAAACTGGCGGAGATCGGGGGCAAGCTGGCCCGCCTGGGAACCATCGGCGGCTTCGGGGCGGCCATGGCCATGGAGGCGGGGGAGGCGGAGCGCAACTTAAGGCAGTGGGAGGACGAAACCGGAAAAAGGGTGGACTGGGCCCCCCGGGTGCTGTCCATCCTGGGCACCGGCTTGGTGGCCGGCGGCCTGGAGGCAATCTCCACGGAGAGAATCTTCTTCGGCAAGCACGGCGCCCCCGCGGTGGAGGGGCTGATCCGCAAGCTCTTCGAGGGCAAGGGCGGCGCCATCCTGGCCCGCAAGATTTTGGACAGCGTAGCCACCGAGGGTATCACCGAAGGCGCCCAACAGTTGGTGCAGAACGCCTTCGCCAAGCTGGGCTACGACCCTGACCAGAAACTCACCGAGGGCATCGTGGAATCCGTGCTCATCGGCGCGGCGGTGGGCGGCCTGGCGGGAGCCGGGGGGATATCCCACCAGGCGGTCAAGGAATACGCCCCCTATCTCCGCGAACTGAAGGACAGGGCGGAGCAGGAGCGCCGGGAGCGTTTGGCGCAACTGCCGGAGGTCTCCACCCTCTACCGCACCGGCCCCACCCCGACCACGGCCCTGGCCCCGGTCTATCCGGTGCCCACCGAAGCGGAGGAGGCGGCCAGGATTGCAGGGCTGCCCGAGACTTCGCCCCTGTACCGCACCGGCCCGGCTGCGGGGGCGCCCGCCGAGCCCCTGCCGCCAGGGCCGGCGCCAGCGGCCCCCCTGAAGGATTGGGAAGCCGACATCCTGCGGGAGCCAGCCCCGGAAGAAGGGGCTGTCGGCCAAGCCAGGCCCCTGGACCTGAGCGGCAAGCCCATGATGCCGCCGGCGGACCGGCCCCTGGCCCAGCGCCTGGACGCCCTGTTCCGCCTGGTGGACGAAACGGGAGACCCCAGGGCGGCCCAGGAGATACACAACCTCCTGCTGACGAACCGGCCCGAGGTGGTGGCGGCCTTCCGCACCCCGGGGCCCGTCGGCATGACGCTGAGGCCCCTGGCCGAGAAGGTGGAGTCCCTCTACCGGCAGGTGGAGGAAACGGGAGACTTCAAGGCGGCCCGGCAACTGCACGCGCTGATCGCGGCCAACCAGCAGGGTTTGACCGGTATGAAATGGGAACACCTGCGCCGACTGGCCGAGCAGCCCATGGTCCAGAGCGCCGGGGAAGTCAAGGACCTGGTGCGGGATGAGGCGATGGCGGAAGAGGAGGCCCTGCCGGAGCGGGTGGCCCGGTTGGCCCGGGAGGTGGAAGAGGAGGGCGACCCCCGGGCGGCGGAGGAATTGCACCGGCTCTTGGTGGCCAATAAAGAAAGCCTGGGCAACCTGTTCCGCATCCCGGAGGAGGCCCGGGAGGAGTTGCGGCCTCTGACGGGCCGCTTGGAAGAGCTGATCCGCACGGTGGAGGAGACCGGCGACCCCCGGGCGGCCCGGGAGTTGAATGACCTGCTGGCGGGCAACCTACACTTGCTGCAGGGGGTAAGCCGGGGCCAGATCAGCCGGTTGGCCGGCATGGCGGCGCCTCCTTCGCCCATGGAGCCCAGCGGTTCCCAGGTGAAGGAGTTGGCCCGGGAACCCGAGGGGAAGACCTCTCCGGTGGCCCCGTTCAATCTCCAGACCACTGACATGCCCTATTATGACAACTTGCTGAAAAATCCGGAGTATTTCGCCAGAGAAAAGGGTATTGCAGGCCGAATTGAATACATGACTCCGGATGAGTTTCTGGATAAGGCAGGCAGGGCCGCCGTTAATGAAAGTCTGGTGAGAGAATACGCCGAACGGGGCGGGCAAATGCCCCTGCCTGTTCTGGATATTGCCGCCGACACCCATGAAGGCCGACATCGGGTGCTGGCTGCTAAGGCCATGGGATTTGAACGGATTCCCGTCCTGGTGGTTGAGCCCATATCGAAACTTCCCCCGACCGCCACTAAGACACCAGCCGACACATTCGCTGAGCTTGATCGGGAGAAAGCTGAGCGCATTACTCGACTTGAGGCATTGCCAGAAGGCACAAGGTTGATTGCCCCGGATTTCCTGGGGGGGAGTTTGCGGGGGACATGGCGGAAAACTACCTTGGCAGGAGACCCTTTTTGGCTCAACGAGCAAACCGGCCAATATAAAACCTCTGAGTCATTCTCCTTGTTTCTCAAAGACTTGGAGTTCGAGCCGCCACGCGACATTAAAAGCACGGATAAAAGCACAGAAGGGCAACCACCCCCCGCGGCCGCGGGCCGCCAGTCTATGGCCGTCACCGCCACGGGCCGGGAGGTGCAGACGCGTTTTGCGGTTATCGAGGCGGACAACCTCATCACCTCGCATGACGACCTGCTGAACGAAAACCCGGCCTTCCCGCAAGAACTGCAACCTCGGGACCGCACCCGGGCGGCCTCGGAGATGCAGGTCAGCCGCATCGAGAACAACCTGCGGCCGGAGCTTTTGGGAGACAACCCCCTGGCTTCGGACGGGGCCCCCATCGTCGGCCCGGACGGCATCGTGGAGTCGGGCAACGCCCGCACCATCGCCCTGCGGCGGGCCTACCGGGCCAACCGGGAGCAGGTGCAGCGCTATAAGCAGTGGCTGGTGGAGCACGCCGCGGACTTCGGCCTGGACCCCGACGCGGTCAGGGCGGCCAAGCGGCCCGTGCTGGTGCGGGTGCGGCAGGGGGAGGCGACGCCGGAGGAGCGGGCGGAGCTGGCCAAGGAGTTCAACATGGCCTCCACCGCGGGTTTCAGCCCCATGGAGCAGGCGGAGAACGACGCCCGGGCCCTGCTGCAGACCAACATCCTCACGCTGTTTGAGCCCAACGACCGCGGGGAAATCAACACTTCAGGCAACGCCAAGTTCATCCAGGCCTTCATGCAGCGGGTGGTGTCGCCCAACGAGTTGTCTGAATACTACACCCAGGGGGGAAAGATCAACCAGGCCGGCGTCAACCGCATCCGCAATGCCTTGTTCGCCGCGGCCTACGGGAAAAGCGGCGCCCTGGAGCAACTGGCGGAGAGCACGGACGACCACGCCCGGAACATCACCGGGGCCCTGTCCATGACGGCCCCCCGCATGGCATTGATGGAGCAGCGCATCCGCCGGGGCGACCGCCACGACCTGGGAATCGCCGACCGGCTGGCCCAGGCCGCTGACATGCTACAGGACATCCGGCAGGCGGGTATCGCCTTTGAGGACGGCTTGGCCCGGGTCAAGTTCCTGGGAGGGGCGGACCCCTTGGTGTTGGACCTATTGCACCTGTTCAATGACTATTCCCGGAGCCGGGTGCGGTTGCAGGCAATCCTGAACAACTATCTGGACCTGCTGGACGACCTGGGGACGCCGAAACAGCGCAGCCTGATGGAGATGCCCGTGCAGGTGACCCGGGCCGACCTGCTTCAGAAGGCCGTGTCCCAGATGGAGGAAAAGCATGGCAAAGGAAGAGAGTCCGTACCGGCTGAAAGAGTCGAAGGTGAACCCCAAGGCC
Organism: Deltaproteobacteria bacterium; assembly: GCA_030018495.1. Lineage (GTDB taxonomy): Bacteria > Desulfobacterota > Desulfobaccia > Desulfobaccales > 0-14-0-80-60-11 > DTHB01. The sequence goes on along the minus strand of JASEFS010000026.1, from coordinate 24,562 downwards.
CTGGCGTTCCTGGAGCGCCTGAGAAAGTGGAAGAAGCGCCAGAAGGAAGAGAACCCACCCCAAAACCGCAAATCTTAACGCCGGATGTCATCAAGCGCATGTATCCGGATATCAGCGATGAGCAGGCCGCCATCCTGGCGCAAGACCCGGAACTGCGGGCCGCGTTGGCCCGGGGCAACTGGGAAGCAATCCTGCGCCAAAAAGCGGCCGAGCAAGCATCCGATATCGGGGCGCAGCAAGGCCTTGGCATAGGCGGCGGGCTTTTCGACATCGGGCCGGTTCCGGAAGCCAAAAAGGCACCGGAGGCCCCCAAGCCCGACAAGTTTCCCAAAACGGTGGAGGCCGTCAATGAGCGCATCGCGTGGTTGAAGCGGCAAATTGAGGCCAAGAAAGAGGAAAGGATAAGGGTCGCCAGTAGCCCCGATGTTTTAGCTCAGGACCCGCGCCGACAATACCAGCCGGGCGACAGGGTGTGGATGACCTGGACCAGCATCCTCGGCACCCCCACCCGGATCAACGGGGAAGTGTACCGGACCAAAAATGGCCGTCTGCGGGTGCGAATCCTTAGTGAGCACGTGGGCGGGGCCAGGACAACGGATTTGTTCGACTACCTTTGGGTCAGGGAGGGCGAAAAAAAATTCCCCCTGCCGCAGCCCATCCAGAAGATCAATGAAGAAATCAAGGCCCTGGAGGCGGAGGAAAGCGCCCTGATCGATGCCCTGCCCCAAGTGGCCCGAGACCAGGCCCGCCGGTCGTTTGATAAAGCCATGCGAGAGGGGGCAGAGGCTTTGGACTTTGCCAAAGCCAAAGAAGGTGACCGCATTTTGAATCACTATGACGGGAAAGTCTATGAGGTGGAAAAAATCACAGACGATGAAAAATATGGGCGTTATCTGAGCATTAGAGACGAAAACGATGAGTATTTATCTGTGAATGAAAGGGACCCTGACAAATATTTCACCGTGGTGAGAGAGGAGGCCCCGCCGACGGGTGAACAGAGAGGCGGACCTGAAGAGACGACGATAGAAATTATCCCTTATGCCAAGGACTTAAAGATTAGAAACATAGAAGCCCTGCCAAGAGGGGTTGGGGCTCGCTATCTGGTGGCAATCCGTGGCGAAGGCGACGACTTAATCGCCAAACAATGGAAACGGGTTCCCGGGACTTTGGCAGCCGGGGAAGTTTTGATCGATTTTAGGCCAGATACGCCCAGGCCGAAGGCATTCACCAAGGACGAGGTTCTGAAAGCGCTTGAGGAACCAAAAAGGCTTCCCGCTCTGGACGCCCCTAATGATGAGTGGGCAAAAGCGAAGTCGCGTATCATCAATGAAATTAACAACTCTGATTATCCACACAAAAACACCGCCCTGCATGTTGTGGCGGGCCGGTATCCGAAAACTTGGGATAGGGGAACCGACGAGCAGCGGGCAAAACTACCCGCGGCGCTCAGGTATCTCGGTTATGATGTGGACCCGCTATATGAAGACGAAATCATAAATAATCTGGTTACTTCTTTTGAGAGGTCGGCACCATCTCGCCCGAAAACCAACCTTGAAGTGCTGGCCGACCTGCAACCGGGAGGGTGGCAGGCGTTTAACGAGCCGTTTACGGACGAAGAGGTTGCCCTTTTAGAGAAGGCGATTGAGGCTGGCATCGTTAAAGTCAAGCAGATCGGGGGGGAGACTGCTTACGGTCAGACAGGTGAACTGAAAGCCTGGCTTGAGGAGAACAAGGCAGCCCCGGAACCGGAGACGCCGGCTCCCGAAGCAATTTACCTGGATATTCTTAAAACGGCTGCTGACTCGCCCGCAGAGCTGCGGCCTTCGGACATCGCCCGGGTACTGGAGGAAGCGTCCGAGCGCAACGTGGGCCCGGAGTTCACCGAGTGGCTGCTTCAGCAGAACTTGCACCCCCAGACCCAGGAAGCGGTGCTGGATCAGGTAGAGCCGGAGCAGAAGGTCAAGGCCACGGCCTCCCGGAAGCTGGCCCAGAGGATTGTCGCCTGGCTGCGGGAGCCGGTGGAACGCGCCGGCAAGCTGACCAACCGGGATCTCTTCGACATGGCGAATGACGCTTTCGGCGGCACTCAGGCCGAGGGCAAGTATTCCCCAAAAGACGCCTACGACGCCATGGAACTGGGGGTGAACCTCTACATCGGCAGTCGGCCCGACCTGTATAACCCTCATGTCTCAGTAGCAGAAGACGTCAAGACAACGGCGACCAACCTGGAGCTTTTACTGGGGCGCCTCCCCACCCAGACAATGCGCACCGAGGAGCAGCAGGAGTTTCAGCAATTCTCCACCCCGCCGCCCTTGGCCTATGTGGCGGCCTGGGTCGCCGACATGAACCAGAACGATGTGGTGCTGGAGCCCAGCGCCGGAGTGGGCGGGCTGGCGGTATTCGCCAAAAACGCCGGGGTCAAGGAGGTGGTGGTCAATGAACTGAGCCCCCGGCGGGCGGCGTTGCTCAAGGAGATGTTCTTCGACCGGGTTTACGAGGAGAACGCCGAGCAGATTCACAACATCCTGCACGGCAAGGAAAAGCCCACGGTGGTGCTGATGAACCCGCCCTTTTCGGCCACCGCGGGCCGCATCCCGGGGAAGCGGGACGCCAGCATCGTGCAGCGCCACGTGGAACAGGCCCTGAAACTCCTGGAACCCGGCGGCCGGCTGGTGGCCATCCTGGGGCGGGGGGCGGAACCCACCGCGGCGACTTTTCGGGACTGGTGGGCCAAGATTGCGAAGGAGTATAATGTTAGGGCCAATATCGGGGTCAGCGGCAAGGTCTATCAGAAATACGGCACCGGGTTCGGTCTGCGGTTTGTGGTCATCGACAAGACCGGGGCCACGGCGGGCAAGCCGGTGACCGGCATGGTGGATTCGCTGGCCGAACTCATCGAACTCCTACAGGAGGTCAAAGATGCCAGGAGCGTGGCTGACCAGGGAACACCTGGACGCGGTGGCAAGGCTGAACCGGGAGCGCCTACTGAACCGGTGGGCGAAAGAGGCCCTGCGGCAGGCGAACGAGCCGGAGGACAGGGGGTTTCTGAACGTCCTCACCCTCCTGTTCTGGGCGCTGGAGAACGACAAGCTGGGATTCGCGGACCGGGACGAGAAGGCGGTGCTGGAGGGCACGGTGCACAGCATGTTGAGCTGGAACCCGGAGAGCGTCATGGAGGTGTTGGAGAGGAGCGACGACGGGGACGAGCTGGACTGGGAGAGCATATACCACCTGAAGCCGGGGGAGAAGCCGGACCCGGTGGACCTGGCGGCGGAACTGGTGGAGCAGCTGCACAGCCGGACCGTGGCGGCGGGGGGGTACCCGGACCAGAAGTTTCGGTAGAGGCAAAGCCCGAAGAAACGCCCGCCGCTCCGCCCACCGAGGAACTTGCCGACGTCATCTACGAAGACTACCGGCCCCAGCGCCTGAAGGTGCCCGGGGCCAAGCCCCACCCAGCCCACCTGATGGAGTCGGCGGCCATGGCCGCGGCCGTGCCGCCGGTTCCCTCCTACCAACCGCGCCTGCCCAAAGATTTGGTGGAGAAGGGCATCCTGAGCGACGCCCAGATGGAGGCCGTGGTCTACGCCGGACAGGCGCACCAGGAGACGCTGCCGAACGGCAACCGGCGGGGCTTCTTCATCGGCGACGGCACCGGCTTGGGCAAGGGCCGGGAGATCGGCGCCATCTTCCTGGACAACTGGATCCAGGGGCGCCGGAAGGGCGTCTGGATTTCCGACAAGGCGGCCTTGGTGAAGGCGGCCTGGCGGGACGTGGAAGACCTGGGCTGGGACAAAAACCTGGTCTTTGAGTGGCGCAAGGCCAAGGCCACCGACAAGGTGGAGCGGGGCGAGGGCATCGGCTTTTTGTCCTACGACCTCCTGAAGGCGAGCGCCAAGGGCGAGGGCGGGCGGCTCGGCAAGAGCCGCATCGACCAGCTGGTGGAATGGCTGGGGCGGGACTTCGACGGGGTGATCGTCTTCGACGAGTCCCACAAGATGGGCAACGCCCTGGAACACGGCACGGGCCGGGGCAAAAAGAAGCCCAGCCAGCGGGCTTTGGCGGGCATCGAGCTGCAGCAGAAGCTCCCCCAGGCCAGGATAGTCTACGTCTCGGCCACGGGCGCCACCGAGGTGATGAACCTGGCCTACGCCGAGCGGTTAGGGCTTTGGGGAGAAACGACGCCCTTCCCCACCGTGCGGGATTTCGTCAACCAGATCGAGGACGCCGGGCTGGCGGCCATGGAGCTGGTAGCCCGGGACATGAAGTCCATGGGCCTCTATCTCTCCCGGTTCCTCAGTTACAAGGGGGTGGAGACCGGCGTCCTGGAGCACGAACTGACCCCGGAGCAGACGGAGGTCTACAACGAGCTGGCCCGGGCTTGGCAGCTGGTGCTGAAAAACATCAGGGAAGTCCTGAAACTGCTGGGGGCGGACAACAACTCCAAGGCCAGGAGCACCGCCTACTCGCTGTTCTGGTCGTCGCACCAGCGCTTCTTCAACCAGGTGATCACCGCCATGCAGATGCCAGGCATCCTTAAGGCCGTCCGGCAGGACCTGGAGGGGGGCCACGCCGCGGTGCTGCAGCTGACCAACACCCTGGAGGCCAACCAGGAGCGAGAACTCGCCAAGCTGGTGGAAAAAAAGGCCCAGGGGGAGGACGTCGACCTGGACGAGATGGACCTGTCCCCCAGGAACGTGCTGCTGCAGTACGTGGAACACGCCTTCCCGGTACATGAATACATTGAAATCGTGGATGAGGACGGCAACAGCAGGTGGGAACCGGCCAAAGACAGCGAAGGGAACAATATCGTCAACCCGGAGGCCGAGGCCAGGAAGCAGGAGCTGCTGAAAAAGCTGGGGGCCCTGCCGGTGCCCGACGGCGTCCTGAACCAGTTGCTGCGGGAATTCGGGCCGGACCAGGTGGCCGAGGTCACCGGGCGCAAGCGCCGCATGGTGTGGGCAGGGGACGAGGCCAAGCTGGAAAAGCGCAGCGACGCCAAGGTGGAGGCGGACATCGACGCCTTCCTGGAGGACAAGAAGCGCATCCTGGTGTTCTCCGACAAGGGCGGCACGGGGCGGAGCTACCACGCCGACCTCAGGGTGAAGAACCAGCGCCTGCGCAAGCACTACCTGGTGCAGCCCGGCTGGCGGGCGGACAACGCCCTGCAGGGCTTCGGGCGCACCCACCGGAGCAACCAGGCCCAGCCGCCGCACTACGTCCTGGTGACCACAAATCTGAAGGGGCAAAAAAGGTTCATCTCCTCCATCGCCCGGCGTCTGGACCAGTTGGGGGCCCTGACCCGGGGGCAGCGGCAGGCCGGCAGCGGCGGGGTGTTCCGGGCCAAGGACAACCTGGAAAGCACCCACGCCAAAGACGGCCTGGTGCTGTTTTACCGGGACCTGCACGCCGGGCGGGTGGAAGGCTTGAGCCTGGCGGAGTTCGAAAAACAGACGGGTTTGCGACTCACCGAAGATGATGGCAGGCTGCGCCTGGACCTGCCGCCCATCACCCAGTTTTTGAACCGCCTGCTGTCCCTGGAAATCGACCAGCAGAACCGGGTGTTCGACGCCTTTTACCAGCGGGTGGAGGAGGCCGCGGAGGCGGCGGCGGAGGCCGGCACCCTGGACGTGGGGGTGGAGACCTGGATAACGCCCAAAGGCGGGCGGCTGGAAAAGGTCTCGGAAAAGACGGTCTACACCGAACCCAGGACCGGGGCGGAGACCAAGTACGTCCAGATCAAAGAGGTGTCCCCATCGTGGTTTTATGAGTTCGAAGACGTGCGCGGCCGGGAACTCTATGTCAACCGAAAAAGCGGCAACGTCTGGGCAGCGGCCAGGCAGACGACCCACCGGACCCTGGCGAACGGGGAGGTGGTGCGCATGCGCCAACTGCAGGGGCCGCGCTCCCGCACCGTCGTGGTTGAGGCGCACCTGAGCGACCCGAACCAATTTCGTAAGGTGGACGAGGCGGAGGCGGAGGCGCTCTGGAACAAGGAGATAGCCGCGGCCCCCAAGGAGAAGGAGCGCACCCTGCATTTCATCACCGGGGCGGTGCTCCCCATCTGGGACCGGCTGAGCGGCGGCACCAAGGTTTACCGCCTCCAAACCTCCCAGGGGGAGCGACTGCTGGGGCGCATCATCGCGGATAGATACCTGGGCCAGACCCTGCGGAAGCTGGGCGCGGTGGAACCGGTGAGGAAATCGCCACAGGAGCTCTTCGCGGAGGTGATGGAGAGGAACAAGGTGCTGCGCCTGGCCAACGACTGGACCATCGAGCGCCGACGGGTGGCGGGGGAGGACCGCATCGAGCTCCGGGGGCCGAATTACCACGACCAGGCGGAAATCTTCCGGCACGGGGTCTTTTCCACCCTCATCCAGTACCGCACCCGCTACTTCATCCCCACCGACCCGAGGGTGGGGCCGCAGGTGTTGGAGCGGCTGCTGAAAGACAGGCCGGTGGTGGCCGTCACCGAGAAGGCGGTGCGGGGGGCCTTCAAGGTGGCCCCGCGGGCGGAGGCGGGGGAAACGGTCGTCACCCAGGCCATGGTGGAGGCGGCCTTTCCCGGCGCGGAGGTGCGGCGGGGGAGGTTCTTTGACGGGTTTCGGGTGCTGCTGTCCCATGGCCTGGAAATCGGGGTGCGCCTTAACGGCGACATCCTCCTGCCGGACGCCCAAGCCCTCCGGGCGGCGGGATATTCCGAGGAGGACATCCGGGGCATCAGGCAAAACGCCAACGACTATGTGCTGGCCGGGCACTGGCGGGTCATCGACGGCGGCGGCGTCATCACCCTGGCCAAGGGCCTGACCCCCAAGGAGGCCCGGCAGACCCTGCGGCACGAGGTCTTCCATGCCGCCTGCGACCTGGTGCTGACGGACAGGGAGCGGCAGACCATCCTCAAGGAGTTCGGCGACTGGGAGAGTGCGGCCCGGGCCTACGAGACCTGGGAACCGGCCAAACCCCACGGCTTGTTCCAGAAGATTCTGGACTTCTTCCGGCAAATCTGGGAGGCCTTCCGGCCCACCTGGGGGGGCACCTTTAGGCGTATTGGGACCGGCGAGGTCTGGCAGCGGCAGCCCCGGCAGGCGGACGTCTTCGGGGTGCCCATCCGGTACAAGGCGAAAGGCCCGGCGAATTATGAAAAAACCGGCAACCTGCCGGAAGACTTTGTCAAAATTCCCCAAGGGGCCACAAACTTTGGGGAGATCAATAAAGAAGCGGCTAAGGTTATCAGGAGGCAAGCCGGGCCTATCAGGTTGCAGGTAGGAAAAGGGGACGCCCGGAGCGGCTTTGGGTTAATCCATATCAAAGCCAGACACGAGGAGGAAATCCTAAGGCTGGGCTACCCCAATGTGGAATCCTTCATCCATGACGTGGCAGCCAACTTTATCCAAATCAGGCAGGGAAGAGGCGCCGCCCTCCTGTTGGTGAAGCCGAACGGCTTGAACAAAATTGCCGCGGTCGAGTTGGCGCCGGGGGAAGCGGAAGACTTTTACACGATTAAATCTGCGTGGGTGGGACGGCCTGAATATATTGAAAAATTCAAATTGCTTTGGGAACGGCGCGTACCCGTTGCGGCTGCACCCGGCAAGGCCCCCTCTTTAAGTTCCTCCCCGCAAAGGCCGGAGAAAGGAACCCCGGACGCTGAGGGCCAAAGCAATCTTTCTTATAAAAATATAATTGTCCCGGAAGAAAAAGGCAAGGGGCGTTATTCCATAAGGCCAGCGGACCAGGCGGACATCGACGCCTATCGGGGGAAATACCTGGCCCCCACGGAACCTGCGGCGCCCCGGGGCGTGGTGGAAACCGCCAAAGACATCAAAGACAGCTTTCTCCAAAAGGCCCAGCGGTTCTATGACCAGGTGGTGGACAAGTGGGCGGCCTGGGAGCGCTTGGCGGAGCGGGCTGGCAAGGCCGGGGCCGGGGTGCCCATGGGCGAACACCTCACCAACGCCCTTTCCTTCATGCGGGGTGTGGAGGGCCGGGTGCGCCAGGGCCTCACCGGCGAGTACGTTTACCAGGACCGCATGGCCTATGACCCTGATTTGGAGACCCAGGTCTTCACCGGCGACGACTTGGTGCGCAAAGGGCCGAGCTTCAACCGGCGGCTGGAACCCCTGCGGGAACTGGCCGAGCGCCGGGGGGTGGAGGCCGGCGAAGTCATGGACGATTTCGAGGTCTTCCTGGTGGCCCAGCGCGACCTGGAACTGGCCGGCGAGACCGGCGTCCGCCAGGCCGGGGAAATCAAGGGGGTGCACCCCGAGGAAAGCCGGGCCGTGCTTGCATCCCTGGAGCGCAAATACGGAAAAGATTACGGCACCCTGGCAAAGACCGCCGACTTCCTGCGGGAGTGGTCCGACGAGATGGTCCTGCAGCCCCTCCTGCAGGCGGGGTTCCTGGACGAAGCGGGCTACCGGCAGATCAAGGCCCGAAACCAATACTACGCCCCTTACAAGCGCCTCCTGGACCAGGTGAACGACTACGTGGCGGCGCACCTGGGGGCGGAAGGGGTGCGGGGCAGGGTGCTGCACGAGATCAAGGGCTCCGAGAAGCAAATCCTGTCGCCCCTGCAGACCTGGATAGAGCTGGCCTACAAGGCCAACTTCGCCTACGCCCGCAACAAGGTCTACCGGGCCGCCTGGCTCACCGGCAAGGCTTACGAAGAGGCCGGGGTCCATGAGGTGCCGGCCAAATATGTGCCGGTGGACTTCACCCAGAAACAGGAAATCGACGTGCGCCTGCGCCGGGAGCTGATGGATCTGGCCCGGGACCTGAAGGTGGACGTGAAGATGGTGCGCTCTCTAAGGGGCCGGAGGCTGGGGGAATTCAGCCGGATGCTGAAAGAGGAGGTCTCCGAAGGGTTGCTGCCGGAGGAGGCGGCCGGGCAAATCCGGGTGCGGTTCGCCACTTCGGAGAAAACCCTGTCCCATGAGCTCGGCCACGCCCTTGACGCCCAGTATGGCTTGGTGGACCTGCTGATCACCAGGGGCACCCCGGAAATGCGGCGGGAGCTGAGGCGCATCGCCGACCAGCGGGCCACCCAGGCGGACAGCAAGTCTTACAAGCGCTATGTCCGCAAGCGCAGCGAACAGGTGGCGGAGTTCGTCAACCGCTACATCAACGACCGGGCCACGGCCAAGGCCATCGCGCCGGAGACGACCGCGGCCTTCGAGAAGTTTCTGAACCAGCACGCCCGGCTGAAGCCCCTGCTGACCTTCAAGCCTTCTGCGCAAGCCGGGCTGCTGGACTTCCAGAACCGGGTCTGGGCCCGCTCTCCCCTGCCGCCGGAGCCCGGCTGCGTGCCCTATTACCGGGACGGGCAGAGGCGCTGGCTGAAGCTGCCCCCGGACCTCCACCAGGCGGCCCGGAACCTGATGCCCAGCGAAACGGGCATCCTCATGCAACTGGCCCGTGTGCCGGCGGACCTGCTCCGGAGCGGCGCCATCCTGGTGCCGGAGTTCTCCCTGGGGCGCAACCCGATCCGGGACATCATTCAAGCCTGGATCTTCTCCCGCTTCGGCTTCAGCCCCTTCAAGTGGTTCCGGGACGCGGCCCTGCTCCTCGGCAAGGACGAGGCGACCCGGGAGTTCCGGCGCCAATGGGAGGCCGGCGGCGGGGTGCTCTCCACCCTGGCGGAGAGCTTTGTCGAGCCTCAGAAAATCAGCGCCGACTACCTCAAAGGCAAGGAGGGCAAAGTCAAGTATTTCGCCAACCCCCTGCACGCCTTGCGCTACGCCGCGGCCTACCTGGAGAACCTGACCCGGTTTTCCATCTACAAGCAGGCCCGGGAGAAGGGACTGAGCCATGCCGAGGCCATCCACGAGGCCCGGCGCACCACCCTGGACTACAGCCGGGCCGGGGGGCACCCGACGGTGCGGTATCTCAACACGCTGATCCCCTTCTGGAACGCCGCGGTGCAGGGCATGGACAAGCTGGCCACGGAACTCGCGGGCCCCAACCGCAAGGCGGTGGCCCGGCGGCTGGCGGGGCTGGCGGGGTTCTCCATCCTGGTTTACCTCTTCGCCCGCACCGACGACCGTTACAAGGAGCTGGAGGACTGGGAGCGCAACTACTTCTGGCACCTGCCCCTGGGTCCGGACGCGCCCCTGCTGCGCCTCCCCAAGCCCTTCGAGGCGGGGATACTTTTCGGGTCGGTGTTCGAGCGGCTGGCGGAGGCCTGGATCACCAAGGACGTGAAGGGGGTGAAGTCGGCCCTGGCCGCGGCCTGGCAGACGGCCACGCCGGAGGTGATCCCCACCATCGCCCGCCCCTATGTGGAGGGACTGGCGAACTACGACTTCTTTCGGGGGCGGCCCATCGAGGACGTGGGGCTGCAAAGGCTGCCCCGGGGGCTCAGGGCCAAGCCCTGGATCTCAGAGACGGCCAAGGCCGTGGGGCGGCTGACCGACATCTCGCCGGTCATGCTGGAGCACTTCATCCGGCAGTGGACGGGGGGCCTGGGGGCCAATTACTTCTTCCCCGGCATTGATTTGGTGCTGCGCAAGGCCGGGTTGGTGGAGGACGTCCCCCCACCGGCCCGGGACAAAATCCAGCAGGTCTGGGGGGTGCGGACCTTTTTCACCCAGCCGCCCACCGGCTGGCGGGCCAGGAGCGTCAACGATTTCTTTGAGCGCTACCAGGAGGTGCTCCAGGCCGACCAAGGCTGGAAGGCCCTGTGGCAGTCGGGCGACACGGCCCGTTTGGAGAAATTCCTGGCGGAGCACCCTGAGGCCATGTACGCCCGGGTGGCGAGAAAGCTCATGGACGAAATCTCCAAGGTCAAGAAGGAGCGCCACGCCGTCCACGCCAGCAAGGCCCTGACGCCGGAGCAGAAGCGGGAAAAGCTGGAGGCCCTGGACGACCGGGTGGTGGAGCTGGCCAAGCTGGGCAACGCCTTCATGTCGGCGGAAGCGGCGGCCGCGGTGAAGATGCCGCCCCGCCGGCGGACGGAGATGGGGGTCAGCCGGCCGCTGGCGCCGGAAGACTATTACGAGGCGGTGTCACAACCCGTATATGCGGCCTTCAAGGAATTTCAGGGACGGGGCCGCTGGTGGCAAAGCCTGGACGCCGACGGCCGGGACGACCTGGTGGAGGCGCTGCTCCGGCGGAGCCGCCGGGAGACCGTGGTGAAGTTCCCCAAAAAGAAAGAGAAATCGCTGATGTCCGTGATTTGAGAGGAGGGCCCCATGGATGACGATCATTGGCGAACGGGAACACGTCATGGGCCTGCGCTTCGGCGCGTACCTGTCGGCGGAGGAACTGGCCCAGGTGCTGACCGAGGCGGTGCGGGCGGCCGGCATGACGCCTTGCGGCCCGCCGGTGATAAAGCATTATCCCACCCCGGAGGGGATGGGGGGTGAGGGGGACCTGCTGTTTCAGACCCTGGGGGCCCCGGCGGAGGTCTTCCAGATGCTGCACGAATCGGGCATCCTGGGCAACACCTACGTCTGGCGGGACAAACGGGGGCGGGTGCAGAAGTGCACCCGCATCCTGCTGGCGTCATGTTTGCAGATTCCACCAGAATATCGGCAATTCCTAATCAGGCGTCTCGGGCCGGTGCAGGACGAAGGGTTCTTCGTATATTGATGAGGAGGGGGGTGACATGGCTCCTTGGTTGGTAGCCCCGGACAATTTGATCTTACAGGTGGCCCTGCTTTTCGGCGCGGGCCTGGGTTTCGGCTCCGCCACCGGCAAGGGCTGGCTCCTGATACAGCGGTTGCGAAACGGCAGCGTACCGCCTCAGCAACGAACCTCCTTTTGTCAGGACATATTATGCCGGGAGCACTCCGGCCTGGTCGCCGACATCAAGCACCTGGTCAGGGGCAACGAGGAGATCAAGGGCGCCCTGGATCAGCTATGGGGCGCGGTCAACGAGCTGAGGAAGGAGGTGAGGGCCTATGAGCAACGAACTTGAGGCATTGCGGCCGATGTTTGAGCGCATCATCCGGGAAGAGGTCCAGAAGGGCCTTAAAACCCAGGGAGTGCGCCACCGGTTCATCGAGGTCTTCGTGGACCCTGCTTCGGGTCAGTTGTCCTGCTCCCGGGTGGGGATCTTCTTGGTGGTGGCGGTGCTGTTTCCGGCCAGCTTGGCGCTCCAGGCCCTGGGCTTCGACTTAGGCCAGGCCTGGACCTCCTTTGTGGCTCTGGCTGGCACCCTGGCCGGGGTTTACGGGCTGAACTCCGCGGCCCGGGTGTGGCGCAACGGAGGCGGGCAGGGATATGACTCTGATGCCGAGGGCTAACCACAGAGGTTAGACATGCTGAAAGTGACCGCAACCTCGCTTAACATCCGCCGGGGGCCGGGGAAACGGTTCCCGGTGGAGGGCCAGCTTTCCCAAGGAGAACTGATTGAACCTCTGGACACCGCGGGCTGGCTGCCGGTGGAACTGGAGGACGGCACGGTGGGCTGGGTGTCGGCGGATTTTCTGGCGGAGGAGCCGGCTCCGTCGCCGGACGAATTCGATTTTTCAACCAAGGCAGGCACCGTTGAGGCGATCAAGGAGGAGTGCCGCAAACAGGGCCTCGGCCTGCCGGCGCAAATCGCCTACGTGCTGGCCACGGTGGAGTGGGAGACGGGCGGAACCTTCAGGCCAGTCAGGGAGGCGTACTGGAAAAGCGAGGAGTGGCGGCGGCGGAACCTGCGGTATTATCCTTACTATGGGCGGGGGTATGTGCAGCTCACCTGGAAGGAAAACTATCGGAAATATTCAGAAATTCTCGGAGTGGACCTGGTGTCGGAGCCAGACCTGGCCCTGGAGCCGGAAACCGCCCTGTTCATCCTGGCGCACGGGTTCCGCACCGGGGCCTTCACCGGCAAAAAGCTGACGGACTACGTCAACGAGGAGAAAACCGACTTCCTCAACGCCCGGCCCTGCATCAACGCCCTGGACCGGGCGGGAGAGATTGCGACCCTGGCTGAGGGGTGGCTACGGAGGCTGACCGCCGTCTAACCAGGGTAATAGCGCCGCCCTGTACATTCTGGCATACGGGTCAACGCCTGATCCTTCCTGACCACCGTGCTGGGCATCCCGGCCGGCATCTACGGGGTCAACTCGGCTGCCGGGGCCTGGAAGCGGGGTACCAAGGAATCGCTGGCGGATGAGCCGGAATCATAAAGAGAGGCCCGATGTTGTATTTCTCGGGGGTTGATGGATCTGGAAGATGGAAATTTAGTGAAGCGAGATAGGACCATGAGTATGCGATAGTCCAAAGTCAAGATGTTAGCCATGCATTGAGTCATGGGAACAGTTTACCCTTTTGGAAACCGATCCTGCATCCTCTTTTCTGATCTACTAAAACAATGAAATCCACCATGTCAGAATGAGCAAGGGCTTTTTGCTCATTGGAAGCTGTGTCATTAAGACCCACCCCAAACTTTGCTCCAACAGCATTTGGACCTGTAATTCTCTCAATTCCTGGCCGGTATCGGTCATCTGTCCTGAGCCTTTGAACTTTCCTGAAGTCGTCGAGTGAAAAGCGGGGCTTAACCTCAAAGAAGACGAAAACACCGTTGCGTTCCGTAATCACATCGGGCACATGCGCTTTGTGAAGCCCCCCCAATGTGCTCTCTGAAGCCCGGTCAATATGGATTGCGAGCCCAGAGCCTGCCTGTGGAATGTCGACCGAAATGATTCTCCATCCGTTTCCACGAAGCCAGTTGACTATGAACTGAGTCACCTTTTCTTCGTTCACAGAATCACCCTTCTCTCCAAAGAGCGCCATCGTGGAAAAGGAGGGCGTCACAGAAGTAAGCGTAAACTCGAATCTCCTTTGGTTTGGTGAAAGTTGTGCCGAATCTCACCTGCATGAAGTATCTAGGAATTTCGTGCCCTGATAGATCCGCGTAGCTCTTTCCAAGAAGGGAGCGGTTTGGGTCATTGTAGACCTGCTTGACCCGCTCAACAAATCGGTTGACCGATTTCCCTTCATCGCCCCCGATGCGCAATTGACCATCATGAACTGAGATTTGGCCCCACACCATGGCAAGGTTTTTGTGCCTATCTTCGTAGCTCCTACCTTCACGGCAGGCCAGATAGTCCAACGCAGAGAGTGCCCCAGGATATGGGTCTCCTCTGAAGTTAGCGTTGACTTTGTACACAACGGTTTCGCTTCTTCGAGATAGAAAATCGCTAAAATCGTAGCTTGGGCCAGCATAGCGCCTAAGATGCCGTATCAAAAGCTCTGTGGGCACAGTTTCGGTTGCGGATAGGGGTGACCATTGCCTTGATGGGCCTCCTTTGGCTATGTACTGTTCGTACATCCAATCTCGCCTAGCTTCGATTTCATTCTTTCTGATAAGGTCGGAAGATAGGCCGCCCCTCCGGGCATTGTCGACCACAATGTTTATTATCTCAAGTAGTGCCCTCATTTCCGGATGGCTGGATTCCGGAGTCGAGGTGTAACGGGAATCATCATCGTATAGCAATCCCCTTGCTGTGGTAGGGGGCTGCCCCTGGGGGGAATACTCGCCAGGAAAATAGAACAGCAATGAAGGTATTCCGTAAATCCTCATCATCTTTTCAAGAGCACGAAATATGAGTGGGTTGATTCGATCCCACCGACCAGGCGAATTTTGGCGTTGAACATAAACGCCCTCTGGATACACATAAAAAGCTGGAACACCATTTTCCACAGAAGCGGCAATTCGTGCAAATCTCTGAAAGGCGTTATGGCCGGTCCCCGCCTCTTGGGAAACCTCAAGGGAGAATATTGGTCTGGTATCTTGCTCCACTATTAGGTCTGGCGCGTCGAGATAAAGGATGTTTTTGATGTGGGTAGGCACCGTGTGGAAATACCTGGGCTTGATAGCGTCGCTCTCGTGGAGGCGCCGGAACTCAAGTTCTCCACGCTGTTCCAGCGCCACGAGGTCGGTTTTGTCCACCACATAGTGGGCAAGCGACTCCGTGCTGTACCAAACTCTAAACATTGAAAGTCCTCTGCTGGCAAAATTGACACAGGGTGTTGATAGGAGACATGTGGCATTTCGGATTTCTCGCCGTGCAAATCAAAGAGCAGAAGTCCAGCACGGCATAGTTGAATTCTCTTCCCTTGCCAGGTGGCAGCAGGGATTTCATGAATTCCCACATGTGGTCGGCCTTGTGAATCTCCACGACGGGATCAAAGCCGAAATGACGGCACAGAAGTCGGTGCACATTGGAATCCACTATTGCACGGTCTTCCCCGAAATGGAAGCAAAGGATGGCATTGGCAATATACCTGCCGCAATGGGGGAGGGCGGCAAGAGCGATTTCGTCCTGTGGAAGCTGTCCGCCATGACGGGTGACCACCTCCTCCGCTATACTTTTCAGGGCCCTTGATCTGATTCGGAAAAGTCCGAGTGGCTTGAGCAAGTTTTCCAGGGTGGATTGATTGGCCCCGGCCAATTCACTAAACCCAGGGTATAGGGCTAATAGCCTCTCATAGACAGGCACAATGCTTTCGGCCCGAGTTTTTCGCAGAAGCACCTCGGAGACCAGAATCTGATAACCTGATGTTCCAGGCTCCCGCCATGGAAAGCTCCTGAAGTTGGCCTTTCCCCATCGCAGGATCTCAGAGGTGAAGAACTCCCTATAAACGATGTCAACAGAGATGGTGCCTTTCAAGAACCTCCCTCAACGACATCGCCAAAGCATTGGCCAAAATCGGCGGGACAGCGTTTCCGGTCTGAACTCTGCTCTGAACTATTCCGCCGAAAAACTCGAACGTATCAGGGAAACTTTGAATTCTGGCCCGCTCACGTATGCTCAAACCCCTTGGCTGATCAGGATGCCCCAACTGAAACTGCGGCCTTATCCCTCCACAGATCTGGGTGGGGCTCGGCTCATCCCAGGATAATCTGATTCTTTGAGTAAACTTTGGGTAGATGGGTTGACCAGGGTGCGTCCGGGCTATTTTTTGAGTTGTGGAAGGGGGATGATTGGGTGCAGTATGATTCAGCAGGCATTTTGCACCCTGACGCAAAAATCTCTGATACTCGCAAAGCGGTGGCTTCTCGTAGGTGATTTTGGTTTCCCCAGGTTGCAACGGGGGCAAGTCACCAATTGCATCTCTCACAGTCAATATCCGGTTTCTCCCCCTTGGCCCATGAGTGGGTTCCGGCCAGGAGAACTTTATGCCCTTTGGCAAGCCCACAAAAAAGATTCTCTCCCTAAGTTGCGGAACCCCAAAGTGCCCCGCATTGAGCATTCTTGCCTGCACCTCGTAATTGCCAGCTTCCTCTATAGCGTCCTTTATTGCTCGAACAAAGGCACCATTTGCAGTTTTTTTCAGGCCAGGCACATTCTCAAGTATGACCGCCGTGGGCTTCAACAACCTTGCCCATTTAACAAACTCCAGAAAAAGATAGTTCCTCTTGTCCTTTTCGAACCGTTTCCTGTTGCTCAACGAAAAACCCTGGCAGGGAACACCAGCGACAAGCAGGCTTATGTGACGGCCATTCAGGATTTGGAAGATCATCTCCTGAGAAATAAGCTGAATGTCTCCCAAGATGGCGGCAGCGCTGGGGTGGTTTTGCCTGAACGATTCGACCGAGGGGGAATGAATATCAACACCCAAGATCACATTGAACCCAGCCAAGTGAAATCCCAGGGACATCCCCCCGGCTCCACAGAAGAGTTCCACTGCCATGGGGCTGCTTTGGATTGGCTCAATCGGTTCAAAAACCTTTGGCTTGCCACGCCAAAAATACGGGCTTTCCTCCACCTCCACCCTTTTGTCCCAAACAGAGGCAGGGGGGGGCTGGTCATATAAAATAAGAGATTCTTGGCTAAGGAGTCCTTTATTCATTGGTCTATGTGTTTAATCTGGCAGCCCTCTTGCTTGCATAAGAGGTTTTTAGTCACGCCTATTTTTTATTAAATATCCATGCCACAACCCCCAAAACTTGTCAATCTTCCATTTTCATCGTTTAATTCTGTCTCGATTTCAGATGACCACAGAGCGGAGGGCTGGGTTAAGGCTGGCAACGCCGTATAGGGGGTAGCCAGAGGTTAATTTTCAGGTTCTACAGGTTCCTTCTCGTTCCTTGGATTTGCACTCATTGCACAAGTCGAAGGAGGGCCTTGTTGGAGCCCCGGCGGATGGTGGGCCATAGAACGCCTGGAAGATATCAAGGACTTTAACCTTCTAAGCCCAAATCAATTTCACCCTCCAGCTTCAAACTCTTTTCCTCTATTTTTGACTGGTCAAAGATCAACTTCCTTGGCACGTATAAACCGTGGCTCCCTGAAAAACCCGGCCGGATTACCTCTTTTTGGCTTTCACCACATCCGAGCACCTTGGAGACCCCCGAATCGCTAAATTATCCTCCTTATATCATATAGTTAGCTTGATTTAAACCCATTCTTGTTGCATAATCCAGGTCTAAATATTCATAACCAAGATTCTAAGACTCAAAAAACCCTTGACAATGGTCTTTGATTACCTAAAATAACTTAAATACCTTTTTAATTTACCCTATAGCCAAATAATATCCATAAATGATGGAAATTCCGCCTAAAGACGAGGTTATGACAGTAAAGGAGGCATGTGCGTATTTAAAGATTGCAGAAAAGACTTTATATCGATTTATCAGGGAACAGAAAATACCGGCTTTTAAGCTAGGGCGAGAATGGCGGTTTAAGAAATCTTTATTGGATCAGTGGATTGACGAGAAAATAAGAGAGAGTTATGGCCAGTAATAAGGAGGAATAAAAACCCTTAAGAATAATACCCCGAAATTCACCTAAAATCGATTTAACCAGAGCTTAGAAACGGAAATCATGAAACCCATTTATGAGACAAAGCTTGGAATAGCATATTGTGCTGACTCTCTAAAGATATTAGGAGAACTTCAGAATAATTCAATTGATCTTGTATTAACATCACCTCCCTTTGCATTGAGAAGGAAAAAGTCGACGTAAGACATCTATTTAAATATAAAAATAGATAAGTATCTACGGAGAGTCCAATGACCGAAAAATGGGCTGTTGCCTTCGAGATCGATCTTAAAGAGGGTGTTGCAGTATTGGCGAGAAAAAATGCTGGGAGCGGAGAAGTGGCCTTGTTCGACTCAAGGGAAGAAGCCGAGGAATGGGTCGCGTCAAGCGGTGATATTGACGCAGACCTCTGGGATATTAATTATGTAAAGTTTAAGCTGTAAAATCAGATGATGGAATCTAAAGAAGTGTTAAGTACAGACGAAGCGGCCTCCTTTCTATAGGCATAAGCCCCTATGACTTGCGCCGCCACGCCAGGCGCGGTAAGATACCGGCGCGCAAACTTGGGAAAGGATGGCTTTTCCACAAGGCACATCTTGTGGAGTGGCTGAAGGGAGAGTACGGCAAAGAGGAGGAACCGAAAGCAGATGAGGATTCCGACCGTCGACCTGTTTGCCGGACCAGGCGGGCTGGGAGAAGGCTTTGCAACTTACAGAGGCCTGCCGGGCTTTGACGTAGTTCTCTCGATAGAGAAAGACCCAATAGCCTGCAGGACCCTGGAGTTAAGGAATTTTTTCAGGCAGTTTGGGGAAACCGGCGTTCCGGAATTATATTTTGCTTATGTAATAGGTGGGGAAGTCACGCGCGAGGAGCTGTTCAGGGCTTTTCCAGCCAAAGCCCGTCGGACCTCCCTTGCTGTCTGGCAGGCCGAACTTGGACGGGAACCTCTGCAAAATGTTCTGCGCAGAATCAGAAAGGCTGTTGGCGCCAGCCGTTACTGGGTTCTCCTGGGCGGCCCCCCCTGTCAAGCCTATTCATTCATGGGGCGCGCACGCATGAAGGGGATGGAAGGTTTTGAGAAGGACGAGCGTCACACCCTTTACCTTGAATATCTCAAGATCGTTGCTGCACTTAAGCCCACAGTTTTTGTAATGGAGAATGTGAAGGGAATTCTCAGTTCCCGCCATCAGGACGAGAAGATTTTTGCCCGTATTCTGCGGGATATGAGGGACCCGTGGAATGCTCTTGCAGAGGAGGACCGTCGGAAGATACAAAAGCCGCCTGTTCCGCACCGGTACCGATTATGGTCTTTTTCCAAAACCGCCCTTCGGGACGACCTGCTCGGGCCGAACGACTTTGTGATTGAGGCTGAGAATTTCGGGGTGCCCCAAACGCGACACCGGGTCATCATTCTTGGGATTCGTGAAGACTATAATATTATCCCTCCGGTGCTGGAGAAAGTTGCGGGAAAAATTACCGTTCGCGAAGTAATAGAAGGTCTTCCAATGATCAGGTCCCGCCTTTCCGGGGGGAAAGAGGACAGTTCCGCCTGGACCCGATCAATCAGGGAAGGAATAGACGATCACATAAGGGATTCCGCCCCCGATGTGGCGTCAGAAATAAGGAGGGTGCTCCGCGAACTCCCGGAGTCACTTGACACAGGGGGGCGGTTTATATCGGGGGGTATACCCCCTCGCAGATTGACTGGCTGGCTTTATGACAGCCGGCTAAACGGCGTACTTCAGCATGAAGCCAGAGCTCACATGTCTTCTGATTTGCACCGTTATCTCTATGCCGCCTGTTATGCCGAGGTCCGCAAACGTTTTCCGCGGATTGAGGAATTTCCGGAGAGTTTGTGGCCCATGCACAAAAATGTCAGGAAAGCCATAAAGATCGGGGATTTTCGCGACCGATTCAGGGTTCAGCTCTGGGATGAAGTCGCAGCGACTATAACCTCCCATATATGCAAGGACGGACACTATTACATCCATCCAGACCCTTCCCAGTGCAGAAGCCTGACAGTCCGGGAAGCTGCAAGGCTTCAAACATTTCCGGACAATTATTTCTTTGAGGGTTCCCGAACCGACCAATACAGGCAGGTGGGGAATGCAGTCCCCCCCTTTCTGGCATTTCAGCTGGCTGATGTGGTGGCCGAGGTCCTGGCAGAATGCATTGAACAGGACATTGGCCGTTCCTCTACGGCCAATGTGATACGTACAGCGGTATAACAGCATGTCTGATGTCCTGACCCCGGAGCAGCGAAGATTCTGTATGTCTCGAATAAGGTCGAGAGACACAAAACCAGAGATGACAATCAGGAAGGGCCTTTGGTCTCTGGGTTACCGCTACAGGGTCGGCACTGCGCTTCCGGGCAAGCCGGATATAGTTTTCCCCCGAGAGAGGCTGGCTGTTTTCATCGACGGCTGCTTCTGGCACCGCTGCTCCAGACACTATCAGGCCCCGGCTACAAACCCTCAATTCTGGGAGAAAAAAATAAACCGTAATGTAGAGCGCGACCGGCTGGTTGACCGCGAGCTGGCCTCCCTGGGATGGAAAGTAAAACGTATCTGGGAACATGAAGTCAGGGAGGATCCGTTGCGCGTAATAGAAGACCTTATCCTGTTACTGAAGTCCGTCGGCGAAAAATCCTCCCCAAAAAGGATGAGGGGGGCCTCTTTTTCTCCTCCTCCTTCATCTCCTCCTCAACCCTGAACCTGTCAAACTCCCGGGGAAGAAGTTCCAGCACCTGTTGTCTGGAAAGGGAGAAAAGGTCGTAAGTTCGCTCAAACTGTTTGAGCACTATGCCGAAACGACGAACGGTGCCAGACCTGTATTTTGCGGCGGCGCCTCTTTTGGGGGAGTTCCGCAAGGGGTCATAATAGAGGTGGCCTGCAGCCTCTATAACGCCCCGACAGCCGAGGAAATACTGCCTGGCTGAGATGTCTTCGGTTATTTGCCCCCTTTTATGTGCGGGGCTGCAAAACATGAAAAAGACGTCTTCCCCGTATTCCCGAACAAAAAGAAATGTGGTTCGCACAGCGTGCCTGTACTGGCGCCGCCTGTCGGGGTTTAAAATATAATTTTCATTGGCGTCTGGTTTCCTTTTGCCGTCGGGGCCCTCCGGGCATAGCTGGTCGAAAAAGAACAGGGCCAGCCATGTCCAGAGGCCCTGATCAAAGTTTATTTTCCGCTGGTCGCATTGCTCAAGAAGAGGGACGAGATACCGGCCCAGCTCATATCTGTTCTGAAAGTTTTTTTGTTCCAGCTCCACATCCCAAGGCAGCGCCTCTGATGTTTCCGGATCATCCAAAAGGCGAAGGGGCAGCGGCTCCTGCTTCTGGCCTGGGTTTCTTAACCTGTCAAGATATTCCTCAAACTTTTTTATGCCCTGACGGTTCAATCTGCGTAGTTTCACTGGCCACCCCCCAGCTTTTCTACAAGACGATCAGTGATCCTGTGGGTCTCGCTGAATGCCCTCACAACATCCTCGATCCAGCTGTCAATGGCGTCAATATTTTGGCGGTCAGGCTCGCTATCATCGCCACGGAGCCTTTTGGCAAAATTCAGCCAGCGGCACTGCCATGACTCTTCGTCAGTATCTTCGTCACAGGCATCGCCATCTTCCCAAAGTAATATCCTGTATAGAACCCCCCTGATTATTGCAGGGAAAACAAGAGACTGAAAAACCGGGTCCTGTACAAGTCGGTCCTTGGCATAGGGTATCCGCGAATTGGCGGTTAGCTGAATCATCCCGCTGTCCGGAATTTCAAGCTTGTACGGGGTGTTGCCCAAATCCGCAGTTCTGACGGTGACAAGACTTTCCCGTCCCTCTTCCCCAGGCTCGTCGCCATGCGGGGTGATACTGAAAGCTGCCGCAAGCAGTCTGCCGTTGTCGCCGGAGGGGTCGGCAACCTTAACCCGGAAGCGGACCGGGCGCGTGTCGTCAAGACTCCAGAGTGTGGTGTCGCCGGGCAGCCTCGGATTCTCCACAGTTCCACACTCAAAACGCTCAATAATTTCAGACTGGTAGGCCTCTATGAAAACAGGTGCATTGCCGGGAAGCCCCAGTCCGGAAAGCCGGAGACTGGCTTCAAACTTGGGGGGCATCCCGGGCTGTTCAACAAGAGCAATATCGACATCACTCTTCTTGATTTTTCCCCTGCCAGTATAGTTGAACCTCCTTTGAACCTTCACCTTCTCACTCCTCCAGCCTTATCACCAAGTCCCGTTTCTGGTCAAAACCTTCTGCTCGGATACGGAAATCACCATTCTTCACAGTACAGGTTATTGTGTTTTTCTCTGCACGAACTTCGGCGCCGGCAATCTCGATTCTGACATCCCCCTGCCTCGAAAAGTCGAAGTCGTATTCGGAGTAAAGCCTGAACGGGTTACCCGATATGGTGTCGTATGCAACTCTTACCGTGAACTGGACGGGCAGGGTCTCTGGAGGAATCGGCGCCGAAGCCTTACGGTGAACCCGTCCGACAGTTTATCGATCCTGTATTTTTCAGGGACGGGAGAGGGAGGTGGCGGCGGCTTGGAGGTAACCTTTTCTTTGCCTTTGCCTTTGCTTTTCCCGGGAATCCAGAAAAAATCCAACAAGGCGTTTTCATCCGGTTCTTCTGCCACCTGAGACAGCAGATCATGCAGGCCAATCAGGCTGTTCCGGATGGCTCGAAGAGTCAATTCGGGATTCTTATATTTTTGACGAAGTGTCCCTGACTTGCCATTCCATCTGTAGTGGGCAGGATTCTCGGCATCACCCAGGAATTCGGCAACCGGTTCATTCTCTGCCAGAAGCATTCCTAAAGCTCTGCGGTCGTGAAACCTTGATTCACCAGGAATATTAAGGCCGTTCCGGACGTAAAAGTCCTGACCCCTGGAGAGATTTGCCGGTTTCTTGAGAAAAATAAAGAAATCTGATTCCAAACTTTCCCCTTTTTTCCTGTTGATGGCTATCGGCATGCATACAGCAATTATCTTGCTGCCCCCAAAATCCTCCTTCATTTTTTCCAGGTCTTCCTGGCGGAATGAATCCCCGGTTAAGCGGCCGTTACGGTACCAGCCTGGTACAGGTCTGACCGAAGACGCTCTTTTCTCCCTGGCCTCCCGGATAAAGGCAAAAAGCTCGTCAATATCCGGTATCTCCCTTTCACAGTATTCTTTGGCAACATCAAGAACATTTTCTGCATTTATAATTATGTTGCCAAATTCCAGAATCAGCTGCCCCTGCAAAATCGGAATAAAGAATCCGAGAATCCCGGCAGTAATCATGGCCTCCAAGCCAAGCACGGGAACAGGAAAGGGAATAATAATGGAAAGCCCTGGTTCGTTTTCACGCTGTAGACCGAACTGCTCTCCAAATTTCTTTATGAAGGATTCATCCTCGATCGGAACAGGCAGACCTTGCTCAGGCGGGAACTGTTTCACCTCTGAGAAGAAACCATCAGGCGGATACCGGCGATCATCAATCCGGTGGCTTTTGAGTACGGTATGACCCATAAGAAGCGGCTTCTGTGAATCAGCCGGAATGGTAATCCCAAAAAATGAACACAACTGTGAAGAAGCAGAAAAAACCAGTTTCCCGAGTCCGCGCCGGCCCTGCTGTGTTCCGGACTTGTTGGATTTTCCCCGGTGTCTCCAGAAGTAGCAAAATTTTCCTTCATCCCATGAATCATATGCTCCTGTGAGTCCGGTAGTGGCAAAATCCTCGATAACAAGAACCGAAGGGCGGCTGAAGTCTACCTCGGATATATCCACATTTGAAGCCTTGGCATGTTCCAGGTGTCCTTCAAAAAGTTTTTCGAGGAACTCTGGCTCCGGAGGGTATCCAGAAACGAAAGCGAACCTGATACGGGCTTGTTCCTGTGCGGATGACCTTGCATCCAGGGAGTTCTGGATGCTTTCACGGACCAAAGTTTGGGGCAGGTCCAGATCCTCGTTTTGAAACTGTTCCAGCTGGGTTACTTCCGCTTCCACCATGGAAGGGGGGTATTCATCAAAGCGCCAGTACATGCCGCCTCCCTGATTCCTTTCCGTGGACTATCAAAGCTTGAACACAATTTCTTCTGAAACGCCTTGGGTTTCGAACCTCTGTTTCAGCTTTTTGACCTCAGCATCCAATGCCCTGATGATCTTCCGGACATCTTCGTCAGTATAGCTATAGTTACTCTTGTTCGAAAGATTGCCGACCAAGCGGATATCCTTTATGGCTTTGGAAACCCTTTTTTCGGCAAGTTCAACAAATTTTTCGCGGTCTTTCTCTCGCTCCATGATGTCTCCTTTCATTATATACGCGTATATTTAGAAAATATTATAAGATATAAAAAATATATGTCAAGAAAAATTTATCCATTGGCACAAGATAATATAATGTAAATGCAAAAAAGACGGAAAAAATCTTTGTTTTTTTTATCATTATCATGCCCCAAAATGATCAGATTTCCTGCTCTTCTCCTTCCGAATAAGTCCTAAATTAAGATTTATCGGCCATTTTGCCGATAAGCATTAAAAGCTTAGGGTAAGTGGCTCGTCGGGGTGCCAGGGCAAATTTTGTGACATGAAGGATTGACTTGCATGTCTCATGTTTGCTAAAAGGCTTTAATATGCGCCGTCCACTTGCCCACCATGAAAAATTCATTGAGAGGCGCGCCCTCGAGCGCGTATTGTCTGGGCATGGCCGGGCATATCAGGACTCTGCAAAAATGCCGCAAGTGCGGGAGGCCTTTTCCCAAGGACCTCCTGTGTCCGTCTTGTCTGACCCGCCCAACCCGCCTGTTTATCGACATCTGGTACCAAGGAAGCCGGCTGAAACTCTACACCGACCCCTACGGCTTTCCCCTCGATTCTCAGGCCAGGGCGGAGCAACT
>JASEFS010000025.1:33394-52111 GCA_030018495.1 Deltaproteobacteria bacterium | reverse complement strand
CTCCTTCTCTCGAGGCCTCTCATTATAACAGTCTCATTTTTGGGGAGCACCTCAGGATGAACATCTTGTCACACCCTTTGTGGTCATTAAGATGGAGAAATTCCTTGTTCATCTTTTCTGCGCTGAAGATTTTGCGACACAGCTCTCAGTTTCAGCCAGTTCCCTCTTACCATGGGCTCAGTCGGCCAATTTCCTGTACTGCCGGCTGGAAAGGCTGGTCAGGTTCGTCTGACCGGGGTCGGGGAATGGCTGAAGAAAAGGACTGGAAAAATTTAGGTTGGGTTCGATGAACCCTTTGGAAAATTGCCTCAAGGAATTTCACAAAATCCCTCAACCCGAGCGGCTGACCCCGAACTCCCGGAGACCTCCTACTGCGGCCCTTTGGCTGACCTGCTCAATGAACTTGGCAAGATCCCCAATCCCAAAAATCAAGTGCATCGTCAACCTGCGCAATAACTGTAGCTTACCGAGAACAATCTCAGAAATCCGGCAATGGCAAATGCAAAACAGTACAGCCGGCTTTCGGTGCATTGCCGCTTATTCCGGGATCATGTTTTAGGTTTTTAGTTCACCTTGGAAATAAGGCTCTGCAATTTTTGAAATAAGAATCTTTCCTTATGCATCTAAGAGTGCATAAGCCCTCAGGTTTTTTTGCATTATAAACCAGTCAGAAGGGTACCACCTGGAGTTCACCCCTGCAGCGATACCCTTATTGGCCAACTCAAATAAAAAATATAGGGAGAAATGATTGGCTATGAAATCTAAGGTAGATATGTGCTTTCCGGTTCTGGGCAAGCTGCTCCCTGTGGATCATGGGTTTGCTCTTTATGGAGCCATCAGCCGGATTTTGCCGGTCACCCATGAAGACAGGGAGGTAGGTCTGAAACTATTACGCGGCCGCTATGTGGGAAACGGCCTGCTGGATATTTCGCCGGTCTCGGAGCTGATCTTGCGTTTGCCCGCAAACAGACTCCGGCCATATCTTGGCCTGGCAGGGAAAAAACTGGAAGTAGCGGGACATGGCTTGCGGGTGGGCGTCCCGCATACTCGGGCTTTAATCCCGGCAGTGGCCCTTTATTCTCCTCTGGTGACCACCAAAAACGGACAGGAACCGGTTCGGTTTGAGAAGGAGGTCAAGAGCCAGATGGCCAGTCTGGGCCTAAAGGGCCGTCTGCACATGGGCCGACGGCGGACCTTCCAGGTGCATGGTAAACAGGTGGTAGGGTATGAAATCCTGGTGTCGGAGTTGACCGCCCCCGAGTCCATCCGGCTCCAGGAACAGGGCCTGGGCGGCCGCCGCAAAATGGGCTGCGGGTTTTTTGAGGCGTGGAATAAAGAATTGGAGAGTTTCAATGACAAAGCCCCAGATATTGTTGGCGAAGAGCCCTGAAAATCTCCACTCAGTTGCTAAGCCATGGGAGTCGCTGGTAGGTCATACTCGACAGGTTTTAAATGCGACTAAAAGGATAATATCCGTCCTAAAGAATTCCAATGTCTTAAGAAATCAGGAAAGTTTTGAACTGCTGGCATTGGTGGGAGCCATTTTTCATGATCTAGGCAAAGCAACCAACATATTTCAGGGAATGTTATGGAGGGACAGGAAATTTGTAGGAAAAGTTCATCCAATTCGCCATGAGATATTAAGTGCCTTACTTATCACGCGCCTGAATAACCCAATCAATGATTGGGTCCAAACAGCATTTGGCGGTTATGGCAGCCACTTTTTATGGATGCTGAGTTGGGTTGCAGGGGGCCACCATCTCAAATTGCATCGGGACTCCCCAAGTCTAAAAAATGAAACGGATAAATTGGTAAGAGTTCAGGGAATACCCAAAGAATTCATATTTTGGGGATCTCATCCTGATGTAAAAGAAATTCTGGGAATAGCAGCGTATTACGCTGACCAAAAAATAGAAATTCCCCCATTTCAGGATGTAAATATCCCCCTTCATGAAGATGATGACCTTGGTACCCAGAATCTAAAAATAATAGTGGAAGATTATACTTATGATTCGGCTCATCTGGCAACAAAGCTTACCGACCAGGAAAAACTTTCCCTGGCGTTGGCCAAAGCAGTAGTAATGGCGGCTGATGTGGCCGGCTCTGCTCTTACTGCAGATATTACTGAGGCCTGCGGGTGGATTAAGGGGGCTTTGCAACAAACTTTGTCCCCTGAAGATTTGGAACAAGTCATCACGGATAAACTGGGCTGTGCCGACTTGCGCGATTTTCAAAAGGCGGTGGCGGGAAGCTCGACTCCGATGACTCTCACAATTGCCGGCTGTGGCACTGGCAAGACCGTCGCGGCTTATGCCTGGGCCAAACGCCATGCGGTTGGGAAAAAGTTATTTTTTTGCTATCCCACCACCGGAACCGCCTCAGCCGGCTTTGAAGACTATCTGCTGGCGCAAAGCTCCATAGAGCGAGCCCTGTTGCATGGACGCGCCCAAGTGGACTTGGAAAGAATGCTGGGCACTGAAGAAATGGACCCATGGGAAGAAAATCAACGCTTGGAGTCTTTAAAAGCCTGGCCCCAGCAAGTCATCGCCTGCACCGTGGATACGGTTCTGGGACTTATGCAGAACCAACGTCGCTCCTTGTTCAGTTTTCCCGCCTTAGCCTCAGGGGCCTTCGTTTTCGATGAAATTCATAACTATGACACCAAGCTTTTCGGCGCCTTACTGAGATTCATCAGGACTTTCCAAGGAGTTCCGACGTTGCTCATGAGCGCCTCGCTTCCCCCAAATCGCCTCAAGCTCTTGCAAGAAGCCCTGGGGGACAGGTTGGGCGAGCCCTTACGTGGAGACGATCGACTGGAAAGCTGGGAGCGCTATCGACTTGGCTGGCTTCAGGAACCGAACGATTGCTGGCCCACAGTTCAACAGGTTTTGCAAAGTAAGGGGAAAGTGCTCTGGGTCTGCAATATTGTGGCTGATGCAGTAAAAATATATGACCAGGCTCTGGCTATGAACCTGGATGTGCCGCCTTTGCTCTACCACAGCCGTTTCCGTTATCAGGACAGAGTGGCGTTACAAGAAAAAGTAATCAAAAATTTCCGCCAACCCGGCCCGGCTTTGGTGATCAGCACCCAGGTGTGTGAGATGTCCCTGGATATCAGCGCCGATGTGCTGGTTACCGCCTTGGCGCCATTTCCGGCCTTGATGCAGCGTATGGGAAGACTGAATCGTTACCCGGGGGATAGGCAAGCCCCTGGCCTTTGTCTGGTCTATGATTTCGTCTGCCAGGAAAACCAGCCGTATTCGCGACAAGACCTGATTCGGGCTAAAGAAGCCTTGGCAGGCTTAATCGACAAACCCGTAAGCCAGCGCCGTCTGGCTCAAGCCTTGGAAGAAATCCAGGCATCCGAAGAGATCAAGACGTATTCGGCCTGGCTGGACGGGGTCTGGGAGAGCGATCAACGTCCACTGCGGGGCAGCGAGGCCTCCATAACGGTTCTGTTGAGACATGACCTGCCGGAGATTCAGCATTTTTTGCAGGTCCGAGGCTTAAAACCGAATTGCTGCAACGTCGCGTCATGGACCATCCCCATGTATTTTCATCGCGAGTTTCAAATTTCCGAACGTTTCGGCGGCTATCCCGTGGCCGGAGAGGGAATTATCGAATACGACCCAGTGAGGGGGGCAAAATGGAGAAAAAAGGCTTGGGAAATCATCTGACGCCAAAAGTGCAGTGGTCCCTGACCGACGAAGGCATGGGGGTACTGGAGCGGGCCGGGTTGGCGGGACTGTACCTTTCCCTGACTGCAGCCGAGGAGTGGGCCACCCGGGGCGACCCCCAGGCCCAGGAACTTCAAAGCATCATAAGCTGGGAGTTGTCGGACCAATCCGTGCAACTGCGGTGGGAGGGAGAAGATTTGCCTGCCTTGACCAAACTGCTGGAGTGGGCCTGGCAGGTGAAAAACGGCGTGTTCTATCTGCCAGCGGTCCACCGTTCTCAAGATGAGCGGGAACATCTTTATAAGCGATTAGATACCCACAGAGGTTTATTCCAAACTTTCTTTCAACATCCAAAGGTTCTGCCTCGAGAAAAACTCATTGCTGAAATCATACAAGAAGATGAAAACCATTTCTTTCAGGTCACTTACCAAAAAATAAAGGATCGGAGAGGAGGTTTACCACAAGTCAAAATTCTTTCGGAAATTCTTAAAAAAGGGATGTCACGCGAGGCCACGTCCCTTTCAGCCTCCTGGATTTGTCCCGGCGCCGCCAAAAGGTTCGGCAAGGCTGCCAAGGAGGAAGAAAACTGGGGCGGTCCTCCCAAACTGGGGATTTTATTGCTTTTTGCTCCCTTGGCCTGTGTTTTTTTGGAACTGCCCCGGACCAAAGTAAAAACGCGTGGTGGAGGTCAATTCAAACCGAATTGGGCATTTCTGGTTCCCGAAATTCAAAGTTTGATGACTTTTGGCGATTATTTCCCTTTGTTTCGTTATCAGACGCCTGCGGACTTTCTGCGGGTGCGCGTCCAGAGCCTGGGAGATGCAGCCCTTCTTTTTGCCAGCGCTTATGCGGCTCGAAGCATGGAACGGCGGTTGCGCCTGCAAAAGGTTTATATTACGGCCATGGGGCAGGTGAGCCATTATCAAGGGCAGAAGGTAAGAAAAAAAATTTTGGAATTAACCCCTTCGGAAATCTCCATCAAACGCTATGAGCGCATGATGGGGCATTTGCCCAATGAGTTTAGAACCCGTCAGGTCAATAAAGTTGAAGACTCTACACAAATCCAAGCCAACCTTTGGATCCGCCAGCCCACGGCCCGGGGCCGGATCGCCGACAACCTGGTTCATGGCCGACCCTGGTATCAGGATCTGCTGTGGCCCCATCCCTGGCAGCTGGACATATTGGAAAGCCATCGTCAACGAATCAAGCAGCGGGAAAATGAAAGTATTTCCCTGGAACACCTGTGGTTTAACAACCTCTTATTTGAAAGGAGGGCGCTTATGGATCTGGCCGAAGAAACAGGCATGTGGGACAGCCCGGAAGAACAGGCGTTATTGACTATTTTCCACCAAACCTTACGGCAGCTTCTAAATAAGGAAGAGGAAGCCCAAAAACGGGGTGGAAGCCGCAACCTGGGGGAGCGCTGGGATGACCGGGTGCAGGCCGTGCGCCGCGGCCTGATGCGCGCCAAAACCCGGGAACTGAATCGCAAGTTCCTCATGGAATTTCTGGCTGAAGGGGGCGGCAGCAAGGAGCTCACCGAAAAGAAGGAGGCCCTCTGGCGCTTCCTCAACCACCCCTATGACTGGCAGAAGGCCAGGGACCTGGCGCTCCTGGCTTTGGTCACCTTTATTGACAAAAGATTGGGCAAACCCAAGGAAATTGCGGAAACAGAGGAGGCTGGCAGCGATGAGTAAGCATCTGTTCGGTATGATCCTGACGCACCAGGGCACTTACGCCAACAACCGCGGGGAAACGGAGGGCACGGCCACCACCCTGCAAAAGGTTTTACGCAACGGCGACCTTTACACCACGGTGTCCGCGGAAGCCATCCGCTATGCCCTCCGGGAGGGCTGGCAGGCCCAAGATTACTATACCAACCGCTACTTGAAAGATCATCGTGCATGTAACTTCCGTGATCGGGAATTTAAAGAATGGCATAAACATCTTGATGACGACGCCCTCGGCTTCATGCACGCTCGAGAAGAAACTCTGAGTCGCAGGGGCATCCTGGAAATCACCCGGGCCATCTCCACCACTCCGTGGCGGGGGGAGATTATGCAAAACTTTGCCTCCCCGGGCAGCAATCCTGGAGTTAGCCACAAAAATCCCATTCCTTATGCCGTGGAAGTCCATGACACCCGCTACCAGTACGGCTTTGCGTTGACCCCGGGATTTTTCGGACGTCAGGGATTCAATGATCCCGATGCTCTAAATGCAGAGGAAAAGAAAAAAAGATTGCGCTGGGTGCTGGAGGGCCTGACCGGCCTCCGACGGGTGGGAGGCAACCATGCCCGCTACTTTACCGACTTTTCTCCTGAAGCTCTGGTGCTACGCTGGACCGACGACCCGGCCCCCCGCTTACTTTACTGCTATGCCCAGGATGAACATGGCGCCATAAGCCTTGAACCTCTGCTGCGTAGGCTGGACGGAGATATTGAAGGGACGGAGCTCATCATTGGCACTCCCATGGATATATCAGAGCTTGAGTCTCTGAGGCAAAAGGGCGCCCAAGTTTTTCCCAGCGTGAAAAAGGCCGTAAACACCCTGATGGCACTAGTCAAGGATGATGACCTGACGGTAACTCAGCACAGAGAGTAAAAGCCATGGAAACCCTTTGCCTCTATGTCGAGGTCCCTATCTGCGCCTTTCGCCCCCGGTGGGCGCGGGAATATCAGGAAACCTATGCTCTGCCGCCGCCGGCCACCGTCTTCGGCATGCTCCTTTCCCTGACAGGAGTGGATTGGCCGGACAAAGAGCAGTATGCAGGAGTTGAGCTTGCCCTAGCGTTAACCGGGGAGCCGGAAAAATGTCGGATTTTTCGCAAATTCCGTCGGGTGCCGCAGGCCAATAAGGACGCTGACCCTTTGCTGGAGAGGCGGCCGGATTACCAGGACCTCCTTATGGGCCTAGAATTCTGGCTCTGGCTGCGGGACGGCCAAGCCAAAAATTCTCTGACCGACCGGGTGCGGGCTGCCTTGGAACCATACCGACGCCAAGAAATTCAGCGCTACGGCGGCCTCTCCCTCGGAGAGTCCACCTATTTGATAAATGTTATCTCCCTTAAAAAGCAACCGGAGGGTCAGGGCCGCTATCTGAGGCGAGACCCGTCAGGCTATTATCAGCTTCCTATCTGGGTTCAGCATCCGCGGTGCGGCAACGGGCAATCTCGTTTGGGCAGCTTCTCCATTTCACCCTTGGTTGATTTGGAAGAGCCACCCGAGGGAGATAACCGTTGGATCATCGTTCCCGGCCCCCAGAGACGACCTGAACGGATGGCTTGAGGAGAAAGCGTTGAAAGACCCTCCTGATAATCCCACCGACCCCTTCTCCTCCTTCGCCGCAGCCGACAAGGCCGCGGATGAGCCCCTTATCCGCGTCATGGCCCTCCATGCCCTGGCCTACTGCGAGCGGCTGTTTTACCTGGAGGAGGTGGAGGAGATCCGCCGGGCCGACGCCAACGTCTATGACGGCCGCCGGCTCCATGAGGAACTGGAAAAAGAGGAAGAGGCCGTGACCCTGGAACTGGCCAGCGAGGCCCTGGGGATCAAAGGCAAACTGGACGCCGTGCGGCGCCGGTCCGGCGGCTGGGCGGTCGTTGAGCACAAAAAGGGAAAATCCGACAAAGGCGGCCCCTGGCCCAGCGACCGCCTCCAGGTGCTGGCCTACGCCCTGCTCCTTTCCGAGCATACCGGCCGGGCGGTCAACGAGGCGGTGCTTCACTATCACGCGGACAACCGCAAGGTGCGCCTGACCCTGGAACCGGAGGCCGTCCTGGCCGAAGTCAGGGCCGCGGTGGCCCGGGCGCGGGAACTGCGGGCCTCCCTGGAACGTCCGCCGGTGGCGGTGCCGGAGAAGCTCTGCCGCACCTGCTCCCTGGCCCCTGAGTGCCTGCCGGAAGAAGAGCGCTTCGCCCTTTCCGAAACCGACAAGCCCCAGCGCCTCTTTCCCCCGGATGACGACCGGCGCGTCATCCACCTGGTGGAGCAGGGAGCCGCCATCCGCCGGGAGGGCGAGCAACTCGTAGTGGTCTTCCCGGACGGCAACAAAAAGCCGTTGCCCGGCATGAACATCCTGGCCCTGGTGCTGCACGGCAATGTCCAAATCTCCACCCAGGCCCTGCACTTTTGCGCCGCTCATGACATCGGCGTCCACTGGCTCTCCTATGCCGGCCATTACGTGGGGGCTTTGGCCCCCGGCGCCGGCAAGGTCCAGCGGCGGAACCGGCAATATCAGGCCATGCAGGATCGCGCTTTGCAAATACAACTGGCCCGGCGTCTGGTGGAGGCCAAGGCGGAAAACCAGTTGCGCTATCTCCTGCGGGCGGTGCGGGCTCAGAGGGAGCTCGATCAGGTCCCGGAGGTTCAGCAGGGTCTGTCCCAACTGCGGCTGACATTGAAGGAGCTCAATCGCTTGGGCGAAGCCGCTGATGCTCAAGAGCTGACGGAACCCCAGGCCTTGGAAGTTCTGGAGAAAATCCGGGGCTATGAGGGCCGGGCCGGGAGGGTTTATTTCGGCTTGGTGCCCTTCCTTCTCAAAACGGCTGCCGAGGACTTCCCGGCCTTTCAGGGGCGCAGCCGCCGACCGCCCAAAGACCCCTTCAACGCCCTGCTGTCCTTCGGCTACGCCCTGCTTTATCGGGACTGCGTGGCCGCGCTCCTGGCCGTGGGTCTGGAGCCGGCCCTGGGCTTCCTGCACACTCCCAGGTCCTCGGCTTACCCTTTGGCCCTGGACCTGATGGAACTTTTCCGCCTCATCCTCTGGGACATTCCCTTAATCGGCTCGGTGAACCGCCGTCAGTGGCAAAAGTCCCATTTTGAGGCCACCCCGGGCCAGGTCTGGCTGGGCAAGGAAGGGCGGCGCCAGGCCATCCAGCTTTATGAAAGCCGAAAGCAGGAGAAATGGAAGCACCCGGTGCTGCAATATTCTTTGAGCTATGCCCGGACCATGGAGCTGGAGGCCCGGCTCCTGGAAAAAGAGTGGACCGGACAGCCCGGTCTATTTGCCAGGTTGAGGTTGCGATAGATGGGTGAGGAAAAACACTGGCACCTGGTGTGCTACGACATCCGGGACCCGAAAAGGTGGGCCAAGGCATACAAAATTCTCAAAGGGTGCGGCGACCATCTGCAGCTTTCCATCTTTCGGGTGCACCTCACCAAAACCAGGCTGGCGGCTTTGCGTTGGAAGTTGAGCAAAATCCTGGTGGAGGATGACAGCCTGATGATCGTGCGCCTTTGTCCGGGTTGTGCCCAGCGGGTCATCGACAGCCGGGGAGAGGATAAATGGCGGAAGCCTGACCCCGGGTTTGAAGTATTTTGATTCAAGTATCAGCCCGAAATGGAGGAAAATCACGCGCATTAACCTAATAGGCCAATATTTTCAGGTTGTTATGGCAAATTGTGAGAAAGCTGGTCCTTGACAGCAAAAAATGTAAAGAAATGAGCATGATAAGGACAAAAGAGCTATGGGGTTGTACCAGCAGGTTTGTTTTTGCGCTGTTAGCTTGAAAAGTCCTTTTCCCGACGGGTCTAATTCTATTACTAATAATGGTATAGTGATTTGATCTTTGATGCCGAAAGGCGTTGAGCACATGCCCATTCTGTTGCCGTCGTGGTCATAGACACCCAGTGATTTGATCTTTGATGCCGAAAGGCGTTGAGCACATTTCATATGTGTCGATAACGTAGCTGACCGCCATGTGATTTGATCTTTGATGCCGAAAGGCGTTGAGCACAAAAATAATCGTACGCGAAATAGCACTCATCGCAAGTGATTTGATCTTTGATGCCGAAAGGCGTTGAGCACATTTTCCCATAGAGTAAATCCGCTGCAAGTTTTTGTGTGATTTGATCTTTGATGCCGAAAGGCGTTGAGCACAAGCGATTGCTTAAAAAAGGTACGGCCAAAGACCGTGATTTGATCTTTGATGCCGAAAGGCGTTGAGCACCCGGCGGCGTCGCTCCCCAGGGCCCGGATGGCCAGGTGATTTGATCTTTGATGCCGAAAGGCGTTGAGCACATGTAAATACTGGTTTATCCGTCCATGGCTTTTAGTGATTTGATCTTTGATGCCGAAAGGCGTTGAGCACCTCATCGCTCAGGGGCTGATGGTTCTCCTGGCCCTGTGATTTGATCTTTGATGCCGAAAGGCGTTGAGCACTTCACTCATCGCTTCTTCTCCCAAGTAAATTTCCAAGTGATTTGATCTTTGATGCCGAAAGGCGTTGAGCACCGATAGACCCGGGCCCGGGCCTGGGCGTCGCCGTGCGTGATTTGATCTTTGATGCCGAAAGGCGTTGAGCACTCGGTGGCCAAACGTTCCAGGGACTTGCCCAAATCCGTGATTTGATCTTTGATGCCGAAAGGCGTTGAGCACCGGGGAAAGGGCAAAGAAGCACAGCTTTGCCACTCAGTGATTTGATCTTTGATGCCGAAAGGCGTTGAGCACAACGATTTGGAGCGCCATGTCCTCAGGCTCATTGGTGATTTGATCTTTGATGCCGAAAGGCGTTGAGCACCCAAGCGGGCCATCGAATATCTTAATAAGTATTCGTGATTTGATCTTTGATGCCGAAAGGCGTTGAGCACTTGCAGACCTTCTGGATTCCTACCTGGAGGCGGAGTGATTTGATCTTTGATGCCGAAAGGCGTTGAGCACTTGGATAAGGTCAAGGATACCCTGGTCACTACCTAGTGATTTGATCTTTGATGCCGAAAGGCGTTGAGCACGACCCCAAAAAAGAATCGCCCACCATGTTTATCGAGGGCGCCCGGGTGATTTGATCTTTGATGCCGAAAGGCGTTGAGCACCTTTTGATTTCCAAGGCCGTCATGCTCCGGCCCTCGAGTGATTTGATCTTTGATGCCGAAAGGCGTTGAGCACCCGCCAAATAGGCAGCCCGAACATTGTTCCGCATGTGATTTGATCTTTGATGCCGAAAGGCGTTGAGCACATAATAAGCCCTTAGTATACTCAAGCGCTCGTTTCGTGATTTGATCTTTGATGCCGAAAGGCGTTGAGCACCAGGGCGGCCGCGCCTGGGTGCGGGAGCTGCGGGAGTGATTTGATCTTTGATGCCGAAAGGCGTTGAGCACCCTGGGGCTACAAAACCGAAAACCGAAAACCGAAAAGTGATTTGATCTTTGATGCCGAAAGGCGTTGAGCACGAGCTGCTCATCCAGGATCTTGACGGGCTGGCCGGTGATTTGATCTTTGATGCCGAAAGGCGTTGAGCACAGGCCTTCCTTTCTGACGGCTGACTGCTGACGGCTAAGGGGAAGGCAGGGTTGGGCCCCCTGCAGGCGGGATGGCCTCGCCGGGCCTCCGGCAGAGCTGCTCTATCGGGAGGGGCGCCCTTGGGAGGATATGAGGCCCGCGAAAATACGGTGGGAAAGAAAAAAAATCCCCGCCCAGGATTCACCTGAACAGGGACACTTTGGAGACGGTTAATAGGTGGCGATCAAAAGTACTGCGAAAGTGATATCGGCAAGTTGGCTGGTAGTCCCAACGGGACTCGAACCCGTGTCTCTGCCGTGAGAGGGCAGTATCCTAGGCCGCTAGACGATGGGACCGACAAATTTATTTTTAACCGAACGGAAAAGATCTGTCAACGGGTTGTGAAGCCTTCCGGACCGGCGGCAGTTGCGGAAGGTGAAGCTACTCTCCGGAAATCTCCCGGCGCTGGGTCATCCAGGCCTCAGCCGTGAGCCAGTCTTCTTTGGTGTTGAGATTGAAGAAGCATCGGCTTCGGGCCTCGGCACCCGCCGCGACCTCGGGCGGCAGGATGTCAGGCCGGATTTTCTCCAGGAAAGGGCGCACCCGGAGATTTCCCTGCAAATAGGCGCCGAGACGCTCCAGAAGCCTTACATGGTATAGACCCGGAAACGGCTGCAGGCCCTGTTCAGAGCGGCACACCACCGCGGGCCGCCCGGTTGCAGCGGCGCGCCCGCACAACGCAGCCAGCACTTCATCAGAGAGAAACGGGTTGTCCACGGAAACCGCCAGAACCCATGGCGTGCGGCTGTAAAAGAGGGCGGTGCGCACTCCGCCCAACGGCCCTTGGTTCGCCACCAAATCGCTCACCATGGGCAGTCCCAAGGTCATGTGCCGGATAGGGGTGTTGGTGACGAGCCAGAGGTCGCCCACCCAGGGGGCCAGGAGTTCGGCCACCCAGAGGGCCAACGGCTTGCCGGCCAGCACCAGGGTCGCCTTGTCCCGTCCCAAACGCCGGCTCAGGCCTCCGGCCAACACCGCGCCGGTGATATCAACCCCGGTTATCGACGTCCTGGCGGCTGTCCCTGCCATACTTTCAATCGCTCAAACATTCCAAAATGAATCGGCCCACCGCTGCAAGTTGCTGCAGTTCAAATACCGGAAACGGGGAGCTTTCAGGAATTGAAGAAACCAGGGCCTTAAAGCCGGACTTTGCCGCGTCGCCAAGTAAAACCGATGACGCTGAGGCGGCCAAACGGCTGTCTTCGAGATCGATCAGAGCCAGGTCCGCAGACGGCGCCAGAGCGGCTGTCGTCTGGTCCAGAATTATACCCGGGTCGGCTTCGATAACAGAGGTGGTTTGGTACACTCCCGGCGCAACCAGGGCCACCGGATTCGCCCCGGCCCGGCGGAATTTCCAGGTATCTTTGCCGGCATCCCCGGGGTCGAACTCCAGGCTGAGGCTGACTACGACGGACTTCAGGCCTTGGCCTGCAAACCAAGACACGAGCCCGGCCAGCAAACCGGTTTTTTCCAAACCCGGGATTCCTTCCAGGATAACGGCCTTACAAGGGAATGCCGATTCTTTGAGGATGGTGAGAGTGAAGGAGGTCAATCTTGGCGGGGAAATTTTTCCAAAATTTTTTCTTTTTTGATTTCACGGTTCAAGTAAATGGCACAACGCTCACAAGGGCCGTTGCATAATGTTTCCCGGTATTCGCGCACCTCGAAGCACGGCCGCCAGGGAATCTGGTAAGCCGGGCATTTTTCCTTGTCCTCGCAAGCGAAAATGTTCCAGCAGGGCGCCAGGACCATTAAATTGCGCAGGCAGGCGAGGGTGAACCCACGATCGTGAATAAGTTTGTTTATCTGCTGAATCTGAGTTACGTCAAAGGGGGAGTACAGGCGATTGTTGGTGTTTTTCTCCCGAATCGGCTTGATAAAACCTTCCTTCTCATATTCCCGGATGCGCTTTTGCGAGAGGTTGACCATCCGGGACACATCATTGATGAGGAAAAGATCCCCCACCTTAATGTTCTTATTTTTTCCCCGAGGCATAAAATGTCTATAAGAAAGAAAGTATATACGCCTTCCTATGCACCCAATATACTTAAAAATGCTAAAAAAACAAGAAAAAAAACTGAAAAATCCTTAATTTCTTGGCGGCGCGATTCAAAAACAGAGAAACCAGAGCAGCCTGAGAAGCCGCCTCGACACCGGGCTGGCAGCGCTTATATTAATAAGAAAGGCAGAATATCTTTAAGGAGGGTCACAGAATGGAAGACATTTTGCGCAAAGCCAAACATTTCGGTTTGGGGGTTTTGGATTTCACCAGAGAGAAAGTTGAAAGTCTGGTGGGAGAAATGGTTAAGCGAGGAGAGGTGAGCGAACAGGAAAGTCCTGAAGTAGTGGCCCAAATTATGGAGAAGGCCCAAGCGGAAAAAGAGGCTTTTACGGAAAAGCTCAGGGGCATGGTGGAAAGCCTGATCGCCAAAATGAATCTGGCCAAGGCCGCGGATCTGGAAGCCTTGGAAAAACGGGTAACCGAGCTGGAAAATAAAATGCAAGGCCGCTGATTTGCCCGCTTTTCAGTTTTATCTGCTGATGCGGAGGAGAAAACATGCTGCCTGTGGAAATTCAAATCGAGGGCCGCAATGTGGAAATCTTGCCGGAGTGGCGGGAGAAAATCGAGGCGGAACTCGCCAAAATGCAGAAGCACACCTATGAGAGAATTCTGCACGCCCGGGTGACTATCCAGGGTACCGGCCACCATCGCTTGGGCAATTTTGAGATGACCATTGTCACGACGGTGCCGGATCGCACCATTACCGTCACCCGGCAGGGCGAATTTGTGCTTCCGATGATCGTGGATGCTTTCAAGGCCCTGGACCGCCAGCTCAAGGAATACTCCGCGGTCCGCCAGCAGAAGGTAAAAGTTCATGAAGAAGCTTCACAGGTAGGCGCCGTCACCAAAGTCTTCCCGGAAGAGGACTACGGTTTTATTGAGACTCCGGACGGGCTTGAAGTATATTTCCACGCCAACGCGGTGCAGGAAGGGAATTTCGAGAAGCTGGCGCCGGGCACGCGAGTGGAATTCGCCCAGGAAATGGGGCTTAAAGGTCCTCAAGCCACCTGGGTGCGGGTGACGGAATAATCGAAATACCGTGGTTTAGAACCCCGCTTGGCCCGAAGCCGGGGCCAGTCAATCCTTCCACCGGCTCCGCACCTGGGCCAAACGCTCGTCCTTGGCGGAGCCGGTCCAGCAGGTCTTCACCATCTGCTCCAGCCAACAGTTTATATCCTGCCGCTCTTTTACGTTTAACTGCTCAATCCCGGAAATCTCCTGCAAGCGGGGTTGAGCCAGTCTTTGCAGCAAGGCCAGCTTCTCCTGGTCCTCCAGCCCCTTGGCCCGCAGAATGAACCGGACCATATGATTCCAAGCTTGGGAATATTGTTGATCATCACCCAGGGAAAGGTTGATCATCTCCTGCAGAGCCAACTCGTAACGCATAAAGAGTCTCTGGTGGGGACGCCGACGGCTGTAAAGGTGGATGGCCTCTTCCCCGACCAGAGTGGTGACTTTGGCCAACAGCAGGCGCTGAAGGAGCTCCCGGCTGCCGGTATAAGCCGCGCGGCGGCCCCAGTACCAGGGGTTGAGAACGTTTTTGGCGGTCCAGGCCCAGCTTGCCAGTTTGTCCAGGTGGTGGCGCTTCAAAAAAAGATAGCCGGGATGCTGCTTCACCTTTTGATACCACTCGTGGTATTGGAACAATGTCTGCAATTCCACGTCTTTCAAGGGGCGGACGGGCAAGGTCTCCAGCCACACGGCCAGTCTGGCGCCCACCCGGTTGAACAGCGCCACCAGATCGGCCAGGGAAGCCTTAAGCTCCGGGCGCTCCTCTTCGGGAAAATAACTGGCGGCAATATCTCTGACCAGAACCTGGGAGGTTTCCGACAAGGTCTGCAGATTGAAACGGGTGTCAGGCCAGAGCTTGAGCAAAAACCGGCGCCGAAAGCCGCGGACAATCTCCAGGGCCCGCTGGTCTTCGGGGCGGGGGTCGTCAATCTGGATATCCACTTCTTCGGCTTTGACGCCCTCCCGGGCCAGGGTGCGCAGCAGGCGTTTCCTGGTCCAATAACGGACAGCAAACAACGACGCCCCCCAGATTAGGAGTATGGCGCCGAGCAGTACTAACCACCAGGTTTGATCCATGATTGTCTCGAATTAAGGCACGGCAGGCACAGGCGGCGATGGAACCGGAACTTCTTCTTCAGAGCTGATACCCTACCGAATCAGAAGCTTATGGCTTTCCTTGCGAATGAAATGTCTCCGCTGAGGGCAAAGCGGTTTGCCCTCCGTTCAGAATAGCAGTAGGCCGATTCATGACAGCAGCAGGTTTTATATAATCCCGGGACGCTGCCCTAACAAACGCCGGATTTGATGTCCTCAGGGGTTTCCTGCCCCCTGCTTCCCTTCCTAAAATGCCTCGGCAAAAAATGCACATATGGACAGCCTGTGACCGGGTTGTTTTGCACCAGCACCGGCGTCTCATAAACCGCCTCGATAACCTCGGGAACGCAGACGGAAGCGGTGTCGCCGTCCTGGAAAATCCCCCCATCCTTTAAAAAGATAAGCCGCCGGCAATATTGGGTGGCGAGATTCAGATCGTGCATGACTGCCAGCACCGTCAGGCCCTTTGAGTGATTAAGGGAGGTCAGCAGATCGAAAACCTCCAGTTTGCGCCGCATATCCAGGGATGCCGTGGCTTCATCCAGGTACAGGATGGGGGTGGCCTGCGCCAGGGCCCGGGCCAGAATCACCAGTTGCCGCTCGCCCCCGCTGACCTGGTTGATGAGGCGGGGGGCCAAGTCGCTGATGCCGGTGTCCGCCATGGCCCGGCGGGCCGCGTCCAGGT
Source organism: Deltaproteobacteria bacterium (assembly GCA_030018495.1). Classification (GTDB taxonomy): domain Bacteria; phylum Desulfobacterota; class Desulfobaccia; order Desulfobaccales; family 0-14-0-80-60-11; genus DTHB01. The sequence continues at coordinate 36,306 of JASEFS010000025.1, read as the reverse complement.
CTTCGGGGGTTTCCCCCTGGAAACGGCGGCGGTAGGGATAGCGGCCCATGAGCACTACTTCAAAGCAGGTGAAGGGAAAACCGACCCAGTTGAACTGCGCTACCGTGGCCACTTGGCGGGCCAAGGCCTGGGGATTCAGATCGCCCAGGGCCGCGCCGCTATAGGAGACCTGCCCTTGCCGGGGCGGCAGCAGGCCGGTCAGGGCTGCAAGCAGGGTGCTCTTGCCGCAGCCGTTGGGACCCAACAGGCCCACGAACTCCCCCACCTCCACGGAAAAATTCAGGTCCCGCAGGATAATGCGGTCGCCGTAGGCCAGGGTGAGGTTTTTAACCGCGAGCTGTGAACTGTGAGCAGAGGGCTGGTCAGATTTTGGCATTTTCTGTGTTCAGTTGCCCCAAGTGCAACCTGGAAGCGGGTATCAAGATTACCTTTAATCAAAAATTGTTGATTTTTACACAGGCTGGAAAGCCTGTGCCACCAGGTTTTCTCAATTGTTTAACATTACCTTGAATCCAAGCCTGATCCCAATCCCAATCCTTAATTCCTGGCCCCTGGCCCCTCATCCCTGGTCCCGACTCATGGCCCCTACATTATCGTCTGGCCCCTGGTGACTTTCAGAAGATAGCAAAAAAACGGCCCGCCCAGGAGCGCGGTGATAATGCCCACGGGAATTTCCTGGCCGTAGGGCATGAGGCCCCGGGCCAGGGTGTCCGCGGCAATGAGGAGCGCGGCCCCGGTCAGCGCGGCAGCGGGCAGGAGCCGCCGGTGGTCCGGCCCTACCAGCAGCCGCATCAGGTGGGGGACAATGAGGCCCACGAAGCCGATGATGCCGGATACCGACACCGCGCCCGCGGTGATGAGGGACGCGGCCAGGAGCAGTATCAGCCGCACCCGGTTCACCGCCACCCCCAACTGTTGGGCCGGGCCGTCGCCCAGGGTGAGGAGATTCAGCTCCCGGGCGTAGATGAGCAAAATGACGCTGCCCACCAGGATATACGGCAGAGCAAACATCAGGTGGTCCCAGGTGCGCCCCGAAAAACTGCCCATGATCCAGAAAACAATGGCCGAGAGGCTGTCGGCAAAGAGAAACTTCATCAAGCTGATAAGGGAGGACAGGAAGGCGCTGACAATCACTCCGGCCAGGATCAGGGTGCCGTAATGAAAGCCGCCGGTCATGGCCCCCAGGGCCAGGACCAGACCCAGGGCCGCGGCCGCGCCCACAAACGCGGAGAAAGGCACCAGCCCCAGGGAACCCCAGAGTGCGGTTCCCACCCCCAGGCTCAGGGTCAGCGACGCGCCGAAAGCCGCGCCCGAAGCCACTCCCAGGGTGAAGGGGTCGGCCAGGGGATTGAGCAGGATGCCCTGGAACGCTGCCCCGGCCAGCGCCAGACCCAGGCCCACCAGCCCGGCCAGCAGGATGCGGGCCAGGCGGATGTGGAAAAATACGGCCAGAGTGGTCCTATCCGCCTGAGCGAGAGGCTCGCCCCCCAGCCAATCCCGCACCAGCCCCGCGAGCTGCACAAAGCTGATGTGGTAAGGCCCCACCGCCGCGGCCAGGATCGCCGCCAGCAGCAGCCCCAAGGCCAGGCTCAACAGCAGCACGGTATAGCCCGCCCCATGCACCAGCCAGGGAAGCGCGGCGGACTCCTCAGCCTTTCTCAGATTAATCGCAGACACCTCGGCTTGAAATTAAAATTAATCGCTTTTGCCCTCGACCTCAACCATTCAGGCATCCTTAAAGCCCCCTCACCCTGCCCTCTCCCCCAAAATTGGAGGAGAGGGTAACCACCAAGCATTTCAGCAGAACATCGTGAACATTGCCCCCGGCCGCTGCCTGCTGGCCGCTGACCTCTGACTGCTGGCTGCTGGCTGCTGACTGCCGGCCTCTGGCCATGGTGAAATTATAAGGATAAACGAGCAAGTTAAACAAGGGGACGCCGAAAGACGGGACATTACCAGGACTGGTGAAACTCCCGGTCCGCCAGGCCGCGGGCAATTTCCTCCACCACCTTGCGGGCTGCGGCCACGGGATCGTCGGCCAGGCGGATGGGCCGCCCCACCACAACGTAATCCGCTCCCGCCCTGATGGCCTCGTGCGGTGTCATGGTGCGGCGCTGGTCGTCCGCGGGAACCCGGGCCCAGGCCGGCCTGATGCCGGGACAAACCACCAGGAAGCCCTGGCCGAAGCGCTCTTTGACGGCCCCGGCTTCCGGGCCCGCGCAAACTACGCCGCGGCAGCCTGCCTCCTTGGCCAATTGGGCCCGCAGCAGAACCAGTTCGCCGGGATTTTCGGCATACCGGGGGTCTATCCCCACCGAAAGCAGGTCTTCTTTATCCAGGCTGGTTAAAACCGTGACCCCCAGAACCTTTATGTCGTTGCTGAGACCTTGAACCATGCGGGTGAGCAGGCGGCGCCCCTGGTCGCAGTGAATGGTGGTGAACCTGACCCCGCGGAAGATGCGGCTGTGCGCCGCCCCCATGGTGGCCGGAATGTCGTGCAGTTTCAAATCCAGGAAAAAGCCGCCGGGCGCGGCGTCGGCCATAAACTTCAAAAATTCCGGGCCTTCAGCCAGGAACAATTCCAAGCCCACCTTAAACAGGCCCACTTCACCGCGCAGCAATTCCATAAGCTTTTGCGCTCTGGCTTTATCCGGAACATCCAAGGGAAAAATCAACCGGCTTTTGGGATCCATAATGGACTTTGCTTTTGAGTAGTTCAAAGTCTGTAGAATATCACATAACTGGCAAACTGCGGACAATTCATTTATTTTTGCCGATTTTGCTGAGGTGAATCGATGCGCCTCTGCCTGTCTTGAGACGGTCGGCGGCATTATCCTGATTGCAGGCAATTTCCAGATAACCGTGGCTTCCCTTTAAGGCCAGCAGTTCCCCCGGGGCCGCGTCGGCGTAAG
>JASEFS010000025.1:0-33384 GCA_030018495.1 Deltaproteobacteria bacterium | reverse complement strand
CGACTGAGGCGGTTTAATGTGAGGCTTCCGAGCTCAAGGCGAACTTCTGACCCGTTCAGCCAATCCGACAATCTCTGCCAATTTATATTGCTCACCAAATTGCCGAAGCGGTCCACATAAACGATTTCGCCTTCCGCCCGGTCGCGGCCGAATACCGGTTCCGCAACAGGCAAAACTACCGGGTCGTCCACAACCGGGCCAAGCTTTTCCAGGGCCAGACCCCGGGAAAGATGGGCGGCCACGGGCGCGAAGATATCCCGGCCGTGAAAAGTGGCGGAGATTTCGGAAAGGAAATAGGCCGGGTTTTCCAGAGAAAAAATGGCCAAGTCGGGGGCGCCCTGGAAGAGGAAATGGAACAGACCGTTGTCGGGGCCTATGCAGAACTGGCCGCGGGCCCGCGCCGCCAACCCCCGGCGGGCGCTGCCCACACCCGGGTCCACCACGGCCAGGTGTATGGTCTCCGGGGGGAAAAAGGGGGCAGCCTCAGCCAGGACAAAGGCCGCGGCCGCGATGTCGTGAGGGGGAATCTCATGGGTCAGGTCCACCAGGCAAACTTGCGGGTTTATCCCCAGGATCACCCCCTTCATGGCGGCCGCATACGCGTCGCGGCAGCCGAAGTCGGTGAGCAGGGTAATGATGGGCCGGGAAGTTACGCTGTCCACAATACGCTTAGAGGCAAGTCTCCGGCGGAGTGTATCTCCTTGGCCTCGGTTCGGGTGCTTTCCCCGATTTTATAAACCGGATTTTTCAAACCAATAAAACAGGCTCAAAATCGCCGCAATCATAACCGGAATAACGATCCAGTGGTTCAGCCCCAGCACTTGCGGCAGGGTGAGTTTACCCAGGTTCCCCCAGGTCAGGACCGTTGATTTCAGGAAGGGGTAGGTCTCGGCGAAAACCGCGGCGCCGACGATCATGCCGGCAATACCCCACAGCACGCCCCAGCGGCCCTCGCCCGCCGCGCCTACCGCGGTGCCCGGGCAAAAGCCGAAAAGCCCCCAGCCCACGCCGAAGACAAGGCCGCCGAGAATGTTTCCTCCCAAAATCGTGGGTTTCACCGAGAGCTTGACCAGGCCCAAATCAAAAAGGAGGTAAATTCCTACCATGGCCACCAGGATGCTGGACAGCATGAATTTAACGATGGTCATGTCCAGGAGGCGCAGGGCGCCCAATTGTTTTTCATAGCGCAGCACCTGGCCGCGCTGGAGGAGAAAGCCGAACAGGATGCCGGTGGCAAAGCCGTAGATCAGAATTTTCATGGCTGCCTGCCTCCGCCGTAAAGAAGGCGCGCCGCCACCACCCCCCCGACAAAAAAACAGGCCAAAGCGATAAAGCCGCTGACGGATAGCTGGAGCAGACCGCTCAAGCCATGGCCGCTGGGTCAGCCGTCGGCCAGTCGGGCTCCGAATATGGCCACCGCTCCACCTGCAAAAGCCGTTAAGCCGCGGGTCACCTGATCGGAACCGAACCTCTCCTGCCACATGGGCGGCACCGCCTCCCAACGGAAATCGCCGAAGAGCTTGGCCGCCGCGTAAGAGCCCAGCAATATGCCCAGCACGAACATCCACTGCCAATCCAGCTTGGGCGGGTTTTCCAGGAAATACGGCAGGCGCTCCACCCGCTCTGGAGCCACCAGGGACTCCAGCAAGCCGGCGGTGCGGACAAAACTGGTGGAGGCCCCGAAGAACTTGCCGCTCAGCCACACCGAGAACACCATGACCAAGCCGGTCAGGGCTCCGGCCAGATATGGGCTCCAGCCCTCACGAGATTTTCCGGACACAGTTTTTCCTTTCACGGACAGAAAAGTGCCTCCATGTCCCATAAAATAACCCGCCAGGGGAAGCGGGCAAAGTTGCCGACCGCACGGAGTCCGTATTTCTGCAAAATTTGATCCGCCGGCCGTTTTTTACTCTATCAGCTAACATCGGCCGATAAAAGCTTTTGCACCTCTTCCCTAAGCCGTTCCACCGGAACGGCGCCGGCAAACCGGCCTTTGCCGTTCAGATATACCAGCGGCGTCGGGTAAGTCATGGAACACAAAAGTTTGGTTTGGGGAAGGTGCGGCCCCCGGGGGTCTTTGAGCACATTGACATACTCCACCGTCACCCGGCCGGGGAAGTCCTTCTGCATGGTCATGGCCAAGGCGCGGGCCTGCATTTCAATGCTCACTTTGGCAATAGGGTCTTCGACCGCGTGGCCGTGCTCATGGTCGTGGCCGTGGCCGCCGCAGCCACAGGCGCAGCCCGAGGAGGCCGCGGCGGGAGCGTCGTAGATGATGATTTCAACCTTGGATGGCGAAGACATCGTGGTTTCCTTCAAGGCAGCAGCCCGGAAAAGCCGGCTGCTTCAAAGATTTTTTTGTATTTTCGCGCTCGCCCGGCCACCCTCAAAGATTTTTTTCACAAAGTAGTTATTCAGGTCTATGCATTTGGAAAAAATTTGTGTAAAAATTCGCAAGGAGGCGGCGACATGGAACTGGACATCATTCAGGCCATCGAACTGGCCATCGCCCATGAGCTGGAGGCCCGGAAAAGTTACCTGGCTCTGGCCGAAGAGGCCGATGATCCGGAGCTCAAGCGCCTGCTTCAGGAGATCGCCCAGGAGGAAGCCGGCCACGAGGCCTCGCTTAGGAGTCGCTTGCGTCTTTATGAACAAAAGCGCTTCCTAAGGGATACCTTGTCCCGCTACCTCAGTCCGGAGATGTGCCAGGAGATTCTGAACAATCCGGAGTCCTTGCAGTTGGGCGGCCAGCGCCGCCAGCTCTCCGTGCTCTTCGCCGATATCATCGGATTCACTACTATGTCTGAGAAAATGGACCCTGGTGATGTGGTGGCCGTGCTTAACGAGTACTTCAGCCGGATGGTGGAGGTGGTGTTTGAGCATCAGGGGACCCTGGACAAATTTCTGGGCGACGGTATGATGGTTTTTTTCGGCGCACCCCTGGAAGTCCCCCAGGCAGCCGCGCAGGCCGTCTCCTGTGCCCTGGACATGCATCGCTGCCTGGCGCAAATGCGGGCCCAGAATCTAACCCCCATCCAAGGCATGCGCATCGGCATTAACACCGGTGAAGCTCTTGTAGGCAATATCGGCAGCGAAAAGCGCATGGATTTTACCATCATCGGCGATGTGGTCAATGTGGCGGCCCGGCTCCTGGAGGTGGCCAAAGATATTGATGCCCGAATTATCATCAGTGAGTCCACCTTCCGGGAGGTGGAGGGGCGATTTCCCACTGAACCTGCCCCCTCGGTAGTTCTTAGAGGCCGGCAAGTGCCTACCGTAAGCTATCAGGTCAGGGTCTGAACCGGTGGGCCCAAAATTTTGTGAAAAATTTCTATTGACATTGCTTTCATTTTCGACTAATTTACAACTTTGGAAATATGTGAAAAAATTCACTTTCTTTTTAGCCACTTAGCCGCAAGATGCGGGAGAAAGAAAGCAAAGGAGAGGAAAGAAGGCGCCTTGCAAAGAGAGCTCAGGCGCTTAAACCCCTGGATGGCGCCTGATATTGGTTGGACTCACCGAATAATTTAAAGGAAGGGGAAAGATATGGAGTATACCGGTCATGGTGGAAAGCCACTGGTAGAAAGGGTTATAACCGACAAGGCGGAAGCCAAGAAAAAGATTCAAGGCCTGAAACAGGTTCCGGCCAATCGTCAGATGGCCACCGAGGCCATCGGCATCGCGTACGGATTTTTTTCCCCCATTGAAGGCTTTATGAAAAAGGCCGATGTGGAGGCCACCTGCAAAAAGATGGAACTGGCGGACGGCACGGTGTGGAGCATCCCCATCGTGTTCGATATCTCCGACAAGGAGATCGCCGATTACGGCATCAAGGCCGGCGACTCGGTCTGTCTGACCTACGAAGGCAATCCTCTGGCCATCTTTGACATCGAAGAGATTTACTCCTTCGACAAAGAAACCATAGCCCAGGACGTTTACGGCACCAAGGAGGATAAGCACCCCGGTGTCAAGCGGACTTATGCTTACAAAGACAAGTTCTTGGGCGGCAAAATCACCCTGGTGAATGAACCCAAGGTCCGGGAGCCCTTTACTCCTTACTTCCTCACCCCGAGACAGCACCGGGAGAAATTTAAAGAGAAGAACTGGATCAAGATCGTCGCCCACCAGACCCGGAACGTGCCCCACTCCGGCCATGAGTGGCTCATGAAGCATGCCTATATCGCCGCCCATGGCGACAGCCCGGTGGAGCAGATGGAAACCATGGGCAAGGCCATCTCCGGCATTTTGGTCAACTGCATCGTGGGTGAGAAGCGGGTCGGCGACTACATCGACGAAGCCATCGTACTCACCCAGGACGAACTGCGCAAATCCGGCTATTTTCGGGATGACATCCACATGGTCACCATGACCTTCTGGGATATGCGCTATGCCGGACCCCGGGAGGCGGTGCACCATTCCATCATCCGTACCAACCTGGGCCTGACCCACCACATGTTCGGCCGGGATCACGCCGGCGTGGGCACCTACTACCATTCCTACCAGGCCCACCATCTGCTGATGAGCATCCCCAAGGAAAAGCTCAACATCACCCCCATTTATGTGCTGGAATGGGCTTATTGCCCCCACTGCGGTGAGGTAACCTGCATCGGCCTGTGCGGCCACTGGAACGAGCTACAGAAGTTCAGCGGCACCAAGATCCGCTCTATCATCATGGATGAAGTGAAACCGACTCGTCTGATCTTCCGGCCCGAGGTCTTTGATGTAGTCATGGACGCCGCCAAGAAGTACGGTTTCGGTTCGCCGTTTGTCACCCAGGATTATCTGGCCAAGGCCAAACCGGCCTTCACCATCGAACCGCTGTAAGCGCCAGGTCGCGGTCACCCAATCTGCATTAGGAGGCAAGGAAATGGCTGAAACTTATCCCATCAACATATGGATTAATGAAGAACGCTTTAAAGCCCTCCAGGAAGCCGGCCTCGGGAATTTACTGAAAGAGGAGCTGGCCGGCATGAAGGTATTGATTGTGCCATGCAACGAACAGCAGCGGGACAAAATCTTGCAACTGTTCCCCATGGCCAAATACGATGCAGCCACCACCAAAAGCATCGAGCTTTTGCCTAAGGCCGTGAAGGACAAGATTTATGATTTGGTCGTGGCCCGCAAGAGCTTGAACGTGATGGACGAGTTCATCGCCAGCGTTGAGAAGGGTTGATGTTGGGGGGGAACAGCAGCGCACAGGCAGTAAGTTCCGCCGCAAAGCGGGACTAAATTGCTAACCGGGAGGAAGTCGAGCAAGGGTTCCCCCGATCGGACAATAAAGGCAAAAACCCATTTAGTTAACCAAAATCAGGAGGTTTTGCAAAATGCCTAGTTTTGTAATTGTGGAAAAATGCGACGGTTGTAAGGCCCTGGACCGTACTGCCTGCCAGTACATCTGCCCCAATGATCTGATGATTCTGGATCATGAGAAGATGAAGGCTTACAACCAGGAGCCCGAGCAGTGCTGGGAATGCTTTAACTGCGTCAAGATTTGCCCCCAGCAGGCCATTGAAGTCCGGCATTACGCGGACATTATGCCCCTGGGATCCAGCACCTTCCCGCTGCGCGGCACCGACAACATCATGTGGACCATCAAGTTCCGGGACCAGAAGACCGTCAAACGGTTCAAGTTCCCCATCCGGACCACGGCGGAAGGTTCCATCGACGTGTTTAAAGGCAAAACCATGCCCTCTGACCTGTCAGGTCTGAAGAAACCCGGTTTCTTCACCGGCCCGGCCCGTGAAAAGTAAGCCGAACCAGCCAAAATCCTAAGGAGGATAGTTATAATGGAAAAAGAAGTCTGCAGATGGTCTTTTTGCGAAAAACCGCCCGTAGAAACGGTTGAAACCGATCTTCTCCTCGTCGGCGGCGGGATGGCTTGCTGCGGTGCGGCTGTCGAGGCTGCGGCCTGGGCCAAAGCTGCGGGTCTCAAGGTCACTTTGGTGGACAAAGCGGCCATGGACCGTTCCGGCGCTGTGGCCATGGGTCTGTCGGCCATCAATACATACGTGGGCCCGGAAAACGAGGTTGCTGATTACGTCAAGTACGTGCGCACCGACCTCATGGGCATCGTCCGGGAAGACCTGATTCACTCCCTGGGCTGCCACGTCGACCAGTCCGTGTTTGACTTCCAGGAATGGGGCCTGCCCATCTGGCAAAAAGACGCGGAGAATCACACTGTCGATGGTCAGACGGCCAGAGACGAAGGTCTGCCCATGCTCAAAGACGGGGGCAAACCGTGCCGTTCCGGCCGTTGGCAGATCATGATCAACGGCGAATCCTACAAGGTGATCGTGGCGGAAGCCGCCAAGAACGCCCTGGGAATGGATAACATCTACGAGCGCGTCTTTGTCGTCAAGCTGTTGACCGACAAGAATAACCCCAACCGGGTTTGCGGCGCGGTTGGTTTCAGCGTGCGCGAGCACAAGGCTTACGTCTTCAAGTGCAAAGCCATGATCATCGCCTGCGGCGGCGTGGTGAACGTGTTCCGGCCCCGGTCCGTGGCTGAAGGCCAGGGCCGCGCTTGGTACCCTGTCTGGAACGCCGGCTCCACCTACGCCATGCCTGCGGAAATCGGCGCCAAGATGGTTCTCATGGAAAACCGTTTCGTCCCGGCCCGGTTTAAGGACGGCTACGGCCCGGTCGGCGCCTGGTTCCTGTTCTTCAAGGCCAAAGCCACCAACGCCTACGGCGAAGACTACATGGAGCGGAACTGGGAGCGGGTGAAGCAGGAATATCCCGGCTACGCCGACTCCCCCGGCACCTGCCTCAGGAACCATGCCGCGATGATCGAGATGCGGGAAGGCCGCGGCCCCATCCTGATGCACACCGACAAGGCCATGCAGGAACTGGCCAAAGTGCTCTCCAAAAAAGAACTTAAGCATCTGGAAGCGGAAGCCTGGGAAGACTTCCTGGATATGTCCATCTCCGCCGCGTCCCTGTGGGCTTCCATGAACATGGAACCAGACAAGGTGCCTTCCGAGATAATTCCGTCCGAACCCTACCTGCTCGGCTCCCATGCCGGCTGCGCCGGTCTGTGGGTCAGCGGTCCCTCCAAGAATTACCTGGGCGCCCCCGATGACTGGTTCTGGGGCTATGACCGCATGACCACGGTGGAAGGTTTGTTCACCGCGGGTGACGGCGTCGGCGCCTCCGGCCACAAATTCTCCTCCGGCTCCCATGCTGAGGGCCGCATGGCCGCCAAAGCCGCCATCGCTTTCATCCTGGACCACAAGGATGACAAGCTTGAGGCCGCGCAGAACATCGACGATCTTTTGGGCGAGATTTACCTCCCCTTCGAGATCTACGAAAAGTACAAGAACTACACCTCCGCTCCGGAGATCAACCCCAACTACCTGCTGCCCAAGCAGGTCCAGAGCCGCTTGCAGAAGCTCATGGACGAGTATGTCGCGGGTTGCGCCACCATGTACATGACCAACAAGCCGAGCCTGGAAGAAGGTCTGAAGCGCCTCACCCTGCTTAAGGAAGACGCCCAGCGCCTGGCCGCTTCCGACCTGCACGAGCTGATGCGGGCCTGGGAGCAGTATCATCGCATCCTGGCCGGTGAAGCCCACCTGCGTCACATCCTGTTCCGGGAAGAGACCCGTTACCCGGGCTACTACTACCGGGCCGACTTCCTCAACATCGATGACAGCAAGTGGAAGGTCTTCACCATTTCGCAGTACAACAAAGCCACCAACGAGTGGAAATTCGAGACCGTGCCTTATAAGCAGTTGGTCGACTAAACCTTGAGATCCAACCCCGGGGCTTCCTTCGGAAGCCCCGGGACCTTTGCCGGCCGTGGTCTTGAAGCCTGCCCACGGCCACTTTTTTAAGACGGTTTTCGGTTTTCGGTTTTCTGTTCTCGGTATAGCGTGATATCCGGGAGGCCGTGCCCCCGACAACTCCTGCCCTCGGAGAGGAGCAATTTGTTCACTCCTTTTGCCTGGTTGCCATCAACAGGCAATTTCCGCCTTAGAGGGCAGCCGTTATCGTTTTTCCAATGCCTTGGTTCAAAAAAGGCCTCTTTTTGGGCGAACCGCACCGGAAATTTTGGCAGTCCCCTTGGATTTTACCGAAAACCGAAAACCGAAAACCGAAAACTGGCCCCTGAAGGAGGATTGGTGTGAACGCCAATAATCGCAAGATTCTGGTTATCGGGGGAGGTATGAGCGGCCTCACGGCGGCCCTGGAAGCAGCCGAATCCGGGGCCCAGGTCATCATTGCGGAAAAAGAACCGTATCTGGGTGGCCGGGTGGCTCAACTCCACCGATATTTCCCTAAACTGTGCCCGCCTTCGTGCGGTCTGGAGATCAACTTCCGCCGGATTCGAGAGAATCCCAACATCAGTTTTTACACCATGGCGGATGTCACCCAGGTCAGCGGCACAGCCGGCAACTTCGATGTCACCGTCGTGGTTCGGCCCCGATACGTGAACGACCGTTGCGTGTGCTGTGACGCCTGTGCTCAAGCTTGTCCGGAATGGCGGGTTAATGATTTCAATTACGGGCTGGACAAGACCAAGGCGGCTTATCTCCCTTATGACATGGCATTTCCTGCCAAGTACGTCATCGACGCCTCCGTGTGCAAAGGCGACTGCGGCCAAAAATGCGCCGAAGCCTGCCAGTATGAGGCAGTCGACCTGAACATGCAACCTCAGACCCTGAACTTCCAGGTTGGCTCCATCATCCTGGCCGGCGGCTGGGACCTTTACGACATCGCCAAAGCCGACAATCTGGGCTACGGCACAGTGAAGAACGTCATCACCAACATGCAGATGGAGCGCCTGGCTGCGGCCAACGGCCCCACCGGCGGCAAGATCCTGCGGCCTTCCGACAACCAGGCTCCCCAAAAGGTGGCCTTTGTCCAATGCGCCGGCTCCCGTGACGAGAACCACCTGCCCCACTGCTCCTACATTTGCTGCATGGCCTCGCTCAAACAGGCTACTTATCTGAGGGAGCAGTACCCGGAATCCGAGGCCTATGTCTTTTATATCGACCTCAGGACCCCTGGCCGCTATGAGCAATTCATGTGGAAGGTCAGAGATGATGAAGGCGTTCACCTCATCCGGGGCAAGGTGGCCAAGGTGGAGCAGGAGCCCGGCACCGGCAATGTGGTGGTAACTTTTGAGCACACCCTGAATGGCGGCAAAACCAAGATGACCTTTGACATGGTGGTGCTGGCGGTGGGCATGGCGCCTTCCACGAAAACCAGGCCGTTCCCTATGCCGCTGTCCTACACCCCTGAGGGTTTCATTATTCCTGAACTCCTACCCGAAGGGATTGTCGCGGTGGGCAGCATGAAGAGCCCCCTGGATGTCATGAAGTCCAACGAGGACGCCACCGGGGCCGCCCTTAAAAGTCTCATCAGCCTGAGCAGGAGGTAGTCATGGAAGAAAGAAAGGTAGGCGCATATTTATGCAAAGGCTGTGGCATCGGGGAGGCCCTGAACTTTGAGGAACTGGCCAAAGTAATCAAAAAGGACGCCAAGATTCCTCACATCAAAGAACATGACATCATGTGCAGCCCCGAGGGCATAGCCATGATCCAGGAGGATATCAAGCCGGAGGGCGAGGGCATTAATTGCGTCCTGATCGCGGCTTGCTCCCACCGGGTCAAATACGAAGAATTTGATTTTCCCAATGTCGTGGTGGAACGGGTCAACCTGCGGGAGCTGGTGGCCTGGACCCAGGAACCCGGTCATCCGGAAACCCAGGCCTTGGCCGAAGACTACTGCCGCATGGGCGCGGCCCGCATCAAAAAAGCCGACTTGCCCGAGCCGTATGAAACCGAATGTGACAAGACCATTATGGTCATAGGCGGCGGCATCACCGGTCTGACCGCCGCTCTGGAAGCCGCCAATAACGGCTACCAGGTGCTGCTCGTGGAGAAAGAGGCTGAACTGGGCGGTTACGGGGCCAAGGTCTACAAGTCCACCCCCAGCAGCTATCCTTATACGACTTTGCAGGATTCCCCGGTTCACGCCAAGATCGCGGAGGTGCAGGCGCACCCTATGATCCGGGTGATGACCAACTCCACCATCGTGCAGAGCGAAGGCCAGCCGGGCCTGCTGGACGTCACCATCAACACCAACGGCACCGAGGAAACCGTCCGCATCGGCTCGGTGGTGCTGGCCACCGGCTGGCGCCCGTATGACGCCACCAAGTTGTCCCACCTGGGATACGGCCTGTCTCCGGACGTAGTCACCAACATCGAGTTTGAAGAGCTTGCCAAGAAGGGCAAAATCGTCCGGCCTTCCGACGGCAAGCCGCCGGAAACCGTAGCTTTCATTCAGTGCGCCGGCTCCCGTGACCCCGAGCACCTGCCCTACTGCTCGGATTTCTGCTGTCTCACTTCCCTGAAGCAGGCCTTGTACGTGCGCCAGTCCAACCCGGACGCGGCGGCCATGATCCTTTATAAGGACATCCGCACCCCGGGCCAAACTGAGCTGTTCTACAAGGAAGCCCAATCCGATCCGGGCGTCATGCTCACCAAGGCGGAAGTGACCGGGGTGGAGCTGGCTCCCGGCGCCAAGCTGAAAGTGTCGGCCAAAGACACTCTGCTGGGCGAAAACGTGGCCTTTGAGGCCGATATGGTGGTCCTGGCCACAGGGCTCGTACCGACCACCATGGATGACCCCATCCTCAACCTGACCTACCGCCAGGGGCCTGGTCTGCCGGAGACGGAGAATTACTTCGGCTTCGCGGACTCCAACTTCATCTGCTTCCCTTACGAAACCCGGCGGACGGCCATATACGCCGCGGGCGCGGTGCGCCAGCCCATGACCATGCCCATGGCCATGGAAGATGCCCGGGGCGCGGCCATGAAGGCCATCCAGGCGGTGGAGCATGTGGCCGCCGGCATGGCGGTGCATCCCCGGGCCTGGGACGAAACCTTCCCGGACCCCTTCATGCAACGCTGCACCCAGTGCAAACGCTGCACTGAGGAATGTCCCTTCGGCGCCATCGACGAAGACGAGAAGGGCACGCCCTACTTCAAGATCAACCGCTGCCGGCGCTGCGCCACCTGCATGGGCGCCTGTCCTGAGCGCATCATCAGCTTTAAGGACTACAGCGTGGACATCATCGGCTCCATGCTGAAATCGTTGGATGTGCCGGAAATCGAGGATGAAGACGATCCGGAAGCCCCCTTCCGCTTCATCGGCCTGGTATGCGAAAACGACGCCTACCCGGCCCTGGACGCGGCGGCCTGGCACAAGCTGCGGCTGAACCCCTTCATCCGCTTCATTCCTCTGCGCTGTATGGGCTCCTTCAACCTGGTGTGGGTATCCGACGCCCTCTCCCGAGGCATTGACGGCATGATCCTGCTCGCCTGCAAGTCAGGCGATGATTATCAGTGCCACTTCGCCAAGGGCAGCGAACTGGCGGAATACCGCCTGAGCAAGCTGTCCGAAACCCTGGACAAGCTGGGTCTGGAAGCCGACCGGGTGCAACTGGTAACCCTGGCCATCTCCGAGTTTGACCGCCTGCCGCAGATTCTTAACGATTATGTGGCCCGGGTGCGGGAGATCGGTCCCAACCCCTTCAAGGAATTCTAGGAGGTATGATCCATGGCTGACGAAATTCTTATCAAACCGGACCTCCAATTCGTCAAACGGATCATGGCCGCCGGGGGGCAAGACGCCAAAAAGTGCTATCAATGCGACACCTGCTCGGTGGTGTGCAATCCCACCCCGGAGGAAAACCCCTTTCCCCGGAAGGAGATGCTCAAGGCCCAATGGGGCTTGAAAGACGTCGTCAAGAGCCCTGATATCTGGCTGTGTCACCAATGCAGCGATTGCACGGTTTATTGTCCCCGGGGCGCCAAGCCGGGAGAAGTGATGGGGGTGCTCCGGCAGATGTGCATCGAACATTATGCCATCCCCCCGATTCTGGCCCGTATGGTGGGAGACTACCGCTTCCTGCCGCTGCTCATCGCCCTGCCGGTGGTGCTGCTCCTCCTGGCCCTGAAGGTCACCGGTCGCTTGGCCATCCCCGAGGGTGACATTGTCTTTGCCAAAATGTTCCCCTGGTATGTCATTGATGTAATCTTCGTCGGCGCGGCGGCCTTTGCCGTATTTGTGCTGGCCCAGGGCGTGATGCGCTACTGGCGGGACATTAATGCCGAGCCTTGGAAGGTCAAGCTTAAGGGCAGCGTCATGAGCAATCTGGTCCCCACTCTGACCCAGATCGTCAAGCATGAAAAGTTCAAGCTGTGCGAGACCACCTTTGCCCGCTCCCTCAATCATTTGATGGTGTTTTTCGGGTTCGTCTTCCTGGGTGCCGTGACAGCCTGGGCCTTTGTCAAAGAGTGGGTCTTCCACAGCCCTGGACCGTATTTCCTGTTGTCGCCCATCAAGATTTTGGCCATTATAGGCACGGCCCTCCTGCTTTACGGCATCTACCAGATAATCGTGGCCCGCAAGGCCAATGCCGACAAGGCCGGGTACGGGACCTACTTTGACTGGCAGTTGATTTACGCCATCGCGGCGGTGGGTGTGACCGGGTTGGGCGCCTGGGTCTTTCGCCTCATGGGCGTCAAGATCCTGGCCTATCCTACTTATTTTCTGCACCTCACCTCCATTTTCTTCCTGTTTTTCTATGCCCCGTACACCAAGCTGGCCCACCTGGTCTACCGCACCGTGGCCATGCTCCACGCCAGGATGTCGGACCGGGGCTTCTAAGTTTCGCATACCTTGACCACAAAAAGACAAACCGGCCCTGCGGGGCCGGTTTCTTTTGTTGCATTGGCTAAGAAAATTCAGAGGCCCACAAACCGGCCTTTTTGTGGGGTATATGTAACGCTGATTTTTGGGTTATCTTTGCAAATTTAAAATAGAATGGCTTCGGCTTATAGCCAGACTGATCTCTCCGACGCCTGGCCGCACCGCCCCCCCCGCCTGGTGCGCCTTGTAAAAAATGCGGTCTTTACGGGCAACGCCGAAGCGGTATACACTATGCCTTGAGAATACTTGGCAAAGCCTGAAGTGCTTTTCCTAAGGCGGAAACCAGACGATTCGGATAAAATAACCTGGAAACAGGAAACATCACGAGGAGCTTATCATGGTTGACTTGAATATGAGGGTGGTGCAGCCCGTCCGGCTCACCCCTGAAAGCCGCTTCAAATTTCGGTGCCATCCCGGGGTTCCCTGCTTTACCGAATGTTGCGGCAAAACTACAATTATTCTCACCCCCTACGACATTCTGCGCTTGAAGGAGAGGCTGGGCATCACCTCCGGCGACTTTCTGGAAGCTTACACCCGCCGGGAGGAGCATGACAAATCAGGCTTGCCCCTGGTAGTCATGGACATGCCCAGGTTCGAAGGACGCTGCCCCTTCGTCAGGCCGGTCACCGGCTGTCAGGTTTACAGCGACCGCCCCGGCACCTGCCGCTATTACCCGGTGGGCCAGGGCCTCCTGATAACCGAAGAAGGCTTGGATGAATTCTACTTCCTGGTCAAAGAAGAGCACTGCAAGGGCTTTCAAGAAGACGCCGAGTGGACGGTGCAGTCCTGGAAGGAGGATCAGGGAGCCGACTACTATGACGAGATGAACAAGGAATGGAAGGCCATGCTGCTGCGCCGCAGTTCCGTGGGCAAGCCGGATACGGACGAGCGCACCAAAAACCTCTTTTACATGGTCATGTATGACCTGGATCAGTTCCGGCGGTTTATCTTTAAGAGCCGCTTCTTGCAGATTTTTAATGTGGACGAAGATACTCTTCAGCGCATTTATGAAGATGACCTGGAGCTTTTGCAATTCGGCTATGATTATCTGAAAATGGCGATGAAGATTAAAGAAAGCGACAGCATCAAGCCGAAGGAGGGGGAGAAGACCACCCCCGCATCTCCGGCCTGATGTTCTTGAACCCGGGATTTGCGGGCCCGCACTTCATCGGACAGAAATCTCGGCTTACTTTATAAGCATGACGGCCCGAATGCCGAACCCCAGGAGGCAAATTCATGTCTGATGCAGAAGTTCAGGAACTCAATGCCGGCCCGGAAGAAATCAAGAAAATCCTGAACAACTATCGCACCGTGGCCGTGGTAGGCCTTTCTCCCAAACCGGACCGGGCCAGCCATCAGGTGGCCAGTTACTTAAAGGAGCACGGCTACCGCATTGTTCCGGTGCGTCCCGGATGCCGGGAAATCCTGGGCGAGCCCTGCTATGACAGCCTCAAAGACATCCCCTTCCCGGTGGAGGTGGTGGATATCTTCCGCAACGTGGAGGCTATCCCCGGCATTGTGGACGACGCCATTGCCATCGGCGCCAAAGTTGTCTGGATGCAGTTGGGTCTGGCCGAGCCCGACTCCGCCAGGAAAGCCAGGGCCGCAGGCCTTCAGGTGGTCATGGACCGCTGCATGAAGATCGAACACGGGCAATTGGGTCGATAATTTCCTTGAGTTCTTTTTCCTCATGCCGATTAAGTGTATGGGGCGATATCCATGTCGGGCAGGAGCTGGCACATGGAAGTGGCGCTCTTCAATAAAAATGGCAAACCCGTGGCCTATATCGCGGAAGACGGGGAAACCATCTACGCCTGGGACGGGCGGGCCGTAGCCTATATTGCCGGAGACCGGGTCTATGGCTTTAACGGCAAGCAGATCGGCTGGTACAGCGACGGCACTATCTTTGATATCTACGGCTACCGCTCCGGATTCATCAAGCGCAAAGCGCCGGTTGCCACCCAGATGGAGCCGATGAAACCCTCCCGGCAGATGCCCCGCATCCGCCAGATGCCTCAGGCTGAAGTGGTCAAGCCGGCCATGGTTTACGGCTATTCCCGTCTCAAATTGGAAGAGCTGCTGGAAAAGGGCGCGGCCTGAACGGTTCAGGCTTAATAATTCAATGTTGAGGCCTCTTGAAAGTAGGGGCTTGATTTGTCAAGCCCTTTGAGACGCAATTAATTGCTCAATCAATCAATAAGCTTTTAAAAGAGAACCTTGGCATTTTCTTAAGCGTCTCAGCAGCGGTTGGCATTTTGGCAGAGGTCTCAAGTCGGAGATAGGCGAGTCCTGAATGGATGCGGCTATCGGCTTTGTCCTGGTCCTCATCGGCGCCCTGGTCGGCGGCTTCCTCACCCGGGCTATCCTGCGGGCCCGCTACGGGCTGACCCGGCGGGAAGTCGCGGCGGACGCCAACAAGCTCCTCAACCTCTTTCAAGCCCTGCACACCGAGTTGTCCCTTACCTGGGAGGCCTATGTCAACCTGGTCGGCCAATCCCTGGAGCAGGCCGACGACCCCGACGACTTGAACTTCCCCGGCCTCTTCACCGCGTCCCGGCATTACTTCAGTATCTACGACGCTACGGCCGCGCAACTCGGGGCCCTGGAGCCCGATTCTTGCCGCCGCCTCATAGATGCTTATGTTAATCTCAAGGCCTTTTTCGACGAGCTCAACGTCTGGCGCCGCCTGGCCGACCGGCAGCGGGAGGTGCGCCTCAAGGCCGACATCAACCTGTACGAAGCCAGGCAAATCCGGGAAGAGCTGGAAGGCTACCTGGCCTATGTGAAGAAGCGGCATAGTCAGGTGCAGGGCCTGGTGCACGCCGCCCTGAACGCGCTCAAGGAATTCATCTCCCTGGGGCGGCAGGCCCAGCGTTCGGTGCGCGTCAGGCTGTAAGGCGGTTTTCGGTTTTCCGTTTTCGTAAAAAATCCTGAAAATTGAGACCCCTGCGAAAAATCTAGAACAGCCGCCTCAGGCTGCATTTTGCAAGCGGGCGCCTGCTCTGCAACACATTGATTGGATAGAAGAATTATACGGGGTCGGGGAGAATTTTCACTAAGCACACGTAGGGCGGGAAAGCGAAGCGCATCCCGCCACGAGATAGAGGCGGATAGCTCTTGCCAGGGTGAAGCGGGTATTAAGGACCCAAAGGAGGTCGGGCATGCGTTTGCAGGATCATCCCAGAGTGGTTTGGGGCGGCGAGGCGGCCTGGCCGCCGCACCTGGCCCCGTCCTACACCGAAGGCATGGCGGAGTCCCATTGCGACATCAACCGGGGCGTCCTCAAAGAGGGGCGCTTATTCGGCGCCAGCGTGGAAGACTCCTATGTCACCATATTGGTGGAATGCGGCGGGAAAACCTGGACAGGGGCCATCAAGCTGGACTATCCTGAGTACCACAAGACCCTGGCCGGCTGGCTGGAAGGCAAGCTCGGACTGACCATCAAGACCATCGGCGAGGCGGAGTTTCCGTATTAGTTTGCACTTCAAAGAGTAAGCTAACATCGTCACAGAAAGCGCGGGCCGATATCAGCCGCTCTGCGCTTCTTTAAAGGCCCGCAGCACGGCGTTTATTTTGGTCTGATAGCCTTTGCCCTGGGACTTGAACCATTCCAGGATATCCTGATCCAACCGGATGCAAACCTTGGCTTGAGGCAAGGCAGCTGTGGCTGTCGGATTGATCTTGATCGAGTTTTCGGCAAGTATGGCGGGAAAGCGAAGCGCATCCCGCCGTTAAGGTCATTTCCATCTCCAAATGCCGAAAATGGTATCCTCTGCCGCGCACTCACGTAAGATCGTCAAGGCTTTCCGTCAAAAATTTTCGATAGCGTTTGAAAGGCATGACTTTGAAAGAGAAAGTGCCTGTTGGGAACCAAAACCGCGTGTGTATTACAGAATTAAGTCAGGTTAACCCAATTATCAAAGGCGGGATGCGCTTCGCTTTCCCGCCCTACGAGATGAGTCTTATTAGCCAATCTAAGCGGATTCCAACCTCATAATCACAATATATAGTATTGACAAGGGAGATAAAACCATGTATATGGGATTCTTAAAAGTCATTAAATCGCCAGAAAGAGGGAGGAGAGTAAAATGGCGAAGGACAATTACCACGTTGTACCGAAAGGGAATAAATGGGCTGTAAAGAGAGAGGGTGCCAAGAGAGCGGATTCGCTTCACGATACTCAAAAAGAAGCGGCTGACCGGGCCAAGGAGCTTGCGAAAAAAAATCACGGCGAGTCGGTTATTCATCGTCCGGATGGCCGGATCAGGGATAAAGATAGCTATGGCCCGGACCCTTATCCGCCTAAAGATAAGAAACATTAAGTTAAAAGTAAGGGAGCCTATATGGATAATGAAAAATACAATCGCAATATAAGCTTACTGTGTCCTACCTGCGGATGCAATCAGTTTGAGTATGAAGGGGTTGATGAGACAATTGAGATGGTAAAATGCGCATCCTGTGGCCGAGAACTCACGAAAGACGAATTGATTCAAGAAAACAGTGAAAATATTTCCGAGCATGTGAAGGAAATGGGTGGTCAAATCGTGAAGGATTTGGCTAAAGAATTTAAGGAGTCACTGAAGGCTGCCTTTAGAGGAAGTAAGTATATAAGGATAAATTAAATGCATGTCGATGCTGGTGATATTATAGCTGGAATTGCGTTACTGTTATCTGGATACGCAACCTGGAAGACATCAAGACTAAATAATTTATTACTGAAGAAAGAGGCAAGCGAAGCACTCAAGAACAAGCAAGCAGACTTGGGTGCTTCATTCATTAAACTTAGAAGTAGCTACAGGTTGAAAATATGGAATAAAGGTAAGGCCACCGCACGAAACGTTCGATTAGAATTTCCTGAAGGAAATGATGTTGTGTTAAAAGCAGACATCGATCAAAAATTTCCACTTGAATCATTGGGCACATTTCAATCTGTTGAATTAATCGCGGCTGTTCACATGGGAACGAAAAGAAAGCACCCGATACGGCTAATTTGGTCTGACAATTTCAGCGAGCATAATGAAAAAATCGAATACCCAACAATCTGATTAACAAAGGTACTCATAAAATTCGATAACAATTGCTATCAGTGCTCGTATAGGTTTTTCCCTCCTACCCTTCTATCCGCCACATATCCAAAAGCTATCCTTTTCCGTGACATCCCAGATAGAATTTCCCCAGATCATGGTGTAAAAAAATTGAGATTTTAGAAAGTAAGGGGTTATGATAGGTCTTTTAGGTTTATCTGCCGGGCTTTAGGCATTTTTACCCGACCGGCACAGAGAGCTTAACTGAAAGCCATTATGCTGGCCAAAGTCAAAAGCGGCGCGTTGCGCGGGGTGGACGCCTATATCGTGGAGGTGGAGGTGGACCTGGCCCCGGGGCTGCCGGCCTTCACCACCGTGGGGCTGCCGGATGCCGCGGTCAAGGAGGCCAAGGACCGGGTCCGGGCCGCGGTCAAGAATTCGGGCTACCAGTTTCCCGGCAACCGCGTCACTCTGAACCTGGCGCCCGCGGACGCCCGCAAAGAGGGCACCGGCTTTGACCTGCCCGTGGCCGTGGCCGTGCTGGCCGCCCAAGGGCTGGTGCCGCCCGAGTCCCTGGACAAATATCTCCTGTTCGGCGAACTCTCCCTGGACGGCCGCCTGAAAGCCACCCGGGGCATCCTCTCCCTGGCCCTGGCGGCAAGGGATGCCGAGCTGGCCCTGGTCATCCCCAAAGAAAACGCCAGGGAAGCCGGAGTAGTAGCAGGCCTTGAAGTTTATGCGGTGGAGACCCTGGCCCAGGTGGTGGACTTCCTGGCCGGGCGGGAGGTGTTGGCTCCGGAGCCGCCCACCCAGGTGGAAGCTGCAGTTTGGGACACTTACGAGGACCTGGATTTTAGGGAGGTGAAGGGCCAGGAGCCGGCCAAGCGGGCCTTGCTTCTGGCCGCGGCCGGAGCGCACAACGTCCTCATGGTGGGTCCGCCGGGCGCGGGCAAAACCATGCTGGCCCAGCGCCTGCCCTCCATCCTGCCGCCTCTCAGCTTTGAAGAAGCCCTGGAGACCTCCAAGATTTACAGCATCGTGGGCAAGCTCCCGCCCGGCCAAGCCCTGGTCCCCCGCCGGCCTTTCCGGCCGCCGCACCACACCATCTCCGACGCCGGGCTCATCGGCGGCGGCCCCAATCCCCGCCCCGGCGAAGTGAGTTTGGCGCATCACGGCGTCCTGTTTTTGGATGAGTTGCCGGAGTTCAAACGCTCCACTCTGGAAGTCCTGCGCCAGCCCCTGGAGGAGGGCCGGGTCACCATCTCCCGGGCCGCCACCTCGCTCACCTACCCGGCCCGCTTCATGCTGGTGGCCGCCATGAACCCCTGTCCCTGCGGCTTCTATGGCGATCCCAAGCGGGTCTGCACCTGCACCCCCAACCAGATCAACTCCTACCGGGCCCGGATTTCCGGGCCGCTGCTGGACCGGATCGACCTGCAGATCCAGGTGCCCGCGGTGCCATTTAGGGAGCTGACGGGCGCCGCGGACGGCGAGAGCTCCAAGGACCTGCGGGCGCGGGTGCTCCAGGCCAGGGAGCGTCAGGCCCGGCGGTTCGCCAAAGCCGCCCGGGTTTTCGCCAACGCCCATATGACCCCAAGGCTCATTAAGTCGCATTGCGCCCTGACCGACGAAACCCGGCGCCTGCTGGAGACGGCCATGGACCGCCTGGGGCTGTCGGCCCGGGCCTACGCCCGGATACTCAAGATCGCCCGCACCATAGCGGACCTGGAGGGGGCAGACGGCTTGGCCCCGGCCCACGTGGCCGAAGCCATCCAGTACCGCACCCTGGACCGGAAGTTTGCCCCCTAGGCTGCGGTTTTCTGTTAATATTGCACTATGGTTGTCGCGGCCAACCCACCGTATTTTTGCCCCTACCCCGGTTTATTTTACAAGGCCCGTCTGGCCGACGTCCTGGTAATTTTGGATGAGGTGCAGTTTCCCCGGCGTACCACCTGGCTCAGCCGCAACCGCTTCAAAAACGACCAGGGGGCCCTGTGGCTGACCGTGCCGGTCTGGAAAAAGGGCCTGGGTTTGCAGCTCATCAGCCAGGTGAGGATTTGCTACGATGACCGCTGGCCGCGCAAGCACTTGGAAAGCCTTAAAGTGGCTTATAAACACGCCCCTTACCTTGACGAGCATGTCCGTTTTCTCGAGGAAATGTTTTCTGCTAAATATGAAAAGCTGGCGGATTTGAACCTGGCGATTATCCGCTATCTGTGGTCATGTCTCAAACTTGAGACTAACCTTGTCCTCCAGTCGGAGTTGGCGGTGCAATCCAAAGGGACCCGACTCCTGGTAGATATTTGCCGGGCCGTGGAAGCGTCTGCTTTCTTAGTCCTGGAACCGGTGCAGAAGCACCTCGACCAAGAACTCTTCAAGGAAAACGGCATTGATTTGCGCCCGGTTAAGTATGCTCCTCCGGTTTACCCCCAGCTTTGGGGTGATTTCCTCGCCAATCTCTCCACCTTCGATATGCTCCTGAACGTAGGACCCAAAAGTCCTGAGGTGCTGTGGGGCGGTAAGCCTTTGACCCTCAAGGCGGGTCCAGCCGTCGTTTAATGCCTCGATTTTACGTCAGGGCTTTTTAACTTTGGGAAAAAAGGTGCGGCACCTTGCCGGAAGGCTAAGGAAACACTACTATTTAAGAAGCGGTGCGGCATAACGCCTTGACCGTGGAGTTTCAGTTGATAAAATAACAAACTTTAACTAACCTATTTACATACTGGGCAAAATCAGGAAAAGTAAAAGCAGTCAAACCGGGGAACAGCCCGACGGCTAGGGCCTGAAGGACCCGCCAGGAGGAGGAACGGCCATGACAAACGAAATGGATGCCTTGAAAGCGAAAGTCAGGGAGATGCACCCGGATATTGATAAGTACCAACTGGATTGCGATATTACCTTTGACGAAAGCAAGAATGCCTATATTGTTAAGCTGAGCAAAGGGCAGGAGCATGTTTTGACCACCTATCTGGATAAGCCCGATGCCGACGCCTGCATGGAAGGCAAAGAGTGTGTGCATTTCGGGGTTCAGGTGGCGCAGTTCGTGAAAAATTTCGAAGAGCGCGAGGGCATCAAATAGGAGGTCAGCGTTGCCGCCGCTTAATACGGGACTTCGGCATATGGGCGGCGGGAGAACTTAAGATAGGCCAGAAAAAGCTATTGAGGGGATGTAACCAACTCAGGGGGAGACGGTCATGAAACGCTTCAAGGGGATGAAGGATCCCCGATTGGACCGGTTCCGCCACCGCAAACGCTGGGCCCGCCGCTTGGGAATTTTGTTCTCCGGCTTGCTCCTGGTTGTTTTGCTCGGCGGCATCGGGTTCGCGGGCTTCATTTATCTCCGCTATATCAAGGACCTGCCCGACTTCACCTCTATCAAGGAATATCGGCCGCCTACGGTTTCCCGCATCTATGCCAGGGACGGACGCCTGCTGGGGGAGTTTTACGCGGAGCGGCGCATCGAAGTGCCGTACAGCCGCCTGCCCCGGCACCTGATATTGGCCTTTGTGGCCGCGGAGGACGCCCGGTTTTTCGAGCATCCCGGCGTGGATGTCTTCGGCATAATCCGGGCTTTTGTCCGCAATCTGGAAGCCGGTGAAATCGTCCAGGGAGGCAGCACCATCACCCAGCAGGTGGTCAAACGGATTCTGCTTAATGCTGAAAAAAGCTTTGCCCGCAAGGTCAAGGAGGCGGTGCTGGCCTATCGCATTGACAAATACCTCACCAAAGAAGAAATTTTAGAGATTTACTTGAACAACATCTTCCTGGGCCACGGCGCTTACGGAGTGGAAGCCGCGGCGCAGGAGTTTTTCGGCAAGCACGTGGAAGAGCTGAATCTGGCGGAATCGGCCCTGCTGGCCGGCATTCCCAAGGCTCCCAGCCGCTATTCCCCGATTGCCAATCCGCGCTACGCCACGGACCGCCAAGCTTATGTGCTGCGGCGCATGGCGGAAGAGGGCTTCATCAGCCGGGACGAGGCTCAAAGAGCGCTGAACCAGCCTCTGGTGTTGAAGCCCAATCGCCCTGGCTGGCTCAAAGAATGCGGCTATTTTACCGAGCATGTGAGAGGACTGCTGGAGGATCGTTTCGGCAAAGACCAAGTCATGAATCTCGGCCTCAAAGTCTTTACCACCGCGGATGTCAACCTCCACCGCATAGCCCAGGAATCAATAAAAAACGGCATTGACGCCCTGGTAAAACGCAACGGCTACCGGGGCCCGTCGGCCCATTTGCAGGGCAAGGAGCTTAAAGCCTTCCAGGCCCGGCATGTCGATTATTTCAAGAAATACCCGCCGCGCAAGAACCAACTGGTCACCGCTCTGGTGACCGGTGTGGACCGCCGCAGCCGCGCCCCCCAAATAAAGTTGGGAGAACATTCCGGGGTTGTCGAGGCCCCGGCGAAAAATGAGAAATTGGTGTTATTGACCTACATCAGCTTGAAACCGGGCGATGTGGTAAAAGTGCGCCTTATCGACCAGGACCGCCAGTCCAAGCTTTGGAAGGCGCGGCTTGAGCCCGCCCCCACGACCCAAGGGGCCCTGATTTCCATGGAACTGGAAAGCGGCAAAGTGCGGGTGCTCATGGGAGGCAAGGACTTTTACGACAGCTCCTTCAACCGGGCGGTGCAGGCCCGCCGGCAGCCCGGTTCCGCGTTCAAGCCCGTGATTTATGCCGCAGCTATCGAACAAGGGTACGGCCCGAATTCCATCCTGTACGACGAACCCTTATCTCTTCCCGGCGGCCGGCCCGGCCAGTTGTGGTCCCCCGAGAATTACGACCATACTTACAGCGGCCCTATTCCATTGTCCACCGCCCTGGCCCGGTCCCGGAACATCCCGGCGGTGCGCCTGATGATGAGCTTGGGAGTACCGGCCGTGGTGCGCATGGCCGCAACTTTGGGCATCTCTTCCCCAATTTACCCCAACTATGCCTCCGCCCTGGGGGCCTCTGAAGTGACTCTTCTCGAGCTCACCCGGGCCTATTCCGTATTCCCGAACCAGGGCCGGCTGGTGGAGCCGGTGTTCATCGAACGCATAGAGGATCGGGATGGCAGGGTGCTGTATGAAAGTCGGCCCGTTAAAAACCAGGTGATCAGCCCGGAAGGCGCGGAGGTTATGACTCAACTCCTCATCGGCGTGGTGGAGCGGGGCACCGGCACCCGGGTTAAGGTGCTGCAGCGGCCCATAGGCGGCAAAACCGGCACCACCAACCGCACCCGGGATGCCTGGTTTATCGGCTTCACTCCTTCCATCATCACCGGCGTTTGGGTGGGCATGGACGATGAGCGCAGCCTGGGACCCAAGGAAACAGGCTCCCAGGCGGCGGCGCCGATTTTCATCTCCTATATGCGGGAAGCCCTGAAGGGTCGGCCGGTGGAGCAATTCCCCGGTCTGACCGTCAGGACCCAGACCGCAGGCGTGCCTCAAGAAGAATATGATGACGAGGCGGTGGAATCAGAAGAGCTTTTCTATCCGGAAGAGCAACCCCTGACGGACGTGTCCCCTACCGCCCCATCGTCCACGCAGCAATTTTTCAAGTCTGATATGGGAGGTTAGAGCGGCTCTTATGAACTCCGGCCGCGCCTCCCGAATCGACTCCTTTAAACTCAATTTTTTCCTAAGGCGGATTTGATGCGGCAGATTGAAGCGGGTGCCATAACCCGAGCGGTTAAAGAAGCGGCCATTGCCGCCAATTATGAATTGGGAGAGGATCTTCTGGCTGCCCTGGCCAGGGGTGAGCAAGAAGAGGAGTCCCCGGCGGGTCGGGAAATTTTCCGACAACTGCTGGAAAATGCCCGGATAGCCTCCCGGGAGCGCGTCCCCCTGTGTCAGGACTGCGGCTTAACGGTGATCTTTGCCGAAGTTGGGCAGGAAACCCGAATCGTGGGCGGCGGTTTTGAGCAGGCCGTTCAGGAGGGGGTGCGTCAGGGCTACGGCGAGGGTTATCTGAGAAAATCCCTGTGCCATCCTTTGACCCGGCAGAACACCGGCGACAACACTCCCGCGGTGATCCATACAGAGATTATCCCGGGAGACAGGCTGAAGCTCACGGTGGTGCCCAAAGGCGGCGGCAGCGAAAACATGAGCCGCTTATTTATGCTCAAGCCGGCCCAGGGCTGGGCGGGCATCAAGGAGTCCGTGGTGACCACGGTGAAAGAGGCCGGGCCCAACCCCTGCCCTCCCATTATCGTCGGGGTGGGTATCGGCGGCACCTTTGAACGGGCCGCGTTGCTGGCCAAAAAGTCCCTGCTGCGGGAATTGGGAGCTCCCAACCCCGACCCCCAACTGGCGGCTTTGGAGAAGGAATTGCTGGACGCGGTGAACAAGTTGGGGATCGGCCCCCAGGGCTTGGGGGGACGGATTACCGCCCTGGGCGTGCATCTCCTGATGCAGCCCTGCCACATCGCTTCTTTGCCGGTGGCGGTGAATATTCAATGCCACGCCTCCCGCCACAAGGAAATCGAACTCTAGAGGAACATCATGTCTAAAGAGGTAGAACTCACGCCGCCGCTGTCGGATGCCGATGTCATGGCGCTGGAAATCGGCGACCGGGTCCTCATCAGCGGGGTGCTCTATACCGCCCGGGATGCGGCCCACAAGCGCCTGATAGATATGCTGGTCGCCGGCCAAAAGCTGCCGGTGGACCTGAAAGGGCAAATTCTTTACTATGTAGGGCCGTCGCCGGCGCGGCCGGGCCGGGTTATCGGCGCGGCCGGCCCGACCACCTCCTACCGCATGGATTCCTACACTCCCACTTTGCTGGCTCTGGGCTTGAAAGCCATGATCGGCAAGGGCAAACGCTCCCCGGAGGTGATCGCGGCCTTGCAGCAATACAAGGCGGTTTATCTGGCGGCCACCGGCGGCGCCGGGGCCTTGATCGCCAAATGCGTCAAACGGGCGGAAGTGGTGGCCTTTCCGGAGCTGGGTCCGGAAGCCGTTCACCGCCTGGAAGTGGAGAACCTGCCGGCCATCGTGGTGAACGACTGCCAGGGCCGGGACCTGTACGATGAGGGGGTGCGGCAGTATGCCGTCCCCGGCTGAATGGGTAATATGCTCCATGTTTTCAAAAACATGGTAAACTAATGCTAAACGTGGGGAGGGTTTGCAGGATAGGTAAGGAGCTTGCTTTATCAAAATTGGCCTTGAAGACGAAGTCGCGTTTGCGTCCGCTTGAGCGAGTCCGCTGAGGAAGCGTTATATGTCCATGCCGTCAGATCTCGAAAAAATCATCTCCCGGGTGAAGGAAAAGCGGCACGCGTTCAAGCAATACAATTTCAGCTTCCTGGAGGACGACGCTCTCAAGACTTTCTTTGACCTGGCCCAAGAATACGAAACCCTGGACAACTTTTACCGGGTGGTGGTCAGCGTCATCAAGGAATTCTTCAATCTGGATTCCCGCCTCTACCTATTGGCTCAGGAAGACCGCCTGGAAATCGTCTGCGACAGCATCCACGGGCTCTACCAGGAAAAACCCCCGGCCCCTGAAAATATTTACTTGGAGAGCCATCCCTATCAAATCGATAATTCCTGGCTGTTCCCCATCCGCGGCAACCTGCTCCTGGTCGACCGTCTGCCGTTTTACGCCAAGGAACAATTGATCGGCATGCTGGAAGTCTTTCCGGCGGCGCGGCTCAATGAACACAACCGGTTTTTTCTGGAGAAATATGCCAATCGGCTGGGGTACAATCTGCACAGCAAAATCATCTCCGAACAAAATATCCAGCACATCCGCTTTATCAACAGTCTGGTGGCGGACATCGAGCACAACGTCATCATCCCCAACATCAGCCTCAAGCTCTACCTGCGGCACCTGAGAGATAAAATCAGGACTTTGAAGCAACTGGAAGGCAACTGCAAGTTCCCGGACTCCCCTCAGGAGGCCGAACAATTTCACCACTTGGTCAGGGAGATGGAAGAGGATTACAGCACTCTCGAGCAGCAGTACAGGGGAGTCAGCCTATTCATCGAATCCCTGTTCCGGCCTTCTCATTTTCAGCGCGGCCAACTGGTTCTTAGACGGAAAACTCACCGGGTCCAGAAGGAAATCATCGAGCCGCAGCTGCAAATGTTTCTGCCCCGGCTCAGAGAACGAGGCATTGAAATCAATGTGGATTTGGGCGGAGTGCCGCCGGATGAAGAGATTCTTCTTTCCGTTGACAAGGGCCTTATGTCTCAGGTTTACGCGAATCTCTTTTCCAACGCCGCCAAGTATACCCGCCCCAATCAGTTCGGACGCAAATACCTCTCCTACGGCCGGGAAACCCTCAAAGATTTTTTCGGACCCGGCAAGGACGGCGTCAAGTTCAACGTCTTTTCCACCGGGCCGCATGTCCCGCCGGAAGACGTGCCCCATATCTTTGAGGAAGGCTACCGCGGCCGGAATATCGACGGCGAGGTGGGCACGGGCCGGGGCCTTTATTTTGTCCGCAACGTGGTTGAGACTCACGGCGGGGTGGTGGGATATGAACCCACTTGGGAAGGGAACAATTTTTATTTCATCCTGCCCGTGGTGGCAGCCCCCGAAGGCCCGCTGCCTCCGGAACTGACCTCGCCCCGGTAAGCTTCCGAGACCTCCCATGTCCATCCGGTACCTGGCGGAGCAGCTTTACCACTGGACAAAAAAGGTGAAGGAATTGGAACAGGCCCTGGCCTCATTGGGAGAGGGCCCCCACCCGGACCGGGCCGCACTTGAAGCTCAACTCTTCCGGGCCAGAAAAGAGCGGGACCACTTCAGGTCGGTCCTGGAGGCGAAAAAGGAAAAGCCTTTAGTTTAGGGTACCGCCTTTCTCAGCACAGCCAGCAGCCCTTCTCCCGGATTTCTTCGTACCATCTGACCAACAGTTGCCGGAACTCGCCTTTTTTCAAAAACAATAGCTGGCTGACCCGGCGGCTGTCGATGAAACCGCCGAAGTAGGCGTATTTCACCAGGTTCTCCAGGTTTTCCGGGGAAAACTCCCGGGCATGGTCCGGGACCCGCTCCCACATGTCTTCCTGCTGGATAACCTCTTTTATCCAGGCATAGTGTTCCTGCATGAGCGTCCGGCTGGCTTCCTGCGGCATGGCCTTAATACCGTTTTTCGTTTTCGGTTTTGTGGTTTTAGGCAGACACCTATTGCCTGCACGTAATGCGCATCCTGCAAAACAGATAATGTAGCGCCGCCGCCTTCTTTCGTTGCGGCGCAAGTTATTGCGCCTATAAGGACGTGACGCCCAATCGCGCCTCAACGCTCCAAAAGCTCTCGGGCCAGCCGGGCGGCTTTCTGGCCCTGGATAATGGCCGCCTCGATGCAGGGCAGCCCCTCAGAGTCGGAACTGCTCAGGATGATGCGGCCATGCTGATGCTTGAAGGTTTGTTTCAGCCGGGTGAGAAACCCGGGATACGGCACTATTTGGGCGTGGCCGAAGCGGTAAAGACGAATTTCCTCGACTTCATTTTTCAGGCCTGGAAACAGGCGGATAGCCGTATCCAAAATTTCCCGGCCCTTCTTCCGGGCGCTCAGGTGAAGCAGGGCTTCCCGGCCCTGGGGAAAGGGCTGCGGCGCGAAAGCCACCATCACCCGCGGCCCGCCGTCGCGGACCAGGCGGGGCGCCAAAATGAAATCAGTAAAAGCCCTTTCTTCCGCCACCCAATTTTCGTAGCCCGGCGCCTCCAAACTCAGGGGGCCGCACAAAGCCGCCACCACATAGCTGCTGTAGCGAAAAAAGCGGAAATCTTCGGGGCTCCAGCCGGCTTCCGCAGAGAGCAGCTTTTGGGCGGCGAATTTGCCCACCGCCAGAATCACCGCCCCGGCCTCAAGGCAATAAGTCCGCTTCTGACCGGCATCGAAGACGAGCAGTTGCACCGCGTCCTTTTCCTGGCGCACACCGGCCGCCACCTGCTGAACCCGGGGTTCAGCGGGCAGGGCCTTAAGCAGGGCCTGAATCAAGCGGGCGTTTCCTTCCGGAAAAGCCGCAGTGCGGTTGGCCGGGGAAAATTCCGACATAAGGAAATAAAGGGCGGCCCAAGCCGAAACGGTTTCCGGTCCCGCTCCCAGGCAAGAGGCGCAGTAAGGCGCGAACAGGCTGGTTGCTTCCGGCGGCAATCCCCGTATTTTCTCGAGATAATGCTGGAATGAGAAACGGTCCAATTCCGGGTGAATCAAACCCTCGGAGCCCAAGGGCTCCCATTCCGCTTCCCAGGCGGCCAAATCATGGGCAAAACGTCTCAATTCGTCCATTACCTGAGGGCTAAGCGGCAATTTCTTGAGCCCGCGTTCGGAAAAACAGTCGGGGAAAAATTCACCCCGGAAATACAAAGCGCTGCTCGGGTCCGCCACCAAGGCGGCATCCGTGTCCAGCTCCAAGTCCCGGTACCATTTCCGCCATTCGTCATTCCAGGGATAATAGAAATACGCTGAGCCCGCGGGATAAGGAACGCCTTGATAAGACCCGGACAGACACACTCCGCCGGCCTGGGTTTCCGCTTCCAGCACCACCACCTGGCGGTCCCGCAGGTGATAAGCTGCGGTCAGCCCCGCCAGGCCGGCGCCCACCACCGCGACTTCCACCTTTTCCCGGGGCCCCTCCGGCCAGGCGATTTTCGCTTCAGGGGCGCGTAAAAATTGGTCATGGCAAGGCTCGGGGACTTCACCGCGCCACGGACCGATAACCGGCCCGCGAGAACTGGTAATTTTGGGTTTTTCCATGGTATTTTAAGATGGTGACGGCCTGAGGGTGTAAACGGTCAGTCCAACTCCTCCGGGTTCGGCGGGGGCGCTGCCTCCAGGGAGCGCGGCTGCAGGTCGATCCTGGCCACCTCCGGCAAACCGTCCTGAGAGCCCCGCAATTCCTGAAAACGCCTGGTTTCCGGCAGTATGCGGCTTTCATAGGAGCCCACCGCGGCGTTGAACTTATCCACCGCCATTTTAAGTCCTTTGCCCACCCCCGCCAGGTGTTCGCTGAATTTTTGCAGACGCTGGGAGAGGTTCAGTCCCTGCTGAAAAATCTGCTGGGCGTTTTCAGTAAGCTGATATTGCTGCCAGCCGTTGGCCACGGTCTTGAGCATGGCAAAGAAGGTGGTGGGCGCGGCCAGGGTGATGCGGCACTTGAAGGCGTGCTCCAGGAGTTTGTGGTCGGCGTCCAGGGCCGCGATGAGACAGGCGTCGCTGGGGAGATACATGACCACGAATTCCGCCCCTTCCGGAAGCCTCCGCCAATACTCCTTGGCGTGCAGGTGTTCGATGTGCTGCCTGACCCGCCGGGCGTGCTCTGCCAGCTTTTTACACCGCTCCTCTTCGGCGGTCAGTTCCATGGCCTCCAGATAGTGACTGAGGGGAGCTTTGGCGTCCACCACAATGCACCCGCCCCTGGGCAGCCAGACCACCATATCGGGGCGGGCCTCGCCCAAACCCAATTGCAAATTAAAGTCCACCCGCTCCTTCATGCCCGCCAGTTCGGCCAGACGCTGCAACTGAAACTCCGCCCACCGGCCCCGCTGGTGCACCCCGCTCCTGAGGGCGTGGCTGAGCTTGCTGGTCTCGCTCTGCAAATGCTGGTTCAGTTGAGCGAGCTGCGTGAGATTCTCCCGCAGTTCGCCATAAGCCCCCTCCCGCTTCCCTTCCATCTCCCGGAGATGCTGGTCCATGGTCTGCAGGGCCTGACCCAGCGGTTGGACAAGATTGGCCAGCTCGGCCTTATGGGTCTGCCATCCCCCGCTTAACTGATTGAAAAAATTTTGCAGGGAGTCGCGGGTTCTCTTGAGAAATTCTTCCGAGTTGGAGGCCAGGGACTGGGCCGCCAGGGCCTGGAAGGCATCCCGCATCCTCTCCTGGGTCTGTTCCAGCCAAGTGATCTTTTCTTCATCTCCGGCGCGTGAAGTTTTAAGCGCGGCTATTTCGCTCGTGAGCGCAGTTTTGCTTTCCTGCAAGGCGTCGATTTGCTCCTCCAGTTCAGCCACCCGCTCAGCCTCGGTTTCCAGCCGCTCCTTGGCAAGGAGGGCTTCTTGAAGCTGTGCGGCCATTTCCGTCTGACGGTTCTCCTGAGCCTTGATCCGCCGGCGCAAAATCAGCCACATGCTCAACAAGCCGATCAACAAGCCGAAGGTGAAGATGCCGAACAGGCCGAAATAGAAACTTAATTCCACTTCCATGGTATCAATCCTTACGGTTGATCAAGGCAGCCAGATGGCCGGCGCCGAAACCGTTGTCGATGTTGACCACGGCCACGCCGTTGGCGCAGGAATTAAGCATGGCCAGCAGAGCCGCCAGCCCCCCGAAGCTGGCGCCGTAGCCGACGCTGGTGGGCACCGCGATGACCGGCCGATCCACCATCCCTCCCACCACGCTGGGGAGGGCCCCTTCCATGCCAGCCACTACGATGAACACCGTGGCCTTACGGAAAAGCTGCTGATGGGCCAACAGGCGATGCAGGCCGGCCACGCCGCAATCATACACGGTCTCCACCCGGTTGCCCATGATACGGGCCGTGACCGCAGCTTCTTCGGCCACCGGGATATCCGAGGTTCCGGCGGAGATAACGATAATGAGGCCGCGGCCCTGATCCGGGATTTCCCCCCGGCTCAAGGTCAAAGACCGGGACGCGGGGTAATAGCAAGCCTCAGGAAAATCTTGGCCCAGGGCTTCGGCGTGGTCGGGAGCAAGGCGGGTCACCAGGATACGCGCCGACGCGGCCCATAACGAAGTCAGGATACCCTTGACCTGGTCCAGAGATTTCCCTTCGGCAAAGACCACCTCCGGGAAGCCCTGGCGCAGATGCCGGTGATGGTCCACACAGGCGAACCCCAGGTTCTCAAAGGGCAGGGTGCGCAGCCGCTCCAGGGCTTCGCTGACCGAAACGCGGCCGCGCTCCACGTCGTGCAGCAATTGTTCCAGAAGCTTGGCATCCATGGCAAATTTAAGAAAGAATTATATAATGCTCAGCCCTTTTGAGGGAAGCGGCGAGACCGGTTTTGAGCCAAAAATATGGGCGCGCCTATATCTATTGCGGCAACCCTGGCCTGCCGAGCGGCCGCAGTTTGCCCTCCGGGGTGATGCGGAAGCGGGCTCCCTGCCAGGCGACTTCGCTTCCCAAAAAGCTCAAGAGCCAGAGGCCGAAGGCCAGGAGGTCCTTGACCGGCAGGAGCAAAAAGGCCGCGGCCGGCAGGCGGCCCTGGAGACAGAAGCGCTCTGAAAACCAGGCCAGCGCCAGGCGGATGGCCAGGGCCGCGGCCGCCAATCCCAAGCCGAGCCCCGCCAGGCCTGAGACCGCCCAAGCCAGCAGGCTCCAGACCAGGGCGTGGGTGATGCCGTAGGCCAGATAGCCTTTGGGTCGGCAGACCCGGTATGTCCTGGTCCAGCGCAGTTGGTGCAGGAGGTAATCGGGAAAAGTCATCTCCGGATTTACCGTCTCCACCACATAGGGGCTTAAGGCCACTTTGGCCCCGGCTTGATGCATCTGCCAACCCAACTGGTAGTCGTCCGCCAAAAAATCGCTTAAGGCCGCAAATCCGCCGATGCGGCGCAGATCTTCCCGGTGAAAGATCATGGCGGCCCCCAGGGCGAAGCGGATGTCTTCCACGTAATGGGCCACGGCCACAGAGGGCATGAAATCGGCGGAGATGGTGAGGGCCTCCAGCCGCGCGCCCAGGGTGGCGCTCTCTCCGGCCCGATAGGGGCAGGACACCAAGCCGCCGCCTTGCTTCAGGAGCGCGGCCACGGTCTTCCCGAGGAAATCCCGGCCGACCTTCACGTCGCTGTCTGCCACCACCCAGATGTCATGGCGGGCCCGGGGCTCCAACTGGCGGAGCACATTGACCTTGGGATTAAGGTCCGATCGTTCGGGGCAGACCACGATCTCCACTTCAGACGCAGCGCCTGCCCTGAGGTCCCGGAGCACGGTCAGAACCGGGTCGCCGGGGTCGGCCACGCCGAACAACACCTGGAAGGAAGGGTAATCCTGATCCAAAAAACTCGCCAGGCACTCCCGGGTAAACGCCTCCACCCCGCGCACCGGCTTGAATACGGTTACACCCGGCGGCGGCTGCGGCAATGGCGTATTGAGGCGCGGCCGGAAAAAACGCGCCAGCGAAATAAAAGCAAGAAACTGGTAAAAAACAGCCGCCAGGGCCAGGCCGAATAAGAGGTATGTCATTGCGCCGGCGAAATGGGTATTTACCAATATCTTATCATTTTCCGATAAAAAGGTGAGAATAAAGAAGATTCGGGCTTTTGCGCAGGTGACGAAAAATGAAGTTGGCCCGTGCCCCTGCTGATAAGGGAGAATGCTATGACCATCAGTTCGGTGATATTTGACCTCTACGGCACCCTGGTGGATATTGAGACGGACGAAAGCGATCCCGCGCTTTATGCGGTTCTCAGCCAGTTTTTGACCTATTACGAAATCTTCCTCAGCCCCAAAGAACTGGCCGCCCGCTACCAGGAAGTTTCCGCGGCTCATCTAATGGAGCACCACAATCCTTTCGGTGAGATCGACGTGTTTCAGGTGTTTGAGGAGATCCTGGAGAAAGCCTTGAACCGCAAAGTGGAGCGGGCCATGGTGTTGTTCGTGGCCAGGCTTTTCCGCTCTTTGAGCCGCCGCCGCTTCGGTTTGTTCAGCGATACCATTCCGGCCCTCCAGGAATTGAGCCGGGATTTCCGCCTGGGGATTGTCTCCGACGCCCAGTGGGTTTTCAGTGAGCCGGAGATCCGCATGCTGGGGCTGAACTCATATTTTGACACTATTGTGCTTTCCTCCCGCTATTTCATCCGCAAACCGGACCCGCAGATCTATGCCCATGCCCTCAAGGCCATGTGGCTGCCGCCTTCCCAGGCTCTCTACGTGGGAAATGATCCGGACGCGGATGTGCCCGGCCCTCAGGCTTTGGGGATGCCCGTGCTGATCATCGACCGGACGGGCCAGCGCCGGGATTTGCCGGTGCCGGTAATAAAAGATTTGCGGGCGGTTCTTGCATTTATCCGGAGCAGGTATTAACTAAAAGGTCAACATCATCATGCCGGCCCCCGCTGGTAACCGGGCCACAGGAGGAATTATGTCTGCATCCATAGCCTGGCGGGACAACTGGTCCGCCGCTCTGGAAGAAGCCAAAAAATCCAACCGCCCTGTGCTGCTGGAATTTTACATGGAAGGGTGACCCCATTGTCACAGGCTGGTCCGTGAGACCCATGCCGACGAGAAAGTCGCTCAAACCCTCAACAATTCTTACATCCCGGTGCGCCTGGAAGGCCGGGGCCATATGGAGCTGGTGCAAAAAATGGGGGTGCGCGGGGCTCCCACTACTCTCATTTTTTCCCCTGACGGCCAGGAAAAACACCGGTTCACCGGGTTTCAAACCCCCGAAGAATATCTGCAAGAACTGGCAAAAGCGGCCTAACGGTCGACTGGAAAACCTCCCCTGCCGTCGCCGGAGGTTTTCCTGACCGCCTGAACCCATCACCGGGCAGGAGCCGAAAAGATTCGGTTTCCTGCCCTTCACCTGCTTTCAGTGAAAGAGAGATGCTTTGAGAAAACAGTCCGAAATTTGCTAAGCTTTTAAAACAGGCAGGGCTGAATGGCAATTTCGAGTTTGACCCTCTCGCCATTTTGTCATATAGTGGTTGCAACTAAAGGCACAGTGGGGGAGAGTCTTGAACTACTGCCGAATT
>JASEFS010000024.1 GCA_030018495.1 Deltaproteobacteria bacterium | reverse complement strand
CAAATTGGCCGGACAGGCCCTCACACACGGCGCCCGGTCGTACTTCTTGATGGCATAAGAACCCGGGATGGCCTGGGGGAAATGGCGGTAAGCCGCGTGCCTGACTCCCAGGCCCTCGTCAAAGGTTGAGGGCATGGTGACCGGGCAGACTTCGGCGCAGGCCCCGCAGGCGCTGCATTTGGCTTTATCAATGTAGCGGGGCTCCTGGCGCAGCGTCGCCGTGAAGCGGCCAGGCTCGCCTTCCAGGGCAGTAACCTCAGCCTGTGTAATGATTTCGATATCCGGGTGCTGGGCCACTTCAATGAGTTTGGGCGAAATCAGGCAGGTGGAGCAGTCATTGGTGGGGAAGGTCTTGTCCAATTGGGCCATGACTCCGCCGATGGAGATGTCCCGCTCCACCAGATAGACCTTGAAGCCTGCCTTGGCGCTGTCGAGGGCGGCCTGCATGCCGGCGATGCCGCCGCCGACCACCATCACCGCGCCTATTTTCTGGGTTTTCTGAGTCATTTTACTTCTTCACCTCTTTGCGTCTTTGCGTGAGTAACTCACGCAAAGGCGCTAAGGGCACCAAGCTTTTTCAATAAAGGCCGAGGATCCACCAAATGCCTGGCCAGCCATTTGTCCACCTCCGGGTGCGCCAAAGCCAGGCCGATGAGTTCGGTGAAATAGAGCACCGGCAGGTAGTAATCCCGGCCGGCCTTCTTGGCGATGCGCTTTTGCGGCAGGTCGAGGTTGGCCTGGCACATCTGGCAGGAGACCACGAAACACTCGGCCCCCGCGGCCAGGGCCCGGTCATAAAGCCGCTTGACCAGGGTGTCGATGATATCCGGCCGGGCAAGGGCCAGCCCCGCGCCGCAGCAATCCGTCTTATAGGACCAGTCCAGGGGCTCCGCCCCTAGAGCCCGGAGCAGGGCCTCCATATTGCCGGGATTTTCGTAAGCCTCTTTGTCCGTCACTTTGGGAGGCCTGGCCGCCAGACAACCGTAATAGCATACGGCCTTAAGGCCTGCCAGGGGCCGGACCACTTTCCCGGCCAGCGATTTCAGGAATTCCGGCTGAGTCAGATAGTCCAGAAGGTCCCAGACCTTTACCGGCGGTTGAGTCTTGCCTTTGTTTTCTTGGGGGACAGGCAGGGCCTTTTCCGCCACCTTCAGGCGGTTGAAGCACAAGGCGCAGGGCACCACCAGGTCCAGCCCCGCTTGCCGGGCGATGAGGAGATTGCGCGCCGACAGGTCCAGGGCCAGGGTGTGGTTGATGCTGTGCGCGGCGCTGGCCCCGCAGCAGTTCCAATCTTCCAGTTCGGCCAGCTCCAAGTCCAGGAGGGGGGCGACCGCCGCGATGGACTCGGCGTAATCGATGGCGGTCTCTTCCAGAGAGCAGCCGGGATAATATGAAACTTTCATAGGCGATTATCTTTCGCTTTTGGCGAAGAATGCGGCGATTTCCCCGGCGCCTTTGAGCTTTTTCGGCAGCTTGGGCTTGAGGCGCCCCCGGCGGACCAGTTCCCATCCCAGCAGCAGTTCATCCTTGAGTTCGCCGGACTTGAGTTTTTCCAGGGTCTTGCCGCTTCTCAGGGAGTAAAGGCCCAGGAGCAAAGGTTCGGACAGGCGCCCGCCTCCCAGGCGCACGGTTTCCAGAAAGCTCTGATGGAAACGGCTGATCTGGACCTGGGGGATGCTGTAGCCCCGCCTTAAGGCCTCCTCCTTGAGCCAGTCCATAACGCCGGCGATATCGATGCCGTTGGGGCAGCGGGTGGTGCAGGTTTCGCAGGACGAGCACACCCACGGGGTGACGGCCCCCAGAACCTGCTCTTCCTGCCCCAACAGCGCCAGCCGGATCACCTGGTCAGGGAGCAGGTCCATGGCAAAAGTCAGGGGACAGCCGCTGGAGCATTTTTTGCACTGATAGCAGGCGTCCACCGGCAATTGGGCCGAATTCAACTTCGCCGCTAATTCTCCCGCAGGACTTATCGCAATCTGTTTTTCAAGCGACATATGCGCAACCTGATATATACAATTTACATTATAAACATGAACAGGTAAAGAAAAACGCTTAATAATATACCATGTTTTTTTAAAAATAGCATTTGTTTATTATCATTTTCCCTTGCTTAAATGCTATCGATGAAGGGCCCGTGAGGAGAATAGCCTCCGGGGGCTGAAAACCTCTGGTTTCAGACCCTTGTGAATAACTCAAAAATTGTCTATTTTAAAAGTAGGGCCTTAAGATGCCTTTCCACCAATCAAGCGGGACCAAGCCTGGGGTTGCTTATCATCAACCGCTTTTATTACCCAATATCATGGCCGGGATCTTAAGAGAAAATCAGGCGAATATGGAAAACACCATGCGGCAGCCAGTGAGTAAAGCAGAAACAGCCAAGGAAAAGGCTCTGATTTA
The DNA here is from genome assembly GCA_030018495.1 of Deltaproteobacteria bacterium. Taxonomy (GTDB): domain Bacteria; phylum Desulfobacterota; class Desulfobaccia; order Desulfobaccales; family 0-14-0-80-60-11; genus DTHB01. Next base: position 52,557 of record JASEFS010000024.1, on the reverse strand, counting down.
GAAGCAGGGAAAATCGCCGGGCCATGGATATCCAAATCATTTTATTGCTTTCCGTCTTTCTTCAGCTTACTGCGGCGGTATTGGCCTTAAGGCTGATTTTCGTCACCAAGCGTACCCCTGCCTGGCTTTTCATAGCCGGCGCCATCGTGCTTATGGCCTTGCGGCGGGGCGTCACTCTTTATGAAATCGTGTTTTGGGGCAGCCCCACCCCCCTGGACCTTACTGCAGAACTGATAGCCCTGATTATTTCCGTGCTCATGGTGGCTGGAATCGCCTGGATAGCCCCTCTGTTTAGGGCCATGAGAAACTCGGAAGGGGCTCTGCGTCTGAACGAATCCCGCCTGGAGGCGCTCTGGCAGCTCAGCCAAATGACAGATGCAAGCCTGAAGCAGGTTACCGACTTCACCATTGAGGCTGCTGTCAGGCTCACCAGGAGCAAAATAGGCTATCTGGGCTTTTTGAATCCGGATGAAACCGTGCTCACTATTCAATCCTGGTCGAAGGAAGTCATGCCGCAATGCTCCGTTATTGACATGCCCATTCATTACCCGCTGGAAAAGGCCGGCCTTTGGGGCGAAGCCGTGCGGCAGCGGCGGCCCATAGTCACCAACAATTATGGGGCTCCCAATCCCTACAAGAAAGGCTACCCTAAAGGCCACATGGACATCAAACGTCACCTGAACATCCCGGTTTTTGACGGCGAGCGCATCGTGGCGGTGGCCGGGGTGGCCAATAAAGCGGAACCGTATGATGATTCGGATGTACGCCAGTTGACTTTGCTTATGACCGGCATGTGGTGGCTGCTCCAGCGCAGGAAGGCCGAGCAGGTCCTGGCCACCGCCATCCAGCGCGGCAAGCTTATCCAGGCCCGCCTGATTGACACCTGCATGGACGCTATCATTGCCAACGACCGAAATGGAAATATCATCATTTTTAATGAAAATGCGGCCAAAATTTTGGGGTACAGCTCTGAGGAAGTTATCGGCAAGCTGAATGTCAGAGAAATATATCCGGAAGGCCTGGCCCACGACATCAAAAAGAAAATCTACGATCCGGCCTACGGCGAGATCGGCATTCTGGAAAACTATGAAACAGTGGTGCGCCATAAAGATGGGAGCCTGATTCCGGTGTGGCTATCCGCCCGTCTCCTCTATGATAACGGCCGGGAAATCGGGGTTATCGGCCATTTTCGCGATCTTCGGGAGCGCAAGCGGATGGAGGAAGAACTGCTTCGCCATGACCGCCTGGTAATGTTGGGTAAAATGGCGGCCCATATCGGCCATGAAATTAAAAACCCCTTGATGATAGTCGGCGGGTTCGCCCGGCAGATCCGAGACAATTTTGAGGCGGAGCCCCAAAAGAATCTCGAAAAATTGGACATCATTATCGGGGAGGTAAAAAGGCTGGAAACCTTCCTCTCAGAGGTAGGGAGTTACGCCAAATTTTCAGAACCGAAAAAGATACCAGGCAACTTGAATGACCTGGTGGTGGAAACCAGCCGCCTGCTGGAACCCAGTCTGAAAGAAAACAATATTGCGGTGAAACTGGAACTTGACCAGGCGTTGCCGGAGGCGTCTTTTGACCCGGACCACATCCGGCAGGTCCTTTTGAATATCATCAAAAATGCCATTGAGGCCATGGACAAGGGGGGAGAGCTGACGGTCACCACCGGCCGCAGTGCGGAAGGGGTGTTCGCCACCATTACCGACACTGGCGGAGGCATTCCTCCCGAGGTCATGGACAAATTATTTCAACCGTTCTTTTCCAGCAAGCCCAAAGGCAGCGGCTTGGGGCTGGCCATCTCCAAAAAGATTATGGAAGCGCACGGGGGGAAAATCACCATCGACAGTAAACCGGGCACCGGCACCAAGGTGTCATTGCTGTTCAAATGCTGAGCAAAAGCACGGCTTCTGCTGCGGCTGAGAAAGATGAAGAGCAGCATAAAGGAATTGCACAACCATGGACTTTCTGTCGAAAGGAATCGGAGACTTTTTAAGGAACCCCTGGATTATCAAGTTTATCGTAGCCTTCATAGGGTTATTGATTCTAAGGGGACTCGTCAGTCTAACCCAACGTTCGTTGTCCCGCTATATTGCCGATAACGAGACCCGCTACCGGGTGCGCAAACTCATTACCTTGTTCGGGTATTTTTTTGTTATCCTTTTTCTGGCCATTGTTTTTAAAGACCGGTTGGGAGGGCTGACTGTGGCGGTAGGGGTGGCCGGCGCCGGCGTCGCCTTCGCCCTGCAGGAGGTCATCGTCAGCGTGGCGGGCTGGGTGGCCATCATCTTCGCCAATTTTTACTCCACCGGGGACCGGGTGCAATTGGGCGGCATTCAGGGGGACGTCATCGACATCGGCGTCCTGCGCACCACCATCATGGAGATGGGCGACTGGATCGGGGCCGACCAGTACACCGGCCGCATCGTCAGGGTCGCCAACAGCTTTGTATTCAAAGAGCCGGTGTTCAACTACTCCGTCGACTTTCCCTTTATTTGGGACGAAATCAAGGTTCCCGTGACGCACACCAGCGATTACGTGCTGGCCCGGGGGATTCTGGAAAAGGTCATGACCGAAGTGGTGCAAGACTACGCGACCGAAGCCAAAAAATCCTGGAGAGAAGTGGCCAAAAAATACAGGGTGGAAGAGGCCATGATCGACCCCACGATTTGGCTTGCTTTCAATGACAATTGGATAGAACTGAGTCTGCGCTACGTGGTGGATATTCGGCAGCGCCGCTCTACCAGGCATCGCCTTTCCACCCGTATTCTCGAGGAGTTGGACAAAGTTTCCGATCGGGTCTCCATTGCCTCCGCCACCATGCAGATCATCCACCCCGATCTTCCGGTAGTGAAAAGGACTGCGCCGAAGAGCCTGCCTTGAGGATTCCAGACAGCCATCCTGCCTTGCTTATTCCGGCGTTTGGGGTTGCAGTTTCTGCCATATTTGCCATAATAGCAGCCGAACCTGCCCGGAAATCATCCTGAGCCCAAACCGCTGAGGACGCAGGGCAATTACCATGGCGCCAGCCTTGGTAAACATCCCTGAAACTCGTCGACTCCATGTCGAACCAAGATATTTTTCGATCCGCAAGGCATCTGAAACCGGCCCTTTTTTACAGAGCCGGCCGCCCGGCAGTGCTTTGCCTGTTTCTGGGTTGCCTGTGCGGTCTTGTTTTGGCCGGGTGCTGGCGAGGCCCGGACTCCCCGGGCGCAGTCCGCGCCATCACTATCGCGGGGTCCACCTCGGTTCAGCCTTTCGCGGAAAAACTGGCCGAAGAGTACATGCGCAGGCATTCAGAGGTGCGCATTGACATTCAGGGCGGCGGATCCAGCGCCGGAATCTATGCGGCCCAGCAGGGCGTGGCGGATTTGGGGGCCTCGTCCCGGGAACTGGTGAAGGCTGAGAAGGAATTGATGGAAATCCCCATCGCCTACGACGGCATCGCCATTATCGTCAATAAGGATAACCCCTTAGAAAACCTCAGTCTGGAACAAATCCGACAGATCTATCAAGGTAAAATTACTGATTGGGCGGAGTTGGGGCTGCCGTCCCACTCCATCCATCTCATCACCCGGGAGGAGGGCTCCGGCACCCGGAATGCCTTCGAAGAGCTGGCAATGGGCAAGGAGGCCTACATCACTCCGGCCGCTTTGGTTCAGGACAGCAACGGTTCGGTGCGTGAAATAGTGGCCAATGACCCGCATGCCCTGGGCTATATTTCCATGGGCCTCGTCGAGCCGCGGGTCAGGGCCATAGCCGTGGACGGCGTTCTCCCTACCCGGGAGAACGTCAAGAACCATAGCTATAAATTGGTGCGGCGCTTTCTGCTGGTGACTCAGGAATTGAAGCCCGGCCCCTGTCAAGATTTTGTGAATTTCATTTTGAGCCCGAAGGGACAAAGTTTACTGGAAACTGAAGGCTTGGTGGGGGTGGCGGATTGAAAAGGGAGGTCTTCATTGAGCGGGTCCTCCTTTTCCTGGCCCTCTCTTCCATCGGCTCTCTCCTGCTAATCACCATCTTTATTTTTCTTGAAGGGGTTCCCCTGATTGCCCACGCCGGGCTCAAAAAATTCCTCCTGACCAGCCACTGGGCTCCCACCAAAGGTCATTTCGGCATCCTGGCCATGATCATTTCCTCCATTTTGGTCACTCTGGGGGCCATGGTGCTGGGAGTGCCCCTGGGCCTGGCCTGCGCCATTTCTCTGGCGGAATTCAGCCCGGAGCGGGTGAAAACTTTGCTCAAACCCACCCTGGAACTCCTGGCCGGCATCCCTTCAGTGGTCTATGGCTTTCTGGGGGTCATTTGGCTGGTGCCGCTGATACGTGACTATCTTGGGGGGCCGGGTCTGTCGCTGTTGGCCGGTTCAGTGATCCTGGGCATCATGATTCTGCCCACCATAATCAGCATTTCCATCGACGCTTTGTCCGCGGTGCCCGATCTTTACCGGGACGGGTCCATTGCTCTGGGGGCCACCAACTGGCAGACAGTGCGCCGGGTGGTGCTGCCCGCGGCCAGAAGCGGCATCATTACGGCAGTCATCCTGGGTATGGGGCGGGCCATAGGGGAGACCATGGCGGTTATCATGGTGGCCGGCAATGCCCTGAAAATCCCCACCTCCGTGCTTGACCCGGTGCGGACGCTGACCAGCAATATCGCCCTGGAGCTGGCTTACGCCACGGGCCGTCACCGCGAAGCCTTGTTCGCCACCGGCATTGTGCTTTTTGTCATTATTATGATTCTAAATTTCACCGCGTCGGCCATCACGCGGCGGAGATAAAGCGTGCGCTTGGATCCCAGATTATCCCAGATCTTCATGAAAGCTCTTCTCTGGGCTCTTACCGGCTTCACGCTGTTCATCCTGGTTTTCATCATCGTCAATATATCCGTCAAGGGCCTGCCCCAGGTGACCCTTTCTTTTCTTACGCAGGAGCCTCACGACATGGGCCGGGCCGGCGGGATTTTCTCGGCCATCGTGGCCACGGCTTACGTCACCTTTCTGGCCATCCTGCTGGCCACTCCCCTGGGGGTGGGCAGCGCTATTTATCTTACGGAATACACCAAGGAGGGCTGGACCACCCGCATTATCCGTTTCGGGGCCGAGTGCCTGGCGGGAGTCCCCTCCATCATCCTGGGTCTTTTCGGGTTCGTGCTCTTTGTCATGAAACTGGGCTTCGGCTGGTCCATCCTGTCCGGGGGCTTGACTTTGGCCATTATGGTGCTGCCCATTATCATCCGGACGAGCGAGGAAGCCATCAAGGCGGTGCCGCCGGAGTACCGCCTGGTGTGCTTTTCCCTGGGTCTGACCAAGTGGCAGACCATAACCCGGATTGTGCTGCCCAGCGCGCTGCCCGGCATCACCACCGGCATCATGCTCTCTGTGGGCCGCTCCCTGGGGGAGACCGCGGTGCTGCTGTTCACCGCGGGCGCGGCCCTGCGCACCCCGTTATCCCTGTTCGACTCCGGGCGCACCATGGCAGTGCATTTTTACATCCTGGCCCGGGAGGGGCTCTCTATGCCCAACGCTTACGGCACCGCCGCCATCCTGATGATTTCCATCCTGCTCATCAATGTGGCGGCGTACACCTTGATGCAGCGGTTGATGAAGCGGTATTCATGAAGACAGCTGTCAGCCGCCGGCTGTCAGCAGTAAGCAGTAGGCGATAGGGTGAAAAGGCGGTCCAGAGGCAAAGCCTGGGGCAGGTAATCCTTGGCAAAAGAAAGGAAACCCATTCGATTGGCCCTAAAATCAGTAAAATGCCGGTGGGGCAGGCCTCCGTGCCTGCCCGGAGTATTCGATGGAGAAGAAACAGAAAGCCGACGAAATTCATATCTATAAGCGGCGACTTCCTCATTGGCGGCTGTCCGGCGCAATATTTTTTATTACCTGGCGTCTTGAGCAGTCACAATCCGAGCTAATTTCTGAAGAACGGCAGATTGCCGCTTCTGCCATAAATTTGAAGGGGCGGTGTGCGGGCCGCGCCTTCGACTTTTAAGACAGCGGCAGCATAAGATTATTTATATGAGTCAAGATCAGATAAAAATCAGCCTCAAGCACCTCTCCTTTTTTTACGGGGACTTTCAAGCCCTGGACGATGTCACTTTCGATGTCCGGGCCAATGAGATTTTCGGCCTCATGGGGCCGGCCAAGAGCGGCAAGAGCACCCTGTTGAGAGTTTTGAACCGCATGTCGGATTTGATCCCCAACACCAAAGTCACCGGCAAGGTCACCCTGGACGGGGAGGATATCCTGGCCCCCACTTATGACCTGGTGAGCCTGCGCCGCCGGGTGGGGCTGGTATTGAGCAAGCCCGTGCCCCTGCCCCGCTCCATTTTCGAGAACCTGGCCCTTGCCCCCCGGCTGGCCGGCAGGGGAGACAAAACCGCGTTGGAGGAGCTGGTGGTATCAAGCCTTGAGGCGGCCCGGCTTTGGGAGGAAGTGAGGGACCGGCTGCACGACTCCGCGCTCAATCTTTCCGGGGGCCAGCAGCAGCGCCTGTGTCTGGCCCGGGTCCTGGCCATGCAACCCGAGGTCATCCTGCTGGATGAGCCCACCAGCGGTCTGGACCCCATTTCCACCGCCAAAATTGAAGAAACCTTGTTTCAATTGAAAAAGGACTATACTATTATCCTGGTGAGCAACAACACCAAGCAGATCGCCCGGGCCACGGACCGGGTGGCCTTTTTGCTGATGAGCCGGCTCATCGAAATCGGCGAGACCTCAGAAGTCTTTACCGTGCCCAAAGACAAACGCACCGATGACTACATCTCCGGCCGCTTCGGATAACGGGCCTGCCTTTGCCTGCCTGGAAATTATCATCCGCAATCTGAACCTCTATTACGGGGATTTCCACGCGCTCATCGATGTCAATGCCGAATTTCAAGCCCGGACCATTACTTCCCTCATCGGCCCTTCAGGGTGCGGCAAGTCCACTTTGCTGCGCACCCTGAACCGTATGAACGATCTGATCAACGGGGTGCGCATCACCGGCGAGGTCATCATAGCCGGAGAAAACATTTACCGGCCAGGCGCTAATTTGACCAGTCTGCGCAAAAAAGTGGGCATGGTCTTCCAGCGGCCCAATCCCTTTCCTTTGTCCATATACGAGAACGTGGTTTACGGCCCTAAGCTGCACGGCCGGCCGAGCAAACAGGAACTCAACGAAATTCTGGAACGCTGCCTTGATGCGGTTTATATGTGGGAGGAAGTGCGCCACCGCCTCCACGAGCCGGCCCTGGAACTCACCGAAGAGCAGCAGCAGCGCCTGTGCATCGCCCGGCTGTTGGCCGTGGAGCCGGATATTTTGCTCATGGACGAGCCCTGCTCGGCCCTGGACCCTCTGGCCACCCTGCGCATCGAGGAGCTGATGCGGGAGCTCAAGAAGAATTACACCATCATCATCGTCACCCACAACATGCAGCAGGCGGCGCGGGTGAGCGACGACACCGGCTTCATGCTCCTGGGGGAGCTCATCGAGTTCGGCCCCACCGCCCAGATTTTCACCCGCCCGGCGGACAAACGCACCGAGGATTACATCACCGGGAAGTACGGTTAAGCCAGTTATCGAAATTTATAAAATAGAGGGCGGCTTATAAAAATCGCAGGGGCGGGGTCCCCCCGCCGAGGCTCAGGGGAAACCTTGAGCCGCTGGACTAGAAGCTATTTCAAAACCTTATATGCAGTGGAAGATTATCGGTAATTTACTCCCCCTCACCCTGCCCTCTCCCCGAAGGGGAGAGGGAAAAAAACCGCCGGGATATGGCAAACTTCAAGGTAATAGAGAACTGCGAGGCCTTTTAAGGAAAACTTCCGTGATCATCGTTTTCCTTCCTCTCCCTCATAAATGGGGGAGAGGATTTGAGGTGAGGGGGTTTTGAAATGTCTTCTAATGACGGAAAAGCGGCGGGCCTTTGAGCCCGTGGTTTTATTATGGCATTACTTGAATGGCGGCTTGAGTTGTGAAGGATTAGTCGGATATATTAAAAAATTGCAGGCAGGCGCACGCTCGCCTGTTCAGCAACAGCCGTCTGTGCCAAATTGAGAAAGGATTTTGCTTTGAGTATCGCGGCCCCGACTCAACCGCTCGACTTCATCCGCCAGATCGTGACCGATGACCTGAACGCGGGAAAATACGGCCGCATCATCACCCGCTTTCCCCCGGAGCCCAACGGCTACCTGCACATCGGCCACGCCAAGAGCATCTGCCTGAACTTCGGCATCGCTGAGGAGTTCGGGGGCCTCTGCAACCTGCGCTTTGATGACACCAACCCCATCAAGGAAGAGCAGGAATACGTGGACGCCATTATGGAGGATGTCAGATGGCTGGGGTTCGACTGGGGCGACCGGCTTTTCTTCGCGTCCGACTACTTTCAGCAGATGTATGACTATGCCCTGCATCTCATCAAAGCAGGCAAGGCTTACGTGGACAGCCTGAGCGCCGATGAAATCCGGGAGTACCGGGGGACCCTCATCGAACCCGGCAAAGACAGCCCCTACCGGAACCGTTCGGTGGAGGAAAACCTGGATTTGTTTCAGCGTATGAAAGCCGGGGAATTCCCGGAGGGGGCCCACGTGCTCCGGGCCAAAATCGACATGGCCAGCGGCAACATCAACCTGCGGGACCCCGTGCTGTACCGCATAATCCATGCCGAACACCACCGCACCGGCAACGCCTGGTGCATCTATCCCATGTACGATTACGCCCATCCCATTTCCGATGCGCAGGAGGGCGTCACCCACTCGCTGTGCACCCTGGAGTTTGAAGACCACCGGCCCCTGTACGATTGGGTCATGGAAAATTGCCCGGTGCCGTTCCGCTCTTATCAGTATGAGTTCGCCCGATTGAACCTGAGCTACACGGTGCTCTCCAAGCGCCGTCTCATCAAACTGGTAAAGGAAGGCCATGTCAGCGGCTGGGACGACCCCCGCCTGCCCACCCTCTCGGGGATGCGCCGGCGGGGTTATCCTGCCGAGGCTATCCGCCGATTCTGCGATCTCATCGGCGTGGGCAAGCGGGAGAATGTGGTGGACATGGCGCTTTTGGAGTACTGCGTCCGGGAGGAGCTGAACAAGACCGCACCCCGGGTCATGGCGGTGCTCAAGCCCCTAAAGGTGGTGATCACCAATTATCCGGAAGGTCAGTCCGAGGAGCTGGAAGCGGTCAACAACCCGGAAGACCCGACCGCGGGCACCCGTCCGGTCCCTTTTGGCCGGGAGCTTTACATCGAGCGGGACGACTTCATGGAAGAGCCCCCCAAAAAGTTCTTCCGGCTGGCGCCCGGCCGGGAAGTGCGCCTGCGCTATGCCTATTTCATCAAATGCCAGGACGTGGTGAAGGATGAGAAAACGGGGGATATCCTGGAGCTGCGCTGCACCTATGACCCGGCCACCAAGGGGGGCTATGCCCCGGACGGCCGCAAGGTCCAGGCCACCCTGCACTGGGTGGCCGCGTCCCATGCCGCGCCCGCGAAAGTTCGCCTTTATGACCGGCTGTTCAGCACGCCCGAGCCCGGTGCGGCCACCGGGAATTTTCTGGACGACCTCAACCCCGACTCCCTGGAGACTCTTGCCAACTGCCGGGTGGAACCTTCTCTGGGCCGAGCCCGGCCAGGCCAGCGCTTTCAGTTCGAACGGCTGGGCTATTTTTGCGTGGACCGGGACTCTGGACGCGGCAGCCTGACGTTCAACCGCACCGTGCCCCTAAAGGACCCCTGGGCTAAAATCCAAAAAGGCAAATAATGGAAGAAATTTTAGGCGGAGGACGGAAAATCCGGTCACCGTCCCTGGGATGCTTTACCCTTATTCCTGGATCAGACCTGGCAGTCACCCATCCAGCAGCAGTCGTATTGCCGGCAATCGGTGATCTCCTTGAAGCAAGGGGCGTTGCCTTCCGCCACCTGAATAGCTTTAATGAGATCGGCCTTCTTCATTTTGGAGCTATTTTTCACGCCTAGACCTTTGGCCTTTTCCCTGATCTCTTTCATGTTCATGAATCTTCTCCTTGGGCATTCGGTAAGCCTGGTTTTTGCCGCGCCTCAATTTTACGTCTTATTCTAAAAAAAGAAAATCTTTTCTAGCTTGGGGCCGGCATAGACCGGCTTTCTTCAGCGCTCAAACCTCTTTTGTGCCGCGCCGGGAAACAAGGCAGTCGGGCTTGGAAAGACGCCGAAAATTACGTCGGCTTTTAAGGTGGGAAAAGCTTGCTGGCACTGACTATCGGGCCTGTCTGCCGTCACATTCCCGGCCAGACAGGCCCGACGGCGGGCTGAATCTTATTTCAGCCAGTCGGCGGCGGGCGACTTCTGGTATTTCTTCATGAGATAATAAAGCCGGGAGCGGGACAGACCGGAAAGCTGGCAGCCTTTCTGAATATCGCCGCCGACAAGCGCGGTGAGGTCCTGCACGTATTGCTCTTCCACTTCCCTAATGGCCTCTTCCCGCCTGTCCCGGAGTTTGGGAAAGGCTGAAAAGGAATCGGTGCGTATCTGCCTGCCGCCGTTGGGCGAATTGTTGTCGAAAGCGGCCTTGGTTATCTGCACCCGGATGCCCGTAGGCAAGTGTTTGGGGAAAATCACCGCCTCCTGCCGGGCCGCCACCAACGCCCGTTCCAGGGCGTTGAACAGTTCTCGGACATTGCCCGGCCAGGGATAGCGGCTTAAAGTATCCAAAAATTCCGGGGAAAAATCCTTGGGCGGCAGGCGGTATTCGGCGCAAAGCTTTTCCAGGTGACTATAGGCAAGCTCTCTCAGGTCCTCCAGGCGTTCCCTGAGGGGAGGCAATTCGATATGAAAGGCCCGCAGGCGGAAGAGCAGGTCCTGGCGGAACCGGCCGTCCTCCACCATGGCGTCCAGGTCCTGGTTGGTGGCGGCGATGATGCGGAAATTGCTCTCCAGCTCCGTCTTGCCGCCCAAGTGACGGAAGCGCCTCTCCTGGAGGACTCTCAGGAAAGATTTTTGCACCGCCGGAGGCAGTTCCCCTACCTCATCCAGGAACAGGGTGCCGCCGTCGGCATGCTTGATGAGGCCTTCCCGGGCCCGGTCGGCGCCGGTGAAAGCTCCCTTTTCGTGGCCGAACAGGATGCTTTCCACCAGGTTTTCCGGGAGCGCGGCGCAGTCCACCACCACGAAATTTTTCCGGGCCCGGCTGCCGGCTTCGTGGATGGCGCTGGCGAACAATTCCTTGCCGGTGCCCGTCTCCCCGGAGATGAGTACGGGCGCGTCGCCGGCCGCGGCCTGGGCCGCCACTTCCAGGGAGGCTTTCATTAAAGGGCTGCTCCCGATGATCTCCGCAAAGGCCTCCTGGCCATGATGCGCAAAAGGCTGCGGCTGGAGCCTTTGAGTGCGGTACTCCAGGGCCCGGTTCACGGACAGGAGTATGGCCTCAGGCGGGGCCGAGCGTTCCAAATAGTCCCAGGCCCCTTTCTTTATGGCAATTTCGGCTTCTTCGGGATCACCGGTCTCAGTGATTATCACAGCTTCAGGAGAACAAGGCGCATCCAGGATTCTGGGCAGTACCTCCAGGGTCTGCCCGCCGTTTAAGCGTGCGTTCAACAAAACCAGGTCGCAGGCGCCGCGCTCCATTTTTGCCAGACCCTCTTCCAGGCTATGAACCAGGGTCACCGCATGGCCTGAAGGCGCCAGGACATTGTGCAGCTCAGCGCCGCGTTCCGTAATTCGATCGATTATGAGGATGGTGCCCATATTGCACTCCGTTTGCTTATCTGTCGCGGCCCGGTGCTTTCCGTATCCGGCAGCATCTTGAGGTACCGCGGCACAAGGGCCCGTTCTTTGCACTTGCTGCTTGACACTTAAACACTAGTGAAGCTTTGACCTGGACAACTTCGGCTGTAGTGTGGGTTTTCTGGTGACAGGGGATAATGAAAAAATCGTCCGTTCGCCGGTTTTTAGCGTCGGCTTTACTTGATAAGCGAAGGGGGTCAGGAAGCACCAGCGATGGCAACTTATCCTTCCTGTCGGCTGATTGTTGCCCAGACCTAGCTTCATGAATAAGCTCCGGCTTTGCGCGACCTTCGGTGTGGAGTCGGCGGCAAATCAGGCGCCAATTCCTTAAGAGGAAGGAGCCAGGGTTCTTTCAGTCCGGAAAGGCTGTTCACGGTGTTCTTGAGCTCAGAGAGATCGAAAGACTTTTCCACAAAGGCATCGCCGCCCCAATACTCCAGCCTGTCCGGCGGAGTTCCGAAGGCGTGAAAAATGACCCGGGTCGTGCGGTTGCTGCCCTTAATAATCCTGCCGGCTTCCAGGCCTGACATATCCGGCAGTTGCACGTCCAGGATGACCACCTCAGGCCGAAAGGTGTCAATGAGCTGCACTACTTCTTCACCCGTGCTGGCCATGCGCACCAAATAACCTTCCTCTTCCAGTTCCTCGGCGCACAACCTGCGTATATTGGGCTCGCCGTCTACCATTAAAACACGGATCATGGAAGCCTCCCTTACCTGGCGGTGCTTCCCCCGTGCACCATCCATGGCCGATATTGACGTGAGCATGTGCTAAGTATGTAGCTTTGCAAATGCTGGCGCAATGGCCACAAGTGATGATTTTCATATCATCACTTGTGATGAAACGGGCATAGATTCTTGGGCCGGATAGCTTCAGCTAAGGTGAAAGAGGTACCTAAAGGTAAATATGATCTTGCATAATTCAGGGTAAACTGTATTCTTTAAATTTACGCAGGGCGAAGTTTACTTGTTCATCAGGCTGCAGCATTGACAGGACTAATCTGTCCGCCGATTCGCGTGAAATTTTTCCGGTCCAGCTTATTAGCTGCATTTGTGCCCCCATTTAAAAGCACCACTCTGAACTTCCCCAGGAATCCGGCCTCAAAATCGGCTGAAGTGCGCTCTCAATTGCCCGGTCCTCTAACCCTGTGAAAGGAGAAGCAAGCAAGAGGTTCAGGCCTTTTACATATGCGAATCTTCTCCAGGCTGGCAGCACCAAGTCTGAGTGATATGACAGGGCGTTTTCCCCCGAAGCTTGGAAACCGGTGGCGCTAAAGTTGTATCATTGCTTCAGCGGCTTAACAAAAAAGACAGCATCCTTGGAGTCCCCGCTCCCTTGAGGAGAGGGTAAGTGAGGACGGATAACCTATGACCGACTGCAGCAACCGATCCCCCGAATTTGCGGACCTGCGCCGGCGGGCTGAGGAACGCCTCAAGGCGGACGATTTCCCCCAAGAAGAGCTTTCCCCGGCCCAGGCCGCCAGGTTGATCCGCGAGCTCAAGATCAGCCGGATCGAATTGGAAATTCAGCATGAAGAGCTCCGATTGACCCGGGCCCGCTTGGAGGAGTCCCGCAGTAAATACGCCGCTCTCTACGACCACTCTCCGGTGGGCTACCTCACCCTGGATCAGCAGGGACGGATCGCGGAGGCCAACCTCACCGCCGCCGGGATGTTGGGGGAGGTGCGGGAACACCTTACGGGACGCTGTTTTACACATTTCCTGGAGCAGGCCGACCGGCTCGCATTACACCGTTTAATGACCGATGAATGGGACAGACCGGAACAGCGTCTTGAAGTCCGGCTCCACGGGGGCAACGGCGGCGAGCGCATCATACTCCTGGACATCTTGTCGGCTAAGGACGCTCAAGGCCGGGAACAGCGCCGCCTCACCCTGACGGACATCACCGAACTCAAGCGCACCCAGGAGGAGCTGCGGCTCCATACGGAGGGCCTGGAAGACTTGGTGGCCCAGCGGGTGGTGGAGTTGATCGAAGTGAATTATCAGCTCCGGCAGAGCCACGAAAAGCTCCAGGCCGTGATCCATCATTGTCCTCTCGCGGTCGTGCCCCTGGACACCCATGGCTTGGTTCAGGGATGGAACCCGGCGGCGGAGCGCATGTTCGGCTGGCGCGCCGATGAAGCGATAGGCGGGTTCCCGCCCATGGTGCCGGAGGAAAAACAGGAAGAGCGAGCTGAAATTCTCCGGAGAAGCCTGCAAGGCGAACAAATCACCGGCATGGAATTGCGGCGCCAAAGAAAGGACGGAACCTGGATCGATGTAAGCCTTTCGGTGGCGCCCCTGCGGGACGAGCAGGGAAAGGTTTCCGGCCTGGTGGGCATTTTAGAGGATATCACCGAGCGCAAGCGGGCCGAGGAGACCCTCAAGACCCAGGCCATGGTCCTTGCGAGCATGGCCGAAGGAGTCATCGTCACCGACGACCGCGGCAACATTCTCTACACCAACCCGGCCTTTGACGCGATGTTCGGCTATGAGCCCGGAGAATTGCTGGGGCGCCACAGCCACATCCTGAGCCACTATCCGCCGGAAGAAAACACCCGGGTCGTCAAAGAGATTCTCCGGAGGGTGGACACCGCCGGCGTTTGGTCGGGGGAGTTTCACAACCGCAGAAAAGACGGCAGCCTCCTGTTGACCGCATCACGCATCAGCGCCATAAAGGTCGGCGGCAAAAACCTGTTTATTTCAGTGCAGGAAGACATCACTGCCAGGAAAGCGGGCGAAGAGGCGCTCAGGGCGGCCAACGAACGCCTCCAGGCCCTGATCAATGCCTGCCCCCTGGCCATCATGTCCCTGGACACCAACGGTCTGGTCACCGCCTGGAATCCGGCCGCGGAACGCTTGTTCGGGTGGCGGGAACAGGAGGTTCTCGGGCGCCCTCTGCCCACCGTGCCGGAGGATGCCAAGGAAGAGCTTGAAGATTTGCTCCGGATGCAGCGCGAGGGAAAATTCCTCCAGGGTAAGGAACTGCGCCGTTTGAAGCGCGACGGCACCCCTGTAGAGGTCAGACTGTACAGCGCGCCGTTGCGGAATTCCCAGGGTACTATCACCGGGTTCATCGGGGTGCTGGAGGACATCACTGAGCGCCAGCAGGCCGAGGATGTGCTGCGCCGCCAGGCGGAATTGCTGGACCTGGCTCATGACGCCATCCTGGTGCGGGATCTGACGGGCCGCATTATCTTCTGGAATCAAGGGGCCACAGAACTCTACGGCTTTACACCGGAAGAGGCCCTGGGGCAGCTCACCTTCGAGCTGCTGCAAACGAAATTTCCTGTACCGCTGGCGGATATCGAAGCTCAAATTCTCAAAGAAGGCTCCTGGCAGGGAGTGCTCCGGCAGACGACCAAGGACGGGCGCCGGCTGGTGATCAGCAGCAGCCGGACTCTGCGCCGGGACGAGAAGGGCAGGCCCCAATCCATCCTGGTCATAAACACCGATATAACAGAACGCCAGCGGGCCGAGGAGGCCCTGCGGGAGAGCGAAATGCGCTTCCGCAAAATCTTCGAGAACGCCGCCACCGGCATCGCCATTGTGGATCGGGAGGGGCGTTATCAGCAGTTTAACCCTGCCTATTGCAACCTGACCGGCTATACCGGGGAGGAACTCCTTGAACTGAATTTTGCTTCTCTCGTCCATCCGGAAGACCGGGAAGCGAACCTGGCGGAGTTTCGCCGCCTCAAGGCCGGAGAGCTGCCGTTCTTTGAGACGGAAAACCGCCTGATCCGCAAAGACGGCCGGTCGGTCTGGGTTCACAAGTTCATCTCGGTTCTGACGGATGCCGCGGGGAAACCTTCCCACCTGTTGGGCCTTATCACCGATACCACCGAACGCAAGCTGGCGGAGCAAGCACTCAAGGAGAGCGAGGCGCGTGAGCGCGCCAGGGCCGCTGAGCTGCAGGCGTTGTTCGATGCCGTGCCAGCCTTGGTGCTGCTGGCCCATGACCCCGAAGCCCGTAATGTAACCGGCAACTCCCTGGCCCATGAATTTTTTGGCGTACCTCCCGGAGGCAATATATCCAAGTCCGCGCCGGAGGAAGAGCGGCCTGGGAATTTCAGAGTTTTTAAAGACGGCTTGGAGATTCCGCCCGAGAAATTGCCGGTGCGAAGGGCCGCCAGAGGCGAGCCGGTGCGAAATTATGAATTGGATATCGTGTTCACCAGCGGCGACAGGCACAGCATCTTAGGCAATGCCATCCCATTGCGGGACGATTCCGGGAACCCCCGGGGGGCGGTTTCCGCGTTCATCGATATTACGGCACGCAAGCAAGCCGAGGAGGCGCTGCGCAGATCGGAAGAAAAGTACCGCACCTTGTTTAATTCCATTGATGAAGGCTTCTGCATCATCGAAGTCATTCTCGATGACAACCAAAATCCCATCGACTACCGTTTCCTTGAGGTTAATCCGTCATTCGCACGGCAAACCGGACTTGCCGATGCCCAGGGCAAGCGAATGCGCGACCTGGTGCCGGACCTTGAAGAGCATTGGTTTGAAATTTATGGGCGGGTGGCGTTGACGGGGGAGTCGGCTCGCTTCCAGGCTCGGGCCAAACCGTTGCATCGCTGGTTTGACGTGTACGCCTTCCGTTTCGGCCAGCCGCAAGACCGGCAAGTCGCCGTTATCTTTGATGACATCACGGCGCGCAAGCGCACCGAGGATGCCCTCAAGGAGCGCACCGAACGCTATGAACTGGTGGTCGCCGGAGCGCACGCCGGCATTTGGGATTGGGATGTGCTTAACCATCGGGTCTTTTATTCCCCTCAATGGAAATCGCTGTATGGCTTTGACGAAGATGAGGTGGTTGACCGCCCGGAAAAGTGGAGCGAACGCATTCACCCGGATGACGCACCCTGCGTCTTCATCGCCTTGCAGGAGCACTTTGCCGGGACCACCCCGGTATTTGTTGCAGAGTACCGCATAATTTGCCCGGACGGCTCGATAAAATGGGTGATGGACCGCGGTATCGCCCAACGCGATGCCCTGGGCCGAGTGGTCCGCATGGCGGGCTCGGCGGCCGACATCACCCCACGCAAGTGGGCCGAGGAAGAACTGGCCCGGCAAAAGGAACTCTTGCAAGCCATCATCGACAATATCCCGGTGATGCTGACCATCTATGACCCGGAGCTAAAAACTATCCGGTTAAACCAGGAGTTGCGCAAAGTGCTGGGCTGGACCGAAGAAGACCTGCCCGCAGACGATCCTCTGGCGCCGTTTTATCCCGACCTCGATTACCGCAAACAAGTGCGGCAGTATATGCAATCTCTGGAGCCCGGGTGGCGGGATTTACACGTGACTGCCAAAGACGGCAGCGCCGTGGACAGCACCTGGGCTAACATCCGCCTCACGGACAATACCTTCATCGGCATCGGCATCGACATCCGAGAGCGCAAGCGGGCCGAGGAGGCCTTGAGAGAGAGCGAGGCCCGCTACCGGGCCGTGGGCGAGCTCATCCCCTACGGCATCTGGACGGCCAATGCCCACGGCGGCATTGAGTATATAAGCAAGTCTTTCCTCCAGATGACGGGCAAAACCCTGGAGGAATGCCAAAGATACGGCTGGATGTATCTTTTGCCCGAGGAGGACATCGAACCCACTTTGGCAGACTGGCAGCATAACCTGAATTCCGGGGGGTTTTGGGACTATGAGCACAAGGTCCGGAGCAAGGATGGCGGTTATCGCACCATCTTGAGCCGGGGCGTGCCTCTGACCGACGACCAGGGCCGCATCACCTCCTGGGTGGGCATCAATCTGGACATCACCGAGCGCAAGGCGATGGAGGAGGAATTGCGGCGGGCTCGGGACGAACTGGAAAGGCGGGTTGAGGAGCGCACCCGGGAGCTGCAACTGGCTTACGATTCCCTGAGGTCGGAGATGGAGAAGCACCAGAGAACCGCAGACCGGCTCCGGGAGAGCGAGGCCCGCTTCTCGGCCTTTATGCGGCACCTGCCGGGCATCGCGGTGATGCGCGATACCCAGGGCCGCTACCTGTTCGCCAATGATACCTGGGAGCGCCTTTTGGGCAAAACCAAAGAGGACTGGCTGGGGAAGACCGTTTCGGAAATCTGGCCGGCGGACCTGGCCCGGGAATTCAGCGGTCAGGACCACCATACCCTGGCCACCGGACAATCCTCTGAGAGCATCAAGGAGTTGGATCTGGCAGAAGGGCGGAAATTGTATCTGACCTATAATTTCCCAATCCTGGATGACAGCGGCCTGCCTTACATGGTCGGCGCCATCGGCATCGACATTACCGAGCGCCGGCGGGCCGAGGAGGCCCGGGCTGAGGAGCGCCAGCGCTTGTTTTCCTTGCTGGAAACCATGCCCGCTTTCGTGGCCCTGCTTGCGCCGGATTACTCGATGCCTTTCGCCAACCAGGAGTTCGTGCGACGCTTCGGGGAACCTGAAGCTGGAAAGCCATGTTATCTCGGACTCTTCGGCCGCACCGAACCCTGCCCCGATTGCAGAACCTTCCAGGTCCTGGAGACCAACCAGCCCCAGGAATGGGAGTGGCTCGGCCCCGACGGGCGGACCTATGCCGTCTATGACTACCCCTTCACCGATACGGACGGCTCGCCGCTGGTCCTGGAAATGGGGGTGGACATAACCAGGCGCAAGCGGGCCGAAGAAGCTCTGGCGGAGCACGCCGCGCTGGTGAATGATCTCTACAACAACGCCCCGTGCGGCTATCATTCCCTGGACGAGGACGGCGTGTTTGTTCAAATCAACGATACCGAGCTGAACTGGCTGGGTTATACGCGCCAGGAAGTGCTTGGCAGAATGAAATTTTCCGACCTGCTCACACCTGAGGGCTTGAAGACCTTTCAGGAAAATTATCCGCTGTTCAAAGAGAGAGGGTGGGTGAGCGACCTCGAGTTCGAGCTGGTCCGCAAGGACGGGAGCGTTCTGCCCGTGGTACTGAGCGCGTCGGCCATAAAAGATGAAGCCGGCAAATTTCTCATGACCCGGTCTTCAGTCTTTGACAACACCGAGCGCAAACAGGCCCAAGAAGCATTAATGAAAAATGAAGCCATGCTGCGTCTGATTTTGGACACCCTGCCGGTGGGTGTCTGGGTGGTGGACAAGGACGGCCGGATCGTGCAAAGCAATCCCGCGGCCCGGTCCATATGGGGCGGCGCCCTCTATATGGACGGTGAGCAATATGGGGAATACAAAGCATGGTGGGCGGACACCGGCCAGCGCCTCACCTCCGCCGACTGGGCCGCGGTACGGGCCGTGCAGAAGGGCGAGACCTCCCTGGGCGAGGTCATCAATATCGAATGCTTCGACGGCAGCCGTAAGACCATCCTCAATTCCGCGGCGCCCCTGTTCGGCAAAAATCAAGAAATTCTGGGCGCCATCGTGGTGAACGAGGACATCACCGACCTGAAGCGGGCGGAAAAAGTCATGTTGCAGCAGGCCCGCCAGTTGGAAGCCTTTTTCTCCCATAACATCACCCCTCTGGTCTTTTTGGACCCGGAGTTCAACTTCCTGAGGGTCAATGAAGCCTATGCCCGCGCTTGTCAGCGGGATGCCCAGGAGTTCATCGGACGCAACCATTTCGAGCTTTATCCCGATCCGGAAGTCGAAGCCATTTTTCGGAGAGTGGTGGAGACCAAGTCTTCGTATGTGGCTTTGGCCAAGCCGTTCGAGTTTCCCGACCACCCAGAATGGGGCGTGACTTATTGGGACTGGAGCCTGGCGCCCATCCTGGACGAAGTCGGAGAGGTGGATTTTCTGGTCTTTTCTTTAAACGACGTGACCGAACGCAAGCGGGCCGAACTTGAAGCCGAACGGCAGAACGCCCTCATCGCGGGTATTAACGGCATTTTCCGGGAAGCCCTGAGGTGCGAAACCGAAGAGGAGCTGGCGGCCACCTGCCTGGCCGTGGCCGAGGAACTGACCGGCAGTGAATTCGGCTTTATAGACGAGTTGAACGAAGCAGGCAATTTGGATGCTCTGGCCTTCAGCGGCGCCGCCCTGAAGCAATGCAGCCTGGCAGCGCCTGGGGACGTCTCCGCGCTGCAGAATCAAGAAGCGAGAGGGCTGCTCGCCAAACCCCTTGAAACAGGAGAATCCATTATAGCCAACGATCCGGCCAACCATCCCGATGCCAGGGGTTTGCCGCCGGGCCACCCGCCGCTGACGTCATATCTGGGAGTGCCGCTCAAGCGCGGCGACAGGGTTATCGGCCTCCTGCGCCTGGGCAATAAGCAGGGCGGCTATGAATACCGGGACCTGGAGGACATGGAAAATCTGGCCGGGGCTATCGTGGAGGCGTGGATGCGCAAGCGGGCCGAAACCACGGCCCGGCGTCAGGCCGCAATCGTGGAAGGAATCAACCGCATTTTCCGGGAAGCACTTACCTGCGAAACCTTGGAAGACCTGGGGCGAGTCTGCTTGCGCGCGGCCGAAGGATTGTCCGATTCCCGTGTAGGCTTTATTGACCTGCTGAACGAAGACGGCACTCTGGATTTGATGGCTGTCAGCGATGCAAGCCGGCAAGCCTGCCGCCAAGCCGGCAAAAAGAAATTCAAGCTGCCTGCGCATGTGCCGGTCAGGGGGATTTACCGCCGCGTCGTTGAAGGCGGAATCTCCCTGATAGTCAACGAGCCCGCCTCGCACCCGGACTGGCATGGCTTGCCCAAAGGCCATCCGCCCATTACTTCTTATTGTGGAGTGCCTTTGAAAAAAGGCCGGCAAGTTTTTGGCCACATAGGCTTGGGCAACCGGGAAGGCGGCTACCGACCCCGCGAACTGGAGGCTATTGAAGCCCTGGCCGTTCCCATTGCGGAGGCCATCCTGCACAAGCAGGCGGCCGACGCCCTCCAGGAATCAGAGGAAAGCCTGCATTTTCTGGCCGGCCAACTCTTGGAGGTCCAGGAAACGGAACGCCGCCGTCTCTCGCGAGAACTGCACGACGGGCTGGGGCAGTCCCTCCTGGTGTTGAAATTCAAGCTGAGCGCTATCCACGCCGAGCTCTCCACGGGTCAGGAGGAAGCGCGCCTGGAATGTCTGGAAGCCCTTCAATACATGGATTCATTGATTAATGAAATAAGGCGCTTGTCCAGGGATTTGAGCCCCGGCCCCCTGGAGGAATTGGGACTCACCGCGGCCCTGAAATATCTATGCGATGAATCTCGCAAACACTATAAAATTTTATCCCAATCCATTAGAATAGATGAGGTGGACGGGATTTTTGCACCGATGGTTGAAAGCAACATTTATCGCATCTTCCAGGAAACCCTGAGCAACATCGGCAAACATGCCGGGGCCACCAGAATATCTGCAAGTGTTAAGAAGCAAGCCAACCGGGTATCTTTCACGGTGCGGGATAACGGCCGGGGGTTCAGAGTATCGGAAGCCTTGGCCAGGCAGCCCGGTGAACGCGGCATCGGTCTGGCCTCCATGCAGGAGCGGGTGAGGATGATGGGGGGAACCATGGATATTTGGAGCCGAGAAGGCAAAGGCACCAGGATAACCTTCACCATTCCCAAAAAGCCGGAGTAAGAGATGCCCCCCTATAAGATAGTGTTGGCCGATGATCATACCCTGTTTCGCAACGCGATCAAGCGCAGCATCGAAAAAATGCCGGGGTTGAAAGTGGTGGGGGAGGCAAGCGACGGATTGGAGCTTTTGGAGCTGTTGAAAGATGTCCCCGCAGACCTCATCATCGCCGACATCTCCATGCCGAACCTGAGAGGCATTGAAGCCACCCGGGAGATCAAACAGCTTTATCCGGATACTCACGTGCTGATGCTTACCATGCACAAATCCCGGGAGCACCTGCTCAGCGCCCTGCAAAGCGGAGCAGACGGGTATCTCCTGAAGGAAAACGCCTTCAGCGACCTTTTAGCCGCAATCGAGACCGTCCGGCAGGACAAGACCTACATTTCGTCTCTCCTCCTGGACGAAGTCACCGATGTCATGCGGGACTTGTCAGCGGGGAAAGTCCAGGAGCAGGAGCCTCTCACTTTGAGGGAGATCGAGGTGACCAAGCTGATTGCCGAAGGCAGGTCGGCCAGGGAAATCGGCGAACTTCTCAATATCAGCATTGCCACCGTGAGAACCCATCGCCATAACATCAAACGCAAATTAAACATCAAAAAGCAGGCCGATTTGGTCAAGTATGCCATCCGCAAGGGTTACACCGGCTCTGACGCCTGACCCTGACTCCCCGGTTGTCCGGCCTCTTTCCCGCCGCTGACACAGCTATTTATTTTGCGTCGTTTTCCCAACCTACCTTGGCCCCGTGGGGCGGGGATGGTCGGGGCAAGAAAATATGCGCCGGGAATAAATCATCACTTCTGCTGATTTTCTCCCGCCTCCATCTGGGTTACCATCTATAGTGAATAATCAGGGAGGTGCCGGGCTTGCAGAAAGAGGGCAAATGTCACAAAAGCCCAGGATTTCTGGCTGGTTCCTGGGGAATTCATATCATATTGGGCATTATTACCATTTTGGTGGGGTTGGCCGCGGCCATCCTGCTCAAAGCCGGCAAAGAAACCCATATCAGCGGGATGGTGCAGGATCCCCAAAGACGGCCGCTGGCAGGCGTTTTTCTCATCGAAAAAAGCCGGCCTTTCAGCAGAGACTACCTTTGGGGCGGCAGGGTGGATGATAACGGACGGTTTTCCATAGACGTGCCCGAAGGCGGAAGTTACGGCCTGCACCTATGCGCCACCGGCTATATTTGCCATTCTGCGGAGGTGGCGCTGAAGACCGGAAAAATCAACGTCTTTTCTTTCACCCTTTCCCCCAATGCCGCGGAGCCGGATTCGCCTCGGATTTCCGGAGTGAATTTCGTCCCCACGGAAAACGGCAAGCGCGTGACTATCAGCTTGACAGTCAATGATCCCAACAACAATCTTTCCTACCAGGTCATCGGCATAAACCTCAAGACCCGGCAGGTGTTCATTTTTTCTCCCCCGGCTCCGGTGCCTCCAGAGTCCCGGGATTACCCCAACGGGTTGTATACGCTGCAATATATTGCGGCAGCCAGACCCTTTGCTGAGAAAGAATGGCTGTTTGTGGCTGTGGACAATCGCTCCTATGCCTCCCCGGTAGTGGGGTATCCCTTCACGACCGAAGGGGTGATACCCGGTATGATCAAGTCCGATACTCCCCGCGGCGAAGCAAGTTCCGGCATTGCGGATCTCACCGCCGCGCCCGGCCATCCCACTGCGGCCCCCGAGCTGCCGGATTTGCTTAAAGGAAAAGCCGGCTCCGGCCGCTGAACAGCCGGCACAACCTGCCAGTTTGACATCAAAGGTTGAGTGATCAATCCAACCCCCCTCACCCCAACCCTCTCCCCCCTCGGGGGAGCGGAAGTTAAGTTGCTGCGGTAAATTTCCTCTCCCGTGAGGGACAAGGTTAGGGTGAGGGTGACAAATTACTGATTCGGGCAATCACAATTCCAGAAGAATGCTCTATGTCTGACGGGCAATCAGTATCAGCTGTCGAAAGCAATAGACTCTCTCACCATGTAATCCCGGAAGGCGAATTCCGGGACCTCTGATTCAAAGAATTTGCGCATCCTCTTTAAGAGGCGCTTTTCCACTTGCCGGATGCGCTCCCGGGAAACGCGGTGAAATTCCCCTAATTCCTGCAAAGTTAAGGGCTTTTCAGCCAACAGCCGCATATCCAGAATGTCGCGCTCCCGGGCATTCAGCCGCCGGCGGAATTTTTTCAGATTTTGGTGCAGGATCTTTTTTTCTTCCTTTTCCATCAGGCGGTCTTCCACCGAGGGTCGATCCATGGAAAGGAAGTTGAGATGGACTTCATCGGAGCCGTTGTCAATGGGGGCTTGCAGCGATAGATCGCTGGACTCCAAACACTGCTCCATCTCCGCGATGTCCGTCTCTTTCACATTGAGCCTCTGGGCCAGGATTTCATGATCAATGGCAAGGCCCATGGCTCGCAGTTTTTGTTTCTCTTTCACCAGATTGAAAAAGAGCTTGCGCTGGGTTTCAGTGTTGCCGATGCGGACAAGCCTCCAGTTGTCCAGGATGAATTTGTAGATATAGGCCTTGATCCAATAGGAGGCATAATAGGAGAATTTCACGCCGCGATAGGGGTCATAAAGCGCGGTGGCGCGGAGCAGCCCCAGATTGCCTTCCTGGATGAGATCGGCCAGATTTTTCAGGGAGCGGTTCTGAAATCGGGACGCTATTTTCACCACCAGGCGGAGATTGGCAGTGATCAACTTATGCTGCGCTTCCTGGTCCCCGGTTTCCCGGAAAAGCCGGGTCAGGCTCCTTTCTTCCTCCATGGTAAGAACGGGATGTTGGGAGATCTCTCTAAGGTAGCTGCGCAGAGCATCCTCAGAAGGAGGTGACGCGGCGAACGCGGCCTGCGCCTGTTCGGATGATTCCAATCCTATAGGGGGTTTCACCGGAGCATGTTGCTCTGGCGGTACGGTTTTGTCTATCATGACTCAATCGCCCTCCGGAATTCCTATTGGGGTCGAGGTATGGCCCAAGGTGCCCCCCTAAAATCCAAAAGGCGTGCCATCCGCAGAAAAACATATGTACTTGTAATTAAAGTTAAAATTTAATCCACGAAGGAGTATTCCCGTCCTGTCGGGCTGGAATTCATCCTGTATGGGAGGACTTCTCTGGTTAGTCGGGATAAGCCGGGGTGGATTGATGAGGGGGCCGGGACCAAGCCTTCCCGGCAGAGAGGGGAGACTCAAACCTGGTAAGGCAGGTTAATATGCTGCTCCAGCAACTTCACCAAAACTGCGAATATTTCGCGGTAGTTGGCGTTTAAATACCCCAAAAACCGCGGCCTCAGGCGATGCGCCAGAGCAATGGTTTCTTCTTCTTCATCACCGACCAGAAGAAAAACTCTGGCCTTGCTCAGCAGGCTTCGGATGGTTTGGAGTTCTTGCAGCTCCTGTCGGGAGGCAGCCAGGATAATGGCCGTCAGGCCGTCGGCGGGGTGGCGCAGCCTGGCGGCCAGACCGGCGATGTTCCGAAACACCTCCACCTTTTTGGTGAAGCTGAGTTGCGCCAGACCGCTTTCCAATCGGCATCCCGCGGCCTGACCCGCGCTCTGGTAAAACAGCAGCAACTCCATGGTCTTTCTACCGGCTTCGCCTTGATGCGGCGCGGGATGACCGCTGGAAAATTAATCTCACCTGCATACCCATTCGGGGAAATCAGTGGGCCTGAAGACCCGGCCTTTCCATTCAGATAGTCGGATAATGAAGGAATACAAGGGCGGGTGCGCCGCCGGTTTATTCCTCATAAAGAAAATCCCGTTTCCAAATAGGCATATTTCTGGTAAAAAATCCGCTGGATTCAACTTCAGATGCGCTGCAGATTGATGATGCCCGAAACCTTCCCCCGGCGGCAGCAAGGTTTTTGAGAGCCATGCGCAACGCGGTCCCTACTCTCTCCTCCTGGCATGGGCCTGGATACAGCCGGCCTTCCCCACCCCGGAGAGCGCGGTTTCAGTGGGTTGATTTAAGCCTCAAAGCCCTTTTCCCTTTCCTCCTGGCCGCCTTGATTGCCGTCGGCCTAAAGCTGGGATCGTTCGGGGCTTATCTGAGTTTATTCAGCCGACAGGGCTGCACCGCCTTCCTGCCCGCTTTGGGGGCCGGCTACTTCCTGGCTATGGTGTTGTTTCAGATAATGCGCACTGTACTTTGGGCTCTCTACCGGCCGTGCCCCTTGCAGAACGGCCCCCTGCCTCATCTATCCGTCATTGTCCCGGTTTTCAATGAAGGCCCCATGGTGGAAGCCTGCCTCGAGTCCATAGGGTCCGCGGATTATCCGCGGGAGCGTCTGGAAATCATTTGCATTGACGACGGTTCCACGGACGACTCCTGGGAATATATCGGTCTGGCCCGAAACCGCCGCCCCGACCTGATCAAAACCATCCGTTTTCCTCATAACCGGGGCAAAAAAGAAGCCCTGTATCAGGGTTTTCGCGAGGCCCGAGGCGAGGTCGTGGTGACCGTTGATTCGGACAGCTTAATAACCAAAGAGGCCTTGCGGCATCTAGTGGCGCCCCTGCTCAAGGATGCCCGGATCGGAGCCGTGGCGGGCAATGTCAAGGTTTACAACCGCCATGACAGCCTTATCGGCAAAATGCAGGGCGTGCGCTTTGTTAATCTTGATTATCTCAGGGCCTCCCAATCCGTTTACCGCACCGTCATCTGCACCCCCGGGTCGCTCTCCGCATACCGGCGGGCCGCCCTCCTGCCGCATCTGGAGGCCTGGCGGAACCAGACCTTTCTGGGGGCTCCCTGCCAACACAGCGAGGACCGGGCCCTCACCAATTTTATCCTGAGGGCGGGGTATTACACCTGCTACCAGCGCACCGCCGTAGTCTATACCCTGGTGCCCGAAAACTATGCGGGCCTGTGCAGAATGTACCTGCGCTGGGAACGCGGCAACGTCCGGGAATCCTGCGTCATGCTGGGCTATCTGTTCACCCGCTATAGGCTGAAACACCGGCTCATGCCCATCGTGGAATTTTTCCTGAGTCAACTGGAATATCCCATGACCCTTTTTTTCTTCGGCGTCTTAGCCGCCTCCCTGGCGGCCTATCCGGTCATTTTCTTTAAATGCCTGGCGGCTCTGGCTTTGATTTCCCTGCTCAACCAGGTGTATTATCTCTGGCTGGAACGGGATTATGACTTTATTTACGGCGTCATTTACAGCTATTACGCCTTCTTCCTGCTCCAGTGGATTTACCCCTATGCCGTGGTCACGGTGCGCGATCGCCGCTGGTTGACCAGGTAGCGGCTACAGTAACTCGAGGCGGGGGGGCCGCCGGCCTTTATCCAAGGCGGTCAGGGACGGCCGCGCTAGCGGGGGTTTTGAGTTTCTGCGGTAAGAAAGCAGCGGCAAGGTTAACGTGTCCTGGACTCGATACCAGAAGCTATTTCAAAACCTTGTATGCAGTGGAGATTGTCGGTCATTTACTCCCCCTCACCCTGCCCTCCCCCCAAAGGGGAGAGGGAAAAAAAACCGCCGGGATATGGCAAAATTCAAGGTGATAGAGAACTGCGAGGCCTTTTAAGGAAAACTTCCGTGATCATCGTTTTCCTTCCTCTACCCCATAAATGGGGGGAGAGGATTTGAGGTGAGGGGGTTTTGAAATGTCTTCTAGTCAGGTTTGACGTTTTCCTGCCGCCGGCGGCGCCAAGCCTCGGCCAGTTCCTCTTCTGCTCCTTCCCCGCCGGGCTCATAAAAACTCTGCCCGGATAATTCTTTGGGAAGGTATTCCTGTTGTACCCAGTGGCCGGGATAATTATGGGGATATTCATACCCCTGTCCATGCCCCAGGGCCGCGCCGTTTCGGGAAGAATCCTGCAAATGGACGGGCACCGCGGTGAGGCCTTTTTCTTCCAGGACGGCCTTGGCCTTGAAGTAGGCCTGGGTGGAATTGCTCTTGGGCGCCAGGGCCAGATATATGGTAGCTTGGGCCAGATGATACTCGGCCTCCGGGAGCCCCACCCATTCCAAGGCCCGGGAAGCCGCGGCCACCTGCTCCAGAGCCCGGGGGTCGGCCAGGCCGATGTCTTCGGAGGCCAGAACAAAGAGGCGGCGCATGATAAACCGCGGGTCTTCGCCGGCCTTGACCATGCGGGCCAGCCAATAAAGGGCCGCGTCCACGTCCGAGCCCCTGATGCTCTTGATGAACGCGGAGACGGTGTCGTAGTGGGCGTCACCTCCCTTGTCATAGGCCAGTTCCCGCCTGGGCAGGCATTCCTGCACCACGGCCGGATCAATCCGAATAACCCCCTGAGGGTCGGCGGGGGTGCTCAGAACCGCCAGTTCCAGGGTGTTCAGGGCCCGGCGGGCGTCGCCCCCGGACATGTGCACCATATAGTCCAGGGCCTCGTCAGTCAAATCCACCTGTTTGTCCCCCAGGCCCCGCTCCCGGTCCGCCAGCGCGCGCTTTATAATGGTCGCCATTTCTGTGGCTGCGAGCGGTTCGAAGATGAAGATTTTGGCCCGGGACAACAGCGGCCCGATGACCTCGAAATACGGGTTCTCGGTGGTGGCGCCGATGAGAGTGATGAGGCCCTCCTCCACGTGAGGCAGCAGCGCGTCCTGCTGAGCCTTGTTAAAGCGGTGGATTTCGTCGATTAGGACCACGCTGCGGCGGCCCGCGTCCCTGAGCCGCCGGGCCTCGTCCACGAGTTTCCTCAAGTCGGCCACACCGCTCATCACCGCGCTCAAGCTGAAAAATTCGCAGTCCAGCTCATCGGCCATGAGGCGGGCCAGAGTAGTCTTGCCGGAGCCGGGCGGCCCCCAAAAGATCATGGAAGAAAAGAGACGCCGGGCTTTGATGGCCCGCCACAAGAGGCGGCCTTCCCCCACCAGGTGGGTCTGGCCCACAAACTCGGCCAGGTTGCGGGGCCGCATCCTGGCGGCCAGCGGCTGCTCGGGAGTAAAGAGAGAAGCGGTTTTGTGCATAAAAATCTATTGGGCTCAGGTCTGGAAGTACTCGGTTCTTTTTGCTCTGAATTCGTCTCCAAACATCTTGTTAATGGGAGCACAGGCATCTTGCCTGGGTGCACAGGCTGGAAGCCTGTGCTCCCGCTCTATGGGCGGGGGTTCAAGGTAAGGCAGGCGGTTCACACCTCTTAATCTACTGCTCAGCAAGGTTATTTCACTTTGATAAACGGATACCGCTGCTTCATTTCCGGGGTGATGACGGTCAGGCCGCACTGGTTGTGAATAATTTCCACGAACAATATGGCATCGGGGTTATGGAAGTCTATGCGGCCTTCCCGGCCTCGGGCCGCCAGTTCATCCAACAGGAAGCGGTCCAGGGCCTGTTCCACTTCCTGGCTGGAAATCTCGCCCTTGTGTCCCCGGCGTTTTACCCGTACATAAAAGGCCTTGCCTTCCAGGCGGGGCAGGAAGGCCAAGGATTCCTGCCGGAGACGGTCCATGAGTTCTTCAGTAGAGAAGGAAAAAAGGCGGTCCACCGGTGTGGCGGTGCTCAGTATCCCGGACAAAAAGGGCTGCGTCTCCCAACTGTGCTTGAGGATTTCCATAAACTCAGCAGGGTCAGGCACTTTGCCGATGAGCACTTCCCGAAAACCGCTGCGATGAAATTCACCGTAATCCGCCACCTCCTGCAGGAGGCGGTGTTCCTCTCCCATATGGCTGGTGAGCACGACATTCCAATCTTTCATGGCAACCGCCTTATGTTTGCCCGCTTTATATTCTTTTGATATAGTAACATCAAATAATTACGCAACCAAGAGGCGCCTATGTTCGGTTACAGTTGGGGACCCATCCTCATCATTTTGTTGATCGTGTTGATCCTGTTCGGGCCGAAACGCCTCCCGGAATTGGCGGAAGGCATCGGCAAGGCCATCAAAAGCTTCAAAAAGGCTCATGATGAGCCGGAAAATTTACCGAAACAAGAAGCCGGCAGCAGCGGCGCCGGCGGCCCGGGGGCGAATCAGCCCGCCACCTGCCCCGCCTGCCAAAAGGAACTCGTCGGCGACTTTGCTTTCTGCCCCAATTGCGGGCACAAATTGAAGGCCTGAGAAGCGCTAGGAAGCCCCTGTGTTTGGCATCTCCTTTGAAGAACTGATCGTTCTTCTGGTTCTGGCTTTGATTCTGTTCGGGCCCGAAAAGCTCCCGGAATACGCCGAAAAGCTGGGGCGGCTGGTAGCCAAGTTGCGCCAGACTTCCCAGGAGGTCACCCAGCAGTTTCACGAGGCCTATCACGACTACAAGCTCCCTAATCCTTTGGAGGAACCCCCGCCCCGCTCATTTTGCAGCCATTGCGGCCAGCGGTTGGAGCAGGAGTTTGCCTTCTGTCCAAGGTGCGGCCAACGGCTGAAGGCGGAGTCGCATTATGATCAGCCGGTGGGTCCTTAAGTTTTTCAAACTTTAATAATTAAACAAGCTTCTGAGAATGGTTATGATTTGCTTGCTGAGCCCTCAAGATATCGAGGCAATCTGGCGCATCATCAACGAAGCCGCCCAGGCTTACAAAGGGGTGATTCCTCAGGACTGCTGGCATGAGCCGTATATGCCGAGGGAGGAGCTGGTCGGAGAGTTGACGGCCGGGGTGGTGTTTTACGGTTATGAGGAGGACAGAAGTCTGCTGGGGGTCATGGGCCGCCAGGACAAGGGTGAAGTGGTGCTGATCCGGCACGCCTATGTCCAGCCAGCCGCCCAGCGCCGGGGCGTGGGGTCAAGATTATTGCAGCACATCCTGAAAAACGAGACAAAGCCCATGCTGGTGGGCACCTGGGCCGCGGCGGACTGGGCCGTAAGTTTTTATGAGAAGCACGGCTTCCGTCTGGTGACCCCGGCTGAAAAGGACAGGCTGCTTAAAACCTACTGGACTATTTCAGCACGGCAGGTGGAAACTTCTGTAGTCTTGGCTGATGCCAAATTCTTCTCAGCTAATTTTCTCTCTTCCCACCGTAAACTGAAAACTGAAAACTGAAAACCGTCCTTTCTTACAACTCCACCACCTCAGAATCTACGGCGTTCCCCATAAAAAGACTGGCCAGCATCTGAAAGCGCGGCGTCAGGTCGGTGGTCAAAAAGCGGCGGGTGCCGCCCCGGCTCAGGCGGCTCTCAATTTCCGGGTGGCGCTTAAGGTAATCCACCAGTTTGGCCGCGGCCACCTGCCCGGAGCACACCAGGGTGATGCCGTCTCCCATAATGGCGGCGACCTTGTCTTTCAGGATGGAGTAGTGGGTGCAGCCCAGAATCAGGGTGTCCACCTGCGCGGCTTTGAGGGGGGCCAGATAGCGGCGCAGGATCATGTCGGTGCCTTCCCAATCCTGCTCCCCGGATTCAATAAGCGGCACCAGGAGCGGACAGGCCTGCTGCACCACTTCGACCCCGGGGTCCAGTTTGTGAAGCTCCAGCTCAAAGGAACGGGAGGCCACCGTGCCTTCGGTGGCAATGACCCCGATCGAGCCGCGCCGGGAGCGCGCCAAGGCTTCTTCCACGGTGGGGATCACCACTCCCAGCACCCGAAGGTCGGGATAGTGGACCGGCAGGTAGACCTGCTGGATGGTGCGCAGGGCCTTGGCCGACGCGGTGTGGCAGGCCAAAATGATGAGTTGGCAGCCCTGCCGGAAAAGATAGTCCACCGCCTGCTCGGTGAAACGCAACACCACGCGGTCCGAACGGGTGCCGTAGGGGATGCGGGCGTTGTCTCCCAGGTATAAATAGTCGTATTGCGGGAGCACCTGCAAAAATTCCCTAAGCACCACCAAGCCGCCGAAGCCGGAATCAAAGACGCCGATCATATATAAGTTTTCAGTTTTCAGTTTTGGTTTTCAGTTTTGGTTTTGAATAGCAAGAATTCAGGCGCTAATCAGAAGCACTGGATATTTCTCCCAATTGAGGTTCTTCACCCAACTTGTCGATTACAAACAGGGTCACGGGCTCCTGGATGCCTTTGAGAGACGCATAAAAGGACCGCTTGACCGCCGGGGGTTCGGAGAAAAGCCGGTACGCGTCTTCGGACAAACCCACCTCACCGCCCTTCAGCTCTCCCTGAATGCGGTGGGTGAGGTTCACCGCCGCGCCCACGATACCATATTTGGCCCGAGTTTCCGAGCCGATATTGCCTACCACCACATCTCCGACATGCACCCCCACGGCCAGATGCAGGGTGGGCAGACCGATGTATCGGCCATAGGTGTTGATATCCCCCATGGCTTCCTGCATAGCCAGGGCGCAGGCCGCAGCCTGGTGCGCCTCCGGCGCCAGCGGCCCGTCCAGGGGATCGAAGAAGGCCAGGATGCCGTCCCCGAAAAAATCCACAATGATGCCCCGGTGCTGCTGGATAACCTCGATCATTTCCGAAAAAAAGCGGTTGACCAGGCGGATGGTCTCTTCCGGGGTCAGGTTCTCGGCAATGGGCGTAAAGGCCCGCAAGTCCGCAAACAAGATGGCCACCGCCCGCTTTTCCCCCCCGAGCACCGCGGCTTCCGGCTTCTTAAGAAGCTCCCGGGCGATCTTGGGGTCCATGTAGCGGCCGAAGGTGTTGCTGATGTAGTCCCGCTCCTTGAGGCCGGCCACCATTTCATTAAAGCTCTGGGTAAGGCGGCCGATTTCATCGGGGCATTTGACTGGCAGGGGCTCGCCGTAGTGGCCCTGGGCCACCTGGCCGGCAGCCTGAGCGATTTTCTGAATTGACCGGATCATGGGCCTGGTGCCTAGCCGGATAAGGCCTAAGATGATGATGATGCAGGCGAAGCCGGCCAGGGCGTAATAGAACCGGAAGCGGATGATGGGCGCCAGGATCTGATCCCCCCGGGCATACAGGACGATCACCCAGGGAGCGGTGTGCAGATGATAGAACCCCGCCACCCGTTCAGGGGGATGCCCCGGACCCAACAAGGTGCCGGAGTGCTGAGTCTGCATGGCTTTAAGGATAGCCCTATCCAGGGGGTCGCCGGTTTCTCCCAGGCTTCCCATCCCCTTCATATGCGGATCAGTATGGGCCAGATAGCGTCCGTCCTCATCCACCAGGCAGGCCAGATAGCTTGCTTGCCACCCGAAGGAGAGGATGTCCTGCATGAGATAGGCAAAACTGATATTCACCCGGAGCCGCC
The DNA here is from genome assembly GCA_030018495.1 of Deltaproteobacteria bacterium. GTDB lineage: Bacteria > Desulfobacterota > Desulfobaccia > Desulfobaccales > 0-14-0-80-60-11 > DTHB01. The sequence goes on along the minus strand of JASEFS010000024.1, from coordinate 20,238 downwards.
CCAGAGACCCGCCGCCCTGGTCCAGGAGGCTGGTTTCCAGGGTGACGGCTTCCTGCCCTTTTTCATAAAGAAATCGGGTCGCGGCGGCTCCCACCGGGCAGCAAGGAGGCGACGCGTTGGGCTTCCCACCCTGCTCCTCTTGCCAGACAATCTCAGCCTCTTTTACTCCCTCAAGGCCTCGGAGCTGTCCTAAAATCCATTCCTGGGTGTCCCCGGGATTGCCCGCGACCGCATTCTTGACAAATATATCAATCCAGTTCAGGGGGGTGCTGAGGCGCATGTCCAGTTGGTGGGCCGCCCGCTCCAACCGCAGGATGGCTGCTTCCTGCCATTCTTCTAACAGATTATGCCGGGTGTATATAAATCCCGCAATGCCAAAGCCCAGGAGGAGGAGGGCGGTGGGCAGCAAGACGTAAAACATCAGTTTGTGGCGGAGGCAGGTGAACCGAAACATCTGTTCTCTTTTATCTCACTCTGACAACTTCAACAAGGCACCCCGCTTGAGCGCCCCTTTCAGGGTGCGGTTCAGCAGGGCATAGCTGGCCACCAGATAGACGGCGCATTGAGAAAAGCCATACATCAGGGGATGCGGCGAGAGCAAGGGAAAACCATAAAAATGCCGGAAGTGATCCAGGAAATAGGTAAGGGGGATGAGCTGCGCCGCCTGCCGGGCCCCCGGGGGCAGGATGCTGACGGGATAGTACATGCCGCACAACAGCAAAATAAGATAGGAGAAAGCCCAGGCGGCCACTTCGGCCCGGTGCCCGAAGCGCAGCACCAGGGTCAGGACCAGCATGCCGATGATGACCGCGTTGAAGAACAATCCCGCCATAAAAAACACCAGCCCCAATAAGCCGGGACGGCTCAGGTCCATGCCGAAAAGCCACATGCTGAGGAACCCCATGACGGCGAATATCAGAAGTCCCCGGATAAAACCCACCGCCGAAGCCCCCAGGAGCAAGTGGCTCATGTGGACGGGGGCGATGAAGGGATGCTTGAGGCTCTTGGACCAGACATCATAAAGGAGTGAATAGGAGATGTCCAATTGGGTGATCTGGACGGTGTTCATGGTCACCGCGCCGATGAGGATGAAGCTCACTGTTTCCGGGTCCAGTTGGAGGAAGCGGGTGAGGAGCCCCACCGAAAAAATGGCCACCCCCGGCCAAAAAAGCATCTCAAAAACCGCAAACACGTTGCGCATGTTGAGAAGCCAGCTCCGGTAGGCGAAGGCATATATTTTGTAAAAGTCAGTGGGTAATTTCACGGTACAATTCTTCCAAATCAACTTCTTTCAGCTTGACCTCCCTCACCTCCTGGGGCGATTGGGAAAGCGCCGCCATAATGCCGGCCAGCCGCACTTCGGCCCGATCCACCACCAGGTGCACCCGGGAGTCCTCCACCCGGTGGTTCAGAACCCCCGGCAGGCGGCCGTAATCCAGCGCGGCCGGGCTGTCCTTGAAAACCAAGCTGACATGGTCACCCAAGCCGAAGCGGGCCTGCAGGTCGGTAATTCTGCCATGCGCCAGAAGGCGGCCCTCCTTCAAAAAAGACACCTCGCTGCACAGCATCTCGGCTTCCCGGAGGTTGTGAGTGGTAATGAGAATAGTGAGGCCCGTCTCCCGATTCAGGCGCGCCACCTCCTCGCGGATATGCTGGGCCATGACGGGGTCAAGCCCCGTGGTGGGTTCATCCAGAAAAAGGAGCTCAGGATCATTGATCAAGGTTTTAGCCAGAGCCAGGCGCTGCTTGAGACCGGTGGAGAGATTTTCAAACTTTTCTTTTCGATAAGGCAAAATATCGAAGGTTTCCATCAATTCAGAGATGCGGGCCTCCAGGTCCCTGCCTCCCAGGCCATAGAGGCGGCCGTAAAAACGCAGACACTCCTCCACCGACAGATACCAGAGAAAATGCGCGCTGCTGGCCGCCAGATTGATGCGCTCCCGGATGCGATGCGCGTCGTTGACTACATCAAGGCCCAGAACGCTGGCGTTGCCGCCGTCCGGGAGCAACAAAGTCGTGAGAATGGAAAGAAGGGTGGTCTTGCCGGCGCCGTTAGGCCCCAACACCCCGAATACGGCCCCGCCCGGCACTTCCAGATCAACGTCATGGAGCACCGTCTTGCCAGGCTTGAAAAACCCGGTGCGAAAAGACTTGCAAAGTCCCTGAGCTTCAATGGCCGCCGGCATGAGATTGCCTCTTTTGAGGGGAGGGCCGGGGGATGGAAAATCCCCCGAGGGGCCGTCGGCCCCTGACCCCCTCCCCCAAAACTGTATCAAAACCGCGGCGGCTTGCAAAGTTGCCTGAGGTGCGGTACATTGGCGGCAATGAGCCAGGAAGAGCGCATTGTCAACCCCCGGCGTCAGGTGGAGGACCAGGGATTGGAGGTGGGGCTGCGGCCCCGGACGCTGAAGGAGTTCGTGGGCCAGGACGAGGTGCGCCGGAATCTCGCCATTGCCATCGAAGCGGCCAAAGGCCGGGGCGAGGCCCTGGACCATATCCTGGTGCACGGCCCGCCCGGTTTGGGCAAGACCACCCTGGCCTACATCATTGCCAATGAGATGGGCTCCGGCATCAAGTCCACCTCCGGGCCGGTGATCGAGCGCTCCGGCGACCTCGCGGCCATTCTCACCAATCTCCAGCCCCGGGACGTATTGTTCATTGACGAGGTGCACCGCCTGCCCACCGTGGTGGAGGAAATACTTTACCCGGCCATGGAGGACTTCCGCCTGGACCTGCTCATCGGCCAAGGCCCCGGGGCCCGCACCGTAAAGCTGGAACTGCCGCGCTTTACGCTGGTGGGAGCCACCACCCGGGCCGGCTTGCTGACGCCGGCCTTGCGGGACCGCTTCGGGTTGATGCTCAGGGTGGATTTCTATCAGCCGGAGGAACTGGTGCACATCACCCGGCGGGCCGCCAAAGTCCTGGGGGTGGAGATCGACGAGGCCGGGGCCCGGGAGATCGCCCGGCGCTCCCGGGGCACCCCCCGTATCGCCAACCGGCTGCTGCGGCGGGTGCGGGACTACGCCCAGGTGCACGGCGACGGCAAGATCACTCAGGAACTGGCCGATGCCGGCCTCACCCTATTGGATATCGACCAGATGGGCCTGGACCGCATGGACCGGCAGATTCTGCTCACTATATTGGAAAAATACGACGGCGGACCGGTGGGACTGGACACCCTGTCCGCGACGCTCTGCGAGGAGCGGGACACTTTAGAGGATGTGTACGAGCCCTTCCTGATTCAGGCCGGCTTTATGCAGCGCACCTCCCGGGGGCGGGTGGTGACCAGCCGGACCCTGGAATACTTCGGCAAAACCGCCAAGGCAGGCTCGCACCCGTCGCTCTTTAGAGAAAGCGGCTGATGATAAACAGGGCTGAAGGAATGGCAGATGCAATATTCCGACGAGCAGATAAGCAGATTTAAAGCCGAGTTTGCGCAAAAGAGAAGAAAGCAGCTTCTCCTTATCATCCCTTTGTTCGCCGTTTTGATCCTGACGGTGGCTTCCCCTTCCTCCCTCGCTTCTTTCGGCTTGAATAAGCAGACTATGCAATGGGGGTTTTTGGCCTACATCCTGGGCGCATTGGTTTTCTCCCTGGCCAACTGGCGCTGCCCGGCCTGCGGCGGGTATTTGGGCCGGAGCTTCTGGATCAGGTTCTGTTCGAAGTGCGGCGCGCCCCTGAGTTAGAGTGAGTTTAATTAGTGTATAATTTGATTACATGGCGGAAAAAAACACCTGTAAATTATGCGGCCAAAAGCCGGCCATCTTTTCCTCCCGTTTAGGCTACTGCGCTTCCTGCATCCGCTCCCGTTTTGACCAGGTCTGGCCGGAGATCGAGGCCTATCACTTCGAGAGCCGCAAGGTTTTTGGGCTGCCGCTGAAACCGCCCCGGGACCCGGAGGGGAAAGTTTGCGCGTTATGCTTCCATGCCTGCCGGATCCCCGAGGGCGGCTATGGCTATTGCGGGGCCCGAAGGGTGTCCGGGGGAAAGCTTGTCGGCGGCAACCCTGCCGGCGCGGGAGTAAGCTACTATTACGACCCTCTGCCGACCAATTGCGTGGCCGATTGGTTCTGTCCCGGGGGCACGGGCCGGGGCTACCCCAAATACGCCCGCGTCGACGGCCCCGAGCGGGGTTACGTCAACCTGGCGGTTTTTTATCAGGCGTGCAATTTCAACTGCCTTTTTTGCCAGAACTGGACCTTCAAGCGCCAGACTTTTTCCGGTGACAGAATGTCGGCGGCGGACCTGGCCCAAGCCGCACATGCCCGCACCGCGTGCATCTGCTATTTCGGGGGCGACCCCACCCCTCAGCTGCCGCATGCCTTGGCAACTTCCAGGCTGGCCCTGGCCCGGGCCGAAAAGGCCGGGCGCCGGCTCCGCATCTGTTGGGAGACCAACGGCGCCATGCAGGAAGCCTGGCTCAAGCCCCTGGCGGCCAGCTGTCTGGAAAACGGCGGCATCATAAAATTCGACTTGAAGACCTTCAGCGAGGAAATGCACCTGGCCTTGTGCGGGGTGTCCAACAGCCAGACCCTGAAGAATTTTGCCGCGTTGGCGGCGCGTTTCGGGGAGCGTCCGGAGGTGCCTCTCTTGACGGCCAGCACCCTAATGGTGCCGGGCTATGTGGACCTGGAGGAGATTCACGGCTTGGCCCGCTTCATCGCTTCCTTAAACCCGGACATTCCTTACAGCCTGCTCGCGTTCTACCCCCAGTTCTATCTTCCCGACCTGCCGGTGACTTCCCGGGACTTCGCGCTGGCGGCCCGCAAGACCGCGCAGGAGGCGGGCGTAAAAAACGTCAATATCGGCAACGTGCACTTGCTGCATTGAGCCGTCAGCCGTCAGCAGCCAGAGGTGAGCAATATTTTCAGCCAGGCTGCCGGTCTGAATTAAAGCCGCCGCAGGGGAAATTTCTGGTATGGTTTTATGAGGTGGTGTTTTCTGACTGCTGGCTGACTGCTCACTGCTCGCTGCTCACTTCTTCCTCCCAATAATAGGCCATGAGCAGCGCGTCTTCCTGGTTGTCAGCATAATAGCGGGGCCGCACCCCCACTTTCCTGAAGCCGAAGGATTTATAGAGGGTCTGGGCCGCCTGGTTGGAAGGCCTGACTTCCAGCCAGGCGACCACCGCGCCCTGGTCCCGGGCGCGATGCATGGCTTCCCTGAGCAAGGCCTTGGCGACGCCCCTGCGGCGGTGCCGGGGATGGACGGCCAGATTCATGACGTGCATTTCCCCGGCTATCACCCAGTAGACGATATAACCCCAGGTTTTCCAGTTTTTGGGTGAAGGAGGCCCGGCCACCAGGATCGTGCTGTTGGGATTGCCCATTTCGGATAGAAAACACCAGAAAGACCAAGGGGCGGGGAAAGACAGGCGTTCGATATCCCAGATGGACTTCACATCCGTCAGACGGGCCTGACGGATGAGCAGGTCCGGGGTCATTTCTTGTTAAGCACCTCGCTGGCCACAGTAATGCCAGCCTGGCCGGATTCTTTGAGCTTCAGGGCGATTTCCGACAGGGATTTGCTCCGGCGCAAGCCGGCCAGTTTCATGAGCATGGGGAGGTTGACGCCGGTCACCACTTCTACTTTACCCTCCTGCAGGAAGGACAGGCTCAGGTTGGAGGGGGTGCCGCCCAACATGTCGGTAAGAATGAGCACACCGTCGCCATTGTTTAGTTGGGAGATGGAGTCCTGAATTTGCTGCACCAGGGTCTCAGGAGGGGCGTTGGGGTCCAGCGATAAAGCGTGAACACCCTCCTGGCAGCCCATGATCAAGTCACAGGCGGTCAAGAAAGCCTCGGCCAAGTCTTTGTGCGTCACAATCAGCACACCCACCATGTTTTCATTCTCCTCTCTGTTCGGCTAAATCGCGATGGGTCAGGGAAAAGGAAAATTTTTTCTGGGCCAGATGTTCACCCAGACAATTGGCGATGACCACTGAACGGTGCTGTCCCCCGGTGCAGCCGATGGCGATATTCAAGTGAGTTTTACCTTCCTTTTGATAAAGGGGCAAGAGGAAATCCACAAAGTCAAACAGATGGGTGATAAACGCCCGGGTTTCCCCGTGCTTCAGGACAAATTCCCGGACCCGCGGTTCATTGCCGGTGAAGGGTCGGAGTTCATCGATAAAATGAGGGTTGGGAAGAAACCGCACATCGATAACCAAATCCGCCTCCGGGGGAATGCCGTTTTTGTAGGCAAAGGAGGTGAGATGCAGGGCCATGCGCCGTTCAGGGGACAAATCCGTGTATTCGGCGATGATGAGTTTGCGCAATTGATGAGGATTGAAGGAAGTGGTGTCGATGATGCGGTGGGCCATCTCCCTCAGACCTTTGAGTGATTCCCGCTCCTGGCGCAGGGCGTGGGAGACGCTGTCATGGTCGGCCAAGGGATGCTGGCGCCGCGTCTGGCTGAAGCGGCGGATGAGGGCGTCTTCGTCCGCTTCTAAAAAGAGGATGCGCAGAAAATAGCCCTGAGCCTCCAGTTCCTTGAAGACCTGGACGTAATTCTGCAGAAAGCCCTCGGTGCGCACATCCATCACCAACGCGACATTGCGGCGGTCGCGGCGGGATTTGGAGATCTCTTCGAGAAAGGGAGCCAAAAGACTTAAGGGGAGGTTATCGATGCAAAAAAACCCCACGTCTTCCAGGGCGTGCAGCACCGTGCTCTTGCCGGACCCGGACAGGCCCGTGACGATAAGCACGGAAAAAGACGGCAGGGAGCCGTACCCTTGGGATCGGTTCGGTGAGGCAGGCTTAAGTAATTTCATGGCAGGCACTCAGGCCGGCTGCTCAGCTTTGAGCAGCCTTCGACCGCAATCCGGCAGGAGCGTGTCAGGCACCATCCGGCGGTCTTAAAATTCTGCATCACGTTCAGCCAGCAGACGGTAAATTTCCTCCACTGAAGCCGCCTTCATGAGGCTCTCGCGAAACGGCTGGCTCATGAGCATACGGGAAATCTTGGCCAAGGCCTTCAGGTGGAGTCCGGCCGAATTGATGGGAGCCAACAGCAGGAAGAAGAGATGGGTGGGTTTGCCGTCCATGGAATCGAAATCAACGCCCTTGAGACTGCGGCCGAACGCCAGCCTGAGACTGGAAAGATTTGGCAGCTTGCCGTGGGGAATGGCGATACTGTCGCCGATGCCGGTGCTCCCCAGGCGTTCCCGATCCATGAGAACCTCCACCACCGTCTTCAGTTGAAGGCCGTCGGGGCCGGGCACCAGGGGAGCAGCCAACTCTTCCAGCACTTCTTGTTTGTTGCCGGCCTTTAAATCAGGCAGGATGCAGGCGCGATCCAAGAGCTCGAGAATCTTCATGTAAGGTCGGCCTTAACCGAGTTCGGGCTCCACCAATATATAACTGCTGTCCGGACGCCGGTAAAGGATGGACAGGGCGCCGCTGCTCACGTCCGTGAACACCAGCAGGTCATTCCCTTTGCTCTCCATCAATTCCAGGGCATCGGCCAGTTGCAGCGGCGGCACTTCCATCTTGCGCCGGCGAATTTGGGGCCGTGCAGCAGCCTCTTCGGCCCCCGCCGCGGCCGGCGCGGCGGCGCGGCTGCGGTCGCCCTTGACGTCCCGCAGCTTTTCCCGCATTTTCCGCAATTGCTGGTCGATTTTGTCCATTACCAGGTCAATGGCGGCATACATGTCGGCATTCTCTTCCCGACCTTTGATGATGCGGCCGTTGCTGTTGATGGTTACATCCGCGAGGTGCCGGAACTTTTCCAGGGCCAGCACCACGTGGGCCTCTTGAGGACCTTCCAGGTAGCGCTTGAATTTCCTCAGGCGTTCAGTGACGTAATTTTTCAACGCCTCGGAAGGCTCGAGTTGTCTGAAGGTAACAGAAATCTGCATGGTTTCTCCGTTACTATGGCAAGTTGTCAGAAATTTCAGGGTGCGGAGGGGTTGGCCAGTCCCTTAAAGCGCAGGCTCGGTTTTTTTCGCTTGCTGGAGGGCAGCACGCCCAGCATACCCCGATACTTGGCCACGGTTCGGCGGGCTATGATCACGTCGTCCTTGCGCAAAATATCGGCAATCTCCTGGTCGCTCAAAGGGTTTTCCGGGTTCTCCGATTGCACGATCTGGCGAATTTTTTCTTTGACGCTTTCAGACGCAATCTGGTCTCCCAGTCCCAGGTTTATGCCGCTGTTGAAAAAATACTTGAGGTCAAGGACTCCCTGGGGGGTGTGGACGTACTTGCTGGTGGTGACCCGGCTGATGGTGGACTCATGCATTTGCACGTCTTCGGCCACCTGGCGCAGAGTGAGAGGCTTGAGGTGGGACAGGCCGTGATCCAAAAATTCCCGCTGAAAGCGGACGATGCTTTCCGTCACTTTGTAAAGGGTTTTCTGCCGCTGGTTGATGCTGCGGATAAACCACAAGGCGTTATCCAGGTGCTTCTGGATATACTGTTTGGCGGCATCCGAGAGGGTCTCGGGATTGCGCATGGCGTCAAGATAAAACCTGTTAATCCTCAGCTTGGGGAGGCCGTCTTCATTCAAGGTAATGACGTAGTCATCGCCTACTTTTTGCACAAATACATCAGGATTGATGTAATTCGCATCTTCCGCGTCGAACCGACGGCCGGGTTTGGGGTCCAGAGTAGCGATAATTTCGCAGGCCTGGGCCACTTGTTCCACAGAAACCTTGAGATCCCGGGCGATGGCCTGATAATTGCGGTTGCCCAAGTTCGGCAAATGATGCTCGACAATGGCGTTCAGCAGAGGGTCCCCGGCGTCCAGGGCGGCAAGCTGCAGCAGCAGGCATTCCTTTAGGTCCCGGGCCGCCACCCCCACGGGATCGAGGCTCTGTACCAGCGTCAAAATCTTTTCCACCCGGGCGGGGTCACAACCCGTTTCCGCGGCGATTTCATCCACGGTGGCCCTCAAATACCCATCGCTGTCCAGGTTGCCGATGATGAGCGTGGCAATGCGCTCGCCCTCTGCATCCAGATCGGTCATTCGCAATTGCCACAAGAGATGGGATTTAAGGGTGGTTTTCTGGGCATTGAGATTTTCAAAAGCAGGGGTTTCCCGCTCTTCGTACTCCTGGAAAGTGGGTGTGGGCATCTGCTGGTATTTCAGAAAGCTGTCCCAATCCCATTCCTCCGCCGCGGACTTGGCGTCGCCGTCCTCTTTCGGCTCCTCTGCGGCCTGTTCGGCGGAGAAAGCCGGCCAGTCCTCTTCCTCAGGGGTGGTTTCGGGCGTGCGGTCTTCCGAAAGCTGCTCTTCCAGGATGGGATTGGTTTCCAGCGCCTGGTGAATCTCCCCCAAAAGCTCCATGCGGGAGAGCTGCAACAGCTTGATGGCCTGTTGCAGCTTCTGCGTCATAATGAGCGTCTGGGCTAATTTCAGGTTTTGCCGGATTTCCAGTGCCATGTCACATTACCTTGAGCCGCCGCTTTTCTTGGCCGGTCCCCAGCCGTTGCTAAAAACGTTCCGACCTGACCTCCGTCCTGGATGATGGTTTTGAAACACCGGGTATATGGCTTCAGGCAATTTGGCAAAATACATACCAAAAGCCGTTGGCTATGGTTTTATTATAACTTAAAGGCTTCGCCCAAGTAAATTCTTTTAGCCAATTCGCTGCTCACAATATGGTCAGGCGTCCCTTCCTCCAGGATCACCCCTTCATTCAAGATGTAGGCGCGGTCGCAGACCTCCAGGGCCTCCCGCACGTTGTGGTCGGAAATCAGGACGCCCAGGCCTTGCTCCCGCAACTGCAGGATAATGTGCTGGATATCGGTGACCGCCAGCGGGTCGATGCCGGCGAACGGTTCGTCCAGGATGATGAAGTGCGGCGAAGTCACCAGGGCCCTGGTGATTTCCACCCGTCGGCGCTCTCCGCCGGACAGCACCGAGGCCTTTTGGTCGGCCAGATGGGTGAGATGCAGTTCCCCCAAAAGCTTCTGGAGGCGGTCCTCCCGGAGCCGGGGGTCCGGTTCCAGAGTTTCCAAAATCGCCAGAATATTTTCGGCCACCGTCAGCTTGCGGAATACCGAAGATTCCTGGGGCAGATATTGCAGCCCTTTGCGGGCCCGCAGATAAATGGCCAGGGAGGAGATATCCTCGCCGTCTAGAAAAATGCCGCCGGCATCGGGCTTGATAACCCCCAGCACCATGAAGAAAGTGGTGGTTTTGCCGGCCCCGTTGGGCCCCAAAAGCCCCACCACTTCCCCGCTGTTGACCCGGATGGTGACGTTGTCCACCACCTTGCGGCCGTTATAGCTTTTGCTGAGGTTTTGCAGCAGGAGTTGATGCATGTTAAATACAGTTTTCGTTTTCGGTTTTTGGTTTTCGGTTAAAAAAATTTTTCCTTGAAGGACATTTTGAACTTCAAATTTTCAAAGTTAAGGGCGCTTCTGCTTCTCTTGAGAGTTGGCGCTCTTCGGCCGGGAAGCCGGCAGGATGCCGCCCACTTTGGCGCCTTGCCCCGGAGCCTGGTACAAATGCGCTTCCACCCGCTGCTGCACGGAACTTTCCACCACCACCCGGTTGTCTTTCAAGTGCAAGGTGATTTTTTCGCCTTTCAGATTGTTTTCCCCGCGCCAGACCTGGGGATTGCCCAGGAGCACGACTTTCTCCTCATCCCGGTAGTAAATGGCTTTTTGGCCGGTGGCCACCTTATCTTCCTGGACAAAGCGCACGTGGCCTTCAGCTTCGATGCGCTCGATTTTTTCTCCGCCGAGATCGCCCAGAGGCGATTGGCCCGCGGCGGCTTCCTCCGGCGCGGCTGGGGCTTTCCCCGGCTTGGGGGCCTCATAGTACACCCGGAGTTGATCGGTATAAAGAAAAGAGTCGCCATACTGGGCCTTGACCTGGCCGCCGAAAGTAATGAGCCGTTTGGCCTGGTCCGCTTCAAGATGCATGGCGGTGATATGGAGCGGCACTTCTTTGCCTTTTTCAGGAGCGGCCTGTCCAAAAGCTCCCCAGGCGCTGCAGCATAACGCCAGCCAGGCAGCCCCGGCGGCTGCCAGCTTTTTTACGCCCAGGGCGTTCATAAAGGCCAATCCCTTCCCTGCATCTGCACCTGGGTGGACTGATGCTCATTCAGCGTGAGCCGCTTCTGGTCAAGTTCCACCTTAAGCCCCTTGCCCCGGACCTTGATACGGGGGCTTTCCAGCACCACTCCCTCCGGGGCCAGAAGGAGGCGCTCCTTGGGTTGATAGTGCACTTCCCCGGTCCTGATGATGAGATCACCCTCTTGCAGCAGCACCTGCCCTTTCAGGGTCAAAGCCCTGGTTTTGGTATTGATCAGTCCTTCCTCGCAGGAGATCTTGAGCACGCGCCCGCCTTCGCCGAAGAATTCCACCTTGATGCCGGTGATGCGGATTTCATCTTGGTCTTTCAGATATTCGGCGTTCTGGGCGTCCAGGGTCCAGCGTTTGCCGCCGTCTTCTAATTCAATGAGAGACAGGGATTCCATCTTGGGGCGGGCCGGCGTCTCGGGCCGCGCCGGGGCCGGGGGAACAGGAGCCGGCTCCTGGCTGCCGAGAAGGCTCCAGGCCAGGGCGAACGCCAGCATAATCGCGATAAGCGTCATCCCCAGGGTTAGTTTGCCCCTAAATTTGGTCATATAAGTAACAGCCATAAGCCAAGCCTATATAATTAACGGCACTTCCAGCGGCATTGCCTCTTTTTATTCTGAGACGACAGGATCGCCCCATATTAACATAAATCGGTTGTTGATCCTGAAAATTTATGTTTTTTCAATCAGTGCGGCTGTCTGCCAGCGCTTGAGCAGATCGTCCCACTGCCCTCTGGCTTTCAGAATGAGATCGCAGACCTCCCGCACCGCCCCTCTGCCGCCCGGGAGAGTAGTAACCCAATGCGCCGCGTCTTTGACTTCGGGCACCGCGTCGGCCACCGCCACCGCCAGACCTACCCTGGACATGAGCGGCAGATCCACCAGATCGTCGGCCACCGTCGCGATTTCCTCATATTGCAGCCCCAGCGCTTCTTTCACCTGTTCCAGGACCGGCGCTTTGTCCCGCAGGCCTTCGTGAAACCGTTGGATGTCGAGTTCCCGGGCCCGGTGGTAAGCCGCGTCCGACCTCCGGCCCGACAAAAAGGCCACCTCGACGCCGGCCAGCTGCAGCATCTTGATGCCGTGGCCGTCGCGCACGTGAAAAACCTTAAAGGCCTCGCCTTTTTTGTCGAAAAACAGGCGCCCGTCGGTCAGGACCCCGTCCACGTCCAGGAGCAGCAGTTTAATCAGGCTTGCCCGCTGCCACACCTCCGGCGGATAGCTGCCTGTCATGACGGCCCCGCCGCCTGCTCCCGCACGAGAAGATGCAAAGCCTTAAGGTTGCGCCAAAGGGCCGGCACATCCTTGAGAGGCAGGGAATTGGGCCCGTCGCACAGGGCCTTGTCCGGCTCAGGATGCACTTCCATAAACAAACCGTCCACGCCCGCGGCCACGCCGGCCCGGGCCAGCAGCGGGATGAACTCCCGCTGGCCGCCGGAGCTGCTCCCCAGGCCGCCCGGCAACTGCACGCTGTGCGTCACGTCCAGGATCACCGGATATCCCAGGTTTTTCATAATGGCCAAGCTGCGGAAATCCACCACCAGGTTATTGTAGCCGAAAGACGCACCCCGTTCCGTCAGCAGGAGCTTCCGGTGGCCGGCGCTGGCCGCCTTGGCCACCACCGGGGCCATGTCCCAGGGGGCCAGAAATTGCCCTTTTTTGATATTCACCGGCTTGCCGGTGGCCGCGGCGGCCAGGACGAGATCGGTCTGACGGCACAAAAACGCCGGAATTTGCAACACGTCCAGCACCTGGGCCGCAGGACCCACTTCGTCAACATGGTGCACATCCGAGAGCACCGGCAGACCCACCTCCTGGCGCACCCGGGCCAGGATTTCCAGCCCCGGGCCCAGCCCCGGCCCCCGGAAAGATGCAACGGAAGTCCGGTTGGCCTTATCATACGAAGATTTAAAAACCAGGGAAAGCGAAAGTTGCCGGGCGAACTCCTTCAAGGCCCAGGCCACCTCCAGGGTAAGCGCTGCCGACTCGATAACGCAGGGCCCGGCGATCATGACCAGGCCGCCGTCGCCGATTTTCAGGTTTCCTACCGGTACAGTGATAGACATATTTATCAAATCCGCCGGATTCCCGGGTATTATAACAAGGCTGATCAGCCTTTACGCTCCTTTCCTCCCCATTACCAAATTCCTGGGCAATTCAGCAAGATAATTCGAGCTTTTATACTGAAAACGGAAAACTTAAAACTCTTTTTCACGACAGCGCCTCCCGGCTCATCTCCACAAAGCGCTTCAGCGTCCAGGGTTCCTGCGCCGCGCCGCGGCAGGAATACCAGCAGCGCCCGCACTCGGTGGGGTCAAAAAACCCCGGCCGCCATTGGCTCCAGTGGCCGGCAACGGGCTGGTCGGAGCAGCGCTTTATCCTCCCGTCCGGGGTCACCTGCACCCAGTTGAGGCCGGCCGTGCAGCCCGGCACCTGCCTGCGCCGGAAGAACTCGGGGATGCGGTCCAGGTAAAATTCTCCGGTAGTCAGCGTCTTCAGCCGCCTTTTTAGGGCCTTGAGCTGAGCCAGCATTTCCTCCAGGCCTGGCAAATCTTCTTCTGAAAGCATGTGGCTCTCATTGTTGATGCGCCAGCTGTTATAGGTGCTGAGCGACATCTTGGCCCCCAAAGACGCGGCCCGCTCCAGGATGGCGGGGATTTCCCGATAATTCCCCTTTTTGACCACCACATTGAAGCACACCTCCACGCCCGCCTCCCTAAGGGGCGGCACCACGGCCAGAATATGCTCCGCCAGACGGGGTACGCCCCGTTCGCGGTCGTGGCGCTCGTCCAGATAATCCAAAGAGATGGAGAGCTCGTCCAAGCCTGCGTCCCACAACTCCTTGCCCCGCTCCGGGGTCAAGAGCAGGCCGTTGGTGATCATTCCGATGACCAGAAATCCGAAATTACGGCGCAAGGAGAGAATGATGCAGGCCAAGTCCGACCTCAAAAGGGGCTCGCCCCCGGTGAGGCTGACGGAGAGGGGCTTGAGTTTCCTGACCACCGGCACATAGTCGGCAAGTTCCGGCGGGCTGTCTTCCTGCCAGTAATTGCAAAAATCACAGCGTGCGTTGCAGCGCTTGGTGACTTCCAGATTGATATTGAACAGGCCGCCCCGCATCAGGTAGGCGAGAAACCTGTACCCCCCGATGAGCATTTCTGCCGGTGAAAATTGGCGCGCCATTGGACAAGCAAAAACTATAATACGGCATTCCCGCCTTCGGCCTGTTTAAAAGTCCTGCAGGCAGCAATAAAGTCGCGGAACAGCGGGTGCGGGGTCATGGGACGGGATTTGAATTCCGGATGAAATTGGGAGGCGAGAAACCAGGGGTGGTCTTTCAGTTCGATGATTTCCACCAGTTCCCCGTTAGGGGAGGTGCCGCTGATAACCAGGCCGGCGGCAGTTAATTGGTCCCGGTAGTCGTTGTTGAATTCATAGCGGTGGCGATGGCGCTCCATGATTTCTTTCTTGCCGTAGGCCTTCGCCGCCAGCGAGCCGTCCTGGAGCACGCAGGGATAAGCCCCCAGGCGCATGGTGCCGCCCAGGTCCGACGTCTCATTGCGATTGACCACGGCATTCAGGCGGTAGTCATACCATTGGCGCATGAGATAAATGACCGGATCGCAGGGTTTGATGTCGAACTCCTCGCTTTGCGCCTGGGGCAGCCCGGCCACATGCCGGGCGAACTCGATGACCGCAAGCTGCATGCCGTAGCACAGGCCGAAATAAGGCACGCGGCGCTCCCGGGCGAATTGAATGGCCTTGATTTTGCCTTCCGCGCCCCGCACTCCGAAGCCCCCGGGCACCAGGATGCCGTGCAGGTGGCTCAACAAAGGCTCCGGCCCTTCCCGTTCCACCGCTTCGGCGTCGATGTAGTTCAAGGCCACCTGCGCCTGGTTCGCCAAGCCCCCGTGCACCAAGGCTTCATGGAGGCTCTTGTACGATTCCTGGAGGTTGACATATTTGCCGATAATACCGATTTCCACCCGGTCCTGGGGATTTTTGAAACGATGTACCAGGTCTTCCCATACGTCCAGCCGCGGCGCTCCGGTCCAGATATTGAGCACTTCGATCAACCGCTCATCCAGGCCCTCCTGGTGAAGCAGCAGGGGCAGTTCATAGATAGTTTCCACGTCCTGGGCGGTAATCACCATCTCCGGCTCGACGTTGCAGAAAAGGGCGATCTTGGCTTTGATGTCCGGAGGCAGCATGTGTTCGCTGCGGCAAAGCAGGATGTCCGGCTGAATACCGATGCTCCTGAGCTCCTTGACGCTGTGCTGAGTGGGTTTGGTCTTCACTTCCCCCGCAGTTTTGATATAAGGCACCAGCGTCAAGTGGATGTAGCACGAGTTCCGCTTGCCCAGGTCGCCTTTGAGCTGACGGATGGCTTCCAGAAACGGCAGGCTCTCGATGTCCCCGACGGTGCCCCCGATTTCGATGATGGCCACATCTCCCTGGGGGGCCACACTCAGGATAACCTGCTTGATTTCATCGGTGATGTGAGGGATGACCTGGACTGTGCCCCCGAGGTAATCGCCCCGCCGCTCCTTGGTGATGACGTTGTTATATATGCGCCCTGTGGTGCAGTTGTTCTGCTGGCCGAGAGTCACCGTGGTGAACCGCTCATAGTGGCCCAGGTCCAAATCGGTTTCGGCGCCGTCATCGGTGACAAAGACCTCCCCGTGTTGGAAGGGATTCATGGTGCCTGGGTCCACATTGATGTAGGGGTCAAGCTTTTGAAAGGTGACCCTGAGCCCCCGGGCTTCCAAAAGGGCTCCGATGGCCGCGGCGGCCACGCCTTTACCCAAAGAGGAGAGAACGCCGCCGGTGATAAAGATAAATTTGGTTTTCACGAATTTTCCTCAAAGGAAGCTATATACCCAGACAACCTCTATTGTCAAGCTGAGCCCGAAATAACCGGAAGGCGCCGCGAACAACCGAAAAAGACCTTGTCATCATCTGGTTCTCTCAATTGAGGGCGGCAATGATTGTCCCGGCGGGGGCACGGCAGGCGGCACAAAGAGCCCCTCGGGAAGGTCTTCCGGCTTTTCCGGGAACTGCGGCAGCTTCAACCAGGGCAATTCCAAGGGGCTCATGCTGATAAGCCGCTCGGGGACGCCGTTCACTAGCCAGTTTTCCAACAAACGTCGCATCATGTCGGGATACGGCTGGGGGTCCGTAGGCGGCAGGTCAAGCGCCACGGTAGAAGTCTCGCCGCTCTTGAGCAACACTTTTTTGCCGATCTCTTTTTTAAGGGAACTCACCTCCAGCTCCCCTGTTTCATTAAAAGCCGCAGTATATGTGGCCCCCAAAAGCGCGTACCATTTGGTGCCCCTCACTCCCAATAAGGCCGTATGGGTTTGCATCAGGAAAGTAGGCTGCTCGGCTTGCAAAAGCTGGCTCACCACGCAGGCCGTCAGGCCCCGGACCACTTTAAGCACCGCGCGCCTAAGACACCTGCTGCTATCGTAAAGATAATAGCTGATGATCACCATGGATCCGGGCGCGATGGTGAGAATGGAGTCGTCAATGAAGCGGACTTGGGCCCGGCCGCCGGTTTTGGTGCGGATAACATCCCCCGGTTCGAGACTATCATGGATTTGGGCCTGCGAAGCGGGGAGTTTGCCTTTCCTGAGAAGCTCCACCGGGCCTTCGGCCTTGATCAGCGTTCCCACTTGCACAGCCCACACCTCACCGCTAACGGCAGCCAGCATAAGAGCCGCCAGCACAAAAGCCATTATGGTCCTGTAAGCCATGCCGCCTCCTTTCCCAAATTATTGTAATACATTCTGGCGCATCCGCCAATTTGCCGTTGAATGGCAAAATGTCGAAAGCAGGCTGGCACGGGAGAATAGCGGAAAAAAATAAGAAGTTTTTTTGAGGCGGGAAACTTTTAACCTACCACGGCTTCCTTCCGCACCGGAAGCTTATGCTGAAAGGGCCTTCGTTTTAGCGGCAAAGGGAGGGAACAGGCAGACATGCCTGCGCCCTCCCCGGCTTGACTTTTGGTGCCGCCCCGCAGGTACAGCTCACCCGGCGCTGGCCTGAGGCTGGGACGCCAGCCAAGCTTTGCGCTGCTCTTGCTTCACCGGGCTGGGGCCCAGCTTATAGGCCCGCTCTGCCATTTCCTTGGCAATGGCCGCCCATCTCGGACCTTCCGAAGACGACAGGTTGAACATTTCCAGCCGCTCCGGCTCAAAGCCCATCTGCTCGAAATCCTTTTTCAGCTTGGCCACCCTTTTGCGGGCCTGGATATTGCCGCTCAGATAGTGGCACTCGCCTTCCAGACACCCCGCCACGAAAACCACATCAGCCCCGCCCTCAAAGGCCTTCAGCAGGTGCAGAATGTCCACCCGGCCGGTGCAAGGCATCATGATGATCTTGATCTCCGGAGGATATTGCAGCCGCATCGAACCTGCCAGGTCCGCCGCGCTGTAAGCTCAGTACCGGCAGCAGAAACCGATGATCTTGGGAGAAAATCCAGCCGTCATGATAGCTCCTTTTTATAGCTTTAAGCTATAAGCCGTAAGCTCTAAGCTAACAGCTTTAGCTTGGAAGTTAATTCGATAATGCCGCTCAATTTTATTTTTTTAAGCTTAAAGCCTAATGCTTAAAGCGTAAAGCTCCTTACCCCGCGGCCAAGGCCAGTTCCTGGGCAATAATCTGCATGTCGGTGAAGTGCTTGAGCTGAATGGCCTTAGCCGGACATTCAGATACACACACGCCGCACCCCTGGCATTTGGCCGGGTCGATGTAGGCCGCGTCTATCTTGTAATCGATGACCGGCACGTTGAACGGGCAGGTCCGCACGCAAGTCAGGCACACCGCGCATTTGTCCGGATCCACCACGGCCACCACGCCGCCCACCTTGACCGTATCCTGGGCCAGGAAGGTGGCGGCCCGGCCCGCCGCGGCCTTGGCCTGGGCGATGGACTCGTCAATGGGCTTGGGATAGTGGGCCAGCCCGGCCAGGAAGATGCCGTCGGACGGAAAGTCCACGGGCCTGAGCTTGGCATGGGCCTCGTTGAAGAAGCCCTCAGCGTTCCGGGAAACCTTGAAGAGCTCGCCCAATTCCTCGGTGGGGTTAGGCAGAACGGCGCTGGCCAAAGTGAGGATATCTGGGTGCAACACCACCGGCAGCCCCAGAATAGGGTCGGTGACGGTCACCTCGAGGCCGCGGTCCGGTTTGGTTCTCACCTTAGGCTTGCCCTCGAGGTCAAAGCGGATGAACATCACGCCTTTTTCCCGGGCCTCCTTGTAAAGCAGCTCCTTTTCCCCGTAAGTGCGCAAATCCCGGTACAGAATGAAAACATCCATGTCGGGGTTGAGTTCTTTCAGGGCCAGGGCGCTCTCCACAGAATGGGTGCAGCACAGGCGGCTGCAGTAGGGCCGCTGGGGCTCCCGAGAGCCCACGCACTGGATAAAGACCGCCTGTTTAGCTTCTTGCAACCGAGCGTCTTTTTCGGCAATAAGTTTATCCAACTCCAGGGAAATGTAGACATGCGGGTGCTTGCCGTATAAGTATTCCTCCGGCAAATAGGGCTGCCCGCCGGTGGCCATAATCGTGACGCCGTGCTCCAGGTCCCGGTCGCCTTCAGGGGTTTTCACGGTTGACTTGAAATTGCCGATAAAGCCGCTGGTCTCGGTAACCGAGGAATTGAACATTATCTCGATATTGGGGTGCGACTGGACCGTCTTGATGAGGCTTTCCAGGTACCCCTGGTAATCGTTGCCCTTGTGTTTCAGGACCAGGTTCCAGGCGTTGCCGCCCAGCTTATCGGTCTGCTCCACCAGGTACGCCTGGAAACCCATGTCCGCGATGGATTTGGCGGCTTCCATACCGGCCACGCCGCCGCCGATGACCAGAGCGGACTTGTAAACCGGAAATTCCATCTTGTGGAGGGGTTCCAGATTGGCCAACCGGGCGGCCACGCCCCGCACCAAGTCTTTGGCCTTTTCCAGGGCGGCTTCCGGCTCATGCATGTGCACCCAGGAATCCTGGTCCCGGATGTTGGCCATTTCAAACAGGTAGGGGTTGAGGCCCGCCTGCTGAATGGTCTCCATAAACATGGGCGCATGCGTCCGCGGGCTGCACGACGCCACCAGCACCCGGTTCAGCTTGTGCTCTTCGATGGCATCCAGGATTTTCTGCTGCGTGTCGGCTGAACAGGTGAACAGGTTTTCATCCACATGCACCACGTGGGGCAGGGTCTTGGCATATTCCGTCAGAGCCGGGATATTGATCACCCCGCCGATATTGATGCCGCAGTTGCAGGCGAAAACGCCGATTCTGGGCTCTTCGCCGCTTACATCCCTCTCCGGCGGGAGTTGGGGCTTTTTGAGTTCCGTGCCCCGGGCCTTGGCCAGAAGTTCGCCGGCTGCGGCTGCCGCGGCGGAGGCTTCCATCACGGATTGGGGGATGTCCTTGGGCGCCTGGAAGACGCCGCAGACATAGATGCCGTCTTTGTTGGTGCTCACCGGGGTGAACAGCTTGGTGTCGGCGAAGCGGGTCTCCGGGCGAACCTCGACGCCCATGGTCTTGGCCAGGTCCAAAGCGGCCTGGGAAGTCTCCAGGCCCACGGACAACACCACCAAATCGAATATCTCGGTGTGCAATTCACCTTTTTCGTCCAGGTAGCGGATAGAAACATCGTCTGAACCCGGCACCGGGTCGATGGAGTGCACCCGGGAGCGGATGAAGCGCACACCGTGCTCATCCTGGGCGCGCCAGTAATACTTCTCAAAATCCTTCCCATGGGTGCGCATGTCCATGAAAAAGATGGAGGTGTCCAGAGTGTATTCCTTGCAGTGCTCCTTGGCGATAACCGCCTGCTTGATGGCGTACATGCAGCACACTGCGGAGCAGTAGCTGTTGTCGCAATGATGCAGGTCCCGGGAGCCCACGCATTGCAGCCAGGCGATCTTTTTGGGCTCCTTGTGGTCGCTGGGCCGCACCAGATGGCCGGCAAAGGGGCCGGAGGCGGACAGAATGCGCTCGAACTCCAGGGACGTGACTACGCCCGGATATTGGGAATAATGATAAGCCGCATATTTGGTGGGGTCGTAAGTCTGAAAACCGGGGGCCAGCACCACCGCGCCCACGTTCAGGTCCAGGGTTTGCGGACCCTGGCCGTGGGCCACCGCGCCGGCCTGGCAGGCGATGACGCACTGCATGCATTCGGAGCACACGCCGCAGTTGATGCAGCGGG
>JASEFS010000023.1 GCA_030018495.1 Deltaproteobacteria bacterium | reverse complement strand
TCGTCCCCAAGCTCCTGCTTGGGGACGCAGATGGCCGCCAAGCTCCGCTTGGCAAACCGATCATGCCCTCATTTTTTAAGCAAAGCAAAGCTTTGCATCCAGGACGGTTCCCAAGCAGGAGCTTGGGAACCAGATGAGAAAAGAACTCAACCGGCTGCCCGGGCGAGACGCGCCGCCCGGGGGCGTCGGCGCTCCATCACCCTGGGTCATAACCGAGTTGACCTATTAAAGGGACAGGGCTTCCTTGACGTGCTCCAGCACCTGGATGAGGTAATTTTCATCCCAGCCCTGCACCAGGGACGGCGTCTCCAGGATGCGTTTGGGGATGCGCAGCCGGTCCAGCCCGAAGCCTTCCCGCATTTTGAAGCGGTATTTTTCCCGGTGAATTTCTTTGCCGATGTCAAGCAAGGCCTCGGGGTCGACGGCAAAACCGGAAAGCTGCAAGGCTTTGGCCACCACCTCTTTTTTGTAAATCTCCCGGGCAAAAAAGCAGACCACCAGGCTGGATAGGATTTGCCGCCAGTATTCCTCGGTCAAAAGCGCCTCGGCCACCTCCTGGGGACTGGCCAGGTTCTTGGCCAGAACTTTCTGATCCAGGCTGTAGCCGGCGTTGTCCAGGTGGCTGTGGCGGGCGCCCACCAAGACCCCCAAATGCGCGGCCGGCCCGGTGTGATAACCCGGCATCTCGTTGCCCGCGAAGGACAGAGCGAAGTCGCGCCCGCCGTAAAGAGAGGCGGCCCGCTCCACCCCCTGGGCCAGGGCCCGGTAAAAGTGGTTGGGCTGCTCCACAATGAAGCGGGCGGCCTTCAGATAGCCGGGATAATGGCCCCAGGCCAGGGGCACCTGGGTTTCCTTTTCCGAGATATTGCCCCTCTCCAGGGCCTCGGTGGCCCAGGCCAGGATGACGCCGGCGCTCATGGCGTCCAGCCCCAAGGCCTCGATGCGGTCCATCAACTGCATGAGGCCCTTGGCGTCGCTGCCGCCGAGCATGGAACCCAGGGCGTACATGGGCTCGTAGTCATAGGAAATCATTGAGGTTTTATAGAAGTAGGGCTTCAACGGGTCCGGCTCCCGGAGCGCGGCGATGTGGATGCAGCCCACCGGGCAGTGGGAGCAGGCCAGACGCCGGCCCAGGTAGTGTTCGGCGAAATACTCTCCGGAAATATCGGCGGCTTCCGCCAGCCTGGCTTCCTTGAGGTTGCGGGTGGGCAGCCCCCCCAGTTCGTTCAAGGGCATGATGTTTTCCGCGGTGCCCAGGTCGTGGTACTTTTTCATGAGGGGCGAGGTCACCGCTTTTTCGTAAATTTCCTCGTAAGTTTCCCGGTAAAGCTTTTGATCGGTGACCTGCAGGGACTGCTGGCCGGAAATGATTAAACTCTTGAGCTTCTTGCTGCCGAAAACCGCACCCAGTCCCAGGCGCCCGAAATGGCGGTAGGTCTCCGTGGTCACGCAGGCATAGGACACCAGCTTCTCTCCGGCCGGGCCGATGCGCATGATGGTCCTGAAGCCCGTTCCGCTCTCCGCCTCCCTCAGAATCTGGCCGGTGACGATGCTTCCCAGCCCCCAGATGGAGGAGGCGTCCCGGAAATAAACCTTATTCCCATGCACCGCGACGTAGATGGGGGATTCGCTGACTCCCTTGATCACCAGGGCGCCGTAGCCGGCCATGCGCAAAGCCACGGCGCTGCGGCCGCCGCAGTGGCTCTCACCCAGGTTGCCCGTATGGGGCGACTTGAACATGGCCACCGTCTTGGAACCCAGCGGGAAAAGCGCGGTCAAGGGCCCCACCGCCAAAATAATGGGGTTTTCCGGTCCCAAAGGGTCGCAATCCCTGGGGCAGTTTTCATGCAGAAGCTGGATGGCCACCCCGGCGCCGCCCAGGTACTTTTCAAAAAGTTCCGGCCGCTTCTCGGTCCGGAAGGACTTCTTCGACAAATCGATATGTAAAACCGTGCTCAGGCCTTGATCACAAAGCATGTTCCTTGGCCTCCTCTTCCTTGAACACCGCAATGACGCCGTGCGGGCAGAATTTGGCGCAGTAGCCGCAGTGGCTGCAAATCATGGGCTTGTTGATTTCGCTGTTCCAGAAAACGGCGTTCAGCAGACAGGCGCTGCGGCAGTTGCCGCAGCCGTGGCATTTTTCCAGGTCAAGTCGCACGCCGCCGCGGCGGGCCGGGCGCAACGCGCCGGTGGGGCACATCTTGAGACACGGAGGGTCCTCGCAGGCCCGGCAGACTTTCAGGTTAAAACCCCGCTCCATGCCGCCGCTGGAGTGCACCCCGATGCAGCTCTTGGCCAGCCCGGCTTCGTGATGCCGCCGGGCGCAGGCAAACATGCAGCTCTGGCAGCCCACACAACGTTCCGAATCCACAACGATCAATTTCATACCGGATATTTCTCCCGATGGCGCAGGTAGATTGTCTTTCAGGTGATTTTAACGGCGGCAGATCCGGGGCAGGTCATCGCCGCAGATCAGAAGAGGAAAAACAAAGTGCAGGAACCTGGCGATATCTATAATTCCCTGGGGGACTATTTTCCCGTAAACACCGGCCGCTGATTCCCCGCAGCCGGCAAAAAGATGCCCCTCGCCGCCCAAAATGAATACGGCGAAATTTTTTCCAAACAATATTAGCATAAGGAAAGCGGCAGCGCCATATAAGAAACGAGTCTGCCAGGAAAACACAATTTCTTCGGCAACTTCCACCTTTGCCTCGCCCTTCCCTCCCCTTCAAACCGCTCCCTTACGTCTTGAGACTTCCATGCACTAGGTTTCCTTGACAGTTTTTTTCTCCTGTTTAATTTTGCAGAAAAAGCTGGTTTCATATTTTCGTTACGCTGCTATCGCCTCCTCCCCTAGATCCCCCTTTGGCGGTGTGGTTCAAGCAGTCAGATCATTTCCAGGAGGTTCGATAAATAAGCGTTAACCTACGTGGGGTTATTGAGAGGCGTCCGGTGCAGCCAAAGCCTGTGGGAGAAGCGGGCTGGGAAGGCTCATCCCGATACAGTCCTGCCGCCGAAGGCAATAGGTTCTGTTTCCACGATTCCAAGGTTCAGCCCGGCTTTTGCCCCACCCGTTAAACCATACTGCAGGTGCTTCGGCTTGAATTGCTGGGTTATACCCGGCGGGGTGCCCCGCCCTTCTGCCTGCCGAAGCGGCAAGACGGGAGAATCCTTGGGAATCTTTTTCGGGGTATAAACTATGAATGAGCAGCAGAAATACCGCATCTTTATTGCAGAATATGAAACGCTTATGCGGGAAGGCCTGAGGGCTATGCTCAGTTCCTCTCCTGATTTTGAAGTAGTGGGAGAAGCCGCGGACGGCATGTCGGTTATCCGCGCCATTGAAAAGATCCGGCCGGACCTGATCCTGATGGAACTGAACCTGCCCAAAATGAGCGGAATCGCGGTCCTCAGAAGCATCCGCAAGCAGGTGCAGGAAGCCAAAATACTCGTTTTGACCATTCGCAACAATGACGATCACATTATGGAGGTCTTCAGGCTGGGCGGCAACGGCTACTGTTTGAAAGACGACATCACCCGGGATGAACTGCTTATCGCCATTCGCAACGTGCTCAACGGCAAACCTTATGTCAGCCCGAGCATCCTGCACAATGTCCTGGATGTCTATCTCAGGGGCAAACAGGAATTCATCGAGGGTCCCTTAAAGCAACTCAGCTTCCGCGAGCAGGATATCCTGAAGCTGATCGGGGAAGGCTATTCTATCCGGGATATTGCGGAGTATCTTTATATCAGCCGGAGGACCGCCGAAACTCATCGCTACAACATCATGAAAAAACTGAATATCCACAAAACTTCCGCGCTGGTTAGATTTGCTATCGAACACGGCCTTGTGACCAAATAGGCATCGCCCTGCATAAAAAAACCGGCGAGGCTGCTGCATCGCCGGTGCCTTACAAAATCTGGCTGGTTCGGCGCTCCGGTTGACCGGAGCGCCTGTTAAGAGAAGCATTACTGCTGCTGTCTCTGCCTCGGCTGCTCTTCCCATCTCCTCATGGTTCCAGGCTCGCGTTGTTCCTGACCATAGTAGCTGTAAACCCTTCTCTCAAAATCAGGCTGTGCGAGTTTTTCCCACTCTTGCTGGCTGATGTTCGGAGCCTGCTCGAGTTTCTGCTTGTCCACATTTTGCAGAACCACGGTGTCTTCCTGCATCTTGGCTGCCCTGAAGGGGATGGGGATCAGTTTGTCGCCGATGCCCAGCAGACCGCCGTGAGACAGGATGATGTATTGCACTTCACCTCTCCTGTCGAGCACGATGTCGTTAACCGTACCCAGCTGTTCGCCCTTTTCGTTTTTAACGGTGCTGCCGATAATCTCGCTGGCCCGGTTCGCCATGGCCTGTTCACCCATCCGGGCCTTTTCCCCGGTGGTCATCTGCTGCTGCGTCGTCCCGCGCTCGTAAGTCTGACCCCGTTCTCTTTCCCCGGCGGCAAACGCCTGGGCGCCGACAAAAACACAGACAAGCATCAACACGGCCAAAACTGCAATAATTCTTTTCATGTAAACTACCTCCTTTTTCTTTTCGTTCTCCTTTAAAATACCTGCGCTCGCAGGCGGAAGAACGTTCCATTTGCCTTTAAACGTAGGAGGCGGCAGGTTTGGCAGCAAGGGGAGGGCTGTCGTATTCTCGGGTGGGATTTTACGTATTTGATGGATTACAATGCGAAGTCGGAGCCTATTGGGGGCTGACTGCGCCCAGGCTTGAAAACACACGGCTTCATTTAACCGGGAGGGGCCCGCAGTCAGCTAAGAATGCTTAAAGCAAAATTTTTCGGATGGCCGGGTGCTCGCCTGATGCAGTTAAAAAGACGGGAGGTCGGCACAGCTGAGCCGGACGCCGGCCCCGACTGTCATCTCCCGCCTTTTCCATTCATGTTTGGCCCGATGGTGGGCTTGTTCGAGGATGCTGCCCACCTTTTCAACAGAAAAGCCGGCCTGCTGTCCGCCTGGAAGCGACTGCTTCAGGATTTCCAGGGTCTTGACGTACTCCTTTAGGATGTTCTGTTTTTCTGTTTGACTCAAAAAATATGGCTCCTGGCGACCCCTTAAAAACAGCGGCCGATCCAGGTTGTCCTTCAGGCGCTCGACAAACATCAAGGAATGAAGAAAGGAAGTGCAAAATTCCTCAGGATTCTGATAGGCATGTCCACCCTTCATTCCTTTCAGGAAATTGCGCTCGTCCAGGAAGGCAAAGAAAATAGCCTCATCTTTGAGGTCTTCCTTGCCTTTTTCCAGCACAATGCCTTTGGTAATGAGCATGAAGCGTTCATAAGAAAGGAAATCGAAGCCTTTGAGATCGGCAAAATGCTCCCGCAGTGCGGCATCTTCCGCAAATCCTTGACTTTCCACCAGCAGGTGGAGGGTCTCATGAGCGGCAATAGTTCTCAGCTCTTCCAGAGGTTCTTCTCTGAGCACTTTGAGATAAAACCAGATTTCTTTTTCGCCCCCGCAGGTCACGGCGTTGCGAATTTTTTCATAGTCCACCAGGTTTACCCGGGACACCAAGTCCACCCCGAACTTGCCTTCCACCGACCGGATTCCTGCTGAAATTGCCTGCAATCTAGACCGCAGCTCCGGGTCCTTGGCAAAGTTGTTTGGCAGTGAGGTTCCCTGGTAATGAAAACTGATCTGCTTCCCGCTTTCATTTTTGGCTGCGAAGATGGCGCGAGAGCCCTGATGGCGTACGACTATCCGGAGCGAGTCATTTCCTTTTTTGAGTGAGATGAAAAATTGCTTCTCACGTGATACGCCAGCCCCACGCACCAACGGGAAACAGGAGTAACCGCCGAAGAGGTATTTGGCCGCGCCGGTTTCGGCGGCCGCATTTTCAGGCGCTTTGTGGGAAACAGACTCAATGTAAGGAGAAATCGATCCCACTGATTCGAGGGGGCCGAAGTACTTGCAAGTCAGGGTGCCGTCGTCATTAGTGCGAATCCTGCTCATCGGCATGCCGTCCAGGCTGACCGCAAGTTCGTCATTCAAGAGCATCACCACACCGGTGACGTATCCCTTTATATTCAGAGGTTTTAAAGACCGCAGGTCCTTCCTTTGATAAAAAAGCACGCGCTTTTTCCCCTCGTCAACTGTATAAAGAGCGAGGAGATTGATCTTCTCGACAAGGCCTTCCGGCTGGGCAGAGGAAGACCCTTCAGGATGATTAGCCGCCGGCCCAGGGCGGTCGGTTTCTTTAGACAAGCCGTTTGATATCAGCAACAGGAAGATCAGCAGAGAGGCCAGCAGAGACGGCGTACATTTTCCTTCTAGTTGATTCTTGAGGCGCACAAACCTTCCTTTAAATGGATTTAGGGGCAGGGCTATAGGTAGGATTACCTATCGAGGGATAGCTTCTAACACACTCTGAGGGCTTAGTCAAGCAAAGAAGGCGGGAGCTCAGGCTCGGGGACGGCCCACCTTCTTTCCATGCGGGCATCTATATGGAATTATTGCAACATATGTGATGGGGACTTAAACGCCTTCCCAAAGGTTTCAGGCGCTTTGCCCGGTTTGGCGGGAAGAATTTTGGTCCAAATCGGTCGCGTTTTCCCTGGCAAGGGAAAACAGCGCTTGCGGCAGACAGCCCCCCGGCAACCGCCAGGATACTGAGGGCGGGGTGCGTCATATTGCTTTAGCTCGCAGTTTTTGTTACTTCTTTAATGTACTGTTCTGTGCCTCCATCGCCTCCGGAGGCGAGATAGGGCGAAAAAGCCTGGATTATGACCCCATTTTGCAGCTGTCTGAAATCCTGACATTAATTACCCCATATGAAAAATCCACAACAAAAAGCCAAGGTAGCGACTTCCATTTTGCTGGTGGACTGGCCGGCTGAAGGTAAGAAATTCTGGCTGGCCGATGAGTTAAGGAGAAAAGGTTTTAATGTTATTTTAGAAGGAATTGAAAATTTCAATAGCAAAAATACCGAGGTAAAATGGCGAAAACTAATATTATGGGGACAGTATTTCGCTTTAGGATGGCGCGGAGCCAAGAAGGCCAAGCATCATAATGGGGTAATACTTTCATGGAGCTTTATTCCAGGTATTTTTGCTGCCATAATATTGAAATTTTTTTTCATGAAGGATTTAAAAGTTATTGCATTGAACATGATCGCCCGAAAAAAGGGCATTATTATTGAAACTATAAGGGATTATATCTATAAATTAGCTTTTAAAAAAACCGATATTTTTATAACTGTTAATTCAAAGGAAATGCGGGAAAAATACATTAATAAATATGACATTCATCAAGACAAAATCGCAATTTTGCAAGATCCTTATAGTATTCCAACCTCAATTCTTAAGCCCAATTATTCCGATTATGTATTTTCCGGCGGGGAAGCCGCCAGGGATTGGGACACAGTGATAAAAGTGGCGCAAAAGTGTCCAGATATTCCTTTTGTGGTCATAGCGAGGCGCAAATATTGGGACCACTCCAAGGAAATTCCCGTTAATTTAAAAGTTTACTTTGATACCTCTGAGGAGGAATTTTACGGCAAGGTGGCTAATTCTCGTTTGGTCATTCTACCTTTAAACAGCGATGTCACTGCCGGTCTTATTGTACTTAAGGCGTCAATTTTGATGGGGAAAGCAGTTATTACTACGGAAACCCCTGCAACCATAAATTATTATCCTCCGGAGTGTAGAAGCCTCTTATTGCCGATGGGTGACGCAGAAAGGCTAAGCAGTGTTTTACAACAACTTTGGCATAATGACGAAGAAAGACTGATAAAAGCTAATTTGTTGCAGGAATATATCAGGCAACATTTCTCCCCAGCCTCCTTCGCGAGCAGAGTAGCCGATCTATTAACTAAACAGATTCCTAAATTTTAAAGGCAACTATCAAAACTTAAATTAAAATCATAAAATCTTTGCTCTCCGCAGCATTGTCAGCAATATCAAAAGCAGCTTGGGACAATTTGAGTGGCAGAATTAAGGGTTGCAGTTCTGGGCACGCGGGGCTTTCCGGGCGTTCAAGGCGGGGTGGAAACCCACTGCCAGGAGCTCTATCCTCGCTTGGCGGCTAAGGGACTGGATATTACGGTTTTTGGACGCAGGGGGTATCTGCCGGCTGAGGCCTATAATTATCGCGGCGTCAAAGTCGTTCCGCTCCCCTCAATAAGACGGAAAAACCTGGAAGCTGTCAGCCATTCGGTTTGGGCGCTGTATCAGGCGGCTCGGACCCGACCCAGGTTTAACCTGGTCCATATTCATACTATCGGCCCCGGTTTGTTTACCCCGGCGGCGCGCCTGGCGGGATTTAAAATCGTGGTGACCAACCATGGCCCTGATTATGAGCGGAAAAAATGGGGCCGGCTGGCCAAAACGATGCTGCACCTGGGCGAGGCCGTGTCCGCCAGGTATGCCCATGCCGTCATCAGCGTGTCCAAAACCATTCAGGCGCTGCTCCTGGAAAAGTACGGAAGACAAAGCACCTATATCCCCAACGGCGTGGTCGTCCCCGCCAAACAGGGTCCCGGCCCCGTCCTGGCGCGTTTTGGCTTGGTACCCGGACAGTACGTTTTGGCGGTTGGACGTTTTGTGCCGGAAAAAGGTTTCCACGACCTTTTGGCGGCCTGTCGCGATCTCCCCGGTGAAGTCCGACTGGTTCTCGCCGGGGGGGCCGATCACGAAGACGATTACAGCAGAGCCTTGAAAACTCAAGCAGCAAAAAATAGCCGGGTGATTATCACCGGCATCGTCACCGGGCGGGAGCTGGCGGAAATTTACGCCAACGCCCGCCTGTTCGTACTGCCTTCCTATCACGAAGGCCTGCCCCTGGTGCTGCTGGAGGCGCTAAGTTACAGCCTGCCTGCTTTGGTGAGCGCCATCCCCGCCAATCTGGAGATCCTGTCTGAGCCGGAATGGACCTTTCCACCCGGGGATGTGCAGGCGCTCCGGGCCCGCCTGTTTGCCGCCTTAAGCCGGTCGCAAGCCCCTGATTGGACCCGGCGTCTTCAAGATAGATTGGTGGAAGAATTCAATTGGGACAAAATCGCCGAGGCCACTTTGGCTTTATACCTGAGTGTCTTATCATGCTCGCCAAACCAAGCGCAAGGCTGTCCCAGCTGCAACAATTGAGACAGGTCGCCAGTTCCGCCTACTATCCTACAGATTGCCCAGGCTCACCCAGGTGCCCGGCGAGCCTGCTACGGTGCATACCCAACCCTTCGGTTGCCCCACCGCCGGGTTCTCCTTCCAGACAATATCTCCGACCACCCCGGTGAACTCCGCAGACGAAGGTGCCGCCGACGACCAGAACTGCCGCTTGTCACGGGCGGTGATGATGCCGTGCATGGTAGTGTTGGCAGCCGGTACGGAGGGGACGCCCGAAGTGATCCAGGCATAGCCGCTCAGAGTGCTGCCCATATCGTGCAGGCTGATATGCGGCCCGCTGAGGGGGATGTCCACGTAGCGGTCATAACTGCCGGAGGACGGCCCCCGCCAGACCCGCAGGAAACCGTCAGGCTGCCTGCCGTTTATCGTCAGTTCGATGCTCTTGTTGGGAGCGCTGGTCGTCACTTGGGTCTGAGAACTGGGAGTGGTGTGGCCGACTTCGTTGTACCAGGCCATCTTGTAATAATAGGTGCCCTGGGGCAGATTGGAGGGTTTGACGCCTTCACCCGACCAGTCGAAAGTCGGGGCCGGGGAATACTGCACTTCCCTGGCTCCCGGCACAACCGCAACCCAATCGTGCAAGTAGCCGTCGTCATAAGCCAGCGTCAAGTCGCCGGACACCCGCCCTTTGAATTTTTGCAGCGCCGGGCCGAGTTTGGCGTCATCGGAGTAGACTACAATGCCCGCTTTTTCGGAGATGAACTCCGTGGCCGGGGCCGCCAGATTGCCCACGTTGTTGCGGAAGACATAGACATCCCGGCCCTTCGGGTTGATGATCTTGATGTCGTAGCCGCGGACATCCCCTGCCGCCATGCCCACAAAAGAGAAGACGTTGTTCTCAAAGACGATGTGGTTATGGGGGTGCCAATAACTGCCGAGGTTGCCGTCGCACAGGACGGCGTAGCCGTTGGGCAGGTTCCTGTTGTAGAAAAAGTTGTTCCTGAGGGTCATGGTACTGTTGCCGATTTTGACCTCGCCGCCCTCTATGTGGCAGTTCTCAAACGTCCCGCCCTGACAATACTCGAACTTATGAATCCCCCCGATGATGTTGGAGACCCGGAAGCCGCCGGAGTAATTGATGCTGCAACCGTTGTTGTTGTGCGGATAGATGTTTATCCCGTCTATGGTTAGGGTGTCGCCTTGCCGGAGATGGAAGAACTGCCCGTTGGCCTTGGGGTCTGTCCAGTGGATGTCCCGCAGGGTCAGCCGGTCGCAGTAATCCTCGAAATAAAAACCCTTGTAGAGATAGTTAAACCGGATGTTTTCCACCTTGACGCAGCACTGCCGGGCGTAGAGGAAGCTGGCGCTGGTGGAATTGCCCCCATGAACCAGCATATCCCCCACCACCAGGCGGGGACCTTGAGGCCAATCTATCACTCTGTTCTTTGAGGCGTCGGCGTTGAGATGGAAGGCATACTTATCAGTGTAGCCATAGAGCAGGAGCTTGGTCTCCATCCCCTCGCCCCTGAAGGTGTAGCCCATCGCCACGGTAGTGCTGTTCAGCAAAACGGAGGTATCCGTGAGCTTATAGCTGCCTTTACCCAACCGGACGTTGGGGCAGGCGTCAAAGGCTTTCTGGAAGGCCGTGGCACACTCGGTCGTGCCGTCCGCCTTGGCCCCCCACCACTCGGGGTAAACCCGCTCCGCCGCGCCGGTCCCGAACACCACCTTGCCGGTGCCGGCCCACGAGAACACTTGATAAGGTCCAGCCTCAAAAGGGCCGTTGATGGTCAGGGTGGCGCCGTCGCTGATATTTAAGCTGCCCCCATTGAGCACCTTTAAATGGACGTTGGCTGGAATGGTGGTATTGGCTGCAATGCTCACCGCGCCCGCCGGAATGGTCAGGCAGACGCTGTTGCCGCCGATGGTGGTCAGGGCCGCGGCCAGGGTTTCATAGCCCGGGTCGCCCAAAGTCTTGTATTTGCCCAGATGGGCGTCCACCCGGTCCAGGCCGGAGTCAAAGGCGTTTTTCTGGATCTCGCCCCTGGCTCCCAGGGAAGGCTTGTAAATAAATTGATGTTCCGTCCAGGTTCCCGCAGCCGCCTGGCCTACTAAAATCATCACCATAATCAGCGCCAAAATGCTAGGCATATCGTTTCACTCCTTATGCGTGTGGGCCTGATGCATCCAAGATGCTCTTCTCTCTTATAATCCCCGGCAGATTTTGCAAAGAACAGGCGGGATGCCTGTCCCTTATAAATGAACATCCACAATGTGGTGCAATAGCGGAAATCGGTAAGCTTAGGGCCTACTATTTTCTGAAAAAGGGGCCTTTTTTCTATAATATGGAAAAGGAAGGCGACATCACCTTGACTTTATGGGAGAGCATTCTATAATCGTTCTCATCTTCTCAGTATCCCGACCTTAATTGAAATAATTTCTCTTTATAAGAAGGCATAGCTCTTGCTATAAATTCTGCCGTTAAGCAGTACCTAAGAAGTTAGTATAAATTCCTTATCAAATTAACGGGGGAAACAAATGCAGAAAAAACCTCTGCTTATATTAGCCGCCTTGGCGGTTCTGGTGGTATTGCCGGTTGTAGTGGCTGCAGAGATGTACACCGGGCTTTACATCGGGGGAAATTTTTCTGCAGATACCGACCCCCGCTGGGAAGCCAAAAAAATCCAGGGGACGGAAATTCCCCCGCCCATCCCGGTGCGCACCTTCACGGCTAATAATATTTCAGTGGACCCGGCTTTTGTAATTGGAGGAAAAATCGGCTACTGGTTTTCCCGGGAGGGCTTTCTCAGTTTTGACTACCCGGATTGGATGAAATATTTAGGTCTTGAAATCGCCCTTGATTATCACAACCTTGACTGGCCGCGGCAAAATGTCACCATCAACCCCATAAATCTCCGCATCCCTATCGAGAATGACGGCTACATGGTAACCGCCTGCTTTCTTTTAATGGGGCGCTATGGCTTTCTCCCGGACAAAGATGTGCCTTTCGGGCGTCTCCAACCATACGTGGGAATCGGCCCTGCCGTAGTGTTTACCAGAACACATCTAAACATCGGCAGGGATTACAAATCTTCAGAAGCTGACCTTGGATTTGCCCTGGAAACAGGGGTGCGCTACATGGTCCGAAAAAATATTTCGTTGAGCGCCTCCTTCCGGTATCGCTACGTCAGAATTCACGTTGATGTGGATGATCAGGTTTTCAATATTCCCTTTCAACCTCCTTATGGAGGCGTTTACATCCCCATGTATACCACCTACAATCTGTTTAATATTCTGGTGGGAGCAGCCTATCATTTCTAAGCTTTGATTTAGACTGGTTAATTGATTTCCCTCCTCTCCGTTTCCCTAATGTGCGAGTTTAGGTGACCTGCAATTCTTTTGTTCATTATTTTGAACATAAAATTTTCCAAGTTGCCTAAAGTATTAAACAAAAAATTTTTATTTTGGAATTTTGAACCAGAGATATTGATAAATTTTCGCAGGGCATTACCTTTGCATCAGAAATGCACACTTTGACCTAGCCTCGAGAAGATAAATGTCGGGTGAGCCTATAGGCTTGTTCCAGCAATATCATCAGTTGATTGCCAGAATCCAGCAACTGCTGGATGCTGCGGTTATTTTTTCATTGCTCCTCCTTTTGTGCTACTTTCACCAAATAGAATTTCATCCGGATTACTTTACCTTGGCAATTGTCACCTCGTTTTTGGGCCTCTTCATTTTCTCCGCGGTAAAGCTTTATCAGCCCTGGCGAGGCGTGCAAATTACGCGGTTGATCGCAAGGATCGTCCTTTCCTGGATTTTCATTATTGCGATTCTGGCTCTCCTGGGATTCGCCACCAAAAAAACCGAAGGGTATTCCCGCAAGGTTCTGCTGACCTGGACTGTCGCCGCGCCTGCCGCCATGGTGGCCTTGCGCCTAGTGGTTTATTGGATCTTGGGATGGGCCCGGGCTCGGGGCTACAATACCAGGGCCGTGGTAATCGGCGGAGCCGGCGACTTGGGGAAAAACCTCGCTGTTAACATCCTCCAGGTCCGCAGTATGGGCATGAGAATTCTGGGGTTTTTCGATGACAATCATCAAGGCCAGGTTGAGCTCCAGGTTGACGCCGGCACCAGCTTTCCGATTTTGGGCAATCTGGATGATATGGTAGATTTTGTGCGCCACCATAAAGTGGACATGGTATACCTGGCTCTGCCTTTCCGGGCTGAAAACCGGATCAGGGAAATAAGCGAAGCCTTACAGGATACCACAGCTTCATTATATCTGGCTCCTGACGTGTTTATCTTTTCACTGCTTAGAGCCGGCCTCACTGATTTGCGGGGCATCCCGCTTATCTCACTCTGGGAAACCCCTTTCTTCGGGGTCAACGGCTGGCTCAAACGGGCCGAAGACCTCATTCTCGGCAGTCTCATTTTAATTTGTATCTTGCCGGTTATGGCAGTGATCGCCATCGGAGTGAAACTGTCCTCACCCGGTCCGGTAATTTTCAAACAGCGCCGCTGGGGCCTGAACGGCCAGGAAATTAATGTCTATAAATTCCGCACCATGACGGTATGCGAGGATGGAGGGGAGGTTCAGCAGGCTGAACGCAATGATCACCGCCTGACTCCTTTCGGGTCTTTTTTACGCCGCACCAGCCTGGACGAATTGCCGCAATTTGTCAATGTCATCATGGGTTCCATGTCCATAGTCGGGCCCAGGCCGCATGCCGTGGCCCATAATGAATTCTTTCGTCAACAAGTTCCGGGCTACATGCTCCGCCACAAGGTTCGGCCGGGCATCACCGGTTGGGCTCAGATCAACGGTTTCCGCGGCGGCAGCGCCTTGCAGGACATGCAAAAACGCCTCGAATACGATTTGGAATATTTGCGTCGCTGGTCCTTATGGCTTGACCTCAAAATCATCGCCTCCTCGGTTTTCTTAATTTTCAGCGATAGAAACGCTTATTAAGCGTAGGTTTTGGGGTTGTAGTCGGGACCTGTTTGGGCTATTTTGCTTAAATGGGCAGGAGATCGGATGGTGTTCCGGAGCATGGCGGGGTCAAGCGGGTCCTTTTGCTGGCCGCTGCCTGTAACCCCTTCAGGGGCTCTGATTGCGCGGTCGGCTGGCACCGCGCCCTGGAAACCGCCAAATATTTCGATACCTGGGTGATCTGCAGCGCCTCGGACCGGGCGGACATTCAACGCTATCTAAGGGAAAAGGGCGAGATACCGCGGTTGCATTTTTGCTTTGTCAATGCCACCCGGCTCGATGAATTGCTTAAGTATATCCAGCCTTTTTTTTACACGCATTTTCTTGATTACCATCTCTGGCAGCGTCGTGCCTTTAAGCTGGCCCGGCAACTCCACCAGCAGTTAAAATTCGACCTCACTCATCAGGTTTCCCTCGTCGGTTTCAGGGAACCCAGCTTTCTCTGGAAGCTCGACGCTCCTTTTGTTTGGGGACCGGTGGGGGGCACTCAAAATTATCCCTGGCGTTTCTTGTACCAGGCCGGGTTAAGCGGGGTTCTCCTGGAAGGGCTGCGCACTGTCGTTAATTTTTGCCAATTCCGGTTTAGCCCCCGGGTTCGCTTGGCGGCCCGGAAAGCCGCCTGCGTGCTGGCCGCTAATCCTGATATTCAGCAAAATTTTTGGAAAATCCATGGAGTTAAAACCGAAATCCTCCTGGACATCGGTCTGGAGGAGATTCCAAAGCGGGAAACCTCAAACCGCATCCTGAGCAATCCCCTGCGCCTCCTGTGGAGCGGGGATTTAAAGCACCATAAAGCTCTCAATTTATTATTGCAGGCTCTTGCCCTCCTGCCGCCGGAGCTCTCCTTTGAACTCAAAATCTTGGGGAAAGGGCCATTGGAGTCCAGATGGAAGCAACTTGCCCGGCGTTTGGGGGTGGCGCACCGCTGCCGTTGGGAGGGCTGGCTGCCTTATGACCAGGCCTTGGAGCAGTATGCATGGGCCGATATTTTGGTTTTTACCAGTTTGCGGGAAACAACCGGAAGCGTAGTGCTGGAGGCCTTGGGCCATGGGGTGCCGGTCATCTGCCTGGATCATCAGGGGGTAAAATATTTGGTGACCGATGAATGCGGCGTGAAAATCCCGGTGACCACTCCTGAAAAGGTTATTCTGGGCTTAAAGGATGCCATAACGGACTTGGCGCATGACCCGGAAAGAATAAATGCCCTTTCCAGGGGGGCAGTGGCGCGTGCTCAGCGGTTTTTGTGGAGCCTTAATGGCAAGTACATGGCAGGTATCTACCGGGCGGCCATGGAAAATCGCAGGGCCTCCATCATAAAATCTCCTGTCAGCCTTATGAAAAGATATGCTCCTTATTGATGAGACCCCTCAAACAGGCTGGCTCATTTTCTTTTCAATCCTCCTTATTCTTGATTATCATTCAAGTGCCAGACTGACCCGACCCTGTTGCGCAGACGGTCTTTAAGGCGTTTGCTCACTGAATCCAATTGATAATTTATGCAAGGATAGCGCGGTTTGGATAACAGAATAAAATACTTCATACCTCGAATATCCAACCGACTGTTGGTTTACAATACTTTTTACAACCTTCTGGGCAATATCTTGCCCTTGCTGGCAGGCCTTATCTCTATTCCCATTATGATCCATAAAATGGGAGTGGACCGCTTCGGCATATTGGCTTTGGTGTGGATGATCGTGGGCTATTTCAGCATCTTCGACTTGGGCATGGGCCGGGCTACCACCAAATTTGTGGCCGAGTATCTGTCCTTGGACAAATTGGCAGACTTGCCCCGCTTGATCTGGACTTCGGTGATTTCAGTATCTGCTCTGGGCCTGGCGGGCGGGATAGCTTTGGCTTTTGTTACCCCCTGGCTGGTTGAAAGGACTTTCAATATCCCGCCTGAGTTATGGGGAGAAACCAAAAAAGCTTTTTATGTAATGGCCGTCGGTATTCCCTTCGTGCTGAGCACCACCTGCTTGAACGGCATATTGGAGGCGCAGCAGCGTTTCGGCCTGATAAACGCGATCCGGACCCCGGCAAGCATTCTGAACTATGTGGCTCCCTTGCCCGTGTTACTTTTTTCTCAAAGTTTGTACTTAATTACTGCGATGCTGGTCATTTCGCGTTTTCTGGTATGGCTGGCGTTCTCATATTTCATCTTCAGGGATTTCCTTGACGTGCGCTTCCCGAGCAAGCCCAGTCTGGAACACCTGAAACAGCTCTGGCGTTTCGGCGGCTGGCTGACGGTTTCCAACCTTGTTGGCCCCATCATCGTCTACATGGATCGCTTTTTAATCGGGTCGTTGTTGACCATGCAGGCGGTGGCCTATTACATTATTCCCTATGAGTTGGTGACCAAATTATGGATTATCCCTGCCAGCCTTACCCCGGTGTTGTTTCCGGTTTTCAGCGCCTATGCCTCGGAACAGGAGCCCAAACTGGCCGCGCTGCACCAGCGTGCCGTTAAATATATTTTTCTGATTCTGGCTCCGTTTATCATTGGCGTATTGGTATTCGCCCAGCCTTTTTTAAGCTTTTGGATCAGTCCTGAATTCGGCGCGGAGAGCACTCTCCTGATGCAACTGCTGGCCCTCGGCGTACTGGTCAATGCCCTGGCCTGGGTGCCGGTCAGCGCCATCGAGGCCATGAACCGCCCGGATCTCCCGGCCAAGCTCCATCTGCTGGAATTGCCCGTCTTTTTGGGCATCCTCTGGCTCTCGCTGAAAATTATGGGCCTTATCGGCGCGGCCCTGGTCTGGGTGTTGCGAGTCAGCATTGATGCAGGGTTGCTGTTCTGGCTGATGCATTACTTGATGCCCTCGAAAGCGACGCATTATGGAGAATTCGGCAGAGGCTGCATCTTAAATATTATCATCCTTACCGCGGCCGTCCTTTTCTCGATCATGATCCCCAGCCTGACAGTCAAATTGGTTCTCCTGCCGGCCATCGTCATCGGCTATGCCTGGCTGTCGTGGAAATACTTACTGGATGTATCCGAAAAAGAAATTCTTTTAAGTAGAATTAACTTGGACAAATCCTCCAAATGACCGGCAAGGTCCATGACCGATCCCCATGAAATTACCATAGCCGCCCTCTCCGTCAGTCACTGTTATTTGTGCGGTGTCCCGGGGGAGCCTTTATACAGCAATCTTGAAGACCGGCTGTTCGAGGCGCCGGGCAGTTGGAACCTCAGACGCTGCCCGGAGTGCGGCTTGGCCTGGCTGGACCCCATGCCCACCAAAGAGACTATCGGCCTGGCATATAAGAATTATTACACTCACGAAGACGAAGTTTTCCGAAACACTGAGGGCAGACTGAGAAGCCTGCTCAAGCGGGCTCTGCAATTTATCAAGGGCGGCTATTTGGCCTGGCGGTATGGTTATCACACGGCGGGTACCTTGTTCCAAAAATTAACCGGCGCCTTGCTCCTGCTTCATCCCGGCCGGCGCGCCGCTTTGGACCAAAGCATATTGTGGCTTAAGGCCAAGCCGGGAGGCCGCCTGCTGGATGTGGGCTGCGGCAGCGGTGCTCTGCTGGAAACCTTTAGATCGCTTGACTGGCGGGTAGAAGGGGTGGAAGTTGACCCCAAGGCCGCTGAGCAGGCCCGGTCGAAAGGTCTGACAGTCCGCCTGGGGACCCTGGATGAGCAGCAATATCCGCCTGATTTTTTTGATGGAATCACCTTGAGCCATGTGATCGAGCATGTCCATGACCCCATCGGCCTGCTCCGGGAGTGCCGCCGCATTCTCCGGCCCGGAGGACTCCTGGTGGCGACCACGCCTAATCTGGAAAGCTGGGGGCATAGCAAATTCCAGAGTGCCTGGAGAGGACTGGAACCTCCCCGACATTTATATTTGTTTACTCTGAGATCCATGGAATCGTCAGCACGCAAAGCTGAGTTTGCCATTCAGACATTAAGGACTTCTCCGGTGGGAGCCCCCTTTATCTTCGAAGCCAGCCGGGTTATCGCCTCGGCCGGCCGATACAGGATAGACTCGGTGGCCCCTCTTGGAGAAAGGTTGAGGAGCAGAATCTTTTTCTGGCTGGAGTGGGCCTTGCTTAAATGGAAGCGCGACTTGGGGGAAGAGCTGGTCTTGATTGCCGAAAAATGACATGCCCTCTTCTCTGACCATTTCCATCGCCATGTGCACTTACAACGGCGAGCGTTTTGTGCAGGAGCAGCTCGAAAGCTTCTCCGCTCAAACCCGTTTGCCTGATGAGGTGGTGATATGCGACGACAGTTCCCAAGATAACACCCTGGCACTGCTCCATGATTTTGCCTCACGGGCGCCCTTCCCGGTACGAATTTTCATCAATCCGGAGAATTTGGGTGTCGCCAAAAACTTCGAGAAGGCCATTTCTCTTTGTTCTGGCGATATCACCGCGCTTTCTGACCAGGATGATGTCTGGCTGCCCGAAAAACTGGCGATAATCGAACGTACATTTGAAGCATCGCCTGAGGTCGGCTGTGTATTCAGCGATGCCATGGCGGTCGATGAACATCTTCAGCCGCTGCACTACTCCCTTTGGGATGCCATAGATTTTAAACCGCGTTACCGGAATCCTGCTCAAAAGGAATTTCATCAATTTATTCTTAAAGGTTGGGTTATAGCGGGTGCGACCATGGCCTTCAGAACCCAACTCGTGCGGCCGTTCATTCCCTTTCCTGCCGATTTGTATCACGACGAATGGCTCTCCTTTGTTTTCTGTGCCTCTGCCGAAATTTCTGTGCTGCCGCATCAGCTGAATAAGTATCGCCAGCACGCGGCTCAATGTTATGGAGTGAAACGAGCGTCACTTTTTGAGGAATTGCGAGGGACTAAGCACGTCCAAAGGAAATATTACCTCGAATTTGCCTCCAGATGGGTGTCGGCGATATCTCTTTTATGCTCCCACAAAGATTTAAACATAAAGAAAATATTTCTGACTGCTGCCATCGATCAAATCAAGCATCTCCAGGCCCGGGCTACAATGCCTGGTTCTCTGGCCCGGCGGCTGCCCTTAATTTGGCAAGAGGCTATTAACGGCCGCTACCATCGTTGTTCCAACGGCATGAGAAGTATTCTCAAAGATTTGCTCCTTTTCGAGCAAATTTGATAATACTATGAAAATATTATTGATATACAATATTTTTTCTAGATTAAATGTTTATATTTTTTAACGCAATTTCATTTAGTTGAACATTTAATGGAATTTTATTATGAATAAATTTATTCAACTTATTAATATCATTAATTTATTTAACGTGGCACATTATTTGAATTAAAAATGTTACTCCTCATAAGGACGCCTGGCCGGGGATAATGGCTCCTCTGAGGATAAAATTGCGTTCTTCGAGATCTCGCGAGGAGGAAGACCAAGATGAAAAAGCTGCTAGTCCTGACATTAGCTGTAATGCTTGTGGCCCCGCTGGCATGGGCCGCCCCCCCGGACGACTCTTCGCCGCTGGGATGGTTCAGGGGCAAAAAAACCGGCTGGCAGGGCGAATCCATGCCTCCAGGCCAGTTGAAAAAACAGCTCCCGGAATTTGCGCCGCAAATGGCCCGGGCGGAGTTCTACCTTTTGCCGCATGAGGGAAGTGATGATCCAAATGGCACGTTTGTCTTCGACGCCGGCGGTAAATTGGAATTTTACAAAAATAACGGCTGCTTCTACTTTGACTTCAAGGCTGCCAATGTCGGGGATTCGACTCGGTTAAATGTAACCGATGACGGCGAATACGCCCTGGTTTTTGTTCCTGATTTGAGTCAATACCCGCCAGAAGATACGACTCCTTCTGATAATCACACTATTCTGGTGTTGGGTTTGACAAAAGTAAAACAATTGAAAATCGGCAAAATCCGCAGCAGCTTCCAGGTAGTTGCGGGTTGCTGCCCCAACATAACTTATCCCTATCCCACTCAGGTGGATGGATCTATCCCTTTCCACCTGCAAGGGACTTTCTTCCTGGTCACCACTGAATCACTTGAGGCTCTGGTGGGTGGCCTGGATTACACCCCAGGCGAAGCAGCTTGCGGCGTATTTAATGGCGTGAATCGGATAGCCTTAACCACTGTGTTGTACCCGACTCTCCAGGTTCGCGGCATAATTAAAGAAGACGAATAATCCAGCTTAAAAAGGTAGTGGCGGGTTATAAGCCCGCCACTATCTTAATTTTTAGGAAGTCTAAAGCTATCTTCTACTTTTTCGCGGCTCAAACTTCTCGCCATGTAACTATGGCGCCCCGGTCTTGCGCAATCCCTGCCTTTTTCATATCATTCCCTAATATAATGCCAAGTGTCCCGGAAGTTGATATTTCCATTGTGGTGCCCACCTTCAACCGGGCCGGGATGCTCCGGCATGCCCTGGAGAGCCTGGTTTCTCAGGAAACCGCAGATGCATTCACTTTTGAAATCGTGGTGGTGGATGACGGCTCCAGCGATGGCACCGCGGCAGTAATCCGGGAAACAGTTGATAATCACCCCACTGTTTCCTGGCAATATATTTATCAAGAACATGCCGGCTTCAGCGCCGCGCTCAACCGGGGCCTTGCCGCGGCCCGCGGCCCATGGCTGACCTTCTTTGACGACGATCAACTGGCCGACCCCCGCTGGCTGGACGGGTTATATCAAACCGCTCTCGACAAAGGGGTGGATTGCGTGGACGGCGCGGTCGCCCTCGAGCTTCCGGATAATCCGCCATTTTATCCCGGTCCCAGGACACGCGCCTTTTTCGGTGAAAAACTTTTCAGTAAAAATCCCGGACCCCGGTTTTTAAAAGATTATAAAGGCACCGGCAACCTGCTGATCAAGAGATCCTTAATTATTGAAGCCGGCGGCTTTGACACCAACCTTAGCGCTTGCGAGGATACCGACCTGTTCTGGAGATTGGAAAAGCTGGGGATTTCAGCCTGGTTCGCACCCGGCGCCCTGATCCGTCATATCGTCCCCGCAGTTCGCCTGGATGGTGAGGCCTTGAAAAGGGCTTGCTATAGGAGAGCTTTCACTTTTGCCGGAGTTGTGCGCAAAAATGCAGGTCCCGGTATTTTGGCCCTTTTAGCGCTCCAGCGTCTAGGCATTCTGTTGTTCAGAGATTCAGTGCCTTACCTCGCACGAAGGTTATTTGGACCAAAAGCTCAACTGATTGACACCAAAATCGCTATCTGGTGGACGTTTGCCTTTCTTAGAGGCAGCCTGGCCCAATTGCTGCCCCGGATCTTTCCGCAAAAGCATGTAAGCCGGGTTCTTTTTTCTCCTTGAGATTTAATATTAACTATAATGAGGATAGAAGCTAAAAAGTTAAAGCCTCTGGATTGATCTTCCTGAAGGGATAAGGACCAGCAGTGCCTCACGGAGCATTCATCGTCATCACCCCGGCTCGCAACGAGGCGGGCTACCTTGACCAGACCATCAAATCCGTGCTGTCTCAAACCCTGTTTCCCGCGGCCTGGGTCATAGTTGATGACGGCTCCACCGACGACACGGGCCGGATTGCCGCCGAAGCCGCTCGGTCAAATTCCTGGATTAAGGTCCACACCCGCCCGGACCGGGGCCACCCTGACTGGGGAGGCGGCGTGGTAGGGGCCATTTATGAGGGCTTGGCCCAGGTCTCAAACTTCCATTACGAATTTATTTTTAATATTGATGCGGATATTGTGCTGGCCCCGCGCTATTTTGAGGGCATGCTTGAAAAATTTGACGCTGACCCGAGGTTGGGGATTGCCGTGGGTAATATATATGACCTGGTAAACGGCAAACTCGCCAAAGAAAGGGGGCAAACCCAAGGCATGGGCGGAGCCGTCAAGTGTTGGCGGCGGGCCTGCTTTGAGCAGATAGGCGGATTGGTCCCGGGAGAAAGCTGGGACGGCATCGACTGCATTCAGGCTATCCGGCACGGCTGGCAGACCGCCACCTTTTTAGACCCGGACCTCCTGGCCCTTCACCTGCGACCCTGGCGGGGTCCATTTTCCCTGGTATGCCGGAATTGGGCAAGACGGGGCAGGGCCCTCCATTTCGCCGGGGCCCATCCCCTGTGGGTATTGGCCGGCGCCCTTTATCATGTGGCGAGCAGACCTTACCTTATCGGCGGACTTTGCCTCCTGATCGGTTATCTCAATGCCTGTCTTCAAAAAGGAAAGCAATTTGAGGATAACGAGTTCCGCCGCTTTCTGCGGCGCTGGCAGTTACATAAGCTCGCCGGGATACTGCACCTATCTGATCAATGCGAAAACTAAAGCTCGCAATCTCCGAATCGGTGGCCGGCCTTGCCTGGAAACTGGTTTATAAGAGGCGGCAGCAAGATTCTTCCTTCATTCCAATTCTTTGCTACCACCGGGTTTTGCCGGAATTCATCGAGTCAGAAAACAGCCCAATATATACGGTGCTGCCGGAGCAGTTCGAAGCTCAGATGGCTTTTCTCGCCAGAGAAGGCTATGATTCCCTGACCCTGCAAGAATTTGCCGAAACAGCCCGCGGCCTGAAGCCGCCAAAAAAGCGGTCAGTCCTAGTCACTTTTGATGACGGGTATGCCGATATCCACGCCATCGCCCGGAGCATCGCCCGCCGATACGATATCAAGCTGAACCTTTTTGTGACCACCGGCTTCATCGGCAGGCCTGAGCCTTTAATGATGACGCTGGACGGGTATTATTTTCAGACAGCTATCGCCGATAGGCAGGAAAAGCCTGATGCCCTCGGTTTCCATATTAAAAAATATCCCCACTTGTGGCGACCCCTCAATTGGCAGGAAATAAGGGAGATGCATGAAGATGGGATGGGCATCGGGCTTCATGGCCACAGCCACCGCAATTTCGCCCGGCTGGGCCCGGATGAGACAGAGGCCGAAATCGCCTCAGGACAAGCTGCTCTCAAGGAGAGGCTAGGGATAACCTCAGAGTTTTTCGCCTTTCCCTACGGATGGCACGATTCCTACCGTCCGGAAACCCTACCTCTATTCAGGCGCCATAGGGTGCAGTATCTTTTCGGCACTCACATGGGACGCGCCCGGCTTTCCCGCCTACCGGAAATCCTGCCGCGCTTCCTCATATATCAGCAAGATTCTTTGGACACCTTTGAACGCAAATTGCGAGGCGCGTATGATTT
Organism: Deltaproteobacteria bacterium; assembly: GCA_030018495.1. Classification (GTDB taxonomy): domain Bacteria; phylum Desulfobacterota; class Desulfobaccia; order Desulfobaccales; family 0-14-0-80-60-11; genus DTHB01. Next base: position 35,657 of record JASEFS010000023.1, on the reverse strand, counting down.
CATTGAGCCCCTGCGACTGTTTTGGGATAGGGTGAAGCGTCCGCTGTTATTTGGAGCATAGGCCAATTCGAGGAGGACCGAACCCCGCCTTCCCGAACCACCCCTCGTTTAGGGCTTCACCGCCCGGACGCACACGGACACCTCATATTTGGGGTCTGTATAGTCAAGCTCCTCAGGGCTTAATTCCGCTGCGGCCAACCCGTATAAAAAGGCAACTGCGGCAAGAAGATTGCCATAGCCTTCGACCGTGAGGTTGGAGGAGGGGAAAACCTCGGCAAAGACCTGCTCCGCTGCCAGAGAAGTGAACCTCCAGAAGTCCTTGTAATCCCCTTCGGAAGGGGGAGAAAAATATACCGGCGTAATGCCCGGCAGAGTCGCGAGCAAAACCCCGCCCGGCTTGAGAATGCGATAAGCCGTCCGGATGGCGGCCCGGAAGTCATAGATGACATGCAGGGTCTGGGTTACGATGAAACAGTCAAACCTGTCCGCCGGAAGCTGAGGGGCATCGGTAAGATCGGCAATTATCGTCACATCCGGTGCCTGTAAATTGACATGCAAAACATCAGAGTGAGTCACCCGCTTTCCGCCGAACCGGCGGGTGTAACGGGGATCGCCGATCTCCAGGACATGGCCTCGAATGTCGGCCGCATGCCGGCCCAAGAATTTCTCTATGTAGTAGCGGTCCACAGGCTGGCCCCGGTCAAACCCAAAATTCTTGCTTATGGGGGAAAGCCTTCTCAGGTCCCCAAAATCCACGACGCCCACAGGCGGCCACCGGGTGTGGCGGATCACTTTCCGCTTGCCGGCACGCAGCCAGCCATAGACTTTAGTTAATAATGGAGACATCTTATCGTTCTCCGGGAGGAGAAGCTTCTCTGGATGCTGATCCTTTTTCCCAAGCTTACGCTAAGGCTATTTCGCCGCATCTATCACTTCTCGGGACAAGCCAGGGTTATGCCGCCTGCTTAACCGCCCTGACCGCCAGGAGGCATTCAAAATCCTGATCCTGATAATCCAGTTCCTCCGGTGCCAACTCCGCCGCGGCCAAGCCGTGGAGAAAGGCGATGGCGCTGAGGACATTGCCGTAGGCCTCCACCTGCACCTGGCCGCCGGGAAAAGCCTCTTTAAACAGCTTTTCAGCGCCGGTTTTGGTAAAACGCCAGTTGTCCTCCCAGGTCTCCCCAAATGACGGCCGGGCGATGCGGCTGATGCCCGGGAAAGTGGCCAGCATGATGCCGCCCGGCTTGAGAATCCGGCAGCAGGTGGCCAATGCGGCCTTCACGTCATGGATGCATTGCAGAGTCTGGGTGACGATGAGGCAATCGAACGCCTCCGAAGGAACATGGTCGGCGGCGGTCAGATCGCCGATGATGGTCACATCCGGCTTTTGCAGGTTCACGTGCAGGACGTCGGACCGGGTGACCCGGTTGCCGCCGAACCTGCGGGTGTAGCGAGGATCGCCGATTTCCAGGACGCGGCCGCGGATATCCGCGGCATGCCGGTCCAGAAATTTTTCGATATAGTAGCGGTCGATGGGCTGGCCACGGTCAAGCCCGAAATTCTTGCTGACCGGAGTCAGCCGCCGGAGATCCCCCAATTCCAGGGCGCCCACCGGCGGCCACCTGGTATATTTGTCCACCTGCCGTTTGCGGTCGCGGCACCAGCGGTAGATTCTGGTAAGCGTGGGAAATATCACAACATCACCTGTAAAGCTTCCCTTACCTGAGCAATGGAAGCCATATTCCTGATAATTGGCGCGACGGGGCGGCTCTGCCGCGCTTGCAGTTTTAAACTACCCAGCCGCGCCTTGGTTGCCTTACATCAACAATAGGGAAATTAATTTCCCTTGCCTTGCATTCCCTTTCTGGCTGTTTAATTTAACTGCAAAAGTCAAGCTTTGGCAAACCATCGCAGACAACCGCATTACCAAAGGAGGACGTTATGGCTAAAGAAAAACCCCATGCCCCGGAATTAGGCGGCAAAGGCGGATTTAGCGGCGAAGAAGGCGCCAATGTGCTGATGTGCCCGGAATGCAATGAGGAGCATGCTTTCAAAGGGGAGCCCGGCGAACCTATGATGTGCCCCAAGTGCGCTATTCCCATGAAAGCCAAATATGAAATTGAAGAAGAGGAATAGGCGCATCGAGTATCCCAAAAGCCTCTTTGGCGACTGAATCGCAGCATAGCCCCGCCAGGCAAATCCACCCATTCAAATTCCAATCAGTTTAAAGCAATAAGGGGAGTGGCTCAAGACCGGACCGGGCCTCTCCCTTTTTTATTTGAATTTATAGCGGCATCCGATACTCTCAAACTGAGCTGCACCCGGGAAAAATTTGCACGGCTGAAGATGGAGCCCTTCTGATCTAGTTTGTTTGGATTCATTTTTAAGACTGGACAAAAGTTCAGCAGTGATTATATATTTTAAGGAGGCGGAGGTAGACAGCCTGAGGGGGGAGCGCCGAAAGGAAGGAGGTGCTCCTGGTGAGACGCATCCTTTTTGTGGATAGCGAACCGCACATTCAACAGCTCTGCAGAGAAGAGCTGCAGGACGAGGGTTATGAAGTCCTGGTGGCCGGTTCCGGAGGGGATGTGGTGCGGATGGTCGATACCTTTAACCCCGACGTCGTCATCCTGGAAGTTATCTTGAAAGATATGTCGGGCCTGGAAACCGGGAGGATGGTCAAAGGCACGCGCAAACAGACCCGGTTGGTCTATTATTCCCATTACCAGCCGCCGCCGGATCTCTCTCAATGGGGCGCTGACGCCTATGTGCTCAAATCCCCGGATCTGGCGAGCCTGAAAGAAACCGTGCGCACCTTGGTGCGCAACCACCAGTAAGGAGCTGGCAATGGCGCTCATGGAAATAAGCGTAATTCCTTTGGGGTTGGGCCAGGTTAGCGTGGGTGATTACATCGCCTTGGTTGAAGAGTATTTGCGGAAAAACCATATTCCGCATCAACTCACGGATATGGGGACGACGGTTTCGGGGAGCGCCGCCGAACTGCTGAAGGTGGCCCAAGATCTGCATGAATTGCCTTTTGCCAAGGGAGTCAAGCGAGTGATCACCCATATCGCCATCGATGACCGTCGTGACAAGGAAGTGGGATTGGGTGACAAAGCCCGCTCAGTGGAGGCCCGACTGAAATAGCATATGCCGAACAATAAAAAAGATTACTACCGCATACTGGGGGTGGCGCGCAACGCCACCCCCGAAGACATTAAAAAAGCCTACCGTAAGCTGGCCCTGAAATACCATCCAGACCGCAACCCCGGCAACAAACAGGCGGAAGAGAAGTTTAAAGAAGCCGCGGAGGCCTATGAGGTTCTCCATGATCCGGAGAAGCGCCGCCTGTACGACCTTTATGGGCACGAGGGGGTCTCCTCCACCGGATTTACCGGGTTTCATGATTTCTCTGATATCTTCCGGTCCTTCAGCGATATCTTTGAGGATCTTTTCGGCTTCGGCGGCTTCAGCGGCGTTCGGGAAAGCCGGGTCCAGGCCGGCAGCGACCTGCGCTACGACCTGGTGCTGGACTTTATGGATGCCACTTTGGGCACCGAGGTGACCATCGAAGTCCCCCGGATTATCAACTGCCGCACCTGCGGCGGTTCCGGCGCGAAGCCGGGCACGTCCAAAATCCCCTGTCCCCAATGCGGCGGCCGGGGGGTGGTCTCCCGCACTCACGGCATTTTTCAGATCACCACCACTTGTTCACGCTGCGGCGGGTTGAGGGAGTTCGTCGCGGAGCCTTGCCCGGCCTGCCACGGAGAAGGCCAGGTGCGGGATAAAAAGAAGCTCAAGGTAAAAATCCCGCCCGGCATGGAAAGCGGCACCCACCTCATCATGGCCGGAGAAGGCAATGAAGGCCGCTTCGGCGGGCCGCCGGGCGACCTCTACATCATCCTCCAGGTAAAGCCCCATCAACTGTTCAAGCGCGAGGGCTTTGATTTGCGCCTGGAGGTGCCCATTTCCTTTGTCCAGGCCGCGCTGGGCACCCGCCTGACCATTCCGACCCTCACCGGCTCCCAGGAGCTGACCATTCCTCCGGGCTCCCAGCCCGGGGAAATCATCCGGATCAAAAATGAAGGCGTTCCCTACCCCAAGGGAGCGCGGCGGGGTGACCTGCTGGTCCAGTTGAAGGTCGTCATTCCCACCAGCCTCACCCCCCGCCAGCAGGAACTGCTAAAGGAACTGGCCAAAGAAGAAACCGGGGGTCAGAGCGCGACCTTTACCGAACCTGCCGGCCAGGACGAGAGTGTTCTAAGAAAGATCTGGAATTCCGTGAAAAACGGCATAACCACGATTAAAAATCAGTAATTGGTAATAAACTGCCGGCCAGCTCGACGGTTCTTGCTCCTGGGCGACCTCCCGCTTCCCTTAAACCTTCACCTGGAATTTCCCCAATTCATCTTTTCGGCAAAAACCGGGCCGAGAGCGGTGCCATTGGCCCTGCTGCCGCCTTGCAGACAAGGGAAGAGATGATTACTAAATACTCAAGTTGGTGTAGATGATTCTGAGCCCCACCCCCATAAGGTTTTGCGGGTGGGGATTCGGGGGAGGGGCAGGTGACGTTGGCCCCCTCCCCTCAAACAAACTTGTCTTTGTTGGAAAAATTAACTTGTTGATTTTTTCACAAATCATGTTGACAAGCGGTCGCGTGAGCAGGTAATTATAAATCCTCAGGCCGGAGGTTTCCGAGGAAAGCCGGTAATTCATGACTATCGATTTAAACATTTTGATCGGCGGCGCGGCGGGTCAGGGAGTGCATTCCATCAGCGCACCCCTCGGGAAAGCCCTGGTGCGGCATGGCGCCCATGTGTTCACCATTCAGGATTATCAATCCCGCATCCGGGGCGGCCACCTTTTTAATGTCATCCGCGTCAGCGACGCACCCTTAAGTTCGCCAAGGCTGGGCGTGGACATCCTGGTGGCCCTGAATCAGGAAACCTTGGACCTGCACCGCGAGGAAGTATCACCCGAAGGCATCGTCATCTACGACGCCTCCCAGGTAAAGGAAACTCCCGAAGGCATCAAGTCCCTGGCTCTGTCCCCGGATACAGTCCTGCCTGATACCGAGGCGGGAGACATCGCGGTCAATGCCGGCGCCTGCGGCGCCATCCTGGGGCTTGTTAACGTGCCGGTAGCAGGCCTAGTAAGCCTTTTGGAAGAGACTTTCGGGGCCAAAGGCGAAGAGGTGGTGGGTTGGAACCGGCAAGCCGCCCAAAACGGCCATAAAATGGGGAAAGACAAGGGCCACCCTTTCTCCCTAGCCGATATTGCCAAACCCGCGCAACCCCGCCTGCTGATCGCCGGCCATGAGGCCATGGCCTTAGGGGCCCTGGCGGCCGGACTGAATTTTATCAGCGGCTACCCCATGACACCGTGGACCAGTCTGTTCACCGCGGTCAGTCAGCGGGCCCTGGAGTGGGGCGTGGTGGTGGAGCAGGCCGAAGATGAAATCGCCGCCATGGGCATGGCCGTGGGGGCTTCTTTTGCCGGGGCCCGGGCCATGACCGGCACGTCCGGCGGCGGTTTTTGTCTCATGACCGAAACCGTGGGCCTGGCCGCCATGACTGAAACCCCCCTGGTGTGCGTCGTGGCCATGCGGCCCGGACCCAGCACCGGCCTTCCCACCCGCACCTCTCAGGGAGATTTGGAGTTTGTGCTGTTTGCCGGACAGGACGATTCACCCCGGGCGCTCCTGGCGCCCGGCACACCCGCCCAGGGCTACGCTCTGACCGTCAAGGCTTTTGATCTGGCAGAGCGTTACCAGATACCGGTCTTTATTCTCACCGACCAATTTTTCGCGGACAGTCAGGTTACCTGCACGGCCAAGGATTTTCCGGCCGTCAAGGTTGAAAGCGCCGTGGTCTTCGGCCCCTCCGAGGGTGCTTACGAGCGGTATGCCATCACGGAAAGCGGCGTCTCGCCCCGACGGCTCCCCGGCTTCGGCCCGGAGTTGGTGGTCGCGGACTCCGACGAGCACACTCCGGACGGCCACCTCACCGAGGACCTGGAAGTCAGAATCGCGATGCACGATAAGCGCCTGCGGAAGCTTAAGGGCCTGGTCCAGGAACTGGACGGCGTTACTGTCGCGGGTCGGGAGGATGCCGGGTTAACGCTGCTTTGCTGGGGTTCCAGCTTCGGCCCGGTAAAAGAGACGCTGGACCGTTTGCAGCAGGAAAATACGCCGGTGCGTATGGTGCACCTGAGCGAATTGTGGCCCTTCCCCAAGGACGCGGTTACCAAAGCTCTCCAGAACGCGGAAAAGATAATCGGCGTGGAGGGCAACGCCACCGGCCAGCTTAACCGACTGCTGCGCCAGGAGACGGGAATCACCGCGGACCGCTTGATTCTTAAATATGACGGACGGCCTTTCACTCCGGAGTACATTCTCCGGGAACTCAAAGGCCAGATTTAGGAAGGTGCCCATGCTGCCGATAGAAATGTATCAGGGTATTGAATCCGCCTGGTGTCCCGGCTGCGGCAACTTCCCCATGCTTAAGGCCTTCAAGCAGGCCCTGGCGGAATTGGAAATCCGGCCGGAGAATATTTTGGTGGTGTCGGGAATCGGTCAATCCAGCAAATTTCCCCATTATGTCAAGTGCAACACCTTTAACAGCATTCATGGCCGCGGCTTGCCGGCGGCCACCGGGTGCAGGCTGGCCAACCCGAACCTTACAGTGGTGGTCACGGCCGGCGACGGCGACCAGTACGGTGAGGGAGGCAATCATCTGCTGGCCACCTTCCGCCGCAATCCTGACATAACGCTGGTGGTCCACAACAATCAGGTGTACGGATTGACCAAAGGCCAGGCCTCCCCCACCAGCGAGCAGGGTTATCAAACTCCCATCCAGCCCAAAGGGGTCCCTTACCCGCCGCTGCACGGACTGGCTCTGGCCGTGGCCCAGGACTGCTCCTGGGTGGGCCGCGGCTTCGCAGGTATGGTGGACCATCTGAAGGAGCTCTACAAGCAGGCCATTAATCACCGGGGCCTGGCCTTGCTGGAAGTTTTGCAGCCGTGCGTCACCTTCAACAAGGTCAACACCTTTAAGTGGTATCAGGAGCGGGTGTACAAAGTGGAAGAGTCACCGGATTATGACCCGGAGAACGAACTTTGGGCTTATCAAAAAGCCAAGGAGTGGGGGCCGCGTATTCCCATCGGGGTGATTTATAAAAACCCGCGCCCCATCTTCGAGGAGTCATTTGCAGTATTAGCCGAAGGCCCCCTGGCCCGGCAGGAAATAGAGAGGCCTATCTCTAAACTTCTGGAAGATTTTTATTAATATATGTGATATAATTCTTAAGCCCGTGGTTTCGGGCAAAGTCTCAAGGAGACCGGCTATGACCTCAATCATTGAAAAATCCTCTTGGGAGATTCTGAAAGAACCCAACCACATCCTCCTGGAGGAAGATTACAACCGCATGGAACTGCTCATCTACCTCCTGACCTGGTCAGTGCAAATCGGGCTTACCTTCGTGCTCGCGATCCAATATTTACGCGGCTAGAGGGCCAATCCGGAGGATAAACCGCGGCACCGTGAAGGGTTAATCCGGTTATCGGCGACAACCAGATTTATCTGACGGTTTATTTGACCTTACGTTATAATTGAAGTGGTTGATATAAGGGCCAGACGCGAAAACCTGATAATGGAGCCCACCAGACCTGGGGGTTACCTTGAGGCGCTGACGCAGGGAATGTTTGCACCGGGGAACCTGGCGAACAGGCTCAAGGAGGTGTGGGAGAACGATGATTAATGAACTATTAGCCCCCGGCGGCAGCCTGGAGATGGTGGAAGCCGTTTTCAAAAACGGCGCCAACGCCGTCTATGTGGGCGCCAAGGGGTTCAGCCGCCGCAAATGCGAATGGGAACTGGAGGACAGCCAGATCCGCGAGGCGGTGCGCATCGGCAACGGCTACCAGGGCAAGGTGAGGGTGGCCCTCAACGCCGAAATCCCGCCGGAAAAACTGCCCCTGGTTCTCAGCAAAGTGGAGAAGTACGCCCACTTCGGTATCGAAGGGGTGATTGTCAAGACGCCGGCCGTCATGCAGGAGATCCACCGGCTATTCCCGGAGTTGGTCATCCATGCCAGCGTGGGTTGTAATATACAGACCAAAGACGACATGGCCCGGTTTCAATCATACGGGGCCACCCAGCTTGTCGCCTCCACCGAGATCAACACGGTGGAAAAGCTGGCCCGGTTCAAGCGGGAGGCCGATTCCCTTGGGTTGAAGACCGAGGTCCTGGTTCACGGCAACCGCTGTATCGGCGGGGTGGGAAATTGTCTGTTCCACGAACTTATTGCCGACAGCTATGTCAAGCGGGTCTTCCGGGACGAAGAGGGCAATGAAATCGTGGAATATGTAGGCTGGCCGGATCGAAGCGGCAGTTGCTTCCGGCTGTGCCTCCTGACGGACGAGCAGCGCCAGAAAGTATTGAGCCGCCGCGGCCATAGCCTGGAGTTCATTGAATCCTTGAACGAGCGGGTCCGCCGCCAGCCCAATGTGGCCTTCGCCATCCTGGGAGATGAACTCAAAGCTTACCTCGATCTTGGCTTGGCTACCATAAAGGTCCAGGGGCGGGAATATGCGGTTTCCATGATCTCCAAGATGATTTGCTGCTACCGGACGCTTATCGACGCGCATATGCGGGGCGAGGATATCAACGGCCCCATTTTTCAGCGCATTCAGGACCGTTTGAAGGATATCGTCAGGGAACGGGATCGGGCCCGGCTGGAGAAAACCAAGGAACTGCATAAACACATCGTCGGATTGTAAGCCGATTTTTGATTTAATACTATTTGAAAGCTATTATTTGCTGAAAGCCTGCCTTATAATAAGGCAGGCTTTTGTTTCTCAAGAAAAGCTGAAGGTCCGGCGCAATTCCGAAAAGTGCTGAAGAGATCCATCAGATTATCCAAAAAGCGCCGGCGATGTTAACCGATTCGGTGTCCGAGCAGTGAACCCGACCATACCTTCCCGCTTTGCCTACACCCGCCTGGCAGCCTGGCTGTTTTTGGGAGCCGTGCTCCTGGCAGCCTGCTTTTACAATCTGCACAATTATCCCACTCTGTGGTGGGATGAGGCCATATTTTCCGAAACCGCCGCCAATCTCAGCCAATCGGGGCGGTACGCCATGACGGTGCAGAGCCCGGACCAGTTCTCCGACCTTGACTTCCGCATAAGTGTCGGCCCTGCGGTTATCCTGCCGGTGGCTCTGGCTTATCGCCTCCTGGGAGTCGGCTTGCTGCCCGGACGCCTGATAGCGGCCGCTTACCTCTTGCTTGCCTTCGCGGCCCTTTACCTGGCGGCCCGCCGGCTATGGGGCTCCACCACCGGCGCTTTGGCGGTGCTCTTGGCTCTTCTGGGGACCGACGTCCTCTATTGGGGGCGCTCCGTGATGGGGGACGTGCCGGCCCTGAGTTTTTTTCTCCTTGGCCTTTGGTTTCTCCTCCAGAGCCTCGATTCCGGGCCGGACCGGCACCTTTTCCTGGGAGGCCTGTGCCTGGGGCTGGCCTTTACCGCCAAGGAATTTTATGGGGCAGCGTTCCTGCCGCCGCTGCTGGTGCTGGCCGGCAGGACGTGGCGCAATCCGAAGCGGCTCATCAGGCAAGGCGCGCTGTTCTGTCTTGGGATTTCCCTGCCCCTGGCGGCTTACCTGCTCCTTAAGGTGGCCATCCTGGGCAGTCTCTCCGCCGCGGTCGGGCATTTTCTGGACCAGAAGGTATTGCTCCGATATGAATTTTTCACCCCCCTGACTTTGGGCCGCATTTACCCCGAAAGCTTCGCTTATCTACTGGGGCATCCCCTGTTCTGGCTGGGACTTTCGGGATGTGTCTGGTGCTGGCGGCGCGCCGGCCCCAGCCCGGGCCTCACCCTGTGGCTGGCGAATTTTCTGTTGTGGAGCCTCATCTATCTCACCGCGGTCTACTGGCACCGGTTTGCCTTGCCGGCCTTGTTTCTGGCCTGCGCCCCTGGGGCCTATCTCCTTGTCCGCCTGTACCGCCGCCTGTCGGCCCAGCTTATCAGCCGCCTGGCACAAGGCTTGGCCGGGTTCACCTTGGGCGGTTTTTTGTTTCTCAGCTATCCCTTTGCAGGTCTCGACATTCTGGGAACAATCCTGACTTGTAAGACTTCTCCGGCCGAAAACATCAAAGCTTACCTGAAAACCCACGTCCCGCCGCAGTGCCTTATTGAAACGCCGGAGTACGAATTAGCCTTTTTGGATGACAACCACCGCTTTCATCTCATGCCGGCTTTCTATTTTGTGGAGTCTGACGAAAACCGCACCGTGCTTCTGAACCCCCGGCCACGCCGATATGATTTTGAAGAAAACAGCGCGGACTATCTGGTGCTGGGCAGTTTCGGCAAGAGCGTCTTTCAGGAGGTCTATCCGCCGGGCCAGGTGGCCAAAAACTGGCGCAAACTGGCCCAGGTGGACTTTTACGATATTTATATTCGCAAAACCCTGACGGACGCCGCGTCTTTAAAAAATGTCTTGCCCTTTTAAGACCGACCGGGCCGCAGCCGATAATCTGCTATGAGACAGAATTTTCGCCTCATCCGTTCCGTTACCGAGTTTCGCCAGGTGTATGACGACTTGCAGCCCGGCGACTTGGTGCTCGGCCCTCTGCCGCTCAAAGCCGGAGAAGAGATCAAGCTTATTGAGCTTCGGGACCGGGGAATCGGCACGTTTCCGGAGGTGCTGGCGCAGCTTCTGAGCCGCTCCAAAGCCGCCCAGGCTGCGGTGCTGAAGAAATTCATGGTGCCGGGCACCATGGTGGCCTATGGAGTTTCGGATCTGGCCGCCCAGCTAGCGGCACCGCTTTTGCAAAATAAAGTAGTGTGCAAAGCTGACAAGGCCCACCTGGGTTTGGGGGTGAGCCTCTGGCCCGGCCTCGAGGCCTTGGTGAGCCTGGCGGGGGTGCAGCGGCTTCCCTATCCCCTGGTCATCCAGCCCTATTTGCCTGAAGCCAGGGACATCCGGGTGGTAGTGGCGGGAGAATACGCCGAAGCCTATGAGCGCCTCAATCCTCACAGCTTTCGGAAAAACCTCTTCCAGGGCGGGTATTCCCGGCCTTTGGACCTGGCCGCGGCGCATCTGGAATTTTGCCGGGAAGTCATGGCCCGGGGCAGGTTCCCCTATGCTGTCCTGGACTTGCTTTTGAGCCCCGGCGGCGACATATTTATTTCAGAGATCAGCTTAAAAGGGGGCCTGAAAGGCTCCCGAATCGGCCAGGCGGGATTTCGGGAAAAAATTTCACGTCTGGAAGAGGAATTTGCGGCCGCATGGGCAAACTCATTGAAGACCCGGGGTTAAGAGACAAGTTGTACGTTTTTGCCGACCGGAGCGCGGCCGGCCGACGGCTTGCGGCCAAGCTTGCAGAGCTGAAAGCCCCGCACCTGCACCTCTTCGCCATCCCCGCGGGCGGCGTGCCGGTGGGCGCCGAAATCGCCAAAGGCCTGGGACTGCCCCTGGACCTGATCATCGTCCGCAAAATTCAACTGCCCTGGACCACGGAAGCCGGCTTCGGGGCCCTGGACCCCGACGGCCAGGCGATCTTGAACGAGCCGCTCGTTGAGCGCACCGGCCTGACCCGCCAAGAGATCGAGACTCAAATCAAAAAAACCCTGGAAACTTTGAAGGAACGGGAGACCCGCTTCCGGGGCGGCCGCCCTTATCCGGACCTAACGGGGCAGACCGCGGTTATCGCGGATGACGGCCTGGCTTCAGGTTTCACCATGCGCGCCGCCATCCGGTTTCTCCGGGGCAAAGGCGCTCAGGCCGTCATCGTCGCAGTGCCCACCGGCTCGGCCCGCACCGTCCAGGACCTCCTGCCGCTGACAGATGTCCTGGTTTGCCTCAATGTGCGCGGCGGCTGGTCCTTCGCGGTGGCCGACGCTTATGAGAACTGGTATGATCTGGATGAAGCCGAGGTTATGACCATTCTCGCTTCATTGGCGACAGCATGATACACGGCAGGAAACTGAAACTCGGCACCATTTGTTTGGCAACCGCATTATTGGCCGTGCAGGCCTGCAGCCAACCCCCTGCGGAATCCCCTAAGCAGGAGGGCCCCCCGGAAAAGGTCCTCAAGGTGGTGAAGGCTCCCGACAGCCTCCGCACCGCCGAAATCGTGCAGCGCGGCGACAAGCGGCTGGTGCGGGTGGACGGCATACCAGGGCCGGAATACGAAGACATTTCCGGGCTCACCTTCATGGTGGACGGCCACCACCTGGCCTATGAAGCCAAGCGGGAAGGGAAGCGGCTGCTGGTTCTGGACGGCGATGAATGGCCCCTGAAGGCTCAAGTGGCTCAGGACAGCATGAAAGTGAGCCCTGATTACCGCCGCCTGGCCCTGGTGGCTGTTGACGGCGGCGACTGGCAGGCCATGGTGGACGGCCGGCCGCACGCCCCTTTTCAATACATCTGGGTCGAAACTCTCCAGTTCAGCCTCGACAGCCAACACCTGGGCTACCTGGCCCTGGAAGGCCAAAAGCTGGCCGTGGTGGTGGACGGCAAAGTAAAGCAGCGGCTGGAAATCCTGAAGGAGGGCAAAGAGGCCTTAAGAGAGCTTTTGACAGAACCGCAGGACGCAGCGGCAACCAAGTAATTTTTAAATAAGTTATGCTCTTAACGCCAAACTTATGGTATGTAGTCCTGCCCTCTCCCCCAAAAATGGGGGTGAGGGCAAAAGGTTAAGAACTCAGCAGGGAATCTTGAAGCCGCCCGAAAATTATGACGCTGCCCCGGACTCCTTTCTCTCTCACCCAGAGGGTAGAAGTTTAAAACATGACGGTCACCTTCACAACCACCCTCTCCCACCCGCTTGCGGGGGGAGAGGGTCGGGGTGAGGGGGGAAACTTCAGGGGGTTAATTGGCTGTCTCTTTAAATCAGAAATTTGGCGCAAATAGGAATTATTCAAAGCAAGGCTTATTTCCTGTCTTACAAAAAACGTGAATTTCTTTAAACCTCCTTTACCCGGCGATATCCCCCTGGACCGCCTGGCCTTTGACATCGACGGCGTGGTGGCCGACATCATGACCACTTTCCTGGATATGGCCAAGGAGCGTAACGGCCCCCATCCTTACAGTTATGAGCACATCACCACTTTCCGTTTGGAGGAGTGCCTGGACTTACCCTCCGGACTCATCGACATCCTCATCCGGGAGCTCATCGACCGGCCCCATGAATTGCCGGTCGAACCCTTTCCCGGGGCCGTGCCCGTTTTGACGCGGCTGGCCGAGGAATCCCCCCTGGTCTTTGTCACGGCCCGGGACCGGGCTGAACCCATCCAGTACTGGCTCAGGAAAACCCTGGCCCTGGTGCCGGACAGGTCCATCTGGGTCATGGCCACCGGCGACCCGGACGGCAAGGTGCATTATCTTCGGACCCACGCTATTGATTACTTTGTGGAGGACCGTCTGGAAACCTGCTTCGACCTGGCCAGGGCGGGCATCACCCCTATCCTGTTTGCCCAACCCTGGAACCGCCGGCCCCATCCCTTCCTGGAAGTCCGGGACTGGCAGGATCTGGCCCGGCTGCTGTTTGAGTCCGTCTGACAGGGCCAGCCGCCTCTGCCCTCAAATTTGCGTAATCAAAAAGGCCGGGAAACGGGCGCGCCCGTTTTTCACCGGCCTTCTTATAAGGATTTTGGAGGACTTGACCGTCGAGCGCAGCCGCGCTCCGGTCTCCCCTGAATTTTAACTAACCGCCTGGACTTCCTTCAAGCCCGGAACTTCTTTCATAAGGGCGCGTTCTACACCCTGCTTCAAAGTCATCTGGGACATGGGACAGCCTTTGCAGGCTCCGGTTAAGCGGACTTTGACGACGCCGTCCTCAATTTCCACCAGTTCGATATCCCCGCCGTCCCGCTGCAAGAAGGGGCGGATTTTGGCTAAAGCCACTTCGACATTTTTTTTGAAATCTTCCACTGACAGCCTCCGGAAAGTTTATTCAATATATGTTAACCAGGCAAATTCCCTTTGTAAAGGCAAGTTTGCAAAAGTTAGCCTCATCGCTCCCTTAAGGGCCGACTTCAAAGATCGCAGTGAGCCGGGCCTGAAATTTCTCTTCCCCGACCTCAACGGGGGTCTCCGGGGCCGCCTCGCCGGGGGCCATAGACAGCTCGGCCCTGGCCATCCTTACCGGACGAGGCGCCGCCGCGGTGGATAGCTTTTTGAGGCGCATCACTTTCAGACCCGCGCTTTGGGCCAGGGCCTCCGCCAGCTCCCGGGCCCGCTTCAGGGCCAGGACCGCGGCCTGCTGCTGAAGTTTGTCCTTCTGGGAATGGTCGAAATACGGCCCCTGCACCCGGCTGGCCCCGCTTTTCAGGGCCGCGTCGGCTATCTGGCCGATGCGGCTGAGGTCTCTCAGTTCCACCCGGAAGAAATGCGAGGCTTTATAACCGGCGACTTCCGTAGTTTTGACCTTTTGCCCGGCCTGAGACTTTTCCCGCTGTTGATAAACGGGATACACCTGATAGCTGACGCTCTGGATTTTCTCGTCGTCCTTCAACATGCCTTTCACGGCTTTAAGCAAAGCTTCGGAGGCCCTGGCATTGACTGCCCGGGCTTCTTCCACCTGGGGGGCCTGGGTTTCCACGGCCAGGGTCAGGTGGGCGATATCCGGTTTGGCCAGGACTTCGCCTTCCCCCTCCACTTCAATGGTTGCGGCTTCTTGAGCCCTTGCCTCAGCAGCAGCAAGCAAAGCGCCGGCAAACAGCAGAAGCGCGCCGCCGAAAAACAACATTGCCGGACGGCTGCGGAATATTCTGAATGTCTTCCATTTGAGCATTGAAATTCCCCTTAAATCCAGCCATTGGTAGCAGCTATCTTAGCATAAAAACGGCAACTTGAGGAAAATTCGTGTTATCGGGCGCGATCAGGTTGTCTTGCCAATCGCCTTCCTGTCTCATATACTCTTAGGCAATTATCATTTGCTTTTTACTACCCGAGGTAAACATGGCGGAAAAACCACCTGTTCGCTTTTCCATCTGGTATATCCTGGCCTTTGTATTGCTGTTTCTCGTCTTTCAAACCTATGTCATGGGCAGCCGCACTTTTAATGTCACCTACAGCGAGTTCCGGCGCCTGGTGGACATGAAAGCCGTGGATGATTTGCGCATTTCCAGCGACACCGTTTCCGGGCGCCTGCTGCCCGCAGGAGTCGAATATCTGGCCAAGGAGCGCGAACAGCCGGACTTGCCCAAACGCTTGCAGGAGCAATTCGAGGCGGAGCCCGTCTTTTCCACTGTAAGGGTGGAGGACCGGGACCTGGTGGAACGGCTGGAAAAGCAAAATATTAAGTACACTGCGGTGGCCGAACAGACCTGGCTCACCAATCTGCTGTCCTGGATATTGCCCATGCTCCTGCTCCTGGGCATCTGGATTTACTTTTTCCGCAAGATCGGCTCCAGCGCCGGGGGCATCATGTCCGTGGGCAAAAGCCGCCCCAGGGCTTATGTGGAGAGCGAAACCAAGGTCACCTTCGCGGATGTGGCCGGAGTTGATGAAGCGGAAGAGGAACTGAAAGAGATCATCGAATTCCTGAAGAATCCGGGTAAATTTCAGGTGCTGGGCGGCAAAATTCCCAAAGGCGTCCTGCTGGTGGGGCCGCCGGGCACCGGCAAAACCTTGCTGGCCCGGGCCGTGGCCGGGGAGGCGGGCGTGCCCTTCCTGAGCCTCACCGGCTCCGATTTTGTGGAAATGTTCGTGGGCGTGGGCGCCGCGAGGGTGCGGGACCTCTTTCAGCAGGCTCAGGAAAAGGCTCCCTGCATCATCTTCATAGATGAATTGGATGCCCTCGGCAAGGCCAGGGGCCTAAGCCCCATATCCGGACACGAGGAGCGGGAAAACACCTTGAACCAACTCCTCTCGGAAATGGACGGCTTCGACACCCGCAAAGGGGTGATTATCATGGCCGCCACCAATCGCCCGGAGATTCTCGACCCTGCGTTAATCCGCCCCGGGCGTTTCGACCGCCATATCCTGGTGGACCGGCCCAGTGTCAACGGCCGCAAGGAAATTTTTCAAATCCACAGCCGCAACGTGAAGCTGGCCCCGGACGTGAACTTCGACACCCTGGCGGCCCGGACTCCGGGCATGGTGGGCTCGGACCTGGCCAATATCGTTAATGAAGCCGCGCTCCTGGCGGCCCGGAAAAACAAGCCGGCCGTGGAAATGCAGGATTTCGAAGAAGCCATCGACCGGGTCATCGCGGGATTGGAAAAGCGCAACCGCATGATGAATCCCCGGGAAAAAGAGATCGTCGCGTACCATGAAACGGGGCACGCCCTGGTGGCCGAGGCGCTTCAGCCCAATGTCGACCCCGTACACCGGGTTTCCATCATCCCCCGGGGCATCGGCTCCCTGGGCTACACCATGCAGCTGCCCACCGAAGACCGCTATCTCATGACCAAGACCGAATTGGAGGACCGCATGGCCGTCATGCTGGGGGGCCGGGTGGGCGAGGAGCTGCACTTCGGGGAAATCTCCACCGGCGCGCAAAACGACCTCTACCGGGCCACGGACATCGCCCGCTCCATGGTGCGGGAGTACGGCATGAGCGAGAAGCTGGGGCCCCTTACCTTCGAGCGGGAGCGCCGCCCCCTGTTCCTGGAGCAGATCATGCAGCCCGGCACCAAGGATTACAGCGAAGCCACGGCCCAGGAAATCGACCGCGAGGTAAGCGCCCTGGTGGAGCGGGCCTACCACCGGGCCCGGGAAATCCTGGAATCCCGGCGGGACTCCCTGGAGAAGGTGGCCAAGGTGCTCCTGGACAAAGAAGTCCTGGAAGGCGAGGAACTGCGGCGGTTGTTAAATGAGCATAAAAAAGGAGAGAAGCAGGCTTGAAACAATCCTCAAGCTTGGGACAGTAAGAATTTTGCAGACGGAGAAAGTTTATCAGGTGGGCGGCGCCCACCCTTCATAAAATGATTTGGTGGTACAGGCGTCCCGCCTGTACTGAAAGCGCCAGGTGTCGGGCCAGCGCAACTTTGTAAATCCCTTTCTTTACCGGACGTTACCTCGGTATGGCCCAAGTAAAATCATTTGCCTCTTCAGCGGCATTGCAGGATTATCTCCTTCAGGAGTCAGGTCCCGACACCCTCATCATCATCCCCCACCAGCGCCTGGCCCGGCAAATCTGGAGCCGGCAGCGGCAGCAAAACCTCGCTTCCGGCCGCGCTGCCTGGGAACCCCTGCCCTGCCTGACCTTGGGCGCCTGGTGGCGCGAGCTTTACCGTCAACTCTGGCGGCCTGAATCACCTGCCCCGGCGATGAAGCGTTGGGCTCTCTGGCTCCGGGCGCTGGAGGCCGGCCCCGCCATAGAAGGTGTTCAACTCGACTTCGCCTGGGCCAGGGGCCTGGACGAAGCCTATGACACCCTGGCCCGGCATCAGCTTCCCCTCACCGCGCCCCAATTCGGCGATTCCCCCCTGACGGCCTGGCGCCGGCAGGTTACCAGGATTTTTGAAGAGCTGCTGAAAGAAGATAACCTGCTGGCCCCGGTCCAGATGGCGGATATTCTCCTCCAGGCCCTGGACGCGGGCCGCCTGCGCCTGCCCAGACAAATTCTTGCGGCGGGCCTGGATATGCCCGCCCCCCTGGAAGAAGCCTGGCTTGCGGCCGTGGCCCGGCACACCAAAGTTGTGCGCCTGCAGGTCCGCGGCAATCCCGAAACTGTGCGGCATGCCTGGGTTTTCGCCAACGCGGCTGAGGAACTGGAGTGGGTCGCGGCCGAATTGGTGAGAATCAGCCACACCCAGGCCGCGCCGCTGCACCGCGTGGCGGTCACCTCCCCGGTCATGGATGAGTACGCCCCCCGGCTGCGCCGGATACTGGGCGAGCTTCTCGGCCCTGAAGAGCAGGAGAACGGCTGGGCCTACAACTTTTCCGCGGGTCCGAGGCTGGCCGACACCCCCTTTTGGGCCGCAGCCCTGTTGCCCCTGCGCTTCGCCGCGCTGGGGGAGCACCGGGAAGACCTGGTCGCGCTTCTGTGCTCCCCGTATTATGGCGCCTTCAAGGAGCAGCGGTCCGTCTTGGCCCAATGGGACCGCGTTTTCCGGGAAGGGCGCCTGAATCAAGGTTGGAGCATCTTTCTGCGGGCAGTGGAGGGAAAATTCAGAGCCGACGGGCGGCTTCTCCAAACCTTGGGGCAGGCTTTTGCCGCGCTCTCGGGAAATTCCCGGCCCATACAGCAATGGCTCGCCGGGCTTAGGGAGAGTTGGCGGCTGTTGGGCTTTCCCGGCGGCCTCAACGGGCAGGAGGCCTTGCAGCATCGCCGCCTCCTGGACCTGCTCGGCCATCTCAGCCAGGCCCTTGAAAACGAAACCCTGTCAGCCGCGCAATTCCTGGAATGGCTCAGCCACGGCGCCCGGGAGGTCCGCCTGCCCGGTCCGGGGGTGCAGGAGGCCGGCGTCCAGGTACTGGGCCTGCTGGAGATGCGGGGTCTGGACTTTGACCGGGTCTTTTGTCTGGGCCTGAATTCCGGCAGCCTGCCGGCGCCGCCCCGCCCCCTGGTGCTACTGAGCCCGGAGGAGCGGCAAAAGGTTTTGGGAGGCACTTATGCCTCTCAGCACGACTTTGCCGCCAACCTTTATGCCAATATCCTGGGATGCGCCCCCCGGCTGACCCTGACGCGCCCCCATCTGGTGAACGATGAAGAGCAGGTGGGCACCCCCCTCTGGCCGGGCCGCTGGCAGGAAGCCCCGAACTGGAAGCCCGTCCTCAGCCGCCCGCAAGCAGCCTGGCTCCTGGCCGCGCCGGTCAGGGCCGCGTTCACGGTGCCCCGATGCGGCCAGACCTCCTGCACAAGCGACGAGCCCATCAATGTGGCGCTGCCGCCGGAGCTGTCCATTTCCCAATTGCAAACCGCGTTGGCCTGCCCGGGCCGCTTCCTGTTTGAAGTCCTGCTCGGCATCCAGGACCTGCCGGACATCGAGGCCGGCATTCCGCCGCCGGAGCGGGGCTCTCTGCTGCATAAGGCTGTGGCCCTGTTCGTCAAACGTTTCCAGGAAGTCTTGGCTGAAAGGGGCTGGCAGGACGATGAGGCCGCGCGGATTCTGGAGGAATCGGTTCGGGAACTCCTGGGACCGAACTTAAGCGATCTTCATTGGCAGGCGGAACTTCATCGCTGGCTCGGCAACGGCGACCTCTGCCCCGGTCTTTTGCCTGCCTGGCTGAACCTGGAAAAGGAGCGCTATCTTCAAGGCTGGCGGTGGGTGGAGGCGGAATTGGACTTTCAGGGGCTGTCCAAACCTGGCTGGCCCTTTGCCCTCAAAGGCCGCATCGACCGGCTGGACTGCCGCCCGGAAGGCTGTGAACTCATGGTATGGGATTACAAAAGCGGCGCCATCCCCGCGGCCAATCGCATATTCGAGCAGTTGGAGGAGTTTCAGCTCCCCGGCTATCTGGCCGCCGTAAAACAGGGGTTGGTGGAAGGCTTGCAGGATATCCTGCACCATCGGGCCGGCTTTATCTGCCTCAAATCAGTCCGGGACAGAGATTTAAAACATCAGGACTTCGGCAGGTCAGCGCGGCATTGGGAAGAGGTCCTCCAGGTCTGGGGAAATATGGTGGAGGCCGCGGCCCGCCGCCTGAAAAACGGAGATTTTCGCCCTGACCCCTACCCCGCGCCTGTGGCGCACAAGCTGGGGGCGTGCGAGTATTGCCCCTATCCTCTGCTGTGCGGCTTCAGCATGGCGGCAGGGGAGGACGCGGAGGGGGAGGAAGCATGACCGCGCTGCCGGTGGATCAGGAGGACCGGGACCGGGCTCTCGACTCCAAGGCAAGCTTCCATCTGGAGGCCCCGGCCGGCTCCGGCAAGACCTCGGTGCTCCTGGCCCGCTTCTTGACCCTGCTGGCCCAAGTTGACGCGCCCGAAGAGCTGTTGGCTCTCACCTTCACCCGCAAAGCCGCGGGGGAGCTGCGGGTCCGCATCATGCAGCTTTTGCGGGCCGAAGCAGAACTTAAGCCCGACGCCTCCCCCATGGAACAGCGGCTGGCGGAGCTGGCCCAGGAGGTATTCCGCCATTTCAGCCGCAGGCAGGCGCCCCTGCAGGAGGTCCTGACCCCGGAGCGCCTGCCGGTCATGACCTTTCACGGCTTTTGCGCCCGGCTCCTGGCCCTGGCCCCCCAGGAGGCCGGGGTCCCCCTGGATTTCCGTCTGGTGGAGGAGCAGGACGCGGAGTGGCTCAAGCAGGAGGCCCTGGAGGAATTGCGCCGGCGGCTGGCCGCCCGGCCGGGGCATGACCCGGTGCGCCGGGCCCTGGTAAACCGGCTGGTGCGCCTGAACAACAACTGGTCCCGTCTGGCCGGGGAGCTGCGGACGCTTTTGGACCGCCGGGACACCCTTCAGGATTTCCTGGCCCTGGCCCAGGAGAGCCGGGACGTTTCCTCCTATGAAAGCCTGATGACCTCCCGCCTGGCCGCGGTCCTGGCTCCAGACCTCGCGGCCCTGGCCGCGGGCCTGGCCAATTCCGAATTAGGCCAACGCTGGCCTGAATTTTGGGAATATCTTAAGCAGCAACAGGCCCCGCTGGCCGAGAAGCTCTCCCGCGAGCCGCCCCGGGGCAGGCTTGAGGACCTGCCGGTCTGGCAGAAATTGGCCGAAGCCATACTTACTAATAAAAACACGGTCAGGAAAAAATTCGGTCCCGCTGTCGGCTTGCCGTCCGGATTCGCAGGCACGGCCTGGAATGAAGCCCTGCGGGCGCTGCCCGACGAATTTTTCGAAGTGCTGGCCAAATACCGGGACCTGCCCCCTTCCCTGATTTTCACCGAAGAGGTGGCGGCCCTGCAGGATCTCATTCTCCTGCTGTGGGAAGCCTTGGCGGTCTATGAGGAACTCTGCCGGAAAAGGGGCGTCCTCGACTTCATCGACCTGGAGATGGCGGCCATGCGGCTGTTGGCCGCCGAGGACCTGAGCGACCTGCTCCTGCTCCTGGACCGGCGCCTGCAGCATCTGCTGGTGGATGAGTTTCAGGACACCAGTGAAAATCAAAAGACCCTGCTCTGCCGGCTGCTCTCGGGCTGGGACGCGGAGCCGGGCCGCACCCTCTTTGTGGTGGGCGACCCCAAGCAGTCCATCTACGGCTGGCGCAGGGCGAAGCTGAGCCTGTTCCTGGAGTCCCGCCGGGGTTTGCGCTGCGACCGCGGTTTCAATTTCCCCTTGGAGCCCCTGCGCCTTGTCACCAACTTCAGGACCACCTCCACCCTGATCGACTGGGTCAACTGCGTCTTTGAGACGTTGATGACTTGCGGCCCCGAGCCGGAAAAGCTGGATTTTCAAGCCGCGTCGCCGTCCCCCGCGGCCCAGGCAGGCGGCCCTCCCTGCCTGGCTCTGTTTATAGATGACGACAACCTGGCCTCCCGCCAGGCCGAGGCCCGCTGGCTGGCGGCCCGGCTCCGAGAGGCTGTAAGGGAGTTGAAGGGCAAAGAAAACATCGGCGTCCTGCTTTTTGCCCGCACCCATCTCACGACTTATCTGAAAGCCCTGGATCAGGCAGGGCTGAGCGTCCGGGTGCGGGAGGGGCTCAAGCTCAGCGACAGCCCGGTGGTGCAACATCTGCATAACCTGGCCAGGGCGCTGGTCCGGCCCCACGACGACCTGTCCTGGGCCGCGCTTTTGGCCGGCCCCTGGGGGCCGCAGTCCCAGGCCGTCATTGCTCAGGCCGCCCTGACAACGGGAAGACTCTGGTATGAGAAGCTGGGCCGCCTGGCCGCGGAAAACCCTTGCCCCGCAACACTGCTTAACCTCGTCGCCACTCTTGCGGGGCTAAAGGACCAAGTGGGGCGGGCGCCCCTGCACCAGACTTTGCTGGACTTTTTGCAGGCCGTCGGCGCCTGGGACGGCATCGCGGCCTGGGAAGGCCCAGCGGGCGTGGCCAACGCCCGGACCTATCTGGAACTGGTGGCTGACGCGGAATCCGGGCTTCCGGAGACCACTTTTCTGAAGACTGATTTTAGTCTGGCCGAGGCTTACCAGCCGCCCAACCCCAGGGCCCAGGACTCGCCCGTGGAACTGCTGACGGTGCATGGCGCCAAGGGCCTGGAGTTTGACTGGGTTTTTGTGCCTTACCTCGACTGGCAGCCGCTCAGAAAGGGAAGCCGCACACCGCCGCCTTTTCTTCTGGAGGAAATCCCCGGCTCCTCAAACTACGGGCTGGCTTTGGCGCCCCCTTACTGGCAGACCTCCTCCGGCCTGCTGTATCAAAGTCTCAAGCGCCTCCGGGATGCCCGCACCCTGGCCGAAGCCCGCCGGGTGTTCTACGTCGCGGCCACCAGGGCCAAAAAACACCTTTTTTTGTCCGGCATACTGAACCGGGATAAGGAAGGCCGACTCAAGCCGCCGGCCGACAGCCCGCTGACCTGGCTCTGGCAGCACTACCGGCCGGGAGACCTGACTACCGGCCAGCCGGTTACTTTGGCCGGCCCGGACTTGCAAGTGGAAATCTGGGAGGAATATCCGGAAATTGAGTCCCAAGACGCCGAAACTTTGGAGCTTCCTGAGGCGCTGAGCTTTACCCCGGAACCCGCCCCTTATGCCTTTGCCTATCCTTCGCAGTTGGCTAAAGAGGCTCCTGAACGGCTGGAAACCGAATCTGGGAGCGTTGAAGCCCCGCCCGGATTTTCCGTCGAGGTTGCGGAGATATTGCCGCGCGTCCGGGGCGAGGTGATGCACAGTCTTTTGGAGAATGCGTCATACGGCGGCCCCCTGCCGGAGGTTGCGGGCGTGGCCGCGGCTCTGCGCCAAGGGGGGTTGGACCGGGAAACCGCCGACCGGCTGGCTCCGGAAATTTTGGCCGAGGCCGCGGCTTGCCTGGGCGACCCTTTCCTGGTCCGCCTCCTTGCCTCTGGGGCGCAAGTTGCCAAAAGTGAGTGGCTGCTGGAGGATGCGCCCGAGGACGGCGTAATCCGCCGGGGCAAAATCGACCGCTTGGCGTATGACGGGGAAAACTGGTGGCTGGTGGACTACAAGACCTCCCGCCCGGCCGGCGATGAGGGTTGGGAGACGTTCATGGCCGGGGAAGCGGAGAAGTACCGGCCGCAGCTCCTGGCTTACCGGGACATGGCCGCCAAAGCCCTGGGCGTCCCGCCGGAGGACATCCACCCGGTCATTTACTTCACCGCCTGCCAACGGGCAGTGATGATAGACTAAAGTTGTCAGTGGCCAGTAGTCATCAGGTCAGAAATAAACGAAGCCGGGGTTCTATTAAATTTGTTTAACCCCATTTATTCATGAGCTTTTCAAAATATGCGGCAACTCATTGAGATGTATAAAACGGAAAGTTCGAAAAAGCGGAGTAGCGGAGTGTTTTTTGCACAGGCTGGAAAGCCTGTGCCACCGAGTCCTTCGGTCCTTGGGGAATTATCCGGATTAAGCTGTTAAGGTCATAACGACTTTCCTTCTACCCGAGTTGAAGCATTATATTTTCACTGACCCCTGACCCCTGACTCTTGGCCCCTGACTCCTGCTACTTATACTCCCGCCGCCGCCAGGCCTTGAGGGCCTCCAGCAGGGCATAGGTGAGTTTTTTCTGGCAATTGACTCGCCCCAGCTCGACTTCCGGCTTGTTGTCGCCGTGGAAGTCGGAGCCGCCCGTGACCAGCAGCCCCAGCTCCCGGGCCAAAGACAGATAAAGGGTCTCCATTTCGGGGCTGTGCTCCGGGTAAAAGACCTCCAACCCGGCCAACCCCAACCGCGCCAGCTCCCGGAGTTGTTCTCTCAAAGCCTTAGGGTTTTTCAGGCCCAAAGTGAAGGGGTGGGAGAGCACCGGCACGCCCCTGGCGTCCCGGATCATGCCGATGGCCTCTTCCGGCGGGAAGCGGAATTTTTCCACGTAGGCCTTGCCCTGGTTGCCCAGGTAAATGTCGAAGGCCTCCTGGAGGCTCCGGACATAGCCGCCTTCGTACAGAGCCCGGGCGATGTGGGGCCGGCCCATTTGGCCTTTCCCTGAGAGGCGCTCCACCTGCTCCATCCTCAGGGGAATCCCCAGGGCGTTGAGTTTGGCGATAATCTGGGGGTTCCGGTCTTTGCGGGCCTGCTTCAAGACCGCCAGACGCTCATCCAGGCGGGCGTTTTCATAATCCAGGAAATATCCCAAAATGTGCATGGAGCCGCCCGGGTGCCGGGCGCTGATTTCCACGCCGGGGACGACCTCTATGTCCCACTGTTCCCCCGCGGCCACGGCCTCGGCCAGCCCGTCGATGGTGTCGTGGTCCGTCAGCGCGACGGCCTTGAGACCCCGCTCCTTAGCCAGACGCACCAAATCCTTCGGGGCCATGGTGCCGTCCGACGCGCTGGAGTGGGTGTGGAGGTCGATGAGTTCCATTTAAGCTTTCAGAGTACCGCTTACCGCAGTTCCGCCCCCAGCTCCCTGGCCAAAGCCTCCACCAACTGCTGGTGGCGCTGGTCCACCTCCTCGTCCGTGAGGGTGCGTTCCGGGTCCCGGTAGGTCAGGTGGAAGGCCAGGCTGCGTTTGCCTGCGGGGATGGGCCGGCCGGCATACATGTCGAACAGGTGCGCCTCCTGGAGCCAGGGTCTGCCGTGGGTGTACAGGGCCTCGGTGACCTGGGCCGCGGGGACGGAGGCCGGCAGGACCAGGGCCAGGTCCCGATAGACCGCGGGATAGCGGGGCAGGGGACTATAGAGAGGAGGCGCGGCCGCCTGGCAGAGGGCCTCGAAATTAAGCTGGAATACGAAAACCTGGCCTTCCAGGTCGAGCTTTTCGGCCGCCGCGGGGGACAAGGCCCCCAAGGTCCCCAAATTCCGGCCGTCCGAAGACACCGTGGCGCCATAGAGGAGGTACGCCGGCAGCTTTTCCTGGGAGAACACGGCATCCGGGACCTGCAAGCCTTCCAGCAGGGTTTCCACCACGCCCTTGAGGTCGAAGAAGTCCAGGGGCTCCGACGGCATGAGCCAGGAATCTTCGTCCCGGCTGCCGTACATGACTCCGGCCAGCCACTGCTCTTCCCTGGGGAGATCAGCTCCGCCCTGAGGAATAAATACCTTGGCGATCTCAAAGAGGTTCACGGTCGGCACCTGTCTCAGGACATTGCGGCGCAAGGCCTCCAGAAGCCCCGGCAACAGCGAGGTCCGCATCACGGCCTGCTCTTCGCTCAAGGGGTTGGCCAGGGGTAGAGGGGTGATTTGCCTTTGTCCCAGGATCCCTAGGAGGCGTTCGGACTGAAACGAATAGGTCACGGCCTCGCAAAAACCCAGGCCTTGAAGGATATGCCGGGCCTCCTGGCGCAGACCCGCTTCAGGCGGGGGTTTGGGAATATCCACCAGCCCCTCTGGCAAGGTCACCGGAATCTCGTCATACCCGGCCAGGCGGGCCACTTCCTCTATCAGGTCTTCCTCCCGCTGCAAGTCGCCCCGGTGGGAGGGGGCCTGCACTACAAGATGCTCGCCGTCGAAGGAGATGGACGGGATATGGAGACGGCCGAGAATCTCTTCCACCTTCTCAGGAGCAATGTCCGTCCCCAGCACCCGGTTGGCCCGGGAAACCCTCAGGGTCAGGCGGGCCCGGGGCACCGGCACGGGGTATTCGTCGATCCTGCCGCTGAGAACCTTGCCGTCCCCCAGGGCCGCCATGAGTTGGGCGGCGCGCTCCAGCGCGGCAATAACCCCATCCGGGTCGACGCCCCGCTCGAACCGATAGGAGGACTCGGTGCTCAACCCCAATCGCTTGCTGGTGCGCCGGATGGTGGGCGGATTGAAATAGGCGCTTTCAATGAGCACGCGGCGGGTGCGCTCCGTAACCTCGGAGTATAAGCCGCCCATGATGCCCGCCAGGGCTACGGGCTTGACCGCGTCGCAGATGAGGAGAGTCTCATGGTTGAGGGCGCGCTCCTGGGAGTCCAGAGTCAAAAAATGACGCTCGCTCTGGCGCGGCAAACGGACGACTATCTCCCCGCCGGAGAGCTTGTCAAAATCAAAGGCGTGCAGCGGCTGGCCGAACTCCAAAAGAACGTAGTTGGTAACGTCCACCAGGTTGTTGATGGCCCGCAGTCCTGCCAGTTCCAGGCGCCGCCGCATCCAGAAGGGCGAGGGCTTGACGGTCAGGTCTACCAGCAGACGCGCCGCGTAGCGCGGGCAGTGCACCGGGTCCAGGATGGTCACTTTGGCCGTCCGTCCGATGGGTTCGGCGGCTTCCGGAAAGACCGTCTTGGGGTGGCGCATCGGCTGATTGAGAAGCGCGGACACCTCCCGGGCCAAGCCGATAACGCTCAGGCAATCGGGACGGTTCGGAGTTACGGCCACATCCAGGACCACATCCGCCAGTTGCATGGCCGGCGCGAAATCCACCCCCAGCGGCAAGTCCTGGGGAATGTTCATCAGGGTGCTGTGGTCATCGGAGATACCCAGTTCGTCTTCAGCCAGAAGCATGCCTTCGGAGGTCACCCCCCGCAGCTTGACGGCCTTGATCTCCCGCTTGCCGGAGATGATTGCGCCCGGCGGCGCAAAGGCGTATAAGGTGCCCGCGGTGACATTAGGGGCGCCGCACACCACCCGGTAGGTGCGCCGGCCGTCGTCCACTTCGGTGATTACCAAACGATCGGCTTGCGGGTGGGGCTCCACTTTGGTGACCTTCGCCACCACCACCCCGGAAAAATCAGGGGCATATTTCTCCACCGCTTCCACTTCGAAGCCGGCCAGAGTCAATTTTTCGGCCAATTCCTCCGGAGCGACCCCAACATCAACGAATTCGCTGAGCCAGTTCAGTGACAATCGCATAATGGCTTATGTATTCTCCCTCTTCGGAAAACTCAAGAGCACTCAATACTTGCATGGTGAGTATACACTTATCGGCCGCCACCGTCAGCTTTCTCGCGCTTTTCAGGCAAAATTTCGCAGCCTGGCGGGCTTGGGCCTAAGCAGCGAGGGACTTTCATGTCTCAGGGCGAAACCGCGGGAAAAAAGCGAAAGGGACCGCGGCCGGTCCCTTCCCGGGAGAGTAGCTTAATAATATCAGGGCGCCCTTCGGGGTCCCCTGTCACTGCTTGACTAATTTAAGTGGATTTCTTCCGACCGACTCCCTTAGCGCCCAATCCTTTTTCTTTGGCCAAGCGGCGCCGCTGGTCAGAATATTCTTTGCACACCAGGGGGAACTTCTTGGGGTCCAACCCGTAGCGGCGATAATATTCAGCGGGAGCAACTTGATGAGCTTTGCGCAAATGGGCTTTCAAGGTGCGCATTTTCTTGCCGCATTCCAGACAGACGACGTATTTGTCCTTGACGATTTCGTCCAGAGGAATGGGAGGCTTCTTGACGACTTCCGCTTCTTTACCTTTTTCGACGGCCTCTTCCGGCAGCGCCAAGCCGCTTTCCAGCCCCATTAAAGTGTTATAGACTTCTTTGATTTCCTCGACCAGCTCTTTTGGGGTGAGTTCGCTCATAGACGCGTGAGAAATGACGATCTGAGCTGTTAATTTGAGCACTTCAGTTGCCATCAGATTATTCCTTTCTTTCTAATTTTTGCAGGCGGTTCATCAGTTTTATTTAAAATCCTACATAGAGCTTTTATTATTTAGTGCCCACTAGATTCTCTGTCAAGTGTTTTTGTCATTTTTTACCCTTTTTCATCAGACTTTTTAGATTTATTTAAAAAAAGCCAAGTGCAGGAATAATAATCGCCATAGTTTAAAATTTAGTCCCCTTGGCAATGCTTTGCAATAGGGTGGGGTCTTTAATGATTATACGCCCTCTATCTTCGTTTATCGCCCCTAAACCTTTCAATCTGGCAAGGGTGCGTGACAGGGTTTCACTGATGGTGCCGAGATAGGATGCCAGATGGGTCTTGGTTATCGCCAAATCAAAAGACAAACCTGCTTCGATACGGCCATGTTTTTCCAAGCACCTGTCTAAAACATACCTCGCCAAGCGGGATGAGACTTCCTTTAAGGACAAATCCTCCAGTTGCCTGGTCAGGTGAAAAAGCAGCCGGCTCATGGTTGCCAGCATGTTGCGTGCCAGGGTTGGGGATGCAGACAGCAGGCCGAGGAAATCAGTTTTGGCAAAATAGAGCGTCTGACAATCCTCCAGCGCGATGGCGCTGGCGGGATACCCGGCTTCCGCCAGTACCGCCGCCTCTCCGAAAGTCTCTCCCGGATTAACAATGCGCAGAATGTACTCCTTGCCGTCCGGCGAGCTTTTGGTCAGTTTTACTTGGCCGGCCAGCAGAATAAAAAAACCCTGAGCCTCCCTGCCCTCCCAAAAAATCGTAGTGTCCCGGGAAAACCGGCGGGTAATGGCTAATCGGGAGAGGGTCTCCAGGTCTTTATCGCTTAGACCCGAGAACAAATAAATCTTTTTCAGGATGTCCTCTTTACGCGCCGACATGTCAAGCAGGGCCTCGTTATAGCTTTTTTCCATGTCTTAACACAATCTTAGTTAAAATAGCAAGTATTTCCTGAGGTTAGCCATGAGAGCCGGGGCGCGGACCGGACGTCATAAAAGTTGACGTCTCCCGTGCCTTTTTGATATCGTGCAAACGCTTTGAGAGCTTTTTCCAGGCGGCGGGGGAGCCTGCCGAGAAAGGAGAAACCATGAGCTTGCCAAGATGGGCTGCATTTGTTGCAGTGATGCTTTTCTTTTTTTCAGGAGCCTGCGCTAAGAAAGAGGCCACTGATATCCGGCTGGGAGTCAACGCCGAACTCACGGGCAGCAAGCCCGCCGTAGGGGCTTCCTGCAAAAATGCCGCTGAACTTCTGGCGGCCCAGATAAATCAGAGCGGCGGCCTGAAGCTCGGCGACAAAGCCTGGAAAGTGACCCTTTTTGTGGAAGACAATGAAGACAAGGCCGAATCCGCCGCGGCCGCGGCCCAAAAGCTCATCACCCAGAATAACGTCCTGGCCATCGTCGGCCCCAACGCCTCGGGCAACGCCATCCCCGCGGCCCGGATCTGTGAAGATGCCGGGGTCATCATGGTAAGCCCCTGGTCCACCAACCCCAAAACCACCGAAGGCAAGAAGTACGTCTTCCGGGCCTGCTTCATCGACGACTTCCAGGGCCAGGTCATGGCCAAGTTCGCCCGGGCCAATCTCAAGGCCCAGACCGCGGCGGTGCTTTATGACGTGGCTTCCGAATACAACAAGGGCATCGCCGAATTCTTTAAAAAATTCTTCGAAGAAAACGGCGGCAAAGTAGTGGCCTTTGAATCCTATACCAAGGGAGACATGGACTTCTCCGCCCAGCTCACCAAGATAAAGGGGGCTGATCCGGACGTGCTCTTCCTCCCCAACTACTATAATGAAGTCCCCCTCCAGGCGCAGCAGGCCCGACGGTTGGGAATCACCAGCGCCATTATCGGCTCCGACTCCTGGGGCAGCGAAGAACTTCTCCGCCTGGGCGGCAAGGATTTGGAAGGCTGCTTCTTCAGCACCCATTATGCCCAGGATATCGCCACTGAAAAGGCCCAGAAGTTTATCACGGACTATGAGGCCAAATACGGCCAAAAGCCTGACGATGTGGCGGCTCTGACCTATGACGCCGGCAACCTGCTTATCGCCGCCATCACCAAGGCCGGCGCCCCGGACCGCCGGAAAGTCCGGGACGCTTTGGCCACGATTCAGGAATTCGAAGGCGTGACCGGCAACATGCAGTTCAAGGGCACCGGCGACCCCATTAAAAGCGCGGTTATCCTCCAGATCAAAGACGGCAAATTCGCCTACCACGCCAGCGTGAAACCGTAAAATTTTTTCGGGGGGAGGGCCGGACAAACGCCATTCCTCCCAACCCTTTTAACAGGGATTAGGGACCAGGAGTCGGTTAAAGTTGTCTTTTTCCCCCGGCCCCCGGCCCCTGACCCCTGACATAAACCCTGGCCCCTGAATAAACGTGGTGGGATGGGGATGTGAGGGATAGGGGAGGAACTTCCACCTCTATGCTCCAGGTATTGGGACAGAATGTCTTGAACGCTTTGCAGCTGGGGAGCGTTTATGCCCTTATTGCGTTGGGTTATGCCATGGTGTATGGCATCCTCACCATGATCAACTTTGCGCACGGCGACATTTTCATGGTGGGGGCGTACTTAAGTCTGGCCGCGGCGGTGTTTCTCCTGGGGCTGCCGTTCAAGGCGCCTTTGCCCTTTGTTTTTGTCGGGGCCTTGCTTTTCAGCATGTTCCTTACCGCGCTCCTGGGGGTGACGGTGGAGCGCCTGGCCTACCGGCCCTTGCGCCAGGCCCCCCGCGTGTCCGCGGTCATAACGGCCCTGGGGGTGGGGTTGTTTCTGGAAAATTTCACCCTGGCCATGTTGGGGCCGCAACCCCGCCATTTCCCCGGTCTCATTCCCATGCAGCCCTGGAACATTTTCGGACTTACTTTGACCCCGCTGC
Source organism: Deltaproteobacteria bacterium (assembly GCA_030018495.1). Lineage (GTDB taxonomy): Bacteria > Desulfobacterota > Desulfobaccia > Desulfobaccales > 0-14-0-80-60-11 > DTHB01. The sequence goes on along the minus strand of JASEFS010000023.1, from coordinate 5,313 downwards.
AAGTCCTGATCATTCTTCTGGCCGCGCTGCTGATGGTTCTTTTAGACCTGTTGATCCGGCGCACTCTGCTGGGCATGGCCATGCGCGCCATATCTTACAACCGGCCCATCGTGCCTTTGATGGGGGTGCCCGTGGACCGGGTGATTTCCCTGACCTTTGCGGTGGGCTCGGCCATCGCCGCGGCGGGAGGCCTGCTCTATGGCCTGGCGTATCCGGTGCTTGATCCCTATATGGGCATCAGGATCGGCTGGTGGGCCTTCATTGCCGCGGTGGTGGGGGGCATCGGCAATATCCGGGGCGCCATGCTGGGGGGCTATATTCTTGGCTTCGTGGAAATCTTCACGCCGGTGCTGCTGCCCGCGTCCACGTATCGCGATTTTGTGGCCTTTTCCCTGCTCCTGCTGCTGCTGGTCTTCAAGCCCACCGGCCTCTTGGGCCGGCCCATGTTTGAGCGGGTTTAAGGGCAGTGGTCAGTGATCAGTGGTCAGTGGCCGGTTTAATTACCAGAATTTCCCGGAAAAATGCCAATGCTCCTAAAATGTAGAACTGCCGCACCCGGCGGTTCTATCGCCCGCGAGGGCGCCGGCGCTACATTTATCGAGGACGAAGAACCTATTTAGAAGGAAACTTCTATTTTAAGACAACATAATCAATTTTGACTGATTTCTGATTATTGGCTTTTTTACTGACCACCGGCCACCGGCCACTGACCACCAATTCTTTATGGCAGCGGTAATGCCGCAGAGACGTTACCTCACCTGGGGCAGTATAACCCTCCTCCTGGCCCTGTCCTGGGTCTTGCCGGAGTCCGGCCTCCTCAACCCGTACGTAGTGCAAATACTCATGTACGTGGGGATCAACATGATACTCACCCTGGCCCTCAACCTGGTGAACGGCTACATGGGGGAGTTCTCGGTGGGCCACGCCGGCTTCATGGCCGTAGGCGCCTACATGTCCTCCATCCTCACGGTGTGGGTGATCCCTCCGGCCCTGTCCTTCTGGGCCTTTCCGGCGGTGCTGGTGGCCGGCGGCCTGGCCGCCGCGGCCACCGGCTTGGTGGTGGCCTTCCCTTCCTTCCGCACCCGGGGGGACTACCTGGCCATCGTCACCCTGGCCTTTAACATGATTGTCAAAAGCGTCCTGGAAAACCTGGAGATTCTGGGCGGTCCCCGGGGCTTTCTGGGCATGCCCCGCCTGACGTCGCTGCCCTGGGTGACGGCCTGGGTGCTGCTCACCCTTTATTTGTGCCGCAACCTGGTGTATTCCAATTTCGGCCGGGGGCTCATGGCCATTCGCGAGGATGAGGTGGCCGCCAATCTCACCTCCGTGGACACACGCAAAATCAAGATGTACGCATTTCTCATTTCCGCGTTTTTCACCGGGGTGGCCGGCGGGCTGTTCGCCCACCTGTTGCAATTCATCAACCCCCGGAGCTTTTCCATTCTGAAATCCACGGACATGCTGGTCATGGTCTATCTCGGGGGCATCGGCTCCCTGACGGGCTCGCTCCTGGGGGCGACGATTTTCACCCTGCTGCTGGAGCTGCTCCGGCCGCTCGGCCTGTGGCGCTGGGTGGTGGGGCCGCTTCTGCTGGTCCTGCTCATGATCTTCCGGCCCCGGGGCATTATGGGTTTAAAGGAGTCGAAGTGGTTTATCCCGCGTTTTGGGGCAGGAAGCCGGAGGTCATAAACCCATGGCCGCCATGCTCAGTATTGAAGAACTGACGCACCACTTCGACGGCCTGTGTGCGGTGGCTGATTTTTCCCTTACCGTGGAGCCGGGCGAACTGGTGGGCCTCATCGGTCCCAACGGCGCGGGCAAAACCACCATCTTCAATTTGATCACCGGGGTCTTCCGCATTTCTCAGGGCCGCATTTTCTTTGAGGGGCAAGACATCACCCGCTGGCCCAGCTATCGCATCACCGCCGCGGGCATCGCCCGGACCTTTCAGAACATCCGGCTTTTCAAAGATCTGAGCGTACTGGACAACGTGCGCCTGGGCGGCTTTGCCCGCCATGGCTACAACATCTGGCAGGCCCTCCTGCACAGCCGGGGCTTTCGCCGGGAGGAACAAGCCTGGCTGCGGCAGGCCTATGAGCTTTTGGAGCGCTTCAACCTAACCCGCTACGCCGACACCGTGGCGCGCCACCTCCCCTACGGGGAGCAGCGCCGGGTTGAGATGGCCCGGGCCCTGATCAGCGGCCCGCGCCTTTTGCTTCTGGATGAGCCCGCGGCGGGCATGAACGACGCGGAAAGCCAGGCCCTGATCCAACTTATCAGGGACATGCAAAGAGACTTCGGCCTCACCATCATCCTCATCGAGCACCAGATGCGGGTGGTTATGGACCTGTGCCAGCGGGTCAAGGTGCTGGATTTCGGCATGACCATCGCCTCGGGGCCGCCCCGGGAGGTCCAGCACGACCCCGCGGTGCTGGAGGCATATCTGGGCAAAGACGGCGCTTTGGCCGAGTAATCGGAGGCTGAGATACATGTGGCTTCCGGTGGGATGGGCCTATGCCCGCCGGATTATTCGGGAACACAGGCATCTTGCCTGTGAGGCACAGGCTGGAAGCCTGTGCTCCCAATTCGGGGTTGGGGGCAGGGGTTTATGACCCCTGACCCCCTACCCCCCATAAAAACAAAATTTGTAAATCAAGTGTGACGCGCTCATAATTCCAATGACATCACAACCACTACTGACCGTAGACGATCTCTGGATTTCCTACGACCGCATCGCCGCGGTGCGCGGGGTGTCTTTTGCGGTGCAGGAAGGCGACATCGTCACCCTCATCGGGGCCAACGGCGCGGGCAAGTCCACCATTTTGCGGGCTCTTTCCGGTTTGCTGCCGGTGTCCCAGGGAACCGTTCTCTTTGCCGGGCAGGACCTCCTCAGCCTTCCGGCCCACCGGCGCACGCAGGCGGGCATCGCCCACGTCCCGGAAGGCCGGGGCATTTTCGGCAACCTCACCGTCCTGGAAAACCTGCGCCTGGCGGCCTACGCCCGCCGGGATGCTCAAATCGAGGCGGACCTGGAAGAGGTCTTCAGGCTGTTCCCCCGCCTGGCCGAACGCCGCCGCCAATGGGGCAACACCCTCTCCGGCGGCGAGCAGCAGATGCTGGCCGTGGGCCGGGCCTTGATGAGCCGGGCCCGGCTGCTCCTGCTGGATGAGCCCTCCATGGGCTTGGCCCCCATGCTGGTCCGGGAGATTTTCCGGGTGATCCGGCGCCTCAACAAAGCCGGGGCCACCATCCTGCTGGTGGAGCAAAACGCCCGCCTGGCCCTGGAGATCGCCCATCAAGCCTACATTCTGGAAACCGGCCGGATCGTGCTCGCCGGCCCCAGCCGCACCTTGCAGGACCACCCCCAGGTGCGGGAGGCTTATCTGGGGGTCTGAAGGGTGTGAAAACCTTGTCTCAACCGGGCCGCCATTCCGCTCGACGACTTTAAGCCGTTCTCAAATCTCCCGCTATCTTCTCCTTCAGCTTCCTTGACAGGGTTTTTCTCCTGCTTAAATCTTCCAAAGAAGCTCATTTATGAAACTGGAGGAGGGCCCCCCGGGCTTATGAAACGTTTGACAAGAAAAAACGGCGTGGCCAAAGTATTGCTGAAATGTTGAGGAAGCAGCCCGCGCATGTTATTACTGGTCCTATTCAGATGAAAGGAGGTGAGACGGGATGAAGCAGGCGCTCAGTAAAGAGGCCCTGGCCAAGGAGGCTGCCTTCTGGGGTAATGTCAAAAAGCTGCTGACATCTCCCGGCAAGGGATGCCGTTCCTGAAAGAAGTGAAAGAAGTAGCGTTGCCGGTTCGGCAACCTCAAGCAGTTTACACCGGCAGGGGCCATCGTCCCCTCGTGGCGCCTGCCCTTGCCGGTGTGACCTGCCATCCTATTAAGATCACTCCCGGCCGGAGCTCGCGGCTTTAGGCCGAAACTCCGGGAAAGCCTTTTTTATATGCCGGTCATCAAAGGCTACGAGTTTTTTATCCAGTGGCATCTTACGGAGCGCTGCAATCTCCGGTGCGCCCATTGTTATCAGGAAGCCGCGCCACGCGGCCGGGAATTGTCTTTCCCGGAAATCCTGGCTGTTATCGAAGAGTCTGCCGCTATGCTGTCGGGCTGGCGGGATGCTTACGGCATCGACTTTTCACCCAGCTTCCACGTCACCGGAGGAGAGCCCCTGCTGCATCCGGAACTGCCGGCCATTTTGGAGCAAATGAAAAAGCGGCATTTCGCGGTTTACCTCCTGTCAAACGGCACCCTCATAACCAAGCCGTGGGCCGAGAGGCTGGCGGCATTGGGAGTTGACGGGGTGCAGATCAGCCTGGAGGGCCCCGCCCCGATTCATGAAGACATCCGGGGTCCGGGCAGCTTCGCGGCAGCTTTGGCCGGGGCCGAGAATCTCCTTGCTGCGGGCGTCCGGGTAACCTTTAACACCACCCTTTCCCGCCTCAACGCCGCTGCTTTCCTGGAGTTGGTGCCTCTCTCGAAGTCTCTGGGAGTTCAGGAATTGGGCTTTGCCCGGCTGGTGCCCTCCGGCCGGGGGGAGGCGCTTCTGGACCAAATGTTGTCAGCGGAGGACTTTGCGGCATTTTGCCGGCAGATCTATGCCCTTGAGGTCAAAGACCTGGACGTGGGCAGCGGCGATCCTCTGGCCAATCAGATGGATGCGGCTGCGGCCTCCGATTCCGCCGAAGATGACACTTTCCCCTGGGGAGGCTGCGCCGCGGGGGTTACCGGACTTACTCTGCTCCCGGACGGCACCGTGCTCCCCTGCCGGCGGTTGCCGGTGCCTCTGGGAAACGTGCGCCAAGACCGGCTGCGGGAAATTTGGGCCGCATCCCCGGTGCTGGAAGCTCTGCGGGACAAAACCCGCTACCGCGGCAAATGCGGTTCATGCCCGCGCTGGGCTCAATGCCGGGGCTGCCGGGCCATAGCCTATGCCTGGTCCAGAGCTCAAGGGAACCCGGACTACCTGGCCCCGGACCCCCAATGTTCTCACAACCCCTAATCTATCCCTTCTCTCGAATTCTGCTGGAAGATAAGTAAAATTAAAGCCTCCTTTTGTGTGCGTAAACCGTCCTATCCTTTTAATGATTTCCCCAAATTTTTCTCATCAGTATATCCACAGCAACCCTCTCAAGTTCGTTTCTCCCCTTAAGCTGTTTCTATCCTCTTTAATTTTTTCCATTCTGTCCCTTCATTTGGCGATCGGCTATTAGAGAAATTGAAGATGTTGATTTTTTCGTGCTATAAGAGGGATTGAGATGCCCCCAAAAGTGAGACACTTTTTATGAGAGGGTTGGGTTAATACTGA
>JASEFS010000022.1 GCA_030018495.1 Deltaproteobacteria bacterium | reverse complement strand
GGCGGTTTTTTTCCCTCTCCCCTTTGGGGAGAGGGCAGGGTGAGGGGGAGTAAATGACCGACAATCTCCACTGCATCCAAGGTTTTGAAATAGCTTCCAAGAAAAGTCCAACTTTAAAGGACAGCCTGTCCTGTTTGGCAGGACTGGCAGACCAGGCGCAGGCTTTTTTTTCTGATTTCAAAAAATATTTATGGAATATTGAATAGTTATCCTTATCAAAGAAACGGCACGTCTTTTGTAAGGAAGATTTTTGCAGTTGGACGGATTTGCCAGGCTTGGGGGATAGTAAAAATGGTTCCGGTGTTTTTGTATCCGCACTCTCACGTGGCGGAACGGTTGCAGTATGTAATCAAGGGTTTGCCGGCAGAAACAGCATTTACTGACTGCCTTTGGAGCGGCTCCGGTGATGCCGAAATCTGGCGTCAGCCGGACAAACCTGTGGCGATATTCGTAGCGGCGGATCGCCGGGCTCTTAGGCAGCTTCTTTCGCTCAAGGAATTTTTGCGCAGAATTCGGGTAATTTTGGTACTGCCGGATGAGGAGGAAGAGACCATAGCCTTAGCCCATCGCCTGAAGCCGCGTTATTTGTGTTACCTGGAGGATAATTGCTCCGAGCTCGGCCAGGTGGTCAGCAAAATGCTCGGATACACTCGGTAAAGAAAATTCCCTTTCTATAACTCCCGCTTTTAAAAACGTTCATCCCCCTCCAAAATTTTCGGATTATCCAGGGCCCGGGCGCTGCAGGGTCTGGATTTTGGCTATCCGAGAATTAACTTTTCTAAAGAGTTGCCGGCAAATCAATCCCTTGAGCAGGCTGCCGGGTTGCTCATGTCGCCATATCCACAGCCGCTGCCTGATATTTCAGGAAAAATTTTGAATTTCTATTCCTTATTAAACCGAAAGCGAGGAAATTACTGATGCTTCCTTTCAAAAAAATACTCTGCCCCACGGATTTCAGCGGCCCGGCTGCGGAAGCCTTGCAGAGAGCCAGAGAGCTGGCTCTCCATTTCAAAGCCAAATTATTGATCTTGCATGTGGCGCCGCCGGTGCCGGTGCCTTATCAGCCCATCACCGCGCCGGCGCCGGCCCCGGAATTGACCCCCGTCTTTAATACGCCGTCTTATCAGCTTGAAATCATCAATTCGGCGGAAAAAGCCCTGAAAGAACTGATCGACCAGCAGATCCCCCCGAATATTGAGGTGCAGGCCCTGGTGGCCACCGGTGATCCGGCCTCTGAGATTGTGAAGCTGGCTGACCAGGAAAATGTCGATGTCATCGTCATCGCCACCCATGGCCAAACCGGATGGCGGCGGGTGGTCTTCGGGTCCGTGGCGGAAAAAGTCGTGCGCCTGGCCAAACCGCCGGTGCTGACCATCCGGGCTCCGGAGGAAACAGATTAGCATGTGACCCGGAGGCGCTTATCTTTAGGAGAACAACTGCATCCGTTTGTATGGGTCGGAGGCAATATGTCCTATATACGTTGGTTTGAGAGTCTGGGTTCCCAGGATGTGGGATTGGTAGGCGGCAAAAACGCTTCCCTGGGAGAAATGATCCGCACCCTCAAGGAGGAGGGGATTCAAATCCCGGACGGTTTTGCCACCACCGCGGCAGCCTACTGGAAATTCCTGGAAGACAACCGGCTCAAGGATAGAATCGCCGGCTTGATCCAGGAGCTGAAGACAGGGAAAAAGCCCTTGGCGGAAGTGGGGAAAGCCATCCGCAGCCTCTTCTTGCACGGGGAATTTCCGGAGGACATCGCGGCGGACATCAAACAGGCCTATGGCGAACTCTGCCAGCGTTACGGCGGCGGTGAGGTGGATGTGGCGGTGCGCTCCAGCGCCACGGCTGAAGACCTCCCGGAGGCCAGCTTCGCCGGACAACAGGAAACTTTTCTTAATGTGTCCGGCGAAGCCGCCCTGATTGAAGCCTGCCGCCGCTGCTATGCCTCTTTGTTTACCGACCGCGCCATTACTTACCGCAAGGAACACGGGTTTGACGACCTGAAAGTGGCCCTTTCCGTGGGCGTGCAAAAGATGGTGCGTTCGGATAAGGCCGGAGCAGGCGTCATCTTCTCCATTGACACGGAGACAGGCTTTCGGGACGTGGTGGTTATAACCGCGGCCTGGGGCCTCGGGGAAAACGTGGTGCAGGGAGCCGTAAATCCCGATGAGTATATGGCCTTTAAACCGCTTCTCGACCGACCGGAGTTGAAACCCATAATTGAAAAGACGCTGGGGGAAAAAGAAAAAAAGATGATCTACGCGGTAGGCGGCACCAAGCCGACCAAGAACATCGACACCCCCAGGGAAGAACGCCGCGCCTTTGTCCTGAACGATGACGAAATCCTCCAGTTGGCCCGCTGGACCAAAAAAATCGAGGACCACTACGGCCGCCCCATGGACATCGAGTGGGCCAAGGACGGCGACACGGGCCAGCTTTTCATCGTGCAGGCCCGCCCGGAAACCGTGCAGTCCCGGAAGGAAGCCACGGTGATGAAGAGTTTCCGGCTCAAAGAGCGCAGCCGGCGCCTGATTTCCGGGCTCAGCATCGGCGAGGCCATCGCCGCCGGCAAAGTCTGCGTGATCAAAAATGTTCATGACATCGGGCAGTTCAGGGACAATGCCGTACTGGTCACGGAAATGACCGACCCGGACTGGGTGCCCATCATGCGCCGGGCCGCGGGCATTGTCACGGACCACGGCGGGCGCACCTGCCATGCCGCCATCGTCAGCCGGGAGCTGGGCATCCCGGCCATCGTGGGCACAGGCAAGGCCACCGAGGTGCTTCAGGACGGCCAGGAGGTAACCATCTCCTGCGCCGAGGGCGACCAGGGCTATGTGTATGAGGGCATCCTCCCTTATGAGGAAAAGGAAATGAACCTGGAGGACGTGCCCAAAACCAGGACCCGCATCATGATGAACATCGGCAGCCCGGCCGCGGCCTTCCGCTGGTGGCGTCTGCCTTGCGAGGGCATCGGCCTTGCCAGGATGGAATTCATAATTAACAATATTATTAAGGTCCACCCTATGGCCCTGGTTAAGTTCGCGGCACTGGAGGACAAGGAAGCGCGCCGGCAGATCGAGGAACTGGCCCGAGGCTATAACGATAAGACCGAATATTTCGTGGACAACCTGGCCCGGGGCATTGCCAAGATCGCCGCGTCCCAGTACCCCGAACCGGTAATCGTGCGCATGAGCGATTTCAAAACCAATGAATATGCCGATCTCATCGGCGGCCGGCAGTTCGAGCCCAGCGAAGAAAATCCCATGCTGGGCTTCCGGGGGGCTTCTCGATACTACAGCGACCGGTACAGAGAGGGCTTCGCCCTGGAGTGCCGGGCCATCAAACGGGTGCGGGAAGAGATCGGCATGGACAACGTCATCGTCATGATTCCTTTTTGCCGAACTCTGAAAGAGGCGGACCGGGTGCTGGAGGTTATGGCTGAATATGGTTTAAAGAGGGGAGAAAACGGCCTGGAAATCTATGTCATGGCCGAAATCCCCGCCAATGTGATTCTGGCGGAAAAATTCGCCGAGCGCTTTGACGGCTTTTCCATCGGCAGCAATGACCTGACGCAGCTCGTTCTGGGAGTGGACCGGGACTCGGACATCCTGGCGGAGCTCTTCGACGAGCGGGATGAGGCGGTGAAAACCATGATCGCCGATCTGATCGCCAAGGCCCACAGAGTGGGGGCGAAGGTAGGCATCTGCGGCCAGGCGCCCAGCGATTATCCCGAAATTGCCACCTTTTTGGTGGAGCAGGGTATTGATTCCATTTCCCTCAACCCGGACAGCGTCCTCAAGATCAAGCAGATTGTAGCCGAAGCAGAGCGCCGGTACACCTAAGCCGTCCTCTGTCATTGAACCCGATAACTTGTTCCTTCTGGCCGAGTCAGCGACTGACTTAGTACAGCTTTGGTAAATTCGGTGACATATTTTGCGAACTTTGCACTTGCCGTCTTTGCGAGCGGAAAAATATTTCTCTGAGCCATTGTACTTAGGCGCGAGGAAATCCAGCCGTACCGCCCCGGCAGTCGGCGGCGGCGCTGCATTTTCATAGGCGCGTGTAAGCTGATTTTTCGGGCGCGGCGCTCCCTCAGAATGACAATCTTGCCGTTATTCGGCGTCAATCCCGTTATCCCAAGGGTTTTTGAATATGCCGGAGAGTTACAAACCTGATGGCAACTGGGGCACAGTCATTTCGGTGAGGGGCAGCGTCGTGGATGCCCGCTTCACCGAGCGGCTGCCGCCCATAAACAACCTGCTGAAGGTGGGCGACCGGCATGAGATAGTCATCGAAGTGCTTATGCACCTCAACTCTCATACCGTGCGGGGCATAGCCTTAACTCCGACCCGGGGGCTGGCCTTGGGGGCCGCCGTCCTGGACACGGGCCATCCCCTGCAAGTGCCGGTGGGCAAGCAGCTCCTAGGGCGGGTCTTTAATGTCTTCGGCGAGACCATTGACAAAAAAGAGCCCATCACCGACGCCGAGTGGCGCTCCATTCATCAGCAGCCCGTTCCCTTGAACCAGCAATCCACCGTCTCCGAGATTTTTACCACCGGCATCAAGGCTATCGATGTGCTGGCGCCTTTGGAGCGGGGAGGCAAGGCCGGTTTGTTCGGCGGTGCCGGGGTCGGCAAAACCGTTTTGATCATGGAAATGATTCACAACATGGTGGGCCAGCACGAAGGCGTGAGCCTCTTTTGCGGCATCGGCGAACGCAGCCGGGAGGGCGAAGAGCTTTACCGGGAAATGCAGGAGGCCGGCGTCCTGGACAACACTATCATGGTTTTCGGCCAGATGAACGAACCTCCCGGGGCCCGGTTCCGGGTCGGGCATGCCGCGCTCACCATGGCGGAGTATTTTCGCGATGAGGCGCACCAGGATGTCTTGTTATTAATAGACAATATATTCCGGTTTATCCAGGCCGGCTCCGAGGTCTCGGGGCTCATGGGGCAGCTCCCGTCCCGCCTGGGCTACCAGCCCACCCTGGGGACCGAGCTGGCGGAACTGGAAGAGCGCATCTGCAACACCGCGTCCGGGGCCATCACTTCGGTGCAGGCAGTGTACGTGCCGGCCGACGATTTTACCGACCCGGCCGCGGTGCATACCTTCGGGCACCTGTCGGCCTTTATCGTGCTCTCCCGCAAGCGGGCCAGCGAGGGGCTTTATCCTGCCATCAATACCCTGCAGTCAGGCTCCAAAATGTTGGTGCCGCACATCGTCGGCGACAGGCATTACCAGGTGGCTCAGGCGATCCGCGAGACTTTGGCCACTTACGAGGATTTGAAAGATATTATCGCCATGCTGGGCATCGAAGAGCTCTCCCAGCAAGACCGGCGGACGGTGAACCGGGCCCGCCGCCTGGAACGCTTTCTGACCCAGCCCTTTTATGTCACCGAACAGTTCACCGGCCACAAAGGCCGCACCGTCAGCCTGCCGGAAGCGTTGGAAGGCTGTGAACGGATCTTAAATGATGAATTTTTCGACACCCCCGAGCGGCAGCTTTACATGATCGGGGCCATTGACGAGGCATAAACATGAGACTGAAGGTTCTCCTGCCCACGGAGGTCCTCCTGGACAAGGAAGTCGCCAAGGTCATCGCCGAAGGCGAAAACGGCTACTTTTGCCTTCTGCCCCGTCATATCGATTTTTTATCGGTGTTGACTACGGGGATTCTTACCTTGACCACCCCTGAGGGCCAAGAAGAATTTATCGCGCTGGACGGCGGCATCCTGGTGAAAGTGGGCCGCGAGGTTCTGGTCTCGAGTAAAAGGGGGGTACGGGGCACGGAATTGGGAAAACTGCAACAGACCGTGGTGGCGGAATTTCAGGAAAGGACGGAACGGGAGAAAAAAGCCCTCTCAGCCGGGGCCCGGCTGGAAGCCGACATCGTGCGGCGGTTTATGGAATTGAGAAGAATATGAACGATTCTGATCAGGCCCGACCGGCGGCTCCCGATGAGGAAGAGTTCAAACGGGAGGTGGAACACAAGGAGGCCCGCAAAATAAAGGCCCGGCGGGAGCGGGAGCAAAACCGGCGGGTCTGGTTCGGGTTGGGCATGTTCGGCCTGGTGGGCTGGTCGGTGGCCATCCCCACCCTGATCGGCATCGCCCTGGGCATCTGGCTGGATATGACCTTCCCCAGCGGCTTTTCCTGGACCCTCATGCTCATGTTCATCGGCGTCATCCTGGGCTGTATCAATGCCTGGCATTGGGTGAAGAAAGAAAGTCAGCGTGATTGAAGCTGAGACAAATCATACTCTTATCATTCTGATGGTGGGGGTGGTCATTGTTCTGGCCCTGCTGCTGCGGGCCGCCTTTAAACGGCTTTCATTACCACCCCTTACCGGATTTTTGCTCCTGGGGTTCGGCATGCGGTGGCTGGACTACCGCCTAGGGATTTTTTCTAGTGAATCCTTGGAAATTTTCCACTTATTGGCGGAAATCGGCATCATCGCCCTGCTGTTTCGCATCGGTTTGGAAAGCAAAATCGCCGGATTGTTCCATCAGTTGCGAAGGGCAAGTTTCATCTGGATAGGTGATGTTTTAGTCAGCGGCGTACTGGGTTACGCGTTTTGTCACTTTATTCTGGGACTTGGACTGGTTCCCAGTTTGTTTGTGGGGACTGCCATGACTGCCACGAGCGTCGGCGTTTCTGTGGGTGTATGGCATGATGCCGGGGCCATCAAGTCCAGCATCGGTGAATTGCTGATTGATGTGGCAGAGTTGGATGATATTTCGGGCATTTTACTTATGGCTTTGTTATTTGCATTGGCCCCTGTTCTGAAAAGTGGGGCGGCCATGTCGACTTCGCTGGGGCTGATGGTGCTCAGGACAAGCGGCATATTGCTGCTGAAGCTGTTGGGGTTCGGTGCTTTTTGCGCGTTTTTTTCGCTTTACATTGAGCGCCACCTTACCCTCTGGTTTGAGAGAGTTTCCCATCCGCCCGTTTCCATGCTGGTGGTGGCCGGGGTTGGTTTCATTATGGCGGCATTGGCAGGTCTGGTCGGCTTTTCTTCTGCCATCGGGGCTTTTTTTGCCGGGCTGGTTTTCAGCAGGGATCCCGAATCTGTAAAACTGGATGCCTCGTTCGAACCGGTTTATGAATTGCTCAGCCCATTCTTTTTCATCGGCATTGGCCTGAACATCGACCCGGCCGTAATCGGCGCCGGTCTTTCCTTGGGCGCGCTTCTGCTGGTAGTGGCCGTTCTCGGCAAGATCGCGGGCGACGGCCTCGGGACTCTGCTTACTGTAGGGTGGACGGGGGCAATTTTGGTCGGGGTCAGCATGATCCCTCGGGCAGAAATCGCCATGGTTATTATGAACAAAGGCCTTCGACTTGGACCTTGGGCGGTGCCCTCCCAGGTCTATGCCGCAATGGCAGTGGCCTCTTTTAGCACGTGCGTACTTTCTGCTTTTGCCGTGCGAGCTTTATTGACCCGTTGGCCCCAGAAGGGGGAGATAGATTGATATGGCTTCAGGTATCCTCTTATTCCTGGTGTTTCTCGGGGGCATAGCTATAGGATTTTTCTTTTATTCCGGCCTGTGGCTGACCATCCAGCGCCTGCCCCGATCCAGCCGCCCCGGCATGTTGGCCGCAGGGAGTCTGCTTTTGCGGCTGGCTCTTGTTTTGCTTGCTTTTCACCTGGTTATGGGGGGCCGCTGGGAGCGGCTCCTGGTGTGCCTGGCAGGGTTTTTGCTGGCCCGGCTCCTGCTGGTCCGCCACTTGGCTCCCGGAGGCAAGTTTCAGGAAACCACACGGTAGGAAGTCATTATGGATGTCATGCGCTTACGCCATATAAGTCCTGACCAGGTGATCTTCTGGCAGTGGGGATTCGTCCACATAAACGCCACCCTGGTGTTTACCTGGGTGATAATGGGGCTGTTGGTCGTCATCGCCGCGGTGGGGACTTGGAAGCTGACTTCGGAGACCCGCATCTCCCGCTGGCAAAATCTCCTGGAGGTGCTGGTTGCCGGGGTGCTCCAGCAAATCCAGGAAGTCTCGCATGAAAAGCCTGACCGCTACCTGCCTTTTATAGGCACCTTGTTTTTGTTCATTGCCCTGGCCAATCTCCTGACCATAGTTCCCGGTTATGTGCCGCCCACCGCCTCTCTTTCCACCACTGCGGCCCTGGCCATTCTGGTCTTCATTGCCGTGCCGGCCTACGGGATCATGGACCAGGGACTGTTGGGTTATCTGAAGCACTATATTCGCCCTACTCCGTTTATGGTGGTTTTTAACATTTTGGGAGAGTTGTCCCGCACCCTGGCCCTGGCCGTGCGGCTCTTCGGCAATATCATGAGCGGCACCAAGATCGCGGCCATTCTCCTGGCTGTAGCGCCGCTGATCTTTCCCGTTCTGCTGCAGCTTTTGGGGCTGCTCACCGGCCTTATTCAAGCCTATATTTTTGCGATTTTGGCCATGGTCTACATCGCCTCGGGCACCAGGGCCCGGCGACAGCGGGAACAGAAATATCAAACTTCGCCGACCTCGCTCCAGGAAGAGAATACTGAGTCATAGGAGGAGAATCATCCATGGAAAGCGCCACCCTTATCGCCATCGCCTCCATCGTCACCGCGGGAATAACCATCGCCATCGGCTCGGTGGGACCGGCCCTGGGCGAGGGGCGGGCCGTGGCTCAGGCTCTGGCGGCTATCGCCCAGCAGCCGGATGAAACCGGGACCATCACGCGCACCTTGTTCGTAGGGCTGGCCATGATCGAATCCACCGCGATCTATTGCTTTGTGGTTTCCATGATTCTTATTTTCGCCAATCCCTTTTGGAGTCATTTCATCAGATAGCGGGGAATAAAGCCTTGCTGATCGATTGGTTTACCGTAGCCGCGCAGATTATCAACTTCCTGGTCCTGGTGGGAATCCTCAAGTATTTCCTTTACGGGCGCATCACCCGGGCCATGCGCGAACGGGAAGATAAAATCGCCGCCCGGCTGGAAGAAGCCCTGGAGCGGGAGCAGGAGGCCAGGCAGGAACTGGAGAAGTATCAAAAGCAGAATGAGGAACTGGCAAGAAAGCGGGAGCAGATGCTGGCCCAAGCCAGAGAAGAGGCCGAACTAGAACGCAAAAAGCTCCTCAGGGAGGCCCGGGAAGAGGTGGACAGGGCCAAGGCCCGGTGGCATGAAACCCTGGCCCGGGAAAAGGACGCCTTTTTGGCGGATTTGCGACAGCGGGCCGGGCACCTGGTCTTCGAAGTGGCCCGTCGCGCCCTGGCCGACTTGGCCAATGCCGATTTGGAGGAGCACATCGTCAGAATTTTCAGCCAGCGTCTCAAAGAGATCGATGCAGACAAGCTTCACGTCCTCCATTCAACCCTGCAGAGGGACCGGAATGTAGTGATCGTCAGCTCCTTTGAGCTGTCCGAAGAGGCCAAAGAAACCATTGCGGAAATTCTCCGCCGACACAGCGGCAACAATATAAAACTTAACTACCGGGTATCACCGGAGGTAATTTCCGGCATAGAACTCAAAATTCCGGGGCACAAAATCGCCTGGAGCCTCGATCATTACCTGGAGTCCCTGGAAGAAGACCTGCGCTCGGCCCTGGAGGAAGAAACGTAAAAGAGAGCCTATGTCACCTGAACAAACCGCAAAATGCCTGGAAGGATTCCTGGAAGACGCATTCTCCCGTTTTCAGAGGAGCGTGGAGCGTTTTCGGGCCGAATTGGCCGTCGAGGAAGTGGGCACGGTGGTCTTCGTGGGCCAGGGCATCGCCCGGGTGAGCGGACTGACCCGGGTCAAGTCCGAAGAGCTGGTGCGCTTTCCCGGCGGTCTTATGGGCCTGGTTTTTAACCTGGATATGGACGAGATCGGCGTCATTATGCTGGACGAAAGCGAGGAGCTGCGCGCCGGCAGCGAAGTGCATCCCACCGGCCGGGTGCTGGACGTGCCGGTGGGGGAAAATCTTCTCGGCCGCGTTGTGGACCCGCTGGGCCGCCCCCTGGACCGCGGGGGCGCCATCAGGGCCGTGGAGCGCCGCCCGGTGGAGCGCGATGCTCCGGCCATTTTGGATCGGGCCCCAGTGACTGTGCCGCTGCAAACCGGCCTCAAAGTGGTGGACGCCCTGATTCCCATCGGGCGGGGCCAGCGGGAGCTCATTGTCGGAGACCGACAGACCGGCAAAACCGCCATCGCCCTGGACACCATCATCAATCAAAAAGACCAGGACGTCCTTTGCATTTACTGCGTCATCGGCAAACAAAACGCGGCCGTGGCCAAAGCCATAGCTGACCTGCGGCAGCACGGCGCCATGGCCTATTCCCTGGTGGTGGCGGCCACGGGCGAGGACCCGCCGGGGATTCAGTTCGCCGCCCCGTACGCGGCCACCACCATCGGGGAGTATTTCATGGAGCAGGGTCGGGACGTCCTGGTGGTCTATGACGACCTGACCTTGCATGCCAGGGCCTACCGGGAGTTATCCCTGCTGCTGCGCCGGCCCCCCGGGCGTGAGGCCTATCCAGGGGACATTTTTTTCATCCATTCCCGGCTCCTGGAGCGCTCCACCCATCTCAGGGAAGAATTCGGCGGCGGCTCGCTCACCGCGCTCCCCATTGTGGAAACAGAGGCCCAGAATATCGCGGCCTATATCCCCACCAACCTGATTTCCATAACCGACGGCCAGATTTATTTATCGCCCCAGTTGTTTCAGAAAGGCATCCTGCCCGCGGTGGACGTGGGAAAATCCGTTTCCCGGGTAGGCGGCAAGACCCAGCTCGCGGCCTATCGGGCGGTGGCCGGCGATCTTCGCCTGACTTACTCACAGTTCGAAGAACTGGAGGCCTTTGCCCGCTTCGGCACCCGCCTGGATGAAGACACCCGCCGCACCCTGGAACGGGGGCGGAGAATCCGGGAAATTTTGAAACAGCCGCAGTATGCGCCGATCCCGGTGCCCGAGCAGATCGCGGTCCTGGTGGCCGCAGCCGGCGGCGTGTTTGATAAACTGCCCCTGGAAAAGGTCGCCGCGGCCGAGCAGGACATCCGGCGGGCCGCCACCCGGAAACTGCCGGAAGTATGCCAGCGCATTGCCGCGGGGGAAAAGCTTGCTGATGAGGATCGGGAAGCTTTACTGCAGGCGGCCGGCCAAGAAGTCCAAACCGAGTGAGAATCCCGCAGGTTTGATGACGTCGCGCACTGAGCCCGCAATCACGAAATTCTGCCCGGCGCAGGCAACCAAACGGGCCCTCGTCAATTGAGGAGGAAAATAATATGCAGGTTTTTATCAAAAATGAGCTGAAGGACCTGGCGGCAGCCAGGCCGGGTCCCTGCATTTCCATCTATATGCCCACCCATCGCGTTCCCATGGAAATTCAGCAAGATCGCCTGAGGTTGAAAAATTTGCTCCGCAAGTCGGAGGAATCTCTGACCTCCCGGGGCCTGCGCTCGCCGGAGGCCAAAAAGCTGTTGGACCCGGCCGAAAAGCTGCTCGGACATATGGTCTTCTGGAAAGGCCAGCAGGACGGGCTGGCGATTTTCCTGGCGCCGGAGTTTGAGCGCTTATATCCGTTGCCGGTGGACTTCCCGGAACTGGTGGTGGTGGGAGAACGGTTTCATCTCAAACCCCTGTTGAAGCTCTTGGGAGGAGGGGAGTTATATATCCTGGCCTTAAGCCAGAACGAGGTCAGGTTCTTCCAGGCCTCCCGTTTCAGCGTCAGCGAAGTGGAGGTGGAGGGCATGCCCCGCAGCCTGGCCGAGGCCTTGAAGTATGACGAGCCGCAAAAGCAGCTGCAGTTCCACACCGGCACTCAGAAAACCAGCGGCGACCGGCCCGCGATTTTCCACGGCCACGGCGTCGGTACCGACGACTCCAAGAGCAATCTGCTGCGCTTCTTTCAACAGGTGGACCGGAGTCTGCACTCGATGCTCCGGGAAGAGCAGGCCCCCCTGGTGCTGGCCGGAGTTGACTACCTGCTGCCCATTTATCATGAAGCCAACTCATACAGCAATCTGCTGCAAGAAGGCCTTACCGGAAGTCCCGAAGGCTTGAGCGCGGCGGAACTGCATCAGCGGGCCTGCGCGGTGGTGCAGCCGTATTTTCAGCGGCTACGGGAAGAAGCGGCCGCCAAGTACCGGCAACTGGCAGGCACGGGGAAAGCTTCCCACGACCTCAAGGAAATTGTGCCCGCGGCTTATCACGGGCGGGTCGAGTCCCTGTTCGTGGCCGTCGGTCAACAGGTCTGGGGCTCTTTTGAGGCGGCCACGGCTGACATCCGGCTGCTTGAAAAGGAAGAACCGGGCTCCCAGGATCTGATGGATGTCGCGGCCATCCACACTCTCATGCAAGGCGGCCAGGTTTTTTCGGTAGAAGCCGGGCAGGTGCCCGACGGGCCCCCCGCCGCGGCGGTTTTCCGATATTAGGCTTGACGAGAAAAGCTTAAGAAGGCCTGAGGAGGCCGGCGTGCCCACGCTGGAAGACATCAAAGGCAAAATCAAAACCGCGCAAGACCTGCATTCCCTGGTCAAAACCATGAAAGCGCTGGCCGCGGTGAGCATCCGGCAGTACGAGCAGGCGGTGAAAGCCCTCAGGGATTACTTCCATACCGTGGAGTTGGGGTTTCAAGTAATTATCCAGAACCAGCCCCGGGATATGCCTTTGGTAATTAAGCCCGGGCCCTCGCCCTATCTGGGCGCGGTGGTGTTCGGTTCAGACCAGGGGATGTGCGGCCAGTTGAACGAGCAGATTTTCACCCATACCATCGAGACCCTGGACGGCCTTGGCTATGACCGGCAACACCGGAAGATTCTGGCTGTGGGGCTGCGCCTCGCCGATCGTCTGAGCGGCGCCGGGGAAGTGGTGGATCACTACGTGCCGGTGCCTGCCTCAGCCGAAGGCATCGGCTCCCAGGTGCGGAAAATTCTTAGCGAGTTGGAGCGCTGGGGCGCGCACAAAATCCATCGGGTCATTCTCATCTACAGCCGGCATTTGGGGGGAGCCTCCTATCTCCCCCACACGCAGCATTTCCTGCCGGTGGAGGAATGGTGGCTCGAGACTTTTAAGGAAAAGAAATGGCCCACCCGGGTCCTGCCCACTTTCACCATGCCCTGGGAGCGGTTGCTGCCGGCTCTGATTCACCAGCATTTGTTTGTTTCCCTGTACCGGGCCTTTGCCGAGTCTCTGGCCAGCGAACATGCCAGCCGGCTGGCTTCCATGCAGGGGGCGGAGCGCAATATCGAGGAACGCCTGGCCGAACTCACGGCCCTTTTCAACCGGCAGCGCCAGATGAGCATCACCGAGGAACTTCTGGACATCGTCGCAGGATTTACCGCGCTCACCGAGCAACAGCAATAGGGCCGCCATCCCGAGGCACAGGCGGCGGGGCCATCGGCCTCTCAAAAGCCCAAGGAGAAAGCATGTTTACCCCCAGACTAACCCAAGTACAAGACTACGAGCCTTACATCGGCAGCGAGGCGGTGGATCGCATTTTAAGCAAGGCGCGGGCCTTCGAGCACCTCCATGTGGCCAATGTGAATTCCACCTATTACGGCGGCGGGGTGGCCGAACTGCTCACCTCCCTGACGCTGCTCATGAACAGCGTCGGCATCAAGACCGGCTGGCGGGTCATCCAGGGAGCCCCGGACTTTTTCAGCATCACCAAGAAAATGCACAACGCGCTCCAGGGCGGCGAGATCAATCTCACCGAGCGCAAGTGCCGGATTTACGAGGAGGTGATTTACGAAAATGCAGTGCGCAATCACCTGGACAATCACAATTTCGTCATAATTCACGACCCCCAGCCCCTCCCGATGGTGTACCACTACAAAAAAAGGGGACCCTGGGTTTGGCGCTGTCATGTGGACCTCACCGCCCCCAATCGGGAATTATGGAATTATCTTTCCCCCATGATTGAAAAATTCGATGCGGTGATTTTCAGTCTCAAGGAATACCGGCAAAACCTTAAGACGCCGCAGCTATTTTTCCTCCCGGCCATTGACCCCTTTACCACCATCAACCGGGAGCTGAGCGAGGCGGAGAAGGACGAAAGGCTGGAGCACCATAACATCCCCACCGACCTGCCCCTGGTGGTGCAGGTTTCCCGCTTTGACCGCTGGAAAGACCCGGAAGGAGTGATCCGGGCCTTTAAGCTGGCCAGAAAAGAAGTGGACGCCACCCTGGTGCTCCTGGGAAATGTGGCCACGGACGACCCGGAAGGCCCCCAAGTGTATGAGTCTCTTCTTGATCAGCAAGAGGAGCGCACCATCATCAAGAGCGTCCAGGACACGGCCCTGGTGAACGCGTTGCAGAGCCGGGCCACGGTAGTTCTCCAGAAATCCATTCGGGAAGGATTCGGCCTGACTGTGGCCGAGGCCATGTGGAAGGGCAAAGCCGTTATCGGCGGCAACGTCGGCGGCATCCGCTACCAGATAGACACCGGCGTCAACGGCTTTCTGGTGGATTCTGTGGAACAGGCGGCCGAGAAAATCGCCTGGCTCATCAGAAACAGGGAAAAACGGGAGGAGATGGGAAAGAAGGCCAAAGAGACGGTGAAGCAAAAATTCCTGCTGACCCGCCTGCTGGAACAATATTTGGATTTGTTCGGCTCCTTTGAGACCATTTACCGTTTCCTGGGCTGACGGAGCCAACCTGAACCGCGTCGGAGCCGAATAATGCCGGTGCACAACGCCGACATCGCCGAAATCTTCAATAGGATCGCCGATCTCCTGGATATCCAGGGCGCCAATCCGTTTCGCATCCGGGCTTACCGCACCGCAGCCCGGACCATTGCGGAATTGCCCCGGAGCGCTGCGGATATGGTGGAGCGGGGGGAGGATCTTTGCGAGCTGCCCGGCATCGGCAAAGACCTGGCCGGGAAAATCAAAGAGATCGTCGAAACCGGCACCCTGGCGCAATTGGAGGAACTGAAAAAGACGACCCCCATGGAACTGGCGGACCTGATGATTATCAGCGATTTGGGGCCCAAGCGGGTGCTGGCGCTCTATAAAGAATTGAACATCAAAACCCTGGAAGATCTGCGGGAAGCCGTCAAGCAGGAGAAAATCCGCAGGTTAAGGGGCTTTGGCAAAAAGACGGAAGAAAAAATCGCGGAATCCCTGGAAAAGCTCGCGGCAGCGGGAAAGCGCTTCAAGCTGATCGAAGTGGAGGACCTGGTAAAAGCCCTGGTGGAGCGCCTCAAGCGCGTACCGGGCGCAGAAGAAGTCATCGCGGCGGGCAGTTTCCGCCGCCGCATGGAGACCGTGGGCGATATCGATATCCTGGCCACCTGTAAAAGGGGATCCCCGCTCATGGATGCGTTTGTGAACTATGAAGATGTCAGGGAAGTGGTCTCCCACGGCGACACCCGCTCCACCGTAGTGCTGCGCTCCGGCCTTCAGGTGGACCTGCGGGTCGTGGACCAGGAAAGTTACGGTGCGGCGCTCCACTATTTCACCGGCTCCAAAGCCCACAATATCGCGATTCGCAAAATGGGCGTCAAAAAGGGGCTCAAGATCAATGAATACGGCGTCTTCAAGGACGACAAGCGCGTCTCCGGCAAAAAGGAAGAAGAAGTCTTTGCCGCGGTGGACCTGCCCTACATCGTGCCGGAATTGCGGGAAAACCGGGGCGAAATAGAAGCGGCGCAACAGGGCAGGCTGCCGCAATTGATCACCCTGGAAGATATCCGGGGCGATCTCCATGCCCATACCAAGGTGACCGACGGCCGCAATACCATGGAGGAGATGGCCGCAGCCGCGGAGGAACGGGGCTATGCTTACCTGGCCATTTCCAATCATTCCAAGCGGGTCACCATGGCCAAAGGCCTGGATGCCGAGGGCCTGGCCAGAGAAATAGAAAAAATCGACTCGTTTAATGCGCAAAGCCGCGGCATCATCCTCCTTAAGGCCATTGAAGTGGATATCCTGGAGGACGGTTCCCTGGACCTGCCGGATGACATACTCAAGGAACTGGACGTGGTCATCGGCGCGGTGCACTACAATCTCAACCTTCCCCGGGAAAAGATGACGGCGCGCATCATCAAGGCTATGGACAACCCTTGTTTCCATATCCTGGCCCACCCCACAGATCGGATCATCAACCGGCGCCCCCCCCTGGACGTGGATGTGGAGGCGCTCCTGAAAGCAGCCAAGGAAAGGGGCTGCTTCATGGAATTGGACGCTCAGCCGGACCGGCTGGACCTCTCCGACGTGTACTGCAAGCTGGCCAAGGACATGGGGGTGAAAATCGCCATTTCCACGGACGCCCACAGCACCGCGGAATTCGACTTCATGCGCTTCGGCGTGGGCCAGGCCCGCCGGGGTTGGCTGGAACCCGAAGATGTCCTCAATACCCGGACTTGGCCGCAGCTCAAGAAGTTGCTGCACAGAAAATGAGACGGCAGGCCTGCCCAAAAAAGCCGTGAAAGTTTCGGGCTAAGGTCTGCCGGGCCATTGGAGACTGCCCGAAGGGCAAAAAAGGTTAATCGTGGTGCAGAAAAGGTAATGGCAAATGGAGCCTGCGATTCCCCGGCCCATACAGCCGATCTGGACTTTCAGCCATGACGCCGGAAGACGCAAATAATTCTCCCTTGTGGAGCTTTATCCCGCTGGATCGATACGCCAAGCCCCCGGAGTTGACCAGGGAAATAGTGAGGCGAGGATTTTGGGGATTATGGGACCGGCTTCGCCTGCACGACAAAGTTCCCTCAAATCGATTCGGTCAGCTTGAATTGCACCCGATAGCCAAGGACTTATTGCAGCAGGCCGTCGGGGAGCCCGACTGGCGGGAAGCCGAGCCGGCGCTGGATGAAGAGTGCAAGGATTGGCTGAAGTCAGGGGGCCAGTTCGAGCCGCTGCACGCGGTTGTGGGAGCGCCATACAGCGGCACTTGTTTCACGGTACGTTACTGGGGGGCAGACAAGAACTGGCGGGTGATAGAACCCCCGGCAGCCGGGCAGCTCCTGACCGGGGCCAGGGACTGGCTGAATGCTATTGACCCCGCTGATGAGTCGCCCTGGGTTATCCCTTGTCTGGAAAAATGTTATCTGCGCCACCATAAGGGCTTGGAGCCGGTCAAAGAACTGCTGGAAAAGCTCTCCTCCCGGCGGCGGGCCACCCTTGTCGCCTGCAATTCCTGGGCCTGGGCCTACCTGCACAAAGCGGTGCAAATTGACTTGGTGTTGCCTGCACCTTTAGCTCCGGCGCCTTTCGATCGCAACCGCCTGAAGCGCTGGTTCCAAAGTCTGACCCGTTTTGCGGACGAAGCTCCTCGCGCCTTTCGTCTGCCTAACCGAGAGCTTGTTATGGCGCCCGCGGTCCAGGCTGATGAGAGCGGCCAGGAAAAAGAAGCCGACTTCCTTGCCAAGCTGGCGGCTTACAGCCGGGGAATACCCGGGGTCGCCTGGAGCATCTGGCGACATAGCCTGCGTTTTACCCCGGGTCCGAAAAATGATGATGGGGGCGGCGATTCCGGAGAGCAAGAGCAGACCATTTGGGTAACCCCCTGGGAGAATCTTAATCTGCCTGGCATCCCTGAGGAAAACCGGGGCCAGCTTGCCCTCATCCTGCACACCCTGCTCCTCCATAACGGCGTCTCCAACCGGCTGCTGCCTGAACTGCTGCCGGGTCTGGCCGCGGTTCTGGGACAGGATTTGCATAAACTTCGAGCGGCCGGTCTGGTTGAACTGGAGCACGGGGAGTGGCGCGTGACGGCCTTGGGCTACCCTGCGGTCCGGGAATTTTTGGAGGAGGGCGGCTATCTGGTTGATGCCATTTAGGAGGGAAGGATGAACGATTACAGTTCACTGACCAAAGTTTTAAGGGACATAAACCAAATCAATTTTGTGCGGATTTTCATAATTATCATCGGGGCCTGGGTGGTCATGCGCATGGTGGAACGTGCGGTCCCCTGGCTGGCCGAGAGGCTGGGCGGCCGTTTCCGTCTCTACATCCTCCCTTCTATTCCGGTGATGCGCCTGCTTATAATCAATGTGGCCCTGATTCTGCTGGTGCCGACGATCATTGAGCCGACCTTGCAAAATCTTGCGGCCATCTTCGCGGCGCTGGCCATTGCCCTGGGCTTTGCGGTCAAGGATTTCGGCAGCAGCCTGGTGGCCGGCATCGTGGCCATTTACGAGCGCCCCTACCGCCCCGGAGATTGGGTGAAAATCGACCGGGCGTACGGCGAAGTGAAAACCGTGGGCCTTCGGGCCATGCGTCTGGTCACCCCTGACGATGATACGGTCACCATCCCCCACCTGAAGTTCTGGGATACCAACATTTATAATGCCAACGACGGCAGGCGGGACCTTATGTGCGTTACCGATTTTTACCTGCACCCCCATCATGATGGAGCCTTGGTGCGCCGGAAATTGCGCGATGTGGCCTTGACCAGCCCCTATCTCAATCACGAGCGGCCTATTGTAGTGGTGTTGAAGGAAGAGGTGTGGGGCACCCACTATAAGGTCAGGGCCTATCCCATTGACTGCCGGGAGCAGTTTCAATTCATCAGCGATATTGCGGTGCGGGGCAAGGCGGCCCTGCTTGAAATGGGGGTGGAGTTGGGCTGGCGTCCCCTTGGAGCGGGGGCGATGGTTCCCGCCGGTGATAGCAAAGAATCTTTGCCGCGGCCTGAGCGCGGCGCCTACTCGGACCTTTGAGCTTCCCTGGGCGCAACTCCAGCCTGAGGATTACCTTCAATCGCTAAAGCAATTCCATGTATTTGTTTGAGAGCAAGCGCTGGACTCGTGATCCGGTTTTTAGGAGAGGTTCCGGATCTCTTGAAGAGACCTTCCTGCCTCCGGAGATTACTTTAAAATCTTTGTGCGCGACCGCAATCAGCCCGGTTATTTCAGCGGGCCAGGATTATTTCAGTCCCCGTCCAGCGATGCCAAATACGCTTTCAGAGAGCTGACGACCTGCGGAGTTTCAATCTCATCACCGGACTTGAGGTCGTGGATCGTCACTTGAACGGGTTCCTCCAAACTGGTGGGGAAGCTGTCCCCGCTGACATCATTGACCGTTATATAGGCGCGGCGGCCTTTATATTTTATCCATTTGGTATAGGACGCCTTCCCGGCGCAGCTTGCCGAAAGGTTGAATCCACGGGTTTTCATCACTTCTTCGAGACTCATTGTTGACACCTTAAAACATTTGCTTGGTCCTAGCGTTCCCGCCAGACAGGTTTTCTCTTTTCCAGGAAGGCCTTCACGCCTTCCTCGGCATCTTCGGTGCTGCACAACGCGGCAAACAGCTCGCTCAGCACGTCAAGGCCCTCGTGATAAGGGAGATCCTGCACCCGGTAGATGCCGGTTTTGCCGATCTGCAAGGCCAGCGGGCTCTTGGCCGCGAGTTTGGCAGCCAATTCCAGGGTGGCTTCCTCCAATTTGTCGCTCGGCACCACCATGTTGACCAGTCCCAGCCTCTGGGCCTCGGCGGCCGATATGATTTCTCCCAAAAGCACCATCTCCAGAGCCTTTTTGCGGCCGACATGGCGCATCAGCGGCGCGGCCGGGCCGAGACAGATAAGCCCCACATTGATAGCCGTGGTCCCGAATTTGGCATCCTCCGCCGCCACCGTCAAGTCGCAGGCAAAGGACAGGCCCGCGCCGTTGGCCAGGGCATAGCCTTTGACCGAGGCGATCACCGGCTTCTTCATTTTGGCGATGGTGTGATTGTGTTCGTCCATCAGGCGGATGAACTCGCGGTACTCCTTGTTGGTTTTATTCTTGAATTCATCCAGGGAAATGCCCGTGGAGAAATGCTTGCCGTTGGCATCGATGACCACCACCCTGACTTCAGGATCGTTCTCCATTTCCCACAAGGCGTCATTGAGTTGCCGGGCAAAGGCAACGTTGAAGGTATTCATCGCTTGAGGGCGGTTCAGAGTGATGATGCCTATATGCTCCTTTTTGTCCACCAGGACGTCGGTATAGCTCATAAAGCGCCTCCCTTTAGTTTAGTCATGCAAAAAATACATTGAGATGATATCGACTGCCTTGACTAAAGCCAAATTATTTCGCCGGATGCTCCCAGGCGCTAAACGAAATTCTGCCGTATTTTTGGTTTGTCTGTTCAACCGCCACAGGTCCCCAAAAACCGGCCTTCAGATTTTTTTAAATTTTAAAGAATCACGAGGTTTCTGGAATTATAACAATTCTTTTCCGATAATTTTAGTAGTTTTTGTACTGGCGGAAGCAGTTATCGGCCGCTTTTTCGCGAGGCGCACTCCATCACCGGCGGCCAAGCCTTTGCTGTACTGTGCTGCAGGAGCCGTGCACCTCTCTTTACCGGGTCAGAAGCTTTCGCTGAAATCGCGAAACACCAGGACCGGCCGGGTGGTCAGGCGCACCAGGTTAAGTGCCTCGTCGCTGATGACTTTCAAGTACTTCGGGCGATGATGGCCATAGGCTCCCAGCACCAGCAGGTCGTAGCGCCCCACCGCCACCGCTTTTAAAACCTCGTCGACAAAGTCGCCCTGAGTCATTTTTTTAATGGGCTTGTAGTCATACTGATTGAGAGTCTGCTCGCCGGTCATTAAACAGGCTTGGGCAAATTCCGGGCTCTCTCCGAGTTCGGTCTCCTGAACGTGCATGATGGTGATTTCCGGCTTCTTTTTGGCAAACAGCGGGGCGATAAACTCCAGGGCTCCCTGATCGCACTGCGAACCCCGGTAGGCCACCAGGATTTTCTGGATAGGGCGAAAATTGCGCAAGATCAGCACCGGCTGCAAGGCGTGATGGAGAATCTTGGCATGCACCGCGCCCAGAAAGAATCCTCTCAGGGAAGAACGGCCATGGGAGCCCAGGACGATCATATCGTAGCCGCCCTCATGGGCGAAGTTGAGGATTTCATCCGCGGGCTCTCCCACCGCCACCTTCGGCTGGCAGGGAATCTTGCCGCCCAGGCAAATCTCGCAGGATTCAATGATGTCCTCCAGGACCTTCTGGGCGTCGGTTTCCACCGCCCTCTCCACGTCGCCCTTGGTGGCGAAGGGCGCATAAGAGCTATCCGCCACTATGTCCACTATATCCGGCTTGACGTAGAGGGCATCGACCAGTGCGGGGAAATGCTCCAGGAGATGGCAGGTATACCGCAGGGCCTGCCGCGATTCTTCGCTTTTATCCACAGCCACCAGAATTTTCATGGAATCACCTCTATTGCGCATCATTTTTCATCTCCCGGCTGAAATTAGCGCATGACCAGCACGGAGGTCTGGCATTTGCTGACAAAGCGGCCCACCCAATCCCGGGGATAGAAACGGTCCAACAGGGACTTGCGGCCCACCCACAGGGCCAGCAGGTCCTGCTTTAATTCATGGGCCACAAACTTTTCGAAATCTTTGACTTCGGTGAGCTGGGTGGCCACCTGGATCTGGCGGTCCTCATAATAATCCCCGATTTCAATGAGGCGCCGGTAAACGTCCTTTTTCATGTCTCCGGACTGGCTCAAGCCCACCAGTTCAACCTGGGCCTTGTGGATGGTGGCCAACTGATTGATCATTTCGAGGGAGTCCTGGCTGATATAGCTCTGGTCCAAACAGGCCAGGATGCGCGTCACGGGCTGTTCCTCTTTGACCAGGAGCACCGAGCAATCGGCGTCGTTGACCACCCGCTGGGGCACGGGAGGGGCGTCCTGCCAGATGCACTCCTGCCCTTTGGTGCAGCCCAGGATAATAAGGTCGGAGTCCTCCTCCCGGGCCTCGGCCAAAATTCCGGAGACGGGGTTGTCATTGCGGAAGCAGACCCGCACGTCCCTTTTTTCACCCCGGCACACCAGCAGTTCCTCAAAGAGGCCGTTTTTCAGAGGGAGCCATTCATGCCGCCAGTTTTTTCGGGCATAAGGCGAACCTTCCGTTTCGGATCTTTTTAAGAAAATCTCACGGTATTTCTGCAGGGCCCGGAGCAGAGGATGCTCCTGCGGGATTTCGATTCCCACCGGCCCCGCGGCCATCAGGGTGACATCGGCCCAGGTGTTCACGGCCAGCCTGATTATTTCGTTGAGCGCATACGCGCTATAGGGATATTCGTCGGCTGCGAAGAGGATTTTCATGCCGCACCTTCCTTTCTCAGCAAAATTTCCGGCACATCACGCCAGCAACAGCATTAACGGCACCCTCTGGCGGGCCAGCCATTGAAATTGGGGGTCGTCTTTCTTGGCGCCCCTTTTCAAAGCCAGGATTGCCAGTCCAAAGTCCTGCGCCATGTTAGCCGGCAGCCCGCCGGCCCCCGGCGCAAACGGCTCTTCAATGATCACCCGGCAGCGCTTGGCTTTAAGCCGCGCCCCGGCTTCGGCGACCGCGGCGGCCATATCCGGGTTGCCCCCCGGGGCGTCGGGATAGGCCAGATGAACGGGGGTGGGACATCCTTCCCAAAGGCTTTCCAGGCTTTTCAGCACCGCCCCGGCGCCCGCCGGTTCAGAGCAAAGGGCCAGCACCTTGGCGATTTTCCTCATGCCCCTGAGCCAAATCAAGGGACAGGGAAGCGTCTGGTAAAATTTGCCCCGGAGTCTCTGATAAATCGCAGCCGGTGTAAATGGGTAGGGAGCCCCCTCGATGTAAAGGCCGAATTTTTCATGCTGCATGATCCGGAGCAATTCCTGCTCCCGGTCGCCATAAACTACCCGCGGCTCCTTTAGCACGGGACAGGATTCGCTCTCCGAGGCAAGCATCTCCTGGATCTCCTCCCGGCCCGTTTCAACCACCTCGCGTTCCCAGGTATGCCTCACCCAGCCTACCCCGGTCATGGGCGCTTCAGGATTAGGAAACTTGACATAAACCGGGTGAATCTCCATATCAATAAGCCCGCTCAGTTGACAGGCATAGCGGATGGCAAAACTGGAGGCCAGATCCACTTCAATGGCCACTAGTGCCTTAATCATGCGTAATCACCCCCACTGACATATCGTTCCTCGCAACCGTCCTGTAATCATCAGACATCAGCCGCTTTGAGCCTGAATTTTGGCCGCGGCCTTGGCCACCACTTCCTGAATCTCGCTCAGCTTGAAGGGCTTGGCGATGAAGTCGAACACCCCCTTCTGAAAAGACTCTTTGGCCGTTTCCAGGGTGGCGAAGCCGGTAATGACAATGACCTCGGTTTCGGGTCGGCGTTTTTTCGCCTCCTGGAGAAAGCGCATGCCGTCAACGCCCTTCATCTTGAGGTCCGTGATGATGATATCGTAATCAAAGTCTCGAATCCGGTGCAGGGCCTCCAGGCTCTGGGTAAAGGTATCCACTTCGTAACCCAATTTTTCCAAAGCCGGCTGGAGCCGCTTGCAGACGATGGGTTCGTCGTCCAGGACCATGATTTTGAGCTTCTTGGGGCTCATGTTCTCCTCCTATGCCGAAGGCGTTTCCCGATCCGGGGAGTGCTGCTGAAAGAAGGACTCCATAAACTGCGGGATGTCGGCATCGCTTTTTAATTGGATGTCCAGCTGCCGGGTGAACCCGATCAACTGACCCAGGACCTCGAGGCGCAGATGCATTTCCTCCTGGGAAAGATGGAGCACCCGGGCCACCACCAGATCTCCTTTAACGTCCACCTTGAAGTGGAATTTCGACAGTATATGGGCCAGAAGCTGGGCCCGGCGGGACCTGCGGGTCATGTCCGTAACCCCGCCCACAAACCGGAAATAAATGTGGTTATGCTGCGGCTCCGGGTGCATGCGGGCGTCCACCAGGTTCAGATGATAGCCCAAGCGCAGGTGCAGGTTCATGTAAACCCTGCTGACCACCGCCAGGTTAAAACCGGTGTAGCCCATGGTGCCGGGGCTTTCGGCCCAAGTCTTGGTGAGGCTGGACATCATCCCTTTGAAATCCACCGGGATGGGCTCGGTGCTCCACACCCCGGGGGCGGAGACGCCTTCCCAGAGAGCCTTCAAAGGCAAGGACCGGATGTGCTCTGCCGTCACCCGATTCCCCTGTACCTGAGGATCAATTCCGCCTTCCAGGTCCAAAATCTTGAGGCCGATGGGCACATCAGAGCTCAGGGTGTAAATCTGCACTCCCTTGAACCGTTTTAAAAACCTGGGCAGGTCCATGAGCTCGTTCACGGCCTTTTCATGGATGAACCGGATAACGTCATGTACTGACTCGCAGCCTTGAGGGGTGAAGTTGGACGCCTCGGGGTCGATGAGATGCAGGGGCGCGATGCGCTTCAACAGGCGCCTCAGTTGCCGGAACTCCTGGGTTTCCTCAAACGCGGGAGCTTGCACCAGTTCATACTGCAAAAGCTCCTTGATCCGCCCGGCATAAATCACCCGCTGCTTGGTGTCCACCGTTACTTCGTCGCCCTCCGGCAAACGGTCATAGGCTCCTTCCACCCCCACCAAAGTGGGCACCCGGAATTCCCGGGCGATGGTGGCCAGGTGCCCCGCGGCGGAACCCCGTTCCGAAACAATGGCCGAGGCCTTGGGCACGATGGGGGTGAGCCAGGGCGCGGTGTACTTGATGACCAGCACTCCGCCCTCCGGGAAAAGTTCGAGCTTGGCATCGGAATCCACCCGGCAGACCGGTCCGGAGCCCACCCCCGCATGGGCTACGGTGCCCACGTCCTTGATCAGGACGGGATAGCGGGAAGTGATCTCGGCGATATTACCGTGGAGCGCCATGGTCATCCTGGGAATATTCATGGACCTGGACTGCAAGATCCAGAGGGCGCCGGCGTCGTCCTGGGCCCATTCGATCTCCTGGGGCCGCTTGAAATAGCGCTCCAGGCTCAGGGCCCACTTTACCAGGGTAGATACGTCTTCATCCGCCAAAGAGGGCAGAATCTGCTGCTCCGGGGGCACGGCTATTTCCTCTTCTCCGCCCCCGGGCTTCGGCCTCACCATGATCTCCTTGCGGGCGATTTCCGCGGCGCTGACGCGAAAGGGCGGGTCTTTTTCCACCACCAGGCGATCCACCTGAGCGCGGCCCTCCACCACCGTACGGCCCCAACCCCAGGAGGCGTAAATTACCAGACAGTTTGCCTCGGGGGCGGACAAATCAAGAGTGTGGATCACCCCCGCGGTGCGGCTGGCGATGGTCTCCTGACAGAGGACGGCCATAGCGGCTTCTTCTCCCAGAAGCCCCATTCTTTGCCTGTAGATCAAGGCTTGGGAGGAATAAAGACTGGCCAGCACCTCTTTGTAAGCCGAAAGAATTTTCCTGGAAGGCACCTGCAGGCGGGTCTCATGAAGGCCCGCAAAAGTCAATTCGCCGTCCTCACCATAGGCGCTGCTGCGGACGGCCCAGTACATCTCATCCCTGGCGGCCTGGCGTCTGATCTCCGCCGCCACCTCTTTGGGAGGCAGACCGGCCAGAATGCTGTACTGGATCTGGCGCGAGGTCTGCTCTGTATCCAGTTCTCCGGCAGTCCAGGCTTCCAGCCGGGCATGGATGCGCTCCTCAAGCCGGTTGACCTCCAGAAACTTCCGGTAAGCCCGGGTGGTGATGACAAACCCGTTGGGCACCGGCAGCTTGAGACTTTGGCTGATGCGCCCTAAATTGTTGGCCTTGCCGCCGGTGAGTTCGGGGTGGTCCAGAGGAAGCGCACTCAAACCGATGACCAGGGGCATTTCCTCGGACAGCAGGAGCCGCCCCCGCAGTTCCGCCTCCATGGGTTGAAAAATGCGGTCCAGGCTGGTGTACAGGTCCATATAGCGTTTGTCCGCCATGAGGTTCAAACTGTTGACCATGCGCAACAACAGGGTGTGCAGGGTATTCGTAAAATCAACGAGATACTTGCGGTCGAAAATGTATTCACCGCCTGACTTTTCGCCCAGATCCGCAATAAGTTCCATGACCTGTTGATGATCCTGAAGCAAAGTCTGGAACTGCTCGAAGATCTCCGGGAAAGGCGCCGCTTCAGGCTTGGGCCTCCGGATTCTTCCCCAAAGTCTTTTCAACATTTCCAGCAAGTCGGCCATATCACTTGCCCGGCGGTCGGCGCCGGGCGTGCCTCGATGGTTTTGCTCTTAATGGCCTCCTCCGCCTTTGAAGAGATAACCCATCGAAAATCCGGTAAATATTGCTATTACTACGGCCAGGATACCATATATCAGACCGTGCTCATAGGCCAGCGTCCAGAGCAGCGAAGGAAATCCCACCATTTCGACGGTGAGATTTTTGCACTGTTTATCAATGACCTGCGCCTGGCTGACTACCGAGAGGCAGACCTGGTAAGTCCCCGGCTTGACATTGGCCGGCAGGTGAAAGGTTCCCCGAAGGCTGGCCCGGCCGGCTTCGGCCCCGGAAACCTTGAGAGCCCCGGGCAGAGCGCGGTAAAGCCCTTCGCTCTCCTTGAGGTCCAGAAACTGTCCCTTAAATTCAGCCTGTTCATCCGGCTTGAGATCGCCGTCCAAGGTTATGTGACTTTTTATGGCCGGAAAGCCCCAGGGAACCTCCATATCAGGGTTGGCCAAAAGACCCGGAGAGGTGCTCATGACCAGGTAAAGTGAGGGCGCGCCTTTAACATCCAACTCTCCCACATTCATCCATAACAAACCCCGGCGGCCCTTGCGCATAAAGGTCTCGTTGCCGGTCCGGCCCAACACTTCGAGTACGGCCTCGCTGCCGGCCGGAATGCTGCCGGTTATGGTGATGTCCGCACCCTGAAAAAACGCCCCGATCTCCAGGATATGGGGAACCAGTTGGAATTCAAGTCCCGCAGCCCCCGCTTCTTGCCCTGAACCGAGCATCCCCAGAACCACCGCCAGACCCAAAACCTTCCAGAAAGCCGTTTTCCGGACCGCCATCTCAGTGGCCCCCCTTATGCGCCAGCAGCAGATCCGGCGGCATGATGAGGCCGATGAGAATCTGCACCATCACCACCAGCACAATGGCAGCCAGAAGAATCTTGAGCTGGTCCGCCTTGAGCCGGCGGCTTATCCGCGCCCCGAACTGGGCCCCCAGGGTGGAGCCCAGCAGCAGAATGAGGGCCAGGACCAGGTCCACCGTATGATTGGTGACGGCCTGCATGATGGTGACGTTGATGCAGGTGAAGAGAATCTGGAAAAGGCTCGTGCCCACCACCACGTGCATGGGCATGCGCAGGAGATAAACCATCACCGGCACCATGATGAAGCCCCCGCCCACTCCCATGATGGCCGCCAGCACCCCCACCAGCGTCCCCAGGATGAGCGGCATCAAAGGCGACAGGATCACTCCCGACTTTTCGAATTTCATTTGCCAGGGCAGGGACTGGACCAGCCGGGCATAGATCGAAGGTCGGGCGGACTTGCCGGTCTTGGTCTCGTAAGTTTTCCGGCGCATGCTTTGGAGGCTTTCCACAAACATATAGGTGCCGATAACTCCCAACATGACGACATAAGTAATCTTGATGACAAAATCGGCATTGCCCATGGCACGAAGCACCCTGATAAACTGCACTCCCAGCGTGCCGCCGATGACCCCGCCTACCAGGAGAAACAGTCCCATTTTGAAATCCACGTTGCCCAAGCGGTAATGGGCGTAGGTGCCGGAAGTGGAGGCGGCCACAATCTGGTTGGAATCGCTGGCCGCCGCCACCGTGGAGGGAATGCCCGCCATGATCAACAAGGGGGTCATGAGAAAGCCGCCGCCGACCCCGAACAGGCCCGAAAGAAATCCCACCGCACCCCCCAGGCCAAAGAGCAGTAAGATGCTGTTAGCGCTGCCGGAAATCGGCAGATACAAGCTCAGGAACATTCTGGTCTCCCCTACCGGTATTAGGCCCCTGGACACTTCAGCCGGGGCGGCCGGTCGCCGGCCGCGTCCCGGTTCGGTTAGCCTCAATGAGCCTAAAGGCATTAACTATGCCACAATAAAAAAACTAATTATTATAGGCAGTTAACTATTTATTTCCGGCAATCTTAGGGGATTATTGTTTCATATTGAAATAAACAATCTCCAGATGGGAGATAGGATGGAAAAATGGCATGAAAACTGTTTCAGAATGAAACAAAGGCAGCCATACGGCTAAAGGAAGGAAGTGAGAGGGGCAGTGTTACAATTTGGACAGACCGTATTTCTTCATCTTGCGCCATAATGTGGTGCGGGGCAGGTCCAGGATGCGGGCTGTCTCTCCCACGTTGAAGCGGGTGTGGTGGAGCACCTTGCGGATATACTCCCGCTCCCGGTTTTCCAGGGTGGTCCAGGACCCGGAGGGGCCGCCGGCATATTCCCGCAGGTCCGGCGGCAGATCATCCACGGTTATGGTTTCGCCTTCAGCCAAAGCTACGGCCCGTTCTATGAGGTTTTCCAGTTCCCGGACATTGCCGGGATAAGCATAAGCGAGGAGGATTTCCCGCACCCCCGGATCCAGGCCGCTGATCTTCTTGCCGAACTTTTTGCGATACCGCGCCAGAAAGTACTGCATCAACAGGGGTATATCTTCCGGGCGCTCCGCCAGCCGGGGCAAATTTATCTGCACCACGTTGAGCCGGAAAAAAAGGTCTTCTCTGAATCTCCCGGCCTTTACCTCGGCTTTCAGATCTTTATTGGTGGCTGCGATAAAGCGCACATCCAACTGTATCGGACGACTGGCCCCCACCCGGAAAATCCGTTTCTCCTGGATGACGCGCAGGAGCTTGCCCTGCATGGACAAAGGCATGTCGCCGATTTCATCCATGAAGATGGTGCCCTGGTGAGCCGTTTCCAACAAACCGATCTTGGTGGCGGTGGCGCCGGTGAACGCCCCCCGCTCATAGCCGAAAAGTTCGCTGGCGATGAGCTCCTCGGTAAATCCGCCGCAATTGAAGGCCACAAAAGGGCCGTCCCGCCGGGAGCTCTCACGGTGAATCAGGCGGGCCACCAGCTCCTTGCCGGTGCCGCTCTCGCCCTGGATAAGGACGTTGCAGTCCACGGGGGCCACCTTGCGGATAACCTGGAACACCTCTTTCATGCGCGGGCTGACGCCGATCATCTCCCCCCAGCCCTCCAGGGGCTCCAGGCGCGCCTTGAGCTGGCGGTTTTCCTCCAGGAGCCGCTTGTGTTCCAGGGCTTTACGGGTCAAATGCCTGATCTCTTCCAGCTTCACCGGCTTGGACACATAGTGAAAAGCGCCCGTCTTAACCGCTTCGATGGCCGCGTCCAACGAGGCGTGGCCGGTTATCAGGATAACCTCGGTGCCGGGAGTGCGCGCCTTGATGGCCCGCAAAACCTCCATGCCCCCCAAGCCTGGCAGGACCACATCCAAGAAAACCAGGTCAAAGCGGGGGCCGTCCAGACCGCCTAAAAACGCCTCACCGGAGGAAAACGTCTCCACCCGGTGCCCTTCCTTCTCCAGAGCCTGTTGCAGGCGTTTCCGGACAATCTCTTCGTCGTCGACAACGGCAATATGCATAAATTTCTTAGGCCGAATCCGGGGCTTTCTCTTGAGCGATGGGCAAGGTTATCGTAAAGGTGGCTCCCTGGCCCTTTTTACTATGGGCTTCGATGTGGCCGCCGTGCTTCTCAATGATGCCGTAGGTCACGGACAGGCCGAGCCCGGTGCCTCGCCCGACCTCCTTGGTGGTGTAAAAAGGATCGAAAATGCGGGGCAGGTGCTCAGGGTCAATGCCGGCGCCGGTATCGCCCACCTCAATTTTCAGCCATCGGCCGTCTTCCTGGTGCACCCCGATCTGCAGCAGGCCGCCGTCCGGCATGGCCTGAATGGCGTTAATAAACAGATTCAGAAAAACTTGCTGAAGGCTCTTCCGGTCGCCGGAAACCAAGGGCACCTCGGGCGGGATGTCCTTCTCCACCTGAATGCCCGACAGCATCACCTGGTTCCGCACCAGCTTCAGGGTTTCGTCGATAACCGCCGAAATGGCCAGGGGCTCGAATTCCGGCCGTTCCGAGCGGGAGAAGTCCAACAGGCCTTTGACGATTTCCGAGGCCCTGTCCGCTTGAATCAAGATATCATGGATAAGGCCCAAGGCCTCTTTCTGTTCGAGTTGCGAGAAATCCTCCTGGAGAGATTCGGCCGTGAGCACGATGTTATTGATGGGATTGTTCAATTCATGGGCGATTCCCGATGTCAGGGTGCCGATGGCCGCAATCTTGCGGGACTGCAACAGCTCTTCCTGATGCTCCTCCAATTCACGTATCATGCGGTTGAAGGCCCGGAATAAACTGTGGAATTCTTCCGCCCGGCTGGTCTCCGGAAGAGAAGTGAAATCCCCGTGCGCGATTTTTTCCATGGCATTTTGCATCCGGATCATAGGGCGGACCAGCAACCGGGCCAGATAAAAGGCCACCAAGATGCCCAGAAATATAAAGATAAGAATGGACATCAAAAACAGATACATAGCCCGCTGAAACAGGCGGTCGATCTGGGCCCGTTCTTCCTTTTCCCACCGTTCCGTCATCTCCACCAGATTTTGGCCCACGTTGCGCACGGACTCTTCCAAATATGGAGATGCAGGCGCGGTTTCCGCACTGCCCGGCCCGGCTTGGCGTTGAATCTGGGCCAGAACGCTTTTGTACTCGCTGAGCAAACGGCCGAATTCCGGGTCGCCGGGACCACGTTTCATCCTCAGAATTTCCGGCTCATGCTCCTGATAAAGTCCTTCCACGCGCCCTGCGTAGTCCAGGGCTTCCTTCAGGCTGGCCGGATGCTTGTAAAGGAGGAAATTCTTTTCAAAGCGCCGGGCCTCCAGAATATTGTGGAGCATGTCATTGGTCAGCTCCAAAAGCCTCAGCCTCCGGCCGATATCCTGGTGGATTTGGAAGCTGAAGCCCGCGAAGACGACCACGGACATCACACAGAAGAGAAACAACGTGATGACCCGGCGACGGATTTTAAAGGTAGTTTTTCTCACCTTTGGCTGTGACCTGGACGGCAGAATTTTCTTAATAATAACACCATGCTGGCCGGAGAGAAAGAGCAGAATGCGCCCTTTCCCCTGTTGATGCGGCAAAGGGAAAGTCTCTTGTGTAAACTTGGCCGCACCCGTTGTTATAAATCAGGCTTTTTCGTGAATACTGTTTGATCAAAAAGAGGAGCGGGTCGCAGCTGAGCCAAAGTTAAACAAGGGAATAGCCTGGAGAGTCTTGGGGGCAAGGCTTTCACTTCAAAATAAAAAGGCCAGGCTGAGAAGCCTAACCCTTTGAAATTCCTTGGCGGGCGATGGGCGACTCGAACGCCCGACCTTTGGTTCCGGAGACCAACGCTCTATCCACCTGAGCTAATCGCCCGCAAAATTAAATATTACCAGCCGCGGCTTTTATGTCAAGCTGCACGACTCCGGTTAAGCGGTCAAAGCGATTGCTTCAAGATCTTTGCCATGACATACCCGACTCCTGGTTTGAGTTTCGGAGTGTGAAGTTTTCTTTTCCCTTCAATCAATGCCAGGGCTTGATTTTCTGAAAGAGCCCGCGATTCACCGGCGGTTTTTGCCCCCGGGCCACCCATAGGGTTCTCTCGGCCGGGTTAAATACCAGGCTGGCGACGGTGCCCGGGTTGGCGATGTCGGCATCGGCCAGAATGGTCTGGACGTCTTCGGGCCGCAAAATTTTATTTTGGGCAAGTTCTTGAAGCCGCGCGTCCCGAGACCGGCTGTAGTCCTCGCTGAAATAATAAGAGGACAGAGGAGAAAAGGGCGGCCGCCGGGGAAAGCGGCCCCGCCAGGGGGCCATGGCCGGGGTTTGATAGTGGTTGGTGACCGTGAGCAGCCCCGCGAGGGGTGGCCGGACTACTCCCCGGGTGGCGGATAATTCCAAGACACAAGCTTCGTCAGCGGACGCCAAAAGCACGTTGTTGCCGATAGTGCCTTTGACAGCGAGAATTGCTTGTGCCGCTTCAGGCAATGAGGCGGCCGTCTCCAGGCCTTGTCGGAAGCGCAGGGCCGCGGGCATGCCCTTAAGGGACGTATCCCGGCTCATGGCGGAGAGCTGGCTCATGGCCACCCCGGCTTTGCTCAGCCCGGTGCATACCCCTATGTAACCGGGCCAGGCCAACGAGGCGAAGGGTTTGCCCCGGTGAGGCTCCACTACAAAAAGGGTCTGGTGACTGATCAATTCATCGATGAAAAGCGGATAATCCAGGTTGCGGCCCGCAAGGTAGAAGCCATCCGCGGTATAGTCTCCTCCCGCGGCCAGGCCCGAGCAGCGGGGTACGTTGTTGGCAAGGTCGTCCAGCACATTAATTAGCAGGATAAAGGACAGGTTCACCTGGGCGCCGGCGGCGACACCTTGCATTTCTTCCTGAAAGGGCCTGGGAACAGCGGGCCAGAATCTCCGGCCCAGCAAAAGCAGGATGCCCATTATTGGG
Source organism: Deltaproteobacteria bacterium (assembly GCA_030018495.1). Taxonomy (GTDB): domain Bacteria; phylum Desulfobacterota; class Desulfobaccia; order Desulfobaccales; family 0-14-0-80-60-11; genus DTHB01. Next base: position 28,485 of record JASEFS010000022.1, on the reverse strand, counting down.
CAGGCTCCGACCACCAGGCCCGCCTTAAGCAAGTAACGCAGCAAGCCCCGGCGCATGGCGCGGATGCCGCGAGCCAGTTTTTGCCCGTGCCGGTGCCCGAGCTCCCAGGGAGACCCGGACAGTTCGATTACTGATAAATCATGCAATTCAGCGAATTTTGCGCCTAACTGGTCTTTTTTTATTTTAGAAAAAAAGAGCATAGGCTGGAAAGCCTATGCCGCCGTCTAAACTGCAAAAGTATTGCAAGGCTTTACCAGCCGCTCCCGCCGCCTCCGCCCCCGCCCCCGCCGGAGGAGCCGCCGCCCCCGCTGCCGGAAGATGAGCCCGGCGGAGAGGACGCGGAGGCGATGGCGCCGGCGAAGGCGCCTCCCAGATTATCGGCAAACCTTGAAGGCCGGAAGCCGTCCCAAGTGCTGCCCCGGTACCAGGTGGGTGAATAAGCGCGGCCTTCCGCCTGGGACTGGGCCAGCACTTCGGCAAACTGCTCGCTCCATTCGTTTTCCACGTCCAAAGCCAGGGCGTAAGGCAAGTACTTTTCAAACAGTTCCGGGGTCTTTTCCGGGGGGTGGAGGACTTCCAGGCGTTCTTTTTCGGCCACGGACAGATACATTTTAAAGCCTTCAATCTGATCCATGACCTGGCGGCCCTTGAGAGTGGGGGCTTTGAGGAGGTGGAAAAAAACTGCATTGATCAGGCCGATGCCGATAAAAATGACAGCCGCACCAAACGAGACCGATTGAGCAAATAAAAATGTGCCGAAAAGCAATCCGGCGAAAAAAGGGATAGAAAAGAGGGTGGTGAAGATGGCTCTCAAAGGCTTCAGCAAACCACCCCTGATGTTTTGCCAGTTCCGGTAGACCTGGAGGCCTAGAGCATAGCAGCCCACCGACCAGACGGAGAGCCACACGGAAGAGAAGGCCGACTCGGCCTTAAAGGGCGCGACAATAATAAGGGAACCAAGGGCCAGGGCCGTCAGGATCAGGCCGGGAACCAGATATTGTGAATTGGTGGAGAAGTAGATTTTGTTCAGCTCCCGGTTCAATGCATCCTTCAAGGCGTCCCGGGCGGCTTTGACGCGGCTGTGATTGCTGTTTTTCATCTCCACGACATCCGCAGAAACAAACAAGCTGGCCCCCAGGCGGCGCTCACCTGGGAACAGGTGGGCATCGTTGCCGCTTCTCCGCCGCAGAGTGTAATCACCGTCATCTTCCTCGATGGTGAGATAACCTTTGACGGCCATATCCACCACTGCTGCGGCAAAAGCCTTGTTGTCAAAGCCCATGCGCATGAGGAATCGGGCGGCCGCCGGCGAAAATCCCTTGGGAGGCTCAAACAGAGGAATGACGGCGCCCTTCTCCGGATCACGGCCTACCCGGTTCCAGATTACCAAATAATAAGCCGATACGATGGCCAGCCAGATTAGGCCTAAAAGGAGACCCAGATTGTCTTTCAAAAAATTGGCGGTCTTTTGGGCGCCCGAAGGTTCCGCCACCAAGCCTTTGGGCCAGGCCACCGCGATGGTCAGGCCCTCCCGAGGCGCCAGCCCCCGGGTGGTGGTGAACACGATGCTGCCGGCACGATCATAACTTACCCGGAAGTCCTGCCCCTGGGCGCCTGAAGGGCCGGTATAGGCGGCGTATTGCAGAATGTCCGCGCCCTCCGGCAGAATCACCACCGCTTCGGCCTCATCTATGGGAAAGGTCCAGCCGTTGCCCGTGACGTTCCAGTAAAGTTCATCAAAGTCTTTAAAATAGCCGAGCTGCCGGTCGGTGCGGTAAGTGATGGTGTAAGTATAGACTCCGGGCTGCAAGTACAGGTCTTTGCTGCCGATGTAGACTTTTTGGCCGTTGGCTGCGGCTTCCAGGTGAAAGGGTTCCCCCCTCCCGTCCCGCAGCACTTCGCGCACCTCGAAACCCACCTTGACAGTGTTGCCGTGCCGGTCCCGGTAGGTGGTGGGGAATTCCCGGATAATGCCCCGCTTGATCTCCTGCCGGGCGCAATTTACCGTGATGTTTTCGGTAACGGTCATGGTGGCGTCGGCATGGACGACAATCCGGCTATGGAACTTGAGGATGCGCTCCGAGGGGCCGGCGTCAAGGCTTGGGACGCAGAGTAATCCCAGGAGGCCCAGGAGCAAGGCGATGCCGCGCCGGAAAGTCTTCATACCAGCCACGGCTCAGGCAAAGCTCACCCGGGGGACGGCCCGGTCCCCGGCGTCTTCCAGTTCGAAATATTCCACCCGGTTGAAGCCGAAGGCCCGGGCTACCAGGTTGCTGGGAAACGACTCCACCATGATATTGAGATTGCGGGCCGCGCCGTTGTAATAGCGCCGGGACAACTGGATCTGCTCTTCGATGTCGGCCAGGGATTTTTGTAATTCCAGAAAATTCTGACTGGCCTTGAGATCGGGGTAATTTTCGGCCACCGCCAAGAGATTTCCCAAAGCCGCGCTCAGCATGCCTTCCACCCGGCCTTTCTCTCCCGGCGAGCCCGGCTTGAGGCTTTGGGCCCGCAGCTCCGTGACTCGCTCCAGGACCTGCCGCTCATGGCCCATATAGCCTTTTACCGCTTCAATGAGGTTGGGGATCAGGTCGGCCCGCCTTTTCAGCTGGACGTCGATGCCGCTCCAGCCCTCCTGGACCAGGTTTTGGTTCTTCACCAGCCGGTTGTACAGGGCGATACCGCCCAACGCGCCGAGGATGATGAGCCCAAGCAGAATATAGGCCGCCATAGGTTAGCCTCGCTGCAAGTATGATTTTGTCACTGACCAAAAAATCATTAAACATGCGGACCTGGCTAATGCAAGTCCCGGACCATTGAGGGCCGCAATAGCCTCAAACTCAGAATCGGCTCATTATAGGGGATATCTCAGGAAGTGACAAGCGCTGCCACAGTCAGCCGCGATTATCCAGCTTTTTTCAAAATTCCACATGGAGCGAAGAGGACTTACGGCAGGTCAGCTCTCTCGGGTGAGCTTCAGCCAGTACGCGGCCACGATTCCCCAAACGGCATTGAAGAACAGCACCAGCAGCGGGGTCAGGTAGCCCAACTGCAAGCCGAACAGGCCTTGCTGGGCCTTTAGGGGAAAGACCACCAGAAGCTGTCCCAAGGTGGGACCCAGGCTCAGGAGCAGACCTCGGGCGGTATAAGTCAGGCCCTTAAGCGGCAGGAGAAAGAGTAAGCCCCACAGCCCGCCCCACACCAGACGGGGATACAGCCAGGCCGGGGTAAAATGCGGCGCGAGGCTTACTCCCAGGGCCTGATTAATTCCCAGGGCCCCGAAAAGCCAGACCGCGATGCTGTTCACCAAGCCGCCGAGACAGCCGGCAGTGAAGGCCAGGGAAAGATTTTTCCACAACATGTCTGGAGCCTCAGCAGGAAATCCCTTACTCCGCCGATCGGTCAGCTTAATAACACGTCGACAAGAAGAAGTTCAGCGGAGTTTTCGGACAACACCGCAATGTCAGCCTCAATAGCAATTTTTGCCGCTCCCAGCGCGGGCAGCGGTTGAGCGTTTACCAGAACCGGGCCGCCTTCCAGCACATAGAGATAGGCTCCCCGGCCGGGCGGCAGCGCGTGATCAACCGTCCGGCCGCGTTCGAGAAAGCAGGCAAACACCTGGGCATCAGAAAAAATGGGCAGGGCCCCGAGGTGCAGATTGGAAACCAGGGCCAGCCATCGGTTGGTGCGCTCCGCCGCCTCCACCTGCTTTTGTTGCACAGCCGGCTCGAGGCCGGCTTGGCTGGGGAGAAACCACATCTGGATAAAGCGCATGGGCGCATCGCTTTGGTTATTTATCTCAGAGTGGTACATGCCTTTGCCCACAGTGGTGTGCTGCACCCAGCCTTTTTTCAGAATGCCACCCTTGCCGTGTTCGTCGGCATGGCGGAACTCCCCGCCCGCGCAGTAGGTCACCACCTCAATCTCGCGGTGCGGGTGCAGGGGCCAAATCGCGCCGGGCGAGAGGGTGTCGTCATTGAAGACGCGCAGAGTGCCGAAGCGGGTATACTCCGGATCGTGGTAGCGGTCAAAGGAAAAATGCCAGCGGCCGTGAAAGGTGCCGTTCTGGATGACCCCTTCGATCTGATAGATGCTTTGAGGTGGGCGGATGACTATCATGCCATAACATAAGCCGAAATTATTTCACTTCCAATCCTTAACTGAATAATTTTTCCAGGGAAAGCAATTTTAGGGGCGATGCAGCATCGCCCCCACCAGTTGCGCCCGGTTGTAAACCGTTCCCCGCCCCTTTAGCCCAGAATTGCTTTCAGGTCTTCGTCCGGAGTGGAGATGGGCTTGATGTTGTAGTTTTTCACCAGCACGTCCAGGACGTTGGGGGTGACGAAGGCCGGCAGGCTGGGCCCCAGGCGCATATTCTGGATGCCGAGATACAGCAGGGTCAGGAGAATGGCCACCGCCTTCTGTTCGTACCAGGAGAGGATGAGCGAGAGCGGCAGTTCGTTCACGCTGACGTTGAAAGCGTTAGCCAGGGCCACGGCGATCTGCACGGCGCTGTAGGCGTCGTTGCATTGGCCCACGTCCAGCAGCCGGGGGATGCCGCCGATGTCGCCCAGGTCTTTGTCAAAGAAGCGGAACTTGCCGCAGGCCAGGGTCAAGACCACGCAATCCTTGGGCACTTTTTCCACAAATTCGGTGTAGTAGTTGCGGGTGGGCTTGGCGCCGTCGCAGCCGCCCACCAGGAAGAAATGGCGGATTTGTCTGTTCTTGACGGCTTCGATGACCTTGTCGGCCACGGACATAACCGCGTTTTTGGCGAAACCGGTCATCACGAACCTGCCGTTGGCGTCCTCGGGGAAACCCGGCAGCTCCAGGGCCCGGTCAACTGCGGGCTTGAAGTTGCGGTCCTTGAGGTGGGGAATGCCGGGCCAGCCTACCAGGCCCGTGGTGAACAGGTTGCTGGCATAAGATTCCTGAGGACGCTGCAAACAGTTGGTGGTCATGACGATGGAGCCGGGGAATTGGCCGAATTCCTTATTCTGATTCTGCCAGGCGGAGCCGAAGTGGCCATAAAAATGGGGGTATTTTTTGAGGCCCGGATAGCCGTGGCAGGGAAGCATCTCGCCGTGTGTGTAGACGTAGATGCCTTTGCCTTCGCTGGCCTTGAGGATTTCCTCCAGGTCCAGGAGGTCGTGGCCGGACACCAGGATGGCTTTGCCTTTTTTGTGTCCCAGAGGCACTTTGGTGGGCACCGGGTCGCCGTACCTGCCGGTATTGGCCGCGTCCAACAATCCCATGGTCTTTAAATTTATTTCCCCGCACTTGAGGCAAAGGCCAAGCGCGTCGTTCAGACTGAGGCCGGGGTCGGCGGTGGCGGCCAGAGCCTCATGGATAAAGGCGTAGACCTCTTCGTCCTCTTTCCCTAAAATCTGAGCGTGGTCGGCATAGGCGCACACGCCCTTGACCCCGAACAGCAGGGTGTGTTTGAGGGAGAGAATATCCGAGCTGTCGGCCGGGTAGGATTTGAGACCGTGGGCTTCGCCCTGCTCGAGCAGGCCCTCTTTGGTGTTCTTGGGTTGGAAGGTGGCCGGCCCCTCGGGAAAATCCGTTTTGCCGCCCGCGGCCCTCACCTTGTCTTTGAGGCGCTCCCGCAATTCCACGCACCGGTTGATCAAGGCGACGAAGCGCTCCGGGTCAAAATCCACATTGGTCAGGGTGGAAAAGGCCGCCTCCACCGTGAATACATTGACGTCCCGATCGCTGACGCCGACTTTGCGCCCCTCCTTGGCTACCATCGACAGCCCCTGCAAGCCGTAGATCAAAAGGTCCTGCAGGGCCGCCACTTCGGCATTTTTGCCGCAAACGCCTAAAACGGTGCAGCCTTCGCCTTTCGCCGCCTGTTCACACTGATAACAAAACATTTGGATTCCTCCCGAGCTGTAAAATAATAGGCTTTCCTTTGCCTTTCTTGGTTGATCCTGTTTTGAACATAACCACAATCAAGGAGGGCGTTTTTGACTTAAACCAAAAAACTGGAAATTTTTTGATTTTTTTTCCCGATTTCCCAAAATCACAAAATCAAGTTAATCACGAAAGGGCCGAAGTAAAGGAAGGGGGGGCCAGAAATGATCGAAGGCAATTTTAAAAAACCGGTACGATGGTGGATTTATTTACCGCTGGCAGGCTTGCTGTTGGCTCCGGCTATGGCGGCGGGCGCGCCGGATGGCGAAGCGGCCCGGGATTACCGGGTCTCGGATGCAGGCTTATTCCAACAGGAATTGCAGGCTTGCGGGGCTCTCAAATTTTGTGACAATACCGAGGACCTGCTGCGCGCCGGGCACTTTGAGCGGGCCCTGCTGCGCTACTATTTCCTTAAGAGGCAAATCAGCCCCCAACCAGGCTACCAGCCCCTGGTGCACCTGATCAATCAGCGGCTGGATTTTCTGAAAGAGCAGCTCAAACTGCCGGCCGCGGATTATGCCGCTCTCCACGGGCCGAGAATAAGGAAAATGCCCCCTACCAGAACCCAGGCGGCTCCGACCCCACCGCCTGACCAACCTGCACCGACGCCTGAGCCGGCGGCAGCCGGAGGCCGGGCTCCGACGTCTCCGGTCGGAGAAGGCGCCGCGCCTTCGACTGCTGCGCCATCCCCTGCCCTGGAAGACCTGGCCGCGGCCCCAGCGCCGTCGATTACTGACAGCCCCCCCAAACCCGGGGCTGACCAAGTCCAAGAGGAAAAACCCCCGGAAGCGCCGCCCAGCCCGCCGCCCAGCCGCTGGCAGCGCCTGAAAAGGCGGCTGTGGTTCTGGCGGCGGTAATTCCAGGGTTTAGAATTTATAAAACCGTTCTTAGGCCTTAATTTATCGGGCTTGCAGGGAAGATGGACTGCATTGCTTCCATGTCCCAGAATTGAACTTCAAGGGGGAGTGTGCTAAAAAGTGATGTATCAGGGCAATCTTATGGGCGAGATTCTAAAAATCTCAGAAATCAGGAAAGAGAAATCATATCAGCCCCTTTCGTCGGTTTGGTTCGGGGAGGACAACGAGCTTTTAAAGCTCATGCTGGAATTTTATCCCCGCCAGAAGCCCCGACTTATCCTTGACGCCACCATAAACAGGGGAAGATTTTGGATAGGGAATAACTACCCGGTGATTGGTTTGGACATAAACCGCCGCTACCGGCCTGATATCGTTGGGGATAACATGCAGATGCCTTTCAGGTCGGAAAGTTTTGATGTGGTCGTCTATGATCCGCCTCACATTCCGAACCAAGGGAAGGACAGGCAAAAGGATTTTCAGGACAGGTTCGGGTTAGGGGGAAAATCACCGAAGGAAAACGGCTACAACTTTTCACACCTTTACGCGCCATTCACAGAGGAAGCGTTCAGGGTCTTAATTCCGGAAGGGATACTCCTCTGCAAAATAACCGACTATATCCACCATCACCGCTACCAGTGGGCGCATGTGGAAATCATTAACGCGGCCAGGGGGGTGGGGTTCAGAGCTTGCGACTGCATTATCAAAGTCAGAAAAGGCCCGATAATAGACCCTCGCTGGAAAAAAGCCCACCACTCCAGGCGGCACCATTGCTATTGGCTGGTGTTCAGAAAATCCAAAAAATGTGAATAATTAATCGGCAATCTGTAAATCCCAGACTCTTAAAAGCTGGCACTCGGCAACCGGCAAACCCCTTATTGAGCATTTGCCGTCCGAACCGTCAAAATGCAACCGGTAAACTTTCCTTCCTTCGTGGTAAATGTCTGCCCCTAAACTTTGTCTTCCGGTCCGCCTGCCTACAACTTCCAACTGCGCCCCTTCTATCAACCTCAATAATTCAACCGGAATATCTACAAGCTGGTAGTGGATTACCGGTCTTTCCCAAACAGCCCTTAGCATTAGGATATAGTCATAGCAGCAAAGATGCTGCATGGTGCGCCCGATGAGAGCAGCGGCTTCCCATGGGTCTCTTTCTGTAGTTAATAGTTTGGTTATATTAATAAAATTTAGCCTTGTGCCTGATCCTGTCTCGGTTTTGAGGGAAAACCTTATATTTCCTACCTCCAGATCATGCCGCGGAACATTCCTGGCAGTGGGTTGAACTCGCGTGAAAGGTATTCTGTTTAACTTAAAGGCTTTTTCAACAAGGGATTCAAAGTAAATTCCCTGAGGCGGAATTTCATTGTAAATCGAGTGGTGAGACCTAACCAATCCTTCAAGGGTAATCAATAATTGAGGTGTGAAAATTTCTGTGCTTGCCGACATGACCAACTCTAAGCAGGCATTATTGGCAAAGTTAGAAATTTTTGTCAATTTTAAGTGAACCAAAAGAGAGAGTTGCCGAAGCGTTTATTCCAGCAGTTCTCTCAACGACTCCAGCTCTTTTTTGATGTTGTGGAGCAGGGTCAGGGCTTCGTTGCCGAAGGCGCGGGGGGGCGGTTGGGGCTGGAACAGGCGGGAGCCCGGCTGTTGCCGGAGTTGGCGGCGCATGGCCGGCAGGGTGAGCTTTTCCTCTTCCCGCAGGCGCTTGATTTCAAAAATGAGCTGGATGTCCGCGGGGCGGTACACGCGGTGCCGGGACCGCCGGCGGCCGGGCTTGAGGATTTTCCCCTGGTTCTCCCAATAGCGCAGCACGTGGGTCCGCACCCCGGTGATGCGGCTGACTTCGCCGATGGTGTAGTACTGCTTTTGGGGGATTTCCTGGTCCATTATACCGGGAATGACTTTCCGCCCCCTGCCTTCCCCGCCAGGCTGGGCACCGGAGCGTGCCATTGAGGGAGTTCAGGCAATGAGGTTAAGCATTTCCCGCACGGCCCGCTCTAGGCCCACCAGTACGGCCCGTGAAATGATGCTGTGGCCGATGGAGAATTCCTCGAACTCCTGGCGGCCCCGGAAGCGGGTGATGTTGGTGTAGTTCAGGCCGTGGCCGCATTTGACCCGCAGCCCTAAACTGCGGGCGTGCCGGGCGGCGTCCAGCAATTCGTCAAACAGCCGCTGGGCCCGGTCTTCGTTTTCGGCTTCGGCGTAAGCGCCGGTGTGGAGCTCCACCCAGCCGGCTCCGGCTTCCTTGGCCGCGTTTATCTGGCCGTGGTCAGGGTCGATAAACAAGCTCACCTCCAACCCGGCTTCCTTGAGTTTCCGGAGGTAATCCTTCAAAAAATCGAGATTGCCGGCCACATTGAGGCCGCCTTCGGTGGTGAGCTCTTCCCGCTTTTCCGGCACCAGGGTCACCAGATCGGGCTTCACTTCTGAGGCTATAGCCAACATTTCCGCGGTGGCCGCCATCTCCAGATTAAGCCGGGTTTTCACCGTCTGCCGGAGCAGCCGCAGGTCCCGGTCTTGGATGTGACGCCGATCTTCCCGCAAATGCACAATAATGCCGCTGGCCCCGGCCAATTCAGCCAGGGCCGCGGCCGTCACCGGGTCAGGTTCGTCGGTCAGGCGTGCCTGGCGCACCGTTGCCACATGATCCACATTCACTTCCAATTTCGCCACGCCTTGGTCTCCTGCTTACTGCTTTTTATTTACTGACCGCTAATCACTGGCCGCTGGCCACTACTTCCATCAGCTCCCACGCCTTGGCCTCCATGGCCGCCTCATCTTCCGGAGTCTGGTGGTCGTAGCCCAGCAAATGCAATATACCGTGAATCAGGTAAAAATCGAAGAGTTCTTCGAAGGGCCAGCCCCATTCCTGCGCCTGGCGCCGGGTGGTTTCCAGAGAAATCACCACCTCTCCCAGGAGTGGCGGGGGGGCGCCAGCAAAGCCGCTCTTTTCGATGGTCCCGGGTTGGAAGCCTGTGTTCCTGCGTCTTTCAGGGGTTGCAGGGGAAGTTTCGAACGGCGCAGAAGGCGATGCCCCCTGGCCCGTGGTCCCGATATCAATGGGGAAGGCAATCACATTCGTCGGGCCGCGGCGACCGAAGGTCTCCCGATTGAGTTTCGCCATGGCCCGGTCATTCACCAGCGTGAGACTTAGTTCCGCTTCGGACCAGCCCAAGGCGCCTAAGATCTTCCCGGCCTTTGTCCTGAGGTTCTCCTGATTTAGAACCGTTTTTCTTTGTCGATTGTTTATCCAGATCACCATTGGCTTTGATTTTTTCGGCAGGCTGGGGATAAAGGATGCGCTGGTGGAAGATGCCGCTCAGAATCTTGTTGCAGTGTTTGGCAATAAGATGGAGTTCTTTCAGGGTTAGTTCGCATTCGTCCAGTTGACCGTCGGCAAAGATATTGTTGACAATTTTTTGCACCATGCCCTGGATGCGAGCCGGAGTGGGTTCCGTCAAGGTCTTGGAGGCGGCCTCCACCTGGTCGGCGATAAGCACCAGGCCCGCCTCCTTGGTCTGGGGCCGGGGACCGGGGTAGCGGTAGTCGTCTATGTTCACCTGCCCGGGGTTGGATGAGTGGTTTTTGGCCTTATGATAAAAATAGCTGATGAGAGAAGTGCCGTGGTGCTGCTGAATGATATCCACCAGCCGCTCGCCCAGGCCGTGTTTGCGGGCCAAATCGACGCCGTCCTTGACGTGGGAAATAAGGATAAGGCTGCTCATGGAGGGGGCCAGCTTTTCGTGCTTGTTCTCCCCGCCCAATTGATTCTCCACGAAATAAGCCGGCTTTTTGACTTTGCCGATATCGTGATAATAGGCCGCGGCCTTGGCCACCAGGGGATTGGCCCCGATGCCTTCGGCCGCGGCTTCCACCATCTGGCCCACCATCAGGGAATGATGATAAGTCCCCGGGGCCAGCAGCATCAGTTCCCGGAGCACCGGCTGATCAAGATTGAGCAGCTCCAAGAGGCGGATGTCCGAGGTGTAGCCGAAGGCCCACTCAATCAGCGGAGTGACGCCCAAGACCAGAATGGCGGTGGCCATGCCGCCGCCCAGACCGAAAACCTGAGCGATGAACAGTTCCTTGGCGGTAAAAGGATATTCCACCAGCTTCATGGCTGTAAGAAGGATAAAATTCACCAGGCTCAAAGTTAGGCCGGCCCGGATTATATCGCCTCGCTGGCGGCAGTGCCTGACTCCCCAGATGCCCACAAAGCCGGCGCTCAAGAAATAAAGGAACATGGGAAAGGGCTTGTCCAACAGCAAGGCTGACAGAATGGCGGTGAGAAAGGCTATCACTACGCCGGTTTCCAAACCCAGGAAAAGAGCGGCGAACATGGGTGCCAGCGCGATGGGCCAGCCGTACACCAGATTGCCGGCAGTTTGAGGCGCCACCTGTCCTATGAGATCTCCCAGCTGCAGCAGACCCAGATTCAGCAGTGTTGCACCCAAAAGCAGAGCCGCCAAAAAAGTCAGGTCCCAAAGTTTGGTAGGGAAGCGCTTTAAGGACACGCGGCTGAGATTGTAGGTCAGCCAAAAGAAAATAGTCAGGCTGATGAAAATCCCCAGAAAAATGAGGATGCCCTGACTTTGGGGATAGATCAGGCTCTGGGCTTTCAATTTGGCTAAGTGTATAGGCGTGAGGCGCTCCCCTGCCCTGAGAATGTATTCCCCTCGCTTCACATGGAAATATGAGGGGCGCAAGGCCCGGAGCACGACCTGCTGGCGTTCCTGGGTTTCAGCCAGATTGAAAGTGACGTTGGGGGCAAGCAAGTACTGCACCAAATCGCAGGCCAGCCAGCGGTCCGAGGGAGAAAAGTCCGCGGCCACCTCCCGACAATAACTGGCTACAGGCTTGCGGATATTGTCAACTTCCAGGAAATGGTAAGGCGGCTTGATCACCTGTTCCTGCCGCGAAGGCAGCCGCCGCAGGAGAATTCCTTCCGGTTCAGGCTTCGGCAGCGAGTGGCTGGCGATCACCCCCTGCTGGCAAAACTGGCTGATTACCTGATTTACCAGGGCCTCGATAGTAGGGGAAAACTCGCTCTTGACCAGGAGGTTGAAAGTGGAGGGCGGAATCTCCACCCCCAGGAGCTCATTAAATTCTGCTCTTAATTTCAAGAAATCAACGGCTTCGGAAGAAGACGCTGCGGTTTTGAGAGCCGCGTCCGGCGGCGCTTGTCCTGAAGCCGCGGCGGGCTTGCGAAACTCCCGGCGCATGAACATCAGGGCGCCGTGCAACCGCTCCTGAATACGGGCGGCGGCCTGTTCGTCCAAATCATAAACCGGGGGCACCTCCGCCAGGAGTTCTTTGCGGCGCTTGGCGGTGGTCTCAACGTCCTCAACCAGAAAGTTTCGGATCGCCTTAACGTCCTCCTGGGAGATATCCCCCTCCCGGTACTTTTTCAACGGCCTTTGGGGCTGAGGGGCCAGAATGAACGTGATGCACAGACACAAGGCGAGAAGCAGGGCGATCTTGCTGGCCCTGGCATAATGCCGCGAGGAGCGGGATTTGGCGGACACCAGCCGTTCACAGCGCGAACGCAGGGAGCTGCCCAGTTCGTACAAACGGCCGATTTTTCCGGGAGTTTCCTTCTCAGCCATGGCTTACTTCCGCCTCCTGGGCGGCTTTTCTGGGAGGGCGGTGCTCGTATGCCTTGATAATGTTCTGCACCAGGGGATGGCGCACCACGTCGCGCTCCGAAAAATACACAAAGGATATTCCGTCGATGTTTTTCAACAGCTGCTTGGCTTCCACCAAGCCCGAGACCACGCCGGCCGGCAGGTCGATCTGGGTGACGTCGCCGGTGATAACCGCTTTAGCACCAAAACCCAGCCGAGTCAAGAACATCAGCATTTGTTCGGAAGTGGTATTTTGGGCCTCATCCAAAATGACAAAAGAGTCGTTCAGGGTGCGGCCGCGCATGAAGGCCAGGGGGGCCACTTCAATGATGCCCCGCTGCACCAGGCGGGTGGCCTTCTCGAAATCCATCATGTCATGCAGCGCGTCGTAAAGGGGACGCAAATAGGGGTTTACCTTCTCATAGAGGTCGCCCGGCAAAAAGCCCAGTTTTTCGCCGGCCTCCACTGCCGGGCGGGCCAGGATGATGCGGATGAATTCATGATTCATGAGGGCCGCCACGGCCATGGCCATGGCCAGGTAGGTCTTGCCGGTGCCCGCCGGGCCGATGCCGAAAACAATATCGTGGTTGCGAATAGCCTCGATGTAGCGCTTCTGGTTGAGGCTTTTGGGGGTGATGCGCCGCTTCATGGCGGAAATATAGACGGTGTCCAGAAAAATATCTTTAATGGAGGCGGTCTCCTTTTCCTGCAAGATTTTCAGGCCGTACTGCACATCCTGGGGATGAAGCTCATAGCCCGCCTCAAGAAGTTCATACAGTTGCTGGAGGGCCCGCTCCGCCAGGCGGACCTGGGCCTCAGGGCCTTCCAGGTTCACCTGGTTGCCCCGGGAAGTGAGCTTGATGCCCAAATTCCGGCCCACCAGGCGAAGATGCTGGCCTTGTTGCCCGAAAAGGGCCTGGGCCAGGGCGTTGTCAGCAAAAGTTAGTTGGGAGGTAGTCATCAGGTGTTTTCAGGCCGTTCGGCGATTTCACCCTTGCGGTCGCTTCAGTCCCATAACCTGGCCCCGAATGCTGCGGCTGCGGGGGCGGTTGTCAAAATCGAGCAGGACGATCTGCTGCCAGGTGCCCAGGACCAGTTTTCCTTGTTCAACGGGGATGCTGAGAGACGGCTTGAGGAACGCGGCGCGCACGTGGGCATAGCCGTTGCCGTCACCCCAGCGGCGGTCGTGCTCGTAAACCAGGTCGCGAGGGAACAGGCGCTCGATAGCGCCGCGCAAATCATTGACCACGCCGGATTCATATTCGATAGTGGTGAGGGCGGCCGTGGAGCCGGCAATGAACAGGGTTGCCACACCGTCGCTGATGCCGCCGGCGCGCACCTGTTCCTGCACGAGATGGGTGAGATCCAAAATGTCGGTTCCCTGGGTGGTTTGCACCTCCAGGAAAAATGTTTGCAAAGCAAACATAGAGGATAATATTAGCAAAGAGAATAAGCTTAAACAAATTTTATCATAAAAAAAGTAAAGCTATAACCACAGTTAAAATTTCATCCCAACCAATTTTCGCAACAAACGCCGAAAATGACCGTGGCGGCCTTGATTTTCCCGAATCAGCTCTTTGCCGCGCCCCCGGCTCTTCCCCCCGGCAGCCCCGTCTATTTGGCGGAGGACCCGCGATTCTTTGGCGATTTCGCCTTCCACCGGCAGAAGCTCGTCTGCATCGGGCCGGTCTGAAGGCTTATCAGGATTTTCTCACGGCCAGGGGTTCCAAGTCAGGGACCTGGAACATGCCCGAATCGCCGACCCGGATGCTTTATTCGTCGGTTTCAAGCAAGGCTGCATTGTCGGGTTACTCACCCTGGATGCCGCGGATATAGCCCCTGCTCAAGCGCCTTCAGCATCAGGCAGCCGGGGCGGGCGTCAAATTTGCAGCGGCAGCAATTATCTCCGCAAGACGTGCGACTTTGCGCCGGGTCCCTGGTGCGGCATCCGGGACGGCCTGTACCGGCGCTTCATCGGCAAACACCGCGACTATTTTGCCAAAACCCGCCGCTCACCTTTTGGTAAATCTCCTGTTGTCCGGAATTATCCAGCGCTTATATTAAATTAAGAACAGCCGGAATCCGGCTTTCTCTCGGCCCGGCTGTGAATCATCCGGAAAGGAGCGCCCACTATGACCATGACAGGCTTGGAAGTGTTTGACCGGGCCGTGCATAAGGCGAACGACTGGCTCAAAGACATCATGTATGAGCTGAACACCGAGGACCGCCACCGGGCTTATCTGGCCCTGCGCGCCACCCTGCATGCCTTGCGGGACCGCCTGATGCCCGAAGAGGCTGTTGATTTGGGGGCGCAGTTGCCCATGCTGGTCCGGGGGTTTTATTATGAAGGCTGGAAGCCTTCGGACAAGCCTTTGAGAGAGCGCAAAAAAGAGGATTTCCTGGCCCATATCAGAGAGCAGTTCCTGCCTGGTGAAATTGATGCTGAAACCGTTGCCCGGGCGATTTTTAAGCTCCTGGCCCATCGCATCTCCAAGGGAGAAGTCCGGGACGTCACCGGGATGCTGCCTCAGGAAATAGCGGATTTATGGCCCCATAAACCCTGAAGCACCGTGCTGTTGCCAACGGGCCGTGGCGCTCCGGCTTTTGGCAAACCGAAAGCCCGGAAGGACTCGCCAGGGTTCAGCAGCTTTCGGTTTTTTCAGCCGGCCCCTGAGATAGTCTTAACGTCCGTCTTTCCTCAAAATGCTGGGAAGGCGTCTGCCGGCGCGCCATTTATATCTTGACTATCCCCGGATAATAATCTAAAAACTTAAAGTTTCAGGAAGCTTGCCTGAACAAAGCCATGAGGAGCTTTCTTTCCGGTCATGTCCCAGGCCGATCGCATTATCACACAGCGCCGCCAGAAACTCGCCGACCTGCGCGCCCGAGGCGTCGACCCTTTTTCCAACCGCTTCAAGCCGGACCACACCATCGCCCAGGTCATCGAAGCCTACGGCTCCATGAGCGGCCCGGAACTGGAGGGCCTGAACGAAACCTTCCGCCTGGCCGGCCGCATCATGCTGGTGAGGGCCTTCGGCAAGGCCATTTTTTGCCACTTTCAGGACGGCTCCTCGCGTCTTCAGGCTTACGTGCAACGGCAGGTGCTGGGCGACGAGGCTTTCAAGCTGTTCAAAAGCCTGGACTTGGGCGACATCGTAGGCTTTGTCGGGACCTTGTTCCGCACCAGGACCGGGGAACTCACCCTATCCGTCAGCGAATTCATCCTGCTCACCAAATCCCTCCTGCCGCTGCCGGAAAAATACCACGGCCTTACCGATGTGGAGCGCCGCTACCGCCAGCGTTATCTCGACCTCATAGTCAATCCCCAGGTGTGGCAGGTGTTTTTGCAGCGGGCTGCGATTATACGGCTCATCCGGCAGTTCCTGGACAAGCGCGGTTTTCTGGAAGTAGAGACGCCCATGATGCAGCCTATCCCGGGCGGGGCCACGGCCAAGCCCTTTGAAACCCACCACAACGCTTTGGATATGAAGCTCTATCTGCGCATCGCGCCGGAGCTTTATCTTAAACGCCTGATTGTCGGGGGCTTTGACCGGGTGTATGAAATCAACCGGAATTTCCGCAACGAGGGTCTCTCCACCCTGCACAATCCGGAGTTCACCATGCTGGAGTTTTATCAGGCCTATGCCACCTATAAAGACTTGATGGAACTCACGGAAGAACTCGTCTGCCAGGTGGCCCGGGAGCTGTTGGGCACTTTGCAGATCACTTATCAGGGGGCGGATATCGATCTGACGCCGCCTTGGCGGCGCATCGACTTGCGGCAATCCCTGACCGAGATCGGCGGCATCCCACAGGAGGTGGTCAAGGACCGCCAGGCCCTCGTGGAACTGGCTAAAAGCGAGGGGGTGGTCCTGCGGCCCGGGGAAGGTTACGGCCGGGCCCTCACCAAACTCTTCGACTTGAAGGTGGAAGCCCGGCTCATCCAGCCCACCTTTGTGCTGGGCTATCCCACCGAGACCTCGCCCCTGTCCCGGAAAAGCGACGACAACCCGGAAGTGGTGGACCGCTTCGAGCTTTTTATTGCGGGCCGGGAGATGGCCAACGCCTTTTCGGAGTTGAATGACCCCATCGATCAGCGCGCCCGCTTCGAGGCCCAGTTAAGCGCGCACGCGGCCGGCGATGAAGAGGCCCCCCACGCGGTGGACGAGGATTTTCTGACCGCGCTGGAGTACGGCATGCCTCCGGCCGCGGGCGAAGGCATCGGCATTGACCGGCTGGTCATGCTCCTCACCGACTCCCCCTCCATCCGGGATGTTATCCTGTTCCCGCTTTTGCGTCCGGAGAGGTAAGACCGTTGGGTTTCTTTGAAACCTTTGTGGCCTTCAGGCTTCTTCGGGGCGTCAAGCAGACCCGGGGCTTCATTTCCCTGTCCACCCTCATCTCCACCATCGGCGTAGCCATGGGGGTGATGGTCCTCATTGTGGTCATCGGGGTGATGACCGGCTTCACCCAAGACCTGAAAAGCAAAATTTTAAGCGTCAACGCCCATGTCATCGTGCTGAAGCAGGGGGCCAGCGTCACGGACTACCATCAGGTGGCCGCCCGCATCATGAAGGTCCCGGGGGTGGTGGAGGCCGAACCTTTCATTTACACCCAGGTGATGTTTTCCGCTCCCGGCAATATCTCCGGCGGGGTGATCCGGGCCGTGGACCTGGAGACCGTCAAAGCCGGCGGCCCCAAGGCTCTGAAAGTGACGCAGGGCAACTTCGCGGACCTGGCTGCGGGCGGCCCTGACGACCCGCCGCGGGTGGCCATCGGCAATGAAATGGCCCGCACCCTCAATTTGGCGCCGGGTGACTATTTTAACATTATCTCGCCGCTGGGAACCCTTACGCCCATGGGGCGCCTGCCGCGCATGAAGCCGGTGATGGTGGCCGCCGTTTTTCACACCGGCATGTACGAGTTCGATTCCAACCTGGTGTTCATCAGCATCCCCCGCATGCAGCAATTTTTGGGGCTGGGGGACCGGGTCACCGGCCTGGAAGTCATGGTCAAGGACATCTACGCCGCGGATCGGGTGGCCCAAGCCATTGAGCGGGAGTTGGGGCCGCCCTATTACACCAAGGACTGGATGCGCCTGAACAGCACGCTCTTCTCCGCCCTGAAGCTGGAGAAAATCGTCATGTTCATCATCCTGACCCTGACCATTCTGGTGGCGGCCTTCGGCATCGCCAGCACCCTGTTCATGATGGTGATGAAGAAGACCAAGGAGATCGCCATCCTGAAATCCATGGGCGCGACCCGCCAGAGCATCATGCAGATTTTCATTGTCAACGGTTTGACCATCGGCGCCATCGGCACGGGCATCGGGCTGGTTCTTGGGGTGGGCCTCTGCCTCCTGCTGAAAGAATATGAATTCATCAAGGTCCCCGGTTATGTATACGGCCTTACCACGATTCCGGTGCAGGTGCAGGCCCTGGACGTGTCGCTGATTGTGGCGGCGGCTCTGGTCATCAGCTTTTTGGCCACCCTCTACCCCTCCTGGCAAGCCTCCCGCCTGGATCCGGTGGAAGCCATCCGGTATGAATAGGGCCATAAGTCAACCACAGTCTTTATCGACTAGTTATCTCGGCAGACGCGCAAGCTTTAAAAATCTATCTCCCTAAATTTTTTGCTTAAATATGCCAATTGAAAACCGGGAACCCTTGATTGACGCTCCCTGCAGAACGTGCTAAGGTTGATCCCGGCACAGGTTAACTACGGTAATGACGGAACCAGCGAATAACCTTTTGGCTCCGGTTAAGATCCAGGTGCGGAGTCTGGTAAAGACCTTTGTCACCAACGGCAACCAGGTGGAGGTCTTAAAAGGCCTGGACCTGGATATTATTGCGGGTGAAACCCTGGCGGTAGTAGGAGCTTCAGGGGTGGGCAAGTCCACCCTGCTCCATATCCTGGGGACCCTGGAGCGGCCCTCCAGCGGCCAGATGCTCTGGGACGGGGAAGAGGTCTTCTCGCTGGATGACCGCCGCCTGGCGGACTTTCGCAACCGCAAGATCGGTTTTGTTTTTCAGTTTCATCACTTGCTGCCGGAATTCAATGCCCTGGAAAACGTTATGATGCCCGCGCTGATTGCCCGTCGTCCTCCGGCTGAGGCGCGCGCCTTGGCGGAGCAAGTCCTCGTGGCTGTGGGGCTGAAAGACCGCCTGACCCACCGCGTGTCCACCCTTTCCGGAGGCGAGCAGCAACGGGTGGCGGTGGCCAGAGCCCTGGTGATGGAGCCGGAAGTGCTCTTGGCGGACGAGCCCACCGGCAACCTGGACCCCCGAAGCGGTCTCCATTTGCAGGAAATGCTCCTCTCACTGAACCGGGAGCACGGGCTTACCTTGATAATTGTCACCCACAATCTTGAAATGGCGGCAGCTCTGGACCGGCAGATCACTATCATCGACGGCAAGGCGGAGATCCTACGGAGAGGTTGACGTGTCAGCGCGCCTGATTTTTCTCCTCGTACTGATTTCTATGGTTCTGGCCGGGCCGGCTTTGGCCCAGGAACCCGAAGTGGTTCTCAAAAAGGTGGCGGTTTTCCCCTTTGCGGTGCTCGCCAAAGAGCCCAGGGAAGCGCTGGGCGCCAAGGTGCGCGAGGAATTCCAGGAGCGCCTCAAGACCGAAGGCTTCACCCTGGTGCCGCCAGAGGAAGTCGACCGGCAGGTGGCCGCGCTGAGGGAGCCTGTCAGCGAGCCTGCGGCTCGGGAAATCGGCCATAGATTAGGCGCGGATGTGGTCTTGTTCGGCAGGCTGGTCATAGTAGCCGACCTCCTCTCGCTTGAAGCCCGCATTCTCGACCTCACCGGCAAGATGGCGCCGGCTGCTCTAAAAGCGGAAGGCGTGGGCCTTACGTCCCTGTCCGGGTTGAGCCGGCAGTTGGCCCAGGAGGCCAGCCTGAAGATTTTAGGGAAGGAGCGGATTACCCGCATCGACACCAAGGGCAACCGGCGCATCGACAAGGATGCCATCCTGAGCGTCATGCAGACCCGGGAGGGCGAAATCATCTCCCCGGCCCGTCTCCGGGAAGACCTGAAGGCCATCTTCAAGATGGGTTATTTCACCAATGTCAAGTTCGACGTCAGCGATACCGCGGAGGGCCGCATTCTGACAGTGGTAGTACAGGAAAAACCGGCCATCCGCCGCATTGTCGTCCAGGGCAATCGCAAAATCAAAGAAAAGAAGATCCTCGATGCCATAGATTTGAAACCTTTTACCGTGGCTTCCGAGACGGCCATTCGGGAGAATGTGGCCAAAATTCAGAAGCTTTATACGGAGAAAGGTTTTTACCAGGCCAAGGTGGATTATGAGCTTCAACCCATAACTGACACCGAATCGGACCTGGTCTTTAAAATCGATGAAGGCGGCAAGGTCTATGTCAAGGAAATCAAATTCGAGGGTAACCACGCCTTCAAAGACAAGCAGCTGCGCGGGGTCATGGAGACCAAGGAAAAAAGCCTCATATCCTTTATTACCGGCTCCGGGAGATTGAACCGGGAAATCCTGGAGCGGGATGTGGAAAAAGTGGCGGCTTTTTACTTCAACCACGGCTATGTCAGAGCCAAAGTGGGCGAGCCGCGGGTCGATATAAGACAAGGCAATATTTACATCACCATCCCTGTGGAAGAAGGCCCGCAATTCACCGTGGGCAAGGTGGATATCCAGGGTGATTTCATCGAAGACAAGGCCAAGCTGCGGGAGCGCCTCGCCATCGTCAAAGAGAAGGTTTACAGCCGGGAAGTGGTGCAGCAGGACCTCACCACGCTGGCTGACCTTTATGCCGATCATGGCTACGCCAATGCCGACGTCACCCCTCTTATAAAAGAGGATGATGTCAATAAGAAGGTGGATATCGTCTTTGACATCCGCCAGGGAAAGAAAGTCTATATTGAGCGCATTGAGATCTCCGGCAATGTCAAGACCCGGGACAAGGTGATTCGCCGGGAACTCAGAGTGCACGAACAGGAGCTTTTCTCGGCCACCAAGCTCAAGGAGAGCATGAGGAATCTGCGGCGCCTGGAGTACTTCGAAGACGTTAATTTCAGCACCACTCCGGGGACTTCTCCGGACCGCATGAACCTAAAGGTGGCCGTAAAGGAGCGGCCCACCGGCAGTTTCGGCATCGGTGCGGGCTACAGCACCCAGGATCGCTTGGTGGGCATGGTGGAGATCAGCCAAACCAACCTGTTCGGCCGGGGCCAACAATTGCGCCTGCAAGGCATAATCGGGGCCATTTCCAACCGTTTCCGCCTCAGCTTCACCGAACCGTATCTTTTTGACCGGCCTCTGTCCTTCGGCTTGGACGGCTTCAACTGGGAACGGGAATTTGACGAATACACCCGCCACAGCTACGGCGGCTCCTTGCGTTTGGGCCATCCGCTGCGCTGGAAATATACCAGACTTTATGGCTCGTATCGTTTTGAATACGTGGACCTCAAGGATCTCAGGCGCAATACCTCAACGGTTCTGCGGGAAGCAGCCACTATTCACACTACCAGCGCGGTGGCCATGAGTTTGCGACGTGATTCCCGGGACGCGCTGTTCATGCCCACCAAGGGTTCGGATAATTCCCTGTCTATGGAAATGGCCGGTTTGGGCGGCGATACCGCCTTTATGCGCTTTATCGCAGAGAGCGGCTGGTATTTCCCCCTGTGGTGGAAGACCGTGGCGGTCGTTCATACCCGGGGCGGCTATATGAGCAAGCTCCCCTGGGGTGAACTGCCGGCTTATGAGAAGTTTTACCTGGGCGGCATCGATACCATCCGGGGCTTCAACTTCGCCGAAATCAGCCCCCGGGACCCGAGGACCAACGAGCGTATCGGCGGCACCTCTTTCTCGCAAATAAATTTGGAATATCGCTGGCCGGTCCCCTTTTTGGCAAAATTCGGCATCATGGGGACCGTGTTTTTTGACGCCGGCAACGTCTATGGCGCGAACTATGTGCCCCCGGTGTTGCGCACCAGCGTGGGCGGGGGTGTCCGCTGGTACTCCCCTATGGGCCCGCTCAGGATCGAATGGGGCTACAATCTCAATCCTGAGCCCTACGAGCGCAAAAGTGTGTGGGAATTCACCGTTGGCGGGACCTTCTAATATTTCCCTGTTGCAATAAGGTAAGTTGGGATAAACTAAAGCCGTTTCATAATAAAGCAGTATTTATATGGTCAGGAGGATTTTCATGATTAAATTTGTCACTGCACTGCTCCTAGCCGCCACCCTGGCGCTGTCCCCTGTGGCAGCCTCAGCCGCGGATGTCAAAATCGGCGTCGTCAACACCCGGGAACTGCTCAACAGTTCGGCAGAATGGAAGCGGGTCCAGGATAACATCAAACGCAAGATGGAAGACCTGGGCCGGCCCCTGGAAAAACGGCGGGAGGACATCGGGCGACAGATGCAGGAGTTCGAAAAACAGGCCTCGGTCATGAAAGAAGAGGCCCGCCAGCGCAAGCAGGAAGAAATTCAGCAAAAAGTCCGCGACCTGCAAAAGCAGGCCATGGAAGCTGACAAGACCATGGCCCAGCTTGAAGAGCGGGAAAAAGGCCCTATCCTGAAAAAATTGCAGACCGCGGTGGAAACCGTCGCCCGGGAGGAAAACCTGGACCTGGTTTTGGATTCTTCCATTGTGTTTCTCAATAACAAATCCATGGACATTACTGAAAAAGTGAAGAGACATTTTCGGTAATCGGTGGCATGTCCCGCACTCTCGGTGATCTGGCCGCCCTGGTAGGCGGAGAGCTGAAAGGGCCGGCCCACTTAGTTATCTCCGGCATCGCGGCGGTTGATCAGGCCACTCCCCAGGATATCACCTTCATCACCGGCAAGCGCTACGCCCGCCTGGCTGAAACCAGCCAGGCGGCGGCGTTTATTGTATCGCCGGAATACGCCGAGATGCCGCGACCTCTCATTGTGGTGCCGCATCCTTACCTGGCCTACGCCCGCATAGCCGCCCTGTTCATGCCTCCGGCGAAGCGCTGGCCCGGCATCAGCGAGCAGGCCTGCCTAGGAGAAGGAGTGGAACTGGGGGAGGAGGTCTCCATTTCCCCCTTTGTCTGCCTGGGCGACGGAGTTAAAGTAGGGGACCGAAGCACTATTATGGCGGGCTGCGTCATCGGCCAGGAGGTGGTGATCGGCTCCGATGCCCTGATTTACCCCAATGTCACCATTCTTGACCGGTGCTGGGTGGGAAACCGGGTAATCATTCACAGCGGTGCGGTGATCGGCGGCGATGGTTTCGGCTTTGTGCCCACGCCCCAGGGATTTCACAAAATCCCGCAACTGGGCGTGGTAGTCATCGAGGATGATGTGGAAATCGGCGCGAATTGCACCATCGACCGGGCCGCCCTGGGAGAGACCCGCATAGGCAGGGGGGTGAAGCTGGACAATCTGGTGCAGGTGGCGCACAACGTCACTATCGGCGAACACTCCATCATTGTGGCCCAGGCCGGCATTGCCGGCTCCAGCAAGCTGGGCAAGCAAGTGGCCCTGGGCGGACAGGCAGGAGTGGTGGGACATATTGAACTGCAGGACGGCGTCCAGGTGGGGGCTCAGGCCGGGGTCACCCACTCCATCCCGGCGGGCCAGGTGGTCCTGGGCTCCCCGGCCCGGCCGCACCGCGAATTTTTAAACCTCAACGCCCATTTCTCCAAGCTTCCTGAAATGTACCAGCGGCTGAAAAATTTAGAAGAGCGTTTGCAGCAATTGACCGCTGCTTTGAGCAAAGAGACTGAATCATGAAGGTTCCGCAAACTTTGGATGTGGAGGAAATCAGGCGCATCCTGCCCCATCGCTACCCCTTCTTGCTGGTGGATCGCATCCTCAGCGTGGAGGTCGGCAAGCGCATCGTCGGGTTGAAAAACGTCACTATTAATGAGCCTTTCTTTCAAGGCCATTTCCCCGACCATCCCATAATGCCCGGGGTGCTCATTATCGAAGCCCTGGCCCAGGTGGGAGGCGTCTTGGCCCTCCTTTCCACCCCGGAACATCTGGGCAACCCGGCGATTTTTCTGATGGGCCTGGATAAAGTGCGTTTTCGCAAGCCGGTGGTGCCCGGAGATCAGTTGATCATGGAGCTGGAGACCATACGGGGCGGGAAAAAATTTTTTAAAATGACCGGCAAGGCTTTTGTCAACCAAACCCTGGTGACCGAAGCGGAATTGATGGCCGCGGTCGGCCAGGGAGGGACCGAATGACCGCCATTCACGCCACGGCTCTGGTGGACAAGCGGGCGGAACTGGCCCCCGGCGTCCAGGTCGGTCCTTATTCCATTATCGAGGGCCGGGTGGTTATCGGTGCGGATACCCAAATCGGCCCGCATGTGGTGATCAAGGAATTTACCACCATCGGGGCCCGGTGCCGCATCTTTCAATTCGCCTCGCTGGGTGAAATTCCCCAGGACCTGAAATTTAAAGGTGAGGAGTCCCAGCTCATCATCGGCGACGACAACACCATCAGGGAGTTCGCCACCATGCATCGGGGCACGGCCGGTGGGGGCGGCGTCACCCGCATAGGGAACGGCAATCTGTTCATGGCTTATACCCACATCGCTCATGATTGCCTCGTGGGCAATTCCGTCATCATGTCCAATGCCGCCACCCTGGGTGGCCATATAGTCATCGAGGACAAGGCCATTATCGGAGGCTTGGCCGCGGTGCACCAGTTTTCCCGCATCGGCCGCCATGCCTTTGTCGGCGGAGCCTCAGCAGTGGCCCGGGACGTCCCCCCCTATACCATTGCCTACGGCAACCGGGCCAAGTTGGTGGGGCTGAATTTAGTGGGTTTGAAGCGCTCCGGTTTCAGCGACGCGACCATCCAGTCTCTGAAGCAGGCCTACGAGATTCTCTTTTTGTCCTCTTTAAACATGAAAGAGGCGGTGCAACGGGTGCGGGACGAATTGATACACATACCGGAAGTTCAGCATCTGCTCGATTTCATTGCATCTACCGAACGCGGTCTGGTGCCGGTTGATGTCAAAGAAAATAGGAATCATCGCGGGTAAGGGTCAATTCCCGCTGTTATGCGCCCGGGCCGCTCATCATCGGGGAATGGAAGTGGTGGCGGTGGCGCACCGGGATGAGACCGACCCGTCCCTGGCCGATGAAGTGGACGAAATTCACTGGGTTTACGTCGGTCAGTTGGGCAAAATCATCCGCATCTTCAAGTCCGCGGGCGTGCGCCAGGCCCTTTTGGCCGGCGGCATTACCAGGGGCCGCCTCTTCAAACATTTCCGTCCCGACTTGCGGGCCCTGGGTCTCATCCGGCGGGTGGGCGCCGGGCATGACGACCGGTTGCTGCGGGCGGTGGCCCAGGAACTGGAAGGAGAGGGCATCACCATCGAGCCGGCTACCATTTTCCTGGAAGAACTCATGGCCCCTGCCGGACCTCTCGGCCGCCACCGTCCCTCCTCTGACCAGCTCAAGGATATTGACTACGGCTTTCACATGGCCAAGGAAGTCGGCCGTCTGGATATCGGCCAATGCGTGGTGGTGCGGCGCCAGGTGGTGACGGCGCTGGAGGCGGTGGAAGGCACGGATGAAACCATCCGCCGGGGGGGACGGCTGGCCGGGGAAGGGGCGGTGGTGGTCAAGGTTTGCAAACCGGGGCAAGATTTGCGCTTTGATTTGCCCGCGGTGGGTGCGAACACCATTGAAGTCATGCAGGAAGTGGGAGCCAAGGTCCTGGCCGTGGAGTCAGGCAAGACCCTGATCTTTGACCGGCAAGATATGGTGAGCCTGGCCGACCGGGCCGGCATCATCATCTGGGGAGTTGAGGGCCGGGAGGAGGGTTAATTTCTGTACGGCGCGCACGCACTATCTTTTCTGAAGATCTGACTAATCAGGGAAGTGAATTATTCTTTGCACAGGCGAGACGCCTGTGCCATCAGGCGTCGTCCCGGTTCCCCTAAAACTTCGAAAGCCGCGTTCCTGGAGGGCCTAAAGCCTCGGGTTGATATAATCGCCCTTTCCCTTTGGCTTGGCATCGCTTGAAGTTTCCCTTGCCCTTTGTTCACCACCGGCGTCCGGCCTTTTTACTGCACCAGCTTAGGGGCGCCGGCGTATAGGCCGTAATTGCCGCTGCCGCCCGGGCTGGCCCCCGGGGCCACGTAATTCTCCAGGGTTTCGGCCTCAATCCGCTTGTCGTCTCCATGTGATTCCACCAGGGTCAGGCGGATGGCCGCGAATCCCAGGACTTCGACCCAACCGGAGTGGTTGTCCGGGGGAATCACGGGCACCATGGCCACCCAGGTGCCGCCGTGTTCGTCCAGTTGTCTTTCCAGACATTTCAGGGTATTCGCATCCACCCCTTGCTTTGCATTAATCAGGTCCCCCACGTTGATGTTGGGGATGGGCTCCCTGCCTTCAAGGTAATCGTTGAGCAGACTTGAACTGGACCGGTCATTATTGAAAGTGTGCCAGCAGCCGTCGTCCGCGGGAGTGGGATTGAGGTGAATAACCAGCTTCTCCCCATTGGACGGCAGCTTGTCCGCATCTACAGCCAACGGCAGAGAGGGTCTTCCCCCTCCCACCACGCCGGTAAGCGCCAGGGCCTGGGCCGAGAGATTGACCTGGCTTCGTCCGGAAACAATGCTCCCCAGGTAAAAGGAGATCATTTTGCTGGCCACGGCCCTGACCGCGTTAACCGCCGACGGCACCGCACAGGACGTATCGGTGAAGGTTTTGCTTTGCAGGTCGTAGATGCCGAATTTGATATCCAGGTTGGCCGGCGGCAGCGGCTCGGCTGCCGCGCTGTTGGAGCCTGAGGTGGCGACCGCCTGGGCCGCGGTGCTGGCCCGGCCGCAATCAGGGCTGAGAGGGGCCACCTGGCTCATCCCGGAAGCAGGACTTACCAGCCGCAAGGCGCCGGCCAAGGCTGAGGCGTCGGCGATGCGCTGCAACTCGCACTTTACCAGGTACATATTGCCCAAGTCGATCCCCACCGCCAGCATGCCGATGGACATTAAGATGAACAGGCCGGTGGTGGGCAGCACCATGCCCCGCTCGCGTCGGTGGAAACGTCTAATCACCTCTTCCTTCCTTTTTTACGTTTGTTTTTAATTTATGGCGAAGGCGGAGTTACCCATTCCGCGGCCATCAGGGTGCTGGCCCCCAAGTAAAAGGCCTCATCGCCCGGCTGCCGGGCGGACCCGAAAAATGCGGCAAAATTGGGGAGCAGCATCATCCGGTAAGGTATTTGCTGCAAAGCCACCGTCACCATAGTGCCCGAAGCATTGGCGGTCCAGGAATATAAAAAATTACTCCCGGTGAGCACCAGATCGGAACCATCGACATTTTTAATATTGAAGCGGTTGAGGTAATCCTGCACCACCTGTCTGACTTGGTCCTTGGTTTTTTCGGGCACCACCTGGCTGCCGGTATCCACGGCTTTGATTGCGGCCCGGGCCCCTTCACGAGTGGCGTTGGTGAGAATATGCTTCTCCCAAAAGAGCATGCCCAGGTCCAAGACCCCGGCGATGATGAACAGCACCAGGGGCAGGACCAGAGCAAGTTCCACCGTGATATTGCCACGCTCTCCGGCTGTCCGGCCGGAAAATATCGGCTTGAACGCCATCGCCTAGTCCTCGTCTGATTCGCCTGATCGGCAGTGCCATCCCGAGGGCAACGCCGCAGGCAACACGTCAAATGATTTTACGCCCGGTTGAACCCGATCAGCTTATCGGCATTTATTCCAAAGAACTTTAATCGGCTGTCAACCGGGAATTCAGGAATGGGTCAGGCCGGATCAAAACCATGAAAAGGTTGACAAGTGGACTCTTGGGGGCGCCTGAGATTTAGCGGCAGCGGCTCTGAAAATCAGGTGGCGGAGTATTCCTGAAAAAGTTTGGGGGGGTATTCATCCTTCAGGCGCCTGGCCAGAAGATGATGCAGGTCCCAGGCTTCTTCCCTGGTGCGGCTTTCCACTCTCAGGACAGGCCGGGACAAAGTTTTGGGGATATAGAAAAAGGTGGCTTCAAATATCGCGGTCTCGAACAGGTAATCGTCTTTGCGGATGGTGGATACCACATAACGCTGACGAGTGGAGCGGTTGCGGACTTTATTGAACAAGCCCTTCATGGCTTCGGCGGAAATCGGGGTTTATGACCCTCCCGCGCTCCTGGACCTTCTTTTGGTGACGGTTTTCGTTTTGCTGGGCAGGGACGTGGTGGAGCCCAGGACGACTTTGGCCCTTTTGCCCTTATGCCGTACCTTTTTTTGAGCATACCGGGTCTTGGGTTTGGCGCCAGCCCAGAGGCGCTCTTCTCTGGGTTCCAGCTTGGCGATAGGCGTGCCGGACAACTCAAAACCTTTTTCGATAATGGCCCTTAAGTCGGCCCATTTTTTTGAGCTTTGCATCATGGCGACGATGATTTCGTTGCTGCCGTTGCTGAACCGGCCCACATAGGTGTGTTTGGCCGCCCTGGTGTAGCCTGTCTTGCCTCCCATGGCCAGGTCCGTAGTAAACAGGAAGCGGTCGTGGTTCCGCAGTTCCCGGCCTCCTGGAAAATTATAGTGCTTGGTGCTCATGATCTCCACCAGGACAGGGTCATGGATGAACCGCCGGAAGAGGATGGCCAGGTCTTCCGCGGTGGAGTACTGACCGTCAGCGGTCAGGCCGTTGGCGGTCACCACCCTGGTGCGGTAGGCTCCCCACTCCCGCACTCTTCTGGTCAACTCCCGGCCGAAGGCTTCTTCCGAACCGCTCACCCGTTCGGCCAGAGCCCGGGCCGCGTCATTGCCGGAGGAAAGCAACAGGGCGTAGAGGAGTTCCTTGACGGTATAGACCTCTCCGGGCTTGAGGCCGACCTTCGAGGGCGGCGCCGAGGCGGCGTAGCTGCTGACCGGGACCTGGTCGTCCAAATCCAGTTTCTCCCGCACGTACATCGCGGTCATAATTTTCTGAGTGCTGGCGGGTTGCATCATTTTATGAGGATCCAAAGACAAGAGGATCTTTCCTGTCTTGGCGTCCATGATGACGAAGGAATCGGCGGTGACCTCCCAATCCTGGGCATATCCGGGCGTCCCCAGGCAGGGCAGCAAACATAAGCAGGCAATAAAGAATAGAATCAATTTACCGCGGCACAAAACTCCCTT
>JASEFS010000021.1 GCA_030018495.1 Deltaproteobacteria bacterium | reverse complement strand
AAATTTTAAGTCAAGAAATTATAAAGAAATTTTACTTAATTCCCTTTCATTTATATAGAATATTTTAATAAGAGAGCTCTCCCTCAATTGATTTCTCCTTCGGCAAAAATCCTTCAGATGAGGCACAGTTGAGAAGTCCATTATTACTTCGATATGCGGCCAGGGCTTGCCTTTCTTGCAAATAGCTGCGGCCTGTGCCAACATTAAAAAGCACCTTGGAGAAACCTGAAATGCAGAAGGAACTGACCATCATAATACCGACCAAGAATGAGGAGAAATATCTCGGCACTCTCCTAAATTCCCTGATAGACCAGGATTATCCCTGCATGGCGGCCACCAGGGTCCTGGTGGCCGACGCCGGCAGCACCGATGGCACCCGCCGTCTGGCTGAATCTTTCAAAGGCAGGCTTGACCTGGAGGTCATCCCGGGGGGCACACCGAGCGTCGGGCGCAACAACGGCGCCCATTTGGCCACTACCCCGTATATTCTTTTTATCGATGCGGACATTTTTGTCCGGCGGACAATGATAAGAAGGACCCTGGCTTATCTTAAACACTACGGCTGGCATGCCGCCACCACCAACATCCTTTGCAAGACCGGTATTTTCCTTGACCAAGCCTTCTATTTTACTTTGAATACCACCGCCCGGCTGATGGGTTTCGGGACCGGCATGTTTCTCCTGTTTGAAAGACAAAAATTCCTGGAGCTGGGGGGATTTGATGCCAGAATTCTCTATGCCGAAGATGTGTTTCTTACCAAACAGTTGCCCAGAAACCGTTTCGGCCATGTCCCCGGCGCGGTCCTTGCCCCTAACCGCCGCTTCCGGCACATGGGTTACAGCCGGCTGGGCTGGCTCTGGCTCAAAACCGTGTTCAACCTGTATAACGACAGGTTTTACTACAGAGACCACTCTTATTGGCAGTATCGGGTGTCTGACTGATATCGAAAGCGTCAACCGGAAATCTTTGCATGGTTTTGGCGCAACAAGAAAAAACACTTTCATCAATAGCAGGGACAGAGTTCATAAAGAGAACGCCGAACCCTGCAGAGGGGGGAGAGGGTTCGGCGTTGGGGAAGGGAACGGATCTTGGTAGAGCGGTTTCTTTTTAATTAGCTCAAAAAAAATAAAGAATCAATCCGCACAAATGACAATAATGTTTAGAGGAAAGTACTCTGGCCGCCTACATAACCAGCGGCAGATTTGCATAATTCAAGTCACCCGCCCCTGATGTGCTGCCGAATTTAAGCAAATAATCAGATGCGGCAGTTGCGGCAAAACGGAAGATATTCAAGGCAGTTCCTTCATGGATGCCATGAAAGAGCTTTTTCTCAAACAGGTCAACACAAAATATCGCTGCCGGCCTGAGCGGGAAGGATTTTAAAAGAATCTATATTACGCCACGGAACGGCTTCCTCCGCCTCCACCAGTGACTTCGCCAAAGGGAAGGCGCTATGGAGCGGCTCCCCGGTCGCGGGGCCGCCTCTCTCGCCGTCCCGAATGCGGCTTTGGCGAAATTACGCCTTCACAGCCACCTGCGTCGACGTAACCTGCGCCGGTAGTAGTCATAGGGGCATTCCGTATTGCCGAGACAATTTTCTATCCCGCACAACGACTGCCCGCTACACCTGAATCCGATGGGATCCTCAAAGCCGACAGAATAAGGGAACCAGTCAATGGAGACCTCCACCTCTGTTTCCGCGACCGGACAAAAGAGATTTGAATCTTCGGAGTAGGGCACATCAGGAGTTATCTGGTTAACCATAATCATTCGGAGGGGCCGGTTTCGGCGGCCTGATTTTTTTTATCGCCCGACCTTCAGGCCGGGCTTTAATCAAGTGACTTGACCAGACTAGCCTTAGAATAGATTAGAGGGAAAATCTATAAACGAAATGATTAATTCGGCATGATCATTTTGATTATGCGGGCTATTTTTTTTTTTGCCGCAACAAGAAGCCGGCGCCGGAGCCGGTTCAGCTTTTGTGCCAGTGTTAGCAGATGTGCTGGAGGATTTCGGGATTTAACTATAAGCATTTCTCCTAAGGAAGCGGAGGAGACGCTGCCTTGCAACTTTCGGATTTCCACCGGGATCTCCAGCAAAAGGAGGCGGAAGCAAGTCAGGCAGCGGGGGTTCAGCCGGGCAGTTTGGCAAAAATAGAATAAAACCGAATGGAGTTGCCATGAATATCACTAACGAAGTCCGCTTAAGCTTGGTAAAAGAATGGCTCCGGCGCATTTTTATTTTGCTGGAGGCGCAGATTGACGCTTCAGGACAATTGACCGCGGCCCAAAAAAACCTCATCAAGGCGGCTGTGCGCCGGGCCGCTGAAGAAACGCCGCCGAAGGAATGGGATTTTTTCATCAACGGCGACCGGCATATCCACGCTTTAAACGGCGGTATTTTGCGCCTGGCCGACGGCTCCCGGTTGCTTCTGGCCCAAAATCCCCTACAGGCCTGGGCCGGTGAAGAATGGGAAGCTTTTAAAACGCAAAAACAGGCGCAAGCGGCCCGACTTGCCGTGCAGCTAAATTCCCTTCCTAAACCCAAGACCATGCCCGATATGGATACTCTCGCGTTCTGGAACAGCCATGCTTCAATCGTAAGCGGGGCTGAACAGGTCCAGGCCGACCTGCTCAGGCGGCGGGAAGAACTGGCGGAACTGGAGAGTATATAATGCCCGGCTCTTTCAGCTTGCTCACCCTGGCCCAGCCTCAGAACGTGCAAGCGACTTTGTTGGAAGGCGGCAATCTTGCACCCAACACCACGTATTACTTCAAAATCGTGGCCGGGAAATACTTCGAGTCAGGCACTTGCCGCTGTCACGCCCTCTCCCCCAGGTCGGCCACCGTGCAAGTGACCACCACGGACGTAAATAAGAAGGTGCAGCTAAACTGCGATCCGGTGAGCGGGGCCAACCGCTATTACGTGCTGGTGAGCACCGCCAACAACTTCGGAGACAAGGAGCTTGTCTGCCTGTCCAACGCCAACGGCTATATCTGGAAGCCCCTGAGCCTGCCCTATGTCTATGACAACGCCAGCGCCTACAAAGGCTTGATGCCCGACTTCGTGCAGGGGCTGCCCATCCTGTTCGTGTGGGGCGGCACGGAGGCCTCACCCGTGACCATGTGGGACCTGTATCAGGCGGACTTGTCGGGCGGGTGGGGCATCATCCGACCGGCCTTGATTGACGGCAAGATAAACTTCAACTCGGAAAAGCAGGAAAGCACTTCCTGGCTCGTCCACGCCAACATCGTCATCGGCAGCAACGGCACGAGCAACCAGACGGCTTACTTCCGCAGCAAGTATGCCGGCGCTCTCATCATCTACGGCACGTTCACCGCCACCTCTCTTGCCACCCTGGTTTTCGGGGACAAGAACAACGTCAAGGACGCCCACATGGGGCGGCTCTTTACCATCGTGGGGCACGGCACTTACGACATGGCCAGCACCATTTTAGGCAAAATCAAGGGCTACGGCCTGAGAACCATCCGGGGCGGGGAGACCTGGGACGGCAGGACGGGGGGCTGGGGAGACAATTATTATCCTCCTTCCTTTTACTTCTCCGCCGACTCGGAAATGCTGGAATGTGATTTCGGTTACGGCGAATGGGTATTTACAGAGGGGGCCGGCATCCCCATTGAAGGCTGCCGGTTCGCCGGTCTGTTCCCTTACCTGGAGGGCTTGTCCAAGCCCAAGGTGACGATGACTCCCGGCATAAATTTCAGCTACTGGAAGGCCGACGGCAAGACCGTGAGGGAGCCGGTCGTCACCCACAGCACCCAGGATTTGCGTTGGGGCACTCAATACGTCGGGACCATCATAGACGGCACTTTCCTCTCCCACCAGCAGACGGACAACAAGCCCTGGATACAGTTGCTTCAATACCCCTTGCAGTTGGGCGGGCACTTCACCTTCAAGAACACCCTGGTTCTGAGGGTTTCAGACCAGGGCAACGGGCCTTTGGCGGGGGCTCAGGTGACCATCAAGGACTCGGGGGGAAATACGGTAGCCTCCGGGCTTACGGACGAGAACGGCAAGTTCAATGCCGGGGAAATCACTTCCCGGGTTCTGTGGCCTACCGAGGCGGTGGTGGGGCAGCAAAGCATCGGGCCTTACCATGAGGATGAGATGGTGAGCCGGGGCTATTTGACCAGGGGCCTGCACACCCCCCACACCCTGACCATCGAGAAGGCGGGGTATCAGACCTATAGGGATATACTTGATATTAACCGGAAGATGGACTTGGATATTGCCTTAAGCCCCTATGCGCCGGCCAATCCCCTTACTGTGGAAATTGAAATGGGCGCAAAATTGGAAGTGGCGCTGGAGATATCACCAAATATTGAGGTGGAGTTGAGCTGACGAAATCTTGCTTTGCAGGACAGTCGCTCATTAGCCGTTAGCTTCTCATAAAAGGGGTGGCGGCACAGGTGTCCTCATCTGTGCGTTCTGGCACCTTTGCGTGAAATATTTTTCCTCTCGCTGAGACGGCAAGGCGCAAAGGTCGAACAATATGTACTAAGCTTTAAAGATATGACTGGCTTTATGCCCTTTGAAAGCGTTTCTCGTATCTAAAATGAGGCGCGCCCGGGAAGCGATCAGGTCGAGGTCGTAATCCGAATGGTCGGTCACCAGCAGTACCAGATCCGCCTGGCTTAAGGTCTCGTCGGTGAGGGGAACGGACTTCATGTCCAGGTCGGGATAGTGGCGCATGCCGGAACAGCGGGGGATGTGGGGGTCATGGTAGCTCACCGCGGCCCCTCTTTGCTTCAGGATGTCGATGATTTTCACTGCCGGGGATTCCCGGTTGTCGTCCACGTCCTTTTTATAAGCAATGCCCAAAACGAGAATCCGGGAATTCTTCAGGGGCTTGCCCTGCGAATTCAAGGCTTCGGCGGCCCGGTCCACCACGAAGTACGGCATGCTGGTGTTGATTTCTCCGGCCAGTTCGATGAAGCGGGTGGAGAAGTCGTATTCCCTGGCCTTCCAGGTCAGGTAGAACGGGTCTATGGGAATGCAGTGGCCGCCCAAGCCGGGCCCGGGATAAAAGGGCTGGAAGCCGAAAGGCTTGGTCTTGGAGGCCTCGATGATCTCAAAGATGTCCAGTCCCATGCGCAGGCAAAGGATTTTAAGCTCGTTTATCAGGGCTATATTGACCGCCCGGTAGATATTCTCCAAAAGCTTGCTCATTTCCGCGGCCTGAGTGGATGAGACCGTCACCACCTGATTCACCACCTGGGCGTAAAGAGCCGCGCCAAGCTCCAGGCAGGCCGGAGTGATGCCGCCCACCACTTTGGGGATGGACTTCACGTCAAAATCAGGGTTCCCCGGATCTTCCCGCTCCGGCGAAAACACCAGGTAAAAATCCCGGCCGACCGTCAATTTTTCGGCCAAAACGGGCAGCACCAACTCTGCGGTGGTGCCTGGATAGGTAGTTGACTCCAGGGAAATCAGCTGTCCCGGCCGCAGGGTGGCGGCAATGAGCCGGGTGGTGCTCTCCACGTGCCGCAAGTCCGGTTCACGTCTGGGAGTTAAGGGGGTAGGGACGCAGATGATAAGAACGTCGGGCTCCCCCAATCGGCCCATGTCGTGAGTGGCGGCAAATCGGGGCTGATCCTCTTGGGGTCTCACCAATTCGGTCAATTTGGCCGCGGAAATGTGCTTGATGTAGGATTCGCCCCGGTTGAGCATTTCCACCTTGCGGGGGTCGCTATCAAAACCCAGCACCGGAAAGCCCACTTCACCGAAACGCAGCACCAGGGGCAGGCCCACGTAACCCAGGCCGATGATGCCCACCAGGGCTTCCTTATTCTTGATTTTGGCCATTAAATCCATTGTTTATCCGGCAGCCGTTAGTTGTTCTTCATTGCCTGGGGCTGTAAAGACGGCACCCCGATATCTTTGTGTCCCAGCCTCGTGTTACGCTCAGGCGCACTTGAGGAGATTGTAAGGGCAGCGGGGTTTATTTGCAAGCACAGCCGCTTAACCGTTGGCTTTTTTCCAGCCCATTGATTCAGGAATTGAGCTATTCGACGGTTGGGTATGGATCGGGACGATACCCAGATTTCCGGCGGTTGGTCCCACGCCTTGGATGACCAGGCCTCAGGAGGCATAATCGTGACCCCGCAAAGAATTTTTCTGTCCAGGTCGGGATCATCATCCGCAAACCCTGCCACATAAAACGCTTTCATTTCGGGGTTGTCCAAAATTTCTTCAAAAAGCAGCTTGCCTGCTTTCCCCGCTCCATAAATCAGTACCGCCGTTAATTTTGAAGCCGAAGAGTTTCTGCACTTGCAGAGGAAGAAAATATCCAGAATTCTGAAGGCAAGCCTGGCCCCCACCTGAGTGAATAAAAGCAGCACCCCGAAAATTATGAAAGCCGAACGCGAATGACCCTCGCCGAATCGCCAGGTCAAGGTCACCATAGCCATACTCATTAAGGCTGAGCCGAAGGCTGAGGCCGAAAAAGTAGGGAGGTCGGCTACGGAAAACATGCGCCAGAGATAATGATACGTTTTGAACAAAAACTGCACCGACAGGCTTGAAATGACTACAATGGGCAGGGCTTGAAAAACCGCTTCCTCCTGTGAGGGGGAAAGAACTCCTCCATTGCGCAAGAGATAGGCTGAATAAAAGCAAATTATGACGAGCAGCACATCGAGCAGAACAGTAAAGACCTCGCGCCAACCGCTTAAATTATTGGCATGGAGAACTGGTTTGACTTGCCCCTTATTCTCATCATGAACTTCTATTTTTTCCAGATAAATGCCGGAAAAGAGCAAAAACAAGCAAAAAATCATGAAGATCGGGAGACCCTGGCGGGGGAACTCCTGCAGCGTAATGGCAATCATGCCGCTAACGGCGGTCAAGCCATAAAAGAGCCAAACGGTGCGCGTCTCGGGCAAGCCTAAATAAATCAAACGATAAAAAGAGTGATCTGTGCCGCCATGAGATGGGCTTTGTCTCCTAATAAGGCGGCTCAAAGTTACCAGACTGGTGTCAAAGATAGGCACGGCTAACAGAGTTATGGGGATGGCCGGGGTCAGCAGGGATGCCAACATAAAATCATTGTTTGGGACTGAAAAGTTATTCAGGTCAGTAGGCATGGCCAAAGTTGCCAGCACAAAACCGATAAACTGGCTCCCTGAATCTCCCATGAAAATGGCTGCGGGATGCCGATTATGAAGCCAAAATCCCAAAAGAGACGCGATAAATATCAATCCCAGGGGTATGACCGGAGTGTCGGCGAGCGCGCCGTTTGTATTTATCGCCATTATGACGAGAGCCGCCATTATCAGGGCGGCGACGCCGGAAGCCAGGCCATCCATGCCGTCCAGCAAATTTACGGCATTGATGATGCCGATATACCAAAAATAGGTAAACGGAATATCAAAAATCTTGTTCCCTGTTACCGGAAAAATGCCTCCGGCAAAAATAACCAGGCTGGCGACCATGATTTGGGCCGTAAGCTTGACTCTCGGTCTAAAATTCTTCAAGTCATCAAAAAAGCCGAAGCCAAACATGAATAAGGAGCCCAGCAGCATGGCCAGAGCGAGTCTTACTTCTGCTGAAAAAACCGGAGGGTATATCCCGTCAAAAGGCGAAGCGTAAAATCTTTTTCCCAACACGAATAACGCGCCGAGGAGGAAGACGGGGCAAAATCCCACCCCCCCGTGCAGGGCTGTGGGTTTTTTATGCCAGCGGTCGGGGCGCGGCAGGGCCATCCATCCGGCTTTTTTCGCCAGATACCGGACACCTCCCGTGCCTGCCGCCGAAAGGGCCAGGACGATAAGAAACAGCACAGCCAGCTCAAGAGGTGTCAGGACCACGTCATCCTCTTGCTGTCGGTTCGGGTTAACTTGGCTGAAAGCAATTGCCGATAAAGAGACTCAATGTCAGACACCAATCGCTCTGTGGTGCACTTCTGGATGACCCGGCTGCGGGCGGATGCGGCCCTGGCAAGGGTTTCCTTCTTGTTTTGCAGTAAGTACAGAATGGCCCTGGCCAGGGTTTCTGCATCCCGAGGCGGAACCAGGAGACCGAGGCGGCCCTCCTCCAGCAGATCCGGCACGCCTCCCACCCGGGTGGAGACCACCGGGCAACCCGAAGCCATGGCCTCAATCAGGGATACGGGGGTTCCTTCGTTGTCCGAAGTTATCAACGCCGCGTCAAGATCAGCATAAATCTGAGGGAGGTCGTGGCGCCAGCCGGTGAAGTGCACCAGTTCCTCGAGGTTGAGTTGCCGGCACTGCTTTTCCAGATTCGGGCGTTCCTCGCCATCACCGATTATTGCCACGTGCAGGTTCGGCAGCCTGTCTTTCAGTCTTGCTGCAGCCTGCAGCAGCAGCGGCACATTCTTGATCTTTACCAGGCGACCCACCATCCCGATTAGCCGGGCATCGTCCTTCAGGCCTAACTCACGCCGGAAAACGCCTCTAAGGCGCTCCTGACAGGCAAAGGCCTGCAAATCCAAGCCTAGCGGAATCACCGCGACATGCTCCGGCTCCGCCACCCCCAGGGCGACCAGCTCTCTTTTCAAAGCGGGACTGAGAGTAATCAGCCTGTCAGTCAAACGGGCTGCGCATCGCTCCAGAACCCGCAAGACGCGATTGGCGGCGGCGTTGAAATAACCGTTAAGGCAATGGCCATGAAAAGTGTGGCAGACCACCGGCACCCGGGCCAGCCGGGCCGCCAGTCGCCCCAAAAAGCCGGCCTTGGCGGTATGGGTATGAACGATATGCGGCCGTTTAAGGCGCATGAGGCGATAGAGCTTCCAAAGCGCGGCCAGATCACATTTTGGAGAGATGTCGCGACCCAACTCCGGAATCAATGATACCGAAATGCCTCGCTGGAGGGCCAGACTCCGCTGGTCGCTCTCATCCTTCCCTCCCTTTCCTGTTACCAGGAGAGACTGATAGGCGCCGCCATTGAGGGCCGCATTGAGATTCACCGCCTGGATGGTGGGACCTCCGATGATGAGCCTGGTAATAATGCGCATCACCCGGATCGGCTGGGGAAACGGATTCATCTTTAAATCAGGGAATTCGGCGGGAGACTGGATTTTCGCTACTGATCCAAAACGCGCTTATAAAGCCGGAAGGTCTCCCGGCTCATCCGCTCGGCTGAGAAAAATCGCTGCACTCTTCGCATTCCTGCCTTGCCCAATTGCTCGGCCTTTTCCGGGTTCCGCAACAGTCTGATAATGCCCTGGGCAAAGGCATGGGGGTCATTCATGTCGGCCAGCAGACCGGTTTCGCCGTCCCGGACGATCTCCGTGAGCGGGGGGATGCGGGTGGCCACCACCGGCCTGCCCGCGGCCATGGCCTCAATGAGCACTTGGCCGAAGCCTTCCGAAAGGGAAGCAAAGGCAAAGACATCTATCGATTTAAGGAAGCCCGGCACATCGCGTTGGAAGCCCGCCAGGGCCACCTGCTCCCGGAGGCCCAGTTGTCTGATAACGTCTTTAAGGGTCCGGCCGTAGCCTTCAGGATCATGGCCGGCAATCAGGAGACGGGCCCTGGGCTCTTGCCGGAGTATCAACGGCATGGCTTCAATCAGGATATGATGTCCCTTGCGGTATTCAAGCCGTCCGAGGCTGCCGATGACGGCGCTGCCGTTTCGCTTTCTTTGTCTTGCTTTTGCTGGGGAAAAATGGGCTGGCTCAATGCCGTAACGGATCACCGCGACCTTTTCCGGGGGGAGGCACCGCTCTTGCTCAAGCCAGTCCTTGACCGCATGGGAAACGGCAATCATGGCATCAGCACGGCCCCAGACGCGGCTGAACAGGAACAGGATTCGGTTTCCTGACCAGGACTTGTACATGCCGTGCACCGAACAGACCCAAGTGATTTCAGGGGCAATTAATTTTGCCGCCAGCCCTGCCAGGTCCGCCCGGGGCAGGTGAGTATGGAGGAGGTCGAACCTTTCCCGGCGCAGGAGCAGGGGGGTGCGGGCCAGAAACTGCCAGTTGTATCGGCTGCGGGCCCGCAGGTCGATCACCCGGATGCCGGCCTGCTCAAAATCGGGCCGCAGGGAACGGCTGTCCCGGACCTGCTCCCGCAGACAGGCAACGGTAACCTCAAGCCCCAGGCGCTTTTGGTGCCGGCACAGGGTCAGGAGATGCAACTCCGCACCCCCGGCTGAGAGGGTGTTGATGAGGTGTAAAACTTTGAGCGGCCCACTTTTTGCCAAAGGTTGCCTCAATGACGTTGTTTCCTGATCAGGTTGATTTCATCTGATAAATAATCCTGGGAAACTGCCTGAGACCTCGGCTCGGCGCCGGTATTGCCGACTTTATGGAGGCCAAGGCGGAGCCCAAGATGACCCATAACAAGTAGCTTATCAATGAACTCGGCAACATCCAGCAGGCGGTTTGGGCGCCGATGAGCAGAGTCAGAAGCCAGAGATAGCCGGCTTCAAAAAATTCTTTTTGATCGGCACAGGCATGGTCTTTGGCAGATTTAAGGGTAAGCAGCGCAATTCTCATCAACCATAGAAAGCTAAACAGCGCCAGAAGTCCTCCGTCCGCGGCCACTTGCAGGAACTGATTACTAACGGTGGCGGTGTAATTTTTGGTAAAGTCCCCTTTTCCCATCCGGAACTTTCCTTCAGCTTCATATTTTTCGGCAATGAAACGGAAGCCGGTGTAACCTACGCCAACTACAGGATTATCTGCAAAAATTTGCACGCCCAGTTTCATGGTCAGCAGCCGTTGCTTTGACCCGCTATCCCACAGCGCAGTCTCGATAAATCTGGTTCGCATACCCCCCAAATCCGTAAAATAAAAAATAAACATCGATAGGAGAAGGGTGAAAATAGAAATTAATAATGTTCTTTTATTTAGAATAGTTTCATAATTATACATGGCAATTAGCAGCAAACTGATTAACAATGCAACAACGCAGCCGCGTGTCCCGGTAGCGAACAAAGCTCCGACAAAATAAACAATGCCAATAATATTTTTAAATAATATTTGCCTGATAATAAAGAAAAGCAAAAGAAAACCTGTTGAATCGCCGATTAAACCGAAATAACGTACTATCTGAGCGGAATTCTGAACCTCGCCGATGGTAATCCCCATCCTAAAAAGACCTATATTAAGATAAATCAAACCCGCAATTATATAGCCGATACAATCTATGCTCTTACTGCCGATAGAAATATCTTCGGCTGTTTTCAAAGATTCCGTGGTTAAAAACAAAACTAAAATTTGCGATAATAATCTTAAATAAGATATTATTTCCGGGATGAACAATTTTTCTCCAAAGTTATAATATGCAATCATTATGGCAACTAATAAAGATGAAATAAAATATAAAATAGCTTTATACAATTCATATATAATGACTTCCTGATTCTTTGATAATTTTTCCATAATTATTTTATAAAAAATTACTATCAACATAATATCATAAAAATAAATATCAGCGCCGTTTATTGATAAAGCAAAAGGCAAAATGTTTTCATAAGATAAAATTATGACAAACGGTATGGCTATTATTAATAAGAACCAATTCGGGGTGATGATTGAAAGCAAGGTGATTAGAAGTATAATTAGCAAATCAACCTCTAATGGAAATAACCAATAATCCAAAAGCTATTCTCCGCCGCAACCTATTCTATTACTGAACCTCACGCAAAACGGCGATCAACTTTTCCGCCAAATCGGCCAAACTATGCTGTTCAACAACCTGTCGGCGCAGATACAAGCCGAGCCTTTGTCTTTCGCTCTTTGATGCCGTAAGAAAAAATTGGAGTTTTTGCGTCAAATCTTCCGGGTCTTGATAGGCAAACAGCAGCAAATCCCCATACTCCCCCAGGGTCCTTCTGAAACCCTCATTAGCCAGTACACAGGGAACGCCGCAGCTCATGGCCTCCAGGGCCACCTTGTCGCCGAAACCGCAGGGGGTCAGGTTCACATGCACCGCGGCCCGCCGGTACCAAAACGGCAGGTGCACGGCCGGAACAGCAGGATGAAATTTCACTAAATCCAGCAGGTTCAGCTCCCGCCTCAGTTTATGTAATGATTTGACATACTCCTCATCCTGGGGCCGGGCTGGTCCGCCGACAATGACCACCCGGAAGGGCCGGCCCCAGCGCTCCCGCAAGAGGGCCGCGGCCCGCAGCAGGGTAGGGTGGTCCTTCACCCGCGACAGGCGGCCCACGCAGAGGATTATCGGCGGCTTTGCGGGTTTGACGCCGTTGGGGCTGAACCGGTCGGTGTCAATCCCTTGGCCGATCACTGCCAGTTTATCCGGGCGATAGGGGTAGGCTGCGGCTAAGCTGGCCACCATCCGGTCCGAAAGGTGATGGGCCAGCCTCAAGGTCGGTGTCAGGCTGGGGTGCGCATACCAGGTGGCCAGAGGAATGCCCCGCACCTTGAGGAGAGGCGCGGCCATGATGCTGAAAATGGGAATCATGTGAGAAAAACAGGCTTCAATGCCTTGATATTTGATGATGCCGCGCAGATGGCGATAGAACTCCAGCACCCGCCGGCTCTCGCTGTAGCCTTTTTCCTTCCCCACTGAATAGACCCGCACGTTTTCAGGAAATTCCAGCCGCCCGGCCCGCATGGTGATGACGTGCACGGCTTCCACCCGCCGGGCCACAGCCCGGATCCAGGCGCTGGTGAAGCCAAGAATGGGGTCATCCAGGTCGGTGGCCAGGTTAAACCAGAGAAGGCGCATGACTACCGGTCCAGGGCTTGAGAGGCCAGGTGAAAGAGCCTGGCATAATGCCGCACATATTTTTGCGGCGAGAAAAATTCCTGGGCGAAGGCCCGGGCCTGTTTCCCCATTTTGCGGGTTTGTTTGGGATGCTGAAAAATCCAGCGGAGCCGTTGAGCCAGGGCGCCGGCATCCCCGGGGGGCACCAAAAAGCCGGTGACCCCGTCTTGGATCATTTCGGGGATGCCTCCCACCCGACTGCCGATGGCGGGGGTGCCAGCGGCCATGGCCTCGAAAATTACCCGTCCCAGGCCCTCTGATTCGGAGGGCAGGACAAACACCTCGGCTTGGGCCATCAGCGCGGCCAACTGCCTCTGGGGCAGGCTGTCCAAAAAAGTCACCCTGCCGTCCAAACCCAGCCTCAAGGCCTGGTCCTTGAGGCCGGCGGCATACTCCTGATTTTCCGCGTTCCCGACGATACAAAGCCTGGCATCGGGAAATTCCCGCTGCAGCTTGGCAAAGGCCTCTATGAGGAAATGCACCCCTTTGCGGGGGATCAACGCTCCGGCATACAAGATCGTTCCGCCGGCTCCGGAAGATGCTTTCCGGGAACCTGCTTGCCGAAATGCTTCGATGTCTGTCCAGGTCGGAAACTGCTCGATCGGCTGCCGCGGGGCCCACTGCTCCAATTGTCGCCGGGTGGAGTTGGAGACGGCCCGCAAAGCGTCGGCTTGGGCCAAAGCAAACCGGGCGGTGCACCGCATGAGCAAGCGATAAACGGAGGCCAGGGAGACCCGGCGCTGCATGAATAGCGACGCCTCAAAGTCGCCGTGGCTTTCCACGATGAGGGCCGCCTTGCGGCCCAGGATGCCGGCCAGGATTTTGGCCAGGGCCGCGGCTGCGCCTTCATGGGGGCTTTGGGCCACCAAAATCCGGGCTCCATGCCGCAGAATGCACCAGAGGGCCAGAAGGGGAGCCGCGGCAAAAAATAAAGCATAGCGCCAGGCCGGCGACGGCAGCCGGGGTAGTAGATAAAACCGGGCCTGCTCAGTGAAGGCCCGGGGCCTGTGGTCCGAGGCAAACCCCACCACCTGCATCTCCCCTAGGGAGGCCAAGGCCCGGAATTTTTTCTCCGCGGTAGCCTCAAGAGGCTGACTGTAGCGGGTGCCGCCCAGGAAGCAAACTCGCATAATTTAATTGCTTTCTTCTAGAACAGTCGATCATGGCCCCTTCGGCTCTTTTCAACGGTGTTACAGATGTCATCACTTGCACCATCTTGATGCCCGGGGAAAATCAAGGTATTCCCGGCCAGCAATAAGGTGAACGCCGATTTGCCGAGGGTGAATACCGCGGCCATGCCCAGAAAGCCCCAATGCTGAATGCTGAACCAGCCCAGCGCGAGAACCAGGACGGTATTGATAAGAACAGCCTTGGTCCACAAGCCGATCCGTCCGGAGGCATAGTAGAAATTTGTCACCCAGAAGAAGAGGACGCTGACTGCGGCGGCCACCATCATTATTTGGATTGCTTCGATCACTGGCGAATACACCTGACCGAAAACAATGGGGATAAGAGATGGTAAAACAGGTATAGAGAGTAAAAGGAGAAGGCTTATCGGCAAACCGCCCCTGAGAGTCCAGCGCCATAAGGAGTTTTTGATACTTTCCCGCTCACCCGCGGCCCAACGGGCGGAAAGGAGCGGGTAGGTCACCCGGCCCATGGAGGCCTCAAGGTAGGAGCCCACGGTCATCAAGCTGAAAGCAAGGCGATAGTGGCCGGCTTCGATCGGCCCTCGCAGGCTTCCCAACGCCATTATCGGCGCCTGGTTGAGCAAGCCGTTTAAGGTGACGGCCAGGAAATTCCAACCGAAAAAGGCGCTGATTTCCCGCCGCAAACAACCGAGGCTTGAAACAGAACCCTGCCACCAGAAGCCCAGGCCATGCTGATGAAGGACCCTGGTCGCGGCCAGCATCAGGGCAAGTCCCGCTGCCGCCTGTCCCAGGGCATGGGCAACAATCACCCCGGCTACTCCAAAGCCGGACAAAAGAAAGACCGCAACCAGGAACAGGGTAAGGCCCGGGTCAAGCAACTGGAAACCTGCCAGCAAGCGGAAGCGGGAGTAGACGGACAGAACTGCCTGGCTGGTCCCCCTGAGAGAAGCCGGAGGGAAGGACGCGGCAAAAAGGCTCATCAGCCACGCCGACCGCGGCAAGTTATAAAAGGATTGGGCCACCCACCAGCCGGTCAGGCTGACAACGACCAGGACCAGGCAGGCAAGCATCAGATCCAGGCTGTATCCCAGCTTGCACATGCCCCTCAACTGGCTCTCGCGCCCCTGGGCCTTAAAACCGGACAAGTATCTCGTAGTTATCGACACGGATTTAACGCTCATTGCAGACCAGAGCAAAATCGGATACGCGGTAATCAGGGCGAATTTGCCGAAATCCGCCGGACCCAACGCCCTGGCTGCCAGAGCAGTGGCAAGAAGGCCCAAGCCCGCCGCAACATATTGAGCTGCCGTTAAGCAACTGATATCGCTGACCAGCGGATGCTTTAAACTGGCCGCCGCTCTAATAAGGAAGTTGGCTTGTACGTTGCTCTGCAAGCTCATTTCTTAAGAAAAGATCGGGAGCTCATCAGTACGGGTTGGACAACAAGCATTCGGTGCGGTCCAGCATCTGCTGAAAGGCAAAAGGCTTAAGCGACCGCTTGATGCCTCGGGAGAGAGATTGCCGCTCTGGGACCTGTGAAATGTCTTGCACGGCTTTTCGCAACCCCTCGGCGTCTCCGGGCCTGATCAACAAGCCGTTTTTCCTGTGATGAACAACTTCCGGGGTGCCTCCCACCGCGGTGGCCACCACCGGCAGGCCCAGGTTCAAAGCCTCCAGGACCACATGGGGCAGGCCCTCATAAGCAGAGTTCAGGATAAAGAGGTCGGCGGCCGCCATCAGGGAAAAGGTCTCCTGCCTGGTTCTCTGTCCGGCGAAAACGAGGCGATCATTTACTGCCAATCTCTGGCCCAGGCTTTCCAGTTTGTGCCTTTCCGGGCCATCGCCGATAATGATGAGTCCCAGGTCCGCCATCCGCGCCAAGACTTCGATGACTTGGTCGATTCTCTTCAAAGATATGAGGCGGCCCACGGTGACCGCCTTTAAAGGTGTAGTCAAGGAAACAGGGACAGGCTTAATGCCGTTGATAGGCTCCACGGCGTTATAGATGACCGCGATTTTCTCCTCCGGCACCCCCCAGGCGGCCACCCAGCGGCCCAAATAATGGCTGGGGACGATAACCCGGTCGGCTTGCCGGGTCCACCAGGAGCGCAGCGCTTTCAGGCCCTCTATTATGAGACCGTAGCGCTGCCGTTGGAAATCTTCAAAGTTCTCTGTAATCCACCCCCTCTGATTTGCCCGCTCCCAAGCCAGGTCACCCACCACCTTCATGACCAAAGGTCTTCGCAAACCCATGTTGGCCAGCACCGCTTCCAGAGGCAAGCCGTTAACAAAGATAACATCGGCGCTTCGGCCCGCGGCCAGGATGGTCCGGATGGCTTTGAACCGGCGCAGAGGCTTGGCCAGGCGCCGGGGCAGCCTGATGACCTTGAAGGGAAAGGAGGAATCGTCATGCTCCAGGCGTTCGCTTAAGGTGATCACGGTAATTTGATGCCCTCTTTGAGTCAGGGCTTCCGCAATCCGGGGCACATAGGTGGCCGGACCGCCGATGTCAGGCGGGAAAATACCGGTGACCAATAGGATTTTCCGGGTCATGCGGCGGCCTTGATCCTGGTGCGCTGATATTCGATGATCCGATGCAGCATTTCTGG
Organism: Deltaproteobacteria bacterium; assembly: GCA_030018495.1. Taxonomy (GTDB): domain Bacteria; phylum Desulfobacterota; class Desulfobaccia; order Desulfobaccales; family 0-14-0-80-60-11; genus DTHB01. The sequence continues at coordinate 44,242 of JASEFS010000021.1, read as the reverse complement.
CAGGTCAAGGTTGGGCCGGTAACCGATCAGCTTCTGGACCTTGGAGATGTCCGGAAGCCTCCGGCCCATATCCTCAAAGCCGGGCTGGTAAGCCTCCTCATAAGGCACAAAAATCACTTCGGATTGACTCAGGGTCAAATCTTTCACCAGTGATGCCAGGTTATAAATGGAGATTTCCTTGGTATGGCCGATGTTAAAGACCTCGCCGTAGGCACCGGGCTGCTGGATCAGAGTGATCATGGCCTGGACCACATCACCCACCCAGGTGAAGGAGCGGCGCTGGGAGCCATCCCCATAGATGGTTATGGGTTGATTCTCCAGAGCCTGCTGGACGAAGCGGGGCACCACCATGCCGTACTCCCCGGACTGACGCGGGCCGATGGTATTGAAGAGGCGCACCACCACGGCGGGCAATTTTTTCTCAGCATAATAGGCCTTGGCCAGAAACTCGTCGATGATCTTGGACGCGGCGTAGCACCAGCGGGCCTTGGAAGTGGGCCCTAACACCAAATTGTCGTCTTCGCTGAATTTGGCCCGGTTCAGCTTGCCATAAACCTCGGAGGTAGACGCGATGAGGACCGGCTTGTGTTTTCGGGAGCACAGCTCCAGGACGATTTCGGTGCATTTGATGTTGGTCTCGATGGTCCATACGGGCTGCTCCACAATGAGCCTGACCCCGACGGCCGCAGCCAAATGGAAAACCATATCGGCCCGGTCCACCAGCTCCAGCATCAAACGCCGGTTCCTCACGCTATCCAGAACATAGGAAAAGCGGGGGTGATCTTTTAAGGAAACGATATTTTCTATGCCCCCGGTGGAGAGATCATCGATTACCTCCACGGACCACCCCAGCTCCAACAAAGCTTCGGCCAAGTGTGAGCCGATAAATCCGGCGCCTCCTGTAACCAATGCTCTCATCTTATGAGCCTCCCTCCCTTGGTAAAAACTCCTCACCGGATTGCGATACCCGCTGCGGCCTGATGGTTTAAAACAGCTTTTGAGTTCGCGAAGCAAAAAAGATCGACTTATGAAATTTCGTGGCGCCGGCTTTTCCGGCCGGTGTGCAGTTATGGCTTCCTTTTAAAAATGACGGAGGAAAACCGACTTGTGAGACTGCGGCGAGGGAAATGCAAAGGCAGTGAGTTCATCAAACTCGGAACAAACCTCACACCGGTCGATTACATGGGTAATCGACTAAATGATAAGAAATATTAACTGGTTACATGGCATTTGAGGCCGTGGCGGGCCCCGTTTCGGTTACCAACGGAACAAGCTCAAGTTTGCTTTTGATTATTGCAGGCAGCACGGTAAGCGCCTCCCTGCGCTAACGGTAGATGGGATAACGATATGTTACTTGCTCAGATACTGTCAAAAAGAAATTTTCCAAATGTCACAAAAATCAGGACTGACTTACCCGAGAATGGGGTTGCCTGAGGATATTTTGGGATTTTGTGGGCCTATGCGTGCTTGGGCTTGCACAGGGCAACCCGGAAGGGGCGGGGCTCTTTGGCCAGGCCCTTGGAAATCATCGGCGCCTTCAGCGAGGTTCGGATCAGCGGGGCGCGGTTATGCCGGCAGAGGGAGCGGTATGGCGCGGCGGGGCACTGGTAAATTGATAGAGGTGCACCTGGTACTTGGTGAAATTATCGGTGAACCGCCGGTTCTTGACGGGAAGGGAGCGGTTCTCGTACAAGACGTTTACCGAAGCGGCATCCACGCCCTCGGGGAGCGTAAAGGCAACCCCGCTCAACGGGTCGCCGCCTCCGTGGCGTCTGCCCCGGCCTTTGATATTGACCGCGGCGATAACATGATTCCTGCCATGTACGCCGTAGCGATAGGCCAGTTCGTCGGGGCCTTTGTTGACTCTTATGGCCGGGCTGAAGGTATGCCCGTTTTTCATTTCATCTGCAACGCCATTCAGCTCCGCAACCATTGATTGCACACTTTTTAACGTGGTGGCGTCATTGACAAAGCCGAATCCGGGCTTCCACATCCAATAAAGAATTTTGTCAATTCCGTTTATAACCGCGGTGAAAGCTGAATGTTTCAGCTCAGCGTATGACATTACCCCGTAGGAGCCGCCGCTCATACCCTGGCAAGTAGCCATCATGTCTTTGCCGTGGGCTTTCGCATCCGCGGCAAGTTGCTTCCACATGTCGTATTGGGTTTGAGCTTCGCCAAGATGCCATGGCCCCGGATCACCGGCATATTTGGCGTAATCGTGCACGCCGATTATGTCGCAAACATCGTAATAGCGGCGGCATTTATGCCAAATTGCCGCGTTGTAGGGATAATTAAAGCTTATCAGGACCGGATGCTTTGGGTCGTTGGCTTTGATAACCCGGTAATAACCGGGATTTACCGCCAGCAAATAATGCACGTCCTTGCCGGTGTTCAGTTCGGGCTCATCGGCAAGATACCAGGCATACAAGGCGGGATGATGTTTGTGGGTATTAACGATGGCAGCCAATTGTGAGGCAGATATTTCCCAAACCGGGGTGAGGCCGATGATTACCTTTATGCCGGTTGCCCCGGCTGCATCAAGAAATCTCGTTATCATACTGCCGGGGGCGACGTGGCAATTATAGACCAGGACCATTGTTTGGCCCTGGCCGGCCCACGATGCCAAGGTTGCGGCATCAACTTCGCTTATGCGGCACCACCAGCCGGTGTTAAACTTCCCCGCCTCGGCGGGTGCGGAAACGGCAAGCACAAACACCAGCGCCAGAGCAAAAAAAAGTTTATTTAGGAGTTTGCTTTTCAAAATAGGTGCTCCTTAGCTAAGAGGCGCTGATTGAAAAAGATCTGCCAGCGGCCATAAAGCGATCCGATCTTCTCTTGAAAAATCTTAAATGACTTGCAATACTTATGAGCCATGGCTGGCCCTTGGTTTCTTTATTTAGACGAAAGCGGCGACCTGGGATTTAGTCCGGATAGAAGGGGCCGATCCAGATTTTTTACAATCTGCATCCTGGCCATAAGCACCAGCACCAGGCACCGAACCGTAGCCCTGGCGGTTCAAAAAACCATTAAACGTAAGTTGAATCCAAAAAGGAAAAGGAAAAGAATTGTTCAGGAACTGAAGGGGAGCGCGACCACTCTTAATATTAAAGAATACTTCTTCCGCCAGGTAGCCGGTGTGCATTTCGGAATTTATGCCCTCACTTTAAACAAAGATCGGCTTTTTCCGGAATTACAGAACCAAAAAGAACGGCTTTATAATTATCTCGCCCGCCTTATCCTTGAACAGCTTCCTTTTGAAAGCGCCGATGAAGCCGTTAATCTTGTCTTGGATAAGAGAAAAAGGAGCGCCCAAATTCAGGAATTTAATCGCTATATAAAGCGCCAGATAGGAGAACGAATACCTCCAAAAGTTCGGCTAAGGATTACTCATGAAATTTCTTCAGATAATTTTTGCCTTCAAGCGGCAGACCTCTTTAGTTGGGGTATTTTTCGTAAGTATGAACGGGAAGACCCGACCTGGTATGAAATCTTCCGGGGAAAGGTCCGCTATGATGATGTCTACTTACCGCCCAAAAAATAAAGAGCGTGCCTTGCAGGCCATGGTCCCGAGGTTTGTTCTACCGATGGAAGAACCCTGCCCCAAGGACCTGCATAGGTCTCACCGCTCAACTATACATTAATGATTAATTTGGGATATGTCAACAATTCTTCTTGCGCTTGCTAAGTTCAACCCCCTGAAATTATTGAGGCTGGCGGGGGGATTTAAACCCCTGTCTTTGAATGTCGTCCTCCTTCTTCCCTTATCGGTTCGGCCAGAGAAGAATTTTAAAAATGCTCTTACCATATGCAGCACAAGCCCACAACTCCACTTTTTTACCCCTTTATTCTGCAAGCGTGCACACTATGTGCATACCACAAAAAAAGGGGCAAGCTTTTTGGCCTAACCCCTTGAAATCACTGGCGCGCCCAGAGAGATTCGAACTCCCGACACACGGATTCGTAGTCCGTTGCTCTGTCCAGCTGAGCTATGGGCGCGCGTTGCAATGGCGAAGCAAATTTCCTTTAAATTTATAACCACCCGCCCCTTAAAGGTCAACTGTTTATCTGCCGCGGCGGCGAGGAAACGTCTATTGCAGCGTCCCGGCCAAAGGGTCAGGCCCTGCCTTTGACCACCAGCACCGGGCAGGGGGCGAAGCCGATGACCCGCTCGGTGACGCTGCCCATGAGGAGGCGCTTCAAGCCGGTGCGACCGTGGGAACCCATGACTATCAGGCCGGCCTGCCACTTGGCGGCTTCCGAGGTAATTGCCTGAAAGGCCGACCCTTGCAGCACTTCGGCCTGGCATGAAAGACCCAGGTTTTGGGCGCGGGTCTGCACTTCGGCGGTAATATCTCTTAGTCCGGCAAGCAAATCTGCGGCTGCCTCCGGCGCGGCCGCCATAAAGCCGGGCGGTGCATCCAGGACCGCAATCACCTTAAGCTCGCCGCCGCGGGCGGCACATATCTCCAGAGCCCGGCCCGCCGCTTTTTGACTGTACCGGGAGCCGTCCGTGGGCAACAGCACCTTGTATAAACTGACGGCGGCCTGCTCCGGCACCACCAGCACATCCACGGGGCTGAAGCCGATGACCCGGGCCGTAGTGCTGCCCATGAGCGCCGCGGCGGGAAGGTCCCTCCCCTTCAAACCTACCACGATAAGGTCGCTCCCGGTGCGTTCTGCAGCAGCAATGATGCGTTCGTGGGGTTCCCCCTGGTCGGAAAGAGTTTTCAGGGAAACGCCCGCGGCCCGGGCCAGGGCCGCGGCTTGGGCTAAAGCCTTGTCTTCAACCTCCTGCCGCGGGGCGCCCGGTCCCGAGTAAGAGGCCTTGGGCGCCACAGCAATCGCGGCAAGCTCGCCGCCCAGCCGCAGAGCCTGCTCCAGGGCGTACAAGCTGGCCGGGGAGCCGTCCACGGCTACCATTACCCGCTGAAAAATCGTCATAAATGCCACCGGCAGGCAATCATTCTTCTTTGCTCACTACCGTAAGCTGCTCTTCGGTTCTCTCATCATACGGCTGGGTCAGGTGCAGACTGTAGCGGTTCAGCATCCAGATTTCCGGGATAATTTCGCTGACCAGATGGCCGTTGTCGAACACCCTGACAATGGCGCTTTCCGATACCACCACTGCCACGGCCTTGGTCGCCCCGGTGATGGAGGCCCCGGCCATATGGCGGGACCCCAGACCCAGGGGCAGTTCGATCCCCTCCGAGGAGGCGTTCAGATAGCGGCAGGCCGAGACCACCACGCCCTTATCATCAACCACGAAGGCCCCGTCCAACTGGGCCAGCTCTTTGACGGTTTCCCGCATGTCGTGGTTATCAACGCGCTTGACATGATCGGGATGGCCCTGCAGCGGATCCAGAATAAGGCATTTGGAGCGCTTAAGCACTTCTTCGGCATCGAAAACGGTGAACATGGTACCGATCTTGCGGCCCTCGCGTCCTTCCCGGGCTATCTCCACAGCCAAGCTGATGACGCTCTCCAGGACGGACCGGTCAATGCCCCGCTTTTTGGCGCAGACCTTTTCAAAAGGATTGGTTGCAGGCAGCTTCATCGTTTTTATATTTATAAACGGATTTTACTTCCCCATTTTCGCAAGCAAGGATTAATTTTTCAATCTCAGCAACTTTAAACCGCGCCATGAAGGATGAAGCCAAATCCCGGGAAGAACTCCTGGCCGAAGTGCGGCAACTGCAACAGGACCTTTCTAACTTGCATGCTGCCGAGGAACAGCACGAGCAGCGGGAAGAGACGCTCAGGGAGTCCCTGGCGCTGGTGCAGGGTATCGTGGAAACCGTGCGCGAGCCCCTGGTGGTGCTAGACCGAGATTTAAAAGTGGTTTCCGCCAACCCCGCGTTTTATCGCACCTTCAAGGTTACTCCTGAAGAAACCGAAAGGCGCTTCATTTACGACCTCGGCAATAAACAGTGGGATATTCCTGCACTGCGGAAACTCCTGGAAGAAATAATTCCGCAAAACACCTTTTTTGACAATTTCGAGGTGGAGCAAGACTTCCCCGGCATAGGGCGAAAAACCATGCTTTTGAATGCCCGGCTCATCCAGAAGGGCGAAAAGCGGCCCGAAATGATTCTGGTGGCCATGGAGGACATCACCGAGGTCAAGCAGGCCCAAGACGCCCTCAAGAAGGCCTATGCAGAGCTGGAGCAGCGCGTCGCGACCCGTACCCAGGAACTGGCCTTGGCCAACCGGGAGCTGCAGCGGGAAATCGAGGAGCGTAAACGGGCGGAGGAACTTCTGCTGCAAAAGGCCGAAGAACTGGCCCGCTCCAATGCCGACCTGGAGCAGTTCGCCTATCTGGTCTCCCACGACCTCCAGGAGCCGCTGCACGTGGCATCCGGCTTTGTCCAACTCCTGGCCCGGAGATATCGTGACAAGCTTGACGCCAAGGCCAACGAGTTCATTGCCCGCGCCCTGGAAAGCCTCAGCCGCATGGAGCAGCAAATTAAAGACATCCTGGAATTCTCCCGGGTGACAACCCGGGGCAAAGAATTTGCCCTGGTGGACACAAACGCCGTCCTGGACCAGGTGCTCAAGGATTTGGGAGCAACCATCCACAAGAAAAAGGCCAGAATCACCCATGAGCCGCTGCCCGAAGTCATGGCCGACCGGGCTCAACTGGAAAGGGTATTCCAGAACCTCATCGGCAACGCCCTCAAGTTCAGCGGTGACCAGCCACCGCGGGTGCACATCGGGGCCGAGCGTCTGAACGGGGAATGGCGGTTCTCCGTAAGGGACCAGGGCATCGGCATTGACCCCAGGCACTTCCAACGCATCTTCCTGATGTTTGAGCGCCTGCACCCCCGGGAGGAATATCCCGGCACCGGCATAGGCCTGGCCATCTGCAAAAAGATCGTGGAGCGCCACGGCGGGCGCATCTGGGTGGAATCCCAGCCGGGCCGGGGGGCCACTTTTTACTTCACCATCCCGGTGCGCCGGCGTCCGGAGGCCCCGGCGGAGCCCGGCAAGCCGGAATAAACCTCTCAAGCCCGCGGCGCGGGTTTGGGGATGGTTATTTGCTCCAGCTTGGCCCGTCCTTTTTCCAGGTACTGGTACAAAGCCAGCGTCAGAGTCAAGGTGAGAATCAGACCGCACACTCCCAGCAGCCGGTCCAAGCTCACGTTCAGCACGCCCTCCAGGATGATTTCCCGGAGAATGCTGACAACGGTCACTTCAATGATGGAGCCCAGCAGGATGCGCTGCTCCTCCAGATAATAAATCATCAAACGGAAAAGCTCAATTAAAACAAAGATATAAATAAGATGACCCGCGATGGCGCGGAAGTTTTTCGTTTCCAGTGTTTCCAGGCTGGTCTGATAGATCTGCACCAGCATAATCCAAAACATCAGCAGGCAGACGGCCACAACGATGATATTTTGCAAGTTCTGCAAAATTCCGGCCATGCCCACCGAGGTTTGGGAGCCCCAAAACCGCCGCATTCTGCCGATTTGCATCGCTGTTTCCTCTATCTTGGTGCTGCCGTTCATAACAATTATTTAAGTTTTGTCTGAGACAGTTTCAAGAGGGGCGGCGGCCACTCAGGCTTGGAGAGAAACAAGGCAGGAAGAGCGTTGGCGGCAGGCTCGACTATGCCCGAGCCTAAGGGCCTGAGAGTTGGCTGAGTAAGCTATTTTTGATTGAGGGTTTGCCTGATGAATGCTTCGCTGGCGGAATACGGATCGCTGCGCTTGTCCAAGATATCTTCGATTATCCTGTTAATAAGGCCTTCCCGGCTTAACTGCTGCACCAGCCGGTTGTAGACCCCCTCCCTCAGCAGCTCCAGGAACTCCTGGCGCACGCGTTCCACCCTGGCGGCCCGCAGGGCCAGGCCGCCGTCCTTGGAGAGGAAATTGCGGTGTTCCCAAATACCGGCCAGCAACTCGGTCACGCCCTCGTCCTCCTTGGCCTGGGTCATAAAAACCTTGGGCCGCCAACCGCCCGCGGATTGGGCGCTCCGCATGTCGATCATGGTGAGCAGGTCCCGAAAGGTGCGCTCCGCGCCCTCCCGGTCGGCTTTGTTCACCACCAAAAGGTCGGCCACTTCCAGCAGGCCGGCTTTGAGGGCCTGGATGTCGTCGCCCAGACCGGGCACGGTGACCACCAGGGTGGTGTCCGCGGCGCCGGCGATCTCCACTTCGTCCTGGCCCACCCCCACGGTCTCCACCAGGATCACGTCCTTGCCCATGGCGTCCAGCACCGTGACTACGGCCCGGGCCGACGCGGTGAGGCCTCCGAAATGGCCCCGGGTGGCCAGGGAGCGGATGAATACCCCCTCGTCCAGGGCATGGCGCTGCATGCGGATGCGATCCCCCAAAATGGCGCCCCCCGAAAAGGGGCTGGTGGGGTCCACGGCCACCACGCCAACGGTCTTGCCCACGGCCCGCAAATGCTGGATCAGACGGTCGGTAAGGGTACTCTTGCCCACCCCCGGCGAGCCGGTGATGCCGATAATATGGGCCCGGCCGCTGTGGGGATAAAGAAGCTTCAAGACTTCCCGGGCCGCGGGGCGGCCGTCGTCCAAGTCCCGCATGAGGCGGGCCGCGGTCCTGACGTCACCTGCCAAGATGTGTTCCGCCACGTTTTCGGGGTTTGTCATGGTACGTCCCTTAAAATTTTGCCATCAGCGCGGTATCTGCGGAATTTGCCAGTCTTATCGGTGCGCAGTGCGCGCCTCACTTCACAAATCTGCCATCGTCTTTGGCATCGGGCAGTTTGCCGATTTTATCCGTCATCCAGCCGATTTTTTCCTCAGGAAAGCTGTCGAACTGCGGCACATAAGGCTTAATATCCAAAAGGGGCGTGTTGTTTACCACGTCCACGTCCAGAACCAGGAGCCGGTTTCCCTCAATTTTGTCCAACCGGACCACGGACAGGCCGATGGGGCAGGGCCGGGCCGGCGCCCGGGTGGCAAACACGCCCCGATCCTCTTTGTCCAGAAAGGGCTTGACTTGCAGGGTAAAAGCCTTGGCCAAGTGAAAGTGGTAGATCAGGATCAGGCGGGAGAATCCTTCCAGATCCCGAAGGCCTGGGACGAACTCCGGGAAAATTTCCACCACGCCGGCTACGTCCCGGGCCGCCAGCGGCTGAATGGGCGTGCCTTGGGGCTCCTGGAAGGGCGAATGAATGAGGCCGATGGGCTGCAAAATGATTTGGGTCATAAATAACTCGGGCTTCCCGCTTACAGGCGCCAGCGCGCGGGGAAACCCCGCCTCTTAAAATTAATGCTGCTTTTGTTAGGGTACGCGATGCGCAACCTTTATAGTTTTACTCCTGGCCCCTGACCACTGCCGTTAACGTTTGTCCAAAATGCGCACCGCTTTGCCCTCACCCGCGGGCAGGGTGTTGGGTTCCACCAGCTCCACCAGGGGGGTGACCAGGAGTTCGCTTTTCAGAGCTTCGGTAATGCGCTTGCGCAAGCCTGTCAGGTATTTCAGGTCTTCCCGGAAGAAGTCCTGCTGCACTTCCACCTTGACGTGCATCTGGTCGTTGAAATTCTCCCGGGTAAGTTCCACCAGGTAATTGGTGTGCACCTCGGGGAGCGCCATGAGCACCTTTTCGATCTGCATGGGAAAGACGTTGACCCCTTTGATGATGATCATGTCGTCAGTGCGGCCCTGGATGCGGGAGATGCGCCTATGGGTGCGGCCGCAGGGGCAGGGTTCGTCGCTGAACGAGGCCAAGTCCCGGGTGCGGTAGCGCAACAGCGGCATGCCTTCCCGGGTCAGATTGGTAAAGACCAATTCCCCCGCTTTGCCGGGCGGCGCGGGTTCCAGGGTCATGGGGTCGATGACTTCCAGGAGATAGGCATCCTCCCAAACATGCATGCCGTTTTGCTCCGGGCATTCGAAGGCCACGCCCGGGCCGTTCATTTCCGAAAGGCCGTAGGAATTGTAGGCCTTGACGCCGTAAGCGGCTTCAATGCGCCGCCGCATGTCCTCGGTGTGGGGCTCGGCCCCGACGAACGCGATTTTGAGGGACAGACCCTTGGGGTCCACGCCCAGGTCTGCGAAGGTATTGAGCAGGTAGAGGGCGTAGCTGGGAATGATATGCAGCGCGGTGGTGGCGAACTGCTGCATGAGCTGCACCTGGCGCTTGCTGTTGCCGGCCCCCGCGGGGATGGTCAGGGCGCCCAGGCGCTCGGCCCCGTAATGAAACCCCAGGCCGCCCGTGAACAAGCCGTAGCCCATCATGTTCTGAAACACGTCCCCGGGTCTCAGGCCGGTCATGTACATGGAGCGAGCCAGCAGATCCGCCCAGGCCTCGATATCCCGGCGGGTGTAATAGATCACCGTGGCCTGGCCGGTGGTGCCCGAAGAGGCGTGCAGGCGCACCATGTCGCTCAAGGGCCGGGTAAGCATTTCTTTGCCGCGGGAGCGCAGGTCGTCCTTGGTAGTGAAGGGCAGGCGGCGCAAGTCATCCAGAGTTTTCAGGTTGTCCGCCGACAGGCCGGCCTCCTCAAGGCGCTCCCGGTAAAAAGGGCTGTTTGCGGCCCGGCGGAGGGTTTCCCGCAGGCGCTGTAATTGCAGGTCCCGCAAATCGGCGGGGCTCAGGGTTTCCAGGGCTTTATCCCAATACACGCGGCTTATCTCCTGAACTTATCAAGCTTTCCGTTTTTTATCCCTTTGCCCCAAAGCTGTCAAGAATAGGGTAGGGCAGGGCAGGGTAAATATGGTTTTGGTTTTTGGTTTTTGGCTTTTGGTTCTGTGTATGAGTTTTAATTTTTGGGTTCTGGGTTCTGACTTCTGGGTTTAAATGAGGCGGAGGTAGAACCGCCGTGCCCGGCGGTTTCAAGGGGCCGCCGAACGCGGCGGCGCTACATTTAGGTTTTCCCCAGGGACTGATTTTTTTTTTCCAATATCTCTGAAGCTGAACTCGAATCCATCCGAAAAGTCTGCTAAAATCCTTAATATCTCTTAAATTTCTGCGGCAATCCCCAGCTTGACGCGGAGCCTTTATGAAAATCGCCCTGGCCCAGCTCAACCCCACCGTGGGAGATATCTCAGGAAACATTGAAAAGCTCGCCGCGGCCCTGGCCGGTGTTCCTCCGGACACGGACCTGGTGATCTTTTCGGAACTGTATATAACCGGCTATCCCCCCCGGGACCTTCTGGAAAAACCGGCCTTTATCGAACGGACTCAGCAAGGGCTGCAGGAAGTGGCCGCGCTGTCCGCCCGCCATCCTCATTTGGGCCTCATCGTCGGCGCGCCCCGGCCCACCGGCCGGGCCAAAGGCAAGGGTCTTTACAACTCCGCGGTTTTATTTCATCAGGGCGAGGCCGTCTTTCAGCGGGATAAATCCCTGCTGCCGACCTATGACGTCTTCGACGAGACCCGCTATTTCGACCAGGCCGGGGCCGTTGAGGTGGTGTCCTTCAAGGGCGAAACCCTGGGCCTCTCCATCTGCGAGGACGCCTGGTGCCAGGAGGAAAACTGGTGCCAGCGCCTCTATGACTTCGACCCGTTGACAGTCCTGGCCGAAAAAGGCTCCAGCATCCTGATCAACATTTCGGCCTCGCCTTACCAGGTGGGCAAAGAGGAAATCCGGTACAACCTCATGCGCCGGCACGCGGAAAAATTCGGTCTGCCCTTCCTTTATGTCAACCAGATCGGCGGCAACGACGAGCTCATTTTTGACGGCCGCAGCATGGCTTTTGACAGGGCCGGGAAGCTGCTGTCCATTTTGCCTGCGTTCAAGGAAACCGTGTTTACGGTAGACCTTAATGAGGCAGGAACTCCTCGAAAGTATGATCCCCAGGAAAAAATCGCCTCGGTGTGCGAGGCCCTGGTGCTGGGTACCAGGGATTATTTAGGCAAGTGCGGGTTCAAACGGGCCGTGGTGGGCCTGTCCGGCGGGGTGGATTCCGCGGTGGTCTGCACCCTGGCGGTAAAGGCCCTGGGCCGGGACAACGTCCTGGGGGTGGCCATGCCTTCCCTGTATTCCTCCCCGGAAAGTCTGAGGGATTCCCGCGTCCTGGCGGACAATTTGGGCATTGAATTCAAGGTCATCCCCATCACTTCCATCTATGAGTGTTACCGGGAGTCGTTTCGGGGGCATTTCGACGTGGACACCATCGACGTCACCCTGGAGAATATTCAGGCCCGCATCCGGGGCAACATCCTGATGGCCCTGTCCAACAAATTCGGCCACATCGTGCTGTCCACCGGCAACAAAAGCGAGCTGGCGGTGGGCTACTGCACCCTGTACGGCGACATGAGCGGGGGCTTGAGCATGCTGGCTGACGTGCCCAAGACCATGGTCTATGAACTGGCCCGCTACCTTAACCGGGACGGCGAAATCATCCCGGAGTCCACCCTTACCAAGGCCCCGTCTGCGGAACTGCGCCCCGATCAAAAAGACCAGGACACCCTGCCCCCTTATGACATTCTGGACCAGATCATCCAGCTCTACCTGGTGGAGTTCCAGTCATTCCAGGACATCGTTGACCGCGGCTTTGACCCCGCGGTGGTGCGGTGGGTCATCCGGGCCATAGACACCAATGAATACAAACGGAGGCAGGCGGCCCCGGGCCTGAAAATCACCTCCAAGGCCTTCGGCATGGGCCGCAGAATTCCCATTGCGGCAAAGTTTGAGATTTAAGAACAGGTGAAGGTTCAGACTCCCCGACCCGCCGCTTCAAACATTATTTTTAACCGGTTCACAAGTCTCGGAAAAATTGAGGGCAGAGTGCCTGTTCCCCAGGACCCTGCCCCTGTAAATTCATTAATCAACCGCGCCTGCGCCGGTTAAAGGAGAACTCCACCGCTGCTTTGGCCGGATTACCTCCTACTTCCAGCACGGGATAGGCCAGGAAGTTTATCGGGCCTAAAGCAGGCCCCGGTTCAATCCTAAGGTCGCGGCCCCGGCTTAATTCAAAGCGGTTGGCCGGGTGGTGGCCGAAGTAATAGGTGGCCAGACTCGAATACTTGTCGCCCTCGCTGATGTCCACCGGCCACCATTTGCCGTCGGCATAGAATTCCGCCCAGCAATGATAACCGTCTATCCCGCCCTCGTTGCGCTCGGAAGGGACGGCTGCGCCGATGGCGAAGCGCGCCGGGATGCCCGCCGCCCTGGCCAGGGCGATGAAGTAGGAGTGAAAGTCCGTGCAGTTGCCGGTGCGAGCGTTGCAGGCATAAACTGCGTTGCCCCTGCCCCAACCTTCACCGTACTTGGCATATCGCATGCGGTCGATGACATGGTCGTAAAGCGCCCGGGCCCGCATCAGGTCTCCCTGCTTGCCTTGGACAACCTCCTGGGCGAGGCTCCGAAAATCTTCATTTACCGGCACCAAGCGCTCCGGCTTCAGGTATTTTTCCGGGTCAGGGATCTCAGCCGCGTACGCGGCTTTCTCCAGGCGCGTAACCTGGTAGAGGATCTCCACGGTTTTGCCGCTGTCTCTTACTCCGAGTTCCAGGAGCAAGACCTGGTTGCCGTGTTCGCTCTCTCGCAAGATACTTTGCTTGCCCGGAGCCTTTATGGAGGTTATCTCCACTGTCTGGAATCGATCCGAGGTCGCCAGCGGCAGCCACATGCGGGCAGGCTCGCTTATCTTGGGCAAAGTGACCCGGTAAATGAATTCGAACTCATCCCGCTCTTTGAGGACTCCCAGGTGGCTCTCTGAAGCCTTGTCCATGGGGATGCGATGCCAGGTGCCGTCGCTTTTTTGCTCCCAGGCGTAAAAAGGCTGGCCGTTGAGCTTGTGGACGGTGGTTTCGGTGACCTGCATGGCATCCGGCTCCCCGCCTAGAAAGAAGTCCACGTCATAGACGTCGCCGCTGACATCCACCAGGTCCACGCAGGCGAAGTAGCGCCCGGGACCAAGTTTGGACAGGTATTCGGTGTGGACTTTCACCAGATTGAGGCGGAGTTCCCGATCGCGGAAGGGGAGCTTGAAATATCCTCCCCCCAGCCGCACCTGCTCGGCGATGTGCCTCTCAATGCCTGTCTGTATCGCAGCGGTTGGCGAAACTTCGGGCCCGGGCGGGCCGGACGCTCCCGGCGCTGCCGGTCCTTCTGATTGCCCGCATCCCACCGCCAGCCATACCGCCGCGAGGGCGGACAGCATGGTTCGCCAGTTCATAAAACTTCCTTGTCTGGGTCGTGAAGTGGCATTGCAAAGCAAAACATTACTTCGGATGTTCTGACTTCGGATGTTCCGGCTTGGCCTGCTCTGGCGCAGGGTGTTCGGCTTTGGGCTTTTCGGCAGTGGGGTGCTCCGGCTTTCCCGGCTCCGCTTTCGGATGTTCCGGGGCAGCAGGAGGCGCGGCCTTCTCGGCCGTCGCCGGCGGGGCCGTGGTTTGGGCAGGGGGCTTCTTCTCTTCCGCACCGCCGCAGGCCAGAGCCCAACCAAACATTGCCACGATGAGCAGGATTCCAAATCTTTTCATAATCTCCACCTCCTGGTGATATTGAGGCCTAAACCCAAACTCTGCTGAGGCGAGGTGAATTTCGCCATCTCCTTGGGCAAACAATAATGCCTGTTTTTGCCAAGTCAACGAATCTTGCCTTGAAAAACCCTCCTATCTTTTGTTTCACTCCGGAATCGAGTCCCGTCGCCCCACCGACAGGTCGTGCAGCGGAATGAGAATATCCGCGGCCTCCTTAACCCGCTGGACGCTGTCATACGCCTCAATCAGGTCCAAATGCACCCCGGGCGGGACTATCGGTCCGCTCGCAGGGAAATTTTGGTCATTGCAGCAGAATCCCGTAATCACGGCCCGGCCTTTTTTGGTGCTCACCACCACCGACTGGCCGCCGGGGGTGTGACCCGGCGTGAGCATCACCGAGATGCCGGGCACGATCTCCTGGTCGCCCTCCACCGTCACCACCTCCACATCGTCCAGGAGGTCGGGAAAGTAGCGGTGGTCGATGGGGTGGGGATTCCGGAAAAATTCCAATTCCTTCTTCTGCACGAACACTCGGGCGTTGGTGCACTTGTAGTCGTTTTCGCAATGGTCGTTGTGCAGGTGCGTATGGATGATGATATCGATGTCTTCGGGCTGCAAATCGTATTTGGCCAGAGCGTCTTCGAATTCCAGAATCTCCAGCCCCAACTCTTCGGCCACGCCCGGCGGCACCATGAACTGCTCCAAACCTGTGTCCACCAAAATCTTCTCCGGCCCGCCCTCCAAATAAAATACGTAAATGGGGAGATAAATACGCTTACCATAGCCCTTGAGGTAGGTCATGACGCCCTGATCGGTTTCGTTCAGCCCCACCACCAGGGGATGAATGACATATTCCGGCATGTTCTTTCTCCTGTCTGGCACGTCCTTTGAAGTAATATACTACAGGGTCCCGGCTGATTTGAATATTCTTTTGCCGATCGGGCCGGTCATTTTCTGGGGAGAAGGAGAATAGAAATGAAAAAAATCGCTTTGCTGTTCGCCATGCTTTTTATTGTGAGCTGCGCTTCGGTGCAGCAGTCAGTGCAGCATGAGGTGGTCAAGGCCAGCGTCAATCGGGGGCGGCTGGACAACCAGGAGATGAAGGCCTGCACCGAGGCGCTGCGCCAGGCGGGACATAAAGACGTTTTGCGGGTAAACGGCGGCACCTCGGAATACAATCATTCCACTAACTCCACCATGTATTATCCGCGCTTTTTGCTGAGCCGCGGCGGCTGGGGCACCGCGGTGATCAAGGTGGTCGACCAGTCGCCGGAGCCGACGCTGATGGTCCTGGACGTCAAACGCTACGACCGATGAAAAAGATGGCTCAGTGCAGGCGAGAGGCCTGTCACTAAGGCGCCTGGCCTGGGGTGAAATTTTTTTTGCGCCGGATAATCCCGTCTCCTGGGTTTATTAAGGTAAAGCAGGCTTAAACCTCAAACCCAAATAAGGAGATGCATAACACATGAGACGAATTCACCCGAAAATCCTGATCCCGGTTTTCTTGCTGGTCGCCCTGGCCCTGGCCGCAACCTCTTGGGCCAGACCCGGGAACTGGGGCCGCATGAACCTGACCCCCGAACAGGCGGCCCAGGTATTTGACCTGAAACATCAGTTCATGAACGACACCGCCAACCTGCGCAAGCAGATGTGGGTCAAGCGCGCGGAAATGGCTCAGCTCTGGAAGGCCGAGAAGCCCGACGAAAAGGCCATTGTGGCCAAGCAAAAGGAGCTGAACGCCTTGAGAGACCAGATGATGGAAAAGTCCGTGGCCTTGCGGCTCAAGATGAAGCAAATCGCGCCTGAACTCGGCCGGTTCGGCTTCGGCCGCGGCATGGGTCCCGGCAGAGGCATGGGGCGCGGCATGGGCATGGGTCCGGGAGCCTGCTTCGGTCCAGGCGGCCCGGGTTTCGGCCCCGGCCCTGATCTGAGCGAAGCTCCTGATATGCAGGACAGTGAGTTCGACCTGAGTATGGCCCTGACCCCCGCTGCTGAGTAATGGTGGTAAGGGTTTAAAAAGCTAAAGGAACATTTCAGGGGCGGCGGCGTTGCTGCCGTCCCTGTTTATTTTCCCACTTTCGCCGCTTCATTCTTTATCCCTTCTCAAGCCTTGCAAAACCTCCCTAAAAGTCTTACGATTAAATAATACGATTACATTTCATCAGCTTACGTATTATGGCAATCTTACCTATTCGCATTTATCCGGACCCGGTGCTGCTGCACGAGGCCAAGGAAGTCGCCGATATTAACGGCGATTTACAATATTTTATCGATGATATGGCAGCCACCATGTACCATGCCCCGGGGCTGGGGCTGGCCGCCAACCAGGTGGGAGACCTGCGCCGGGTCATTGTTTTTGACGTGGCCCAGCGGGACGGCTCGCCGGAACTGCGCGTCATGCTCAACCCGCGCATCATCGCCTGCGAGGGGGAGATCATCCACAACGAAGGCTGCCTCTCGATTCCGGATTATACCGCGGAAGTAAAGCGGTGCAAAAAAATCTGCGTGGCCGGTTTCGATCGGGAGGGAAAGCCCCTGGAAATCGAAGCCGAAGGCCTGTTAGCCGTGGTTTTGCAGCACGAAATAGACCATCTTAACGGCAAACTCTTCATCGACCGCATCAGCCGGTTAAAACGGGGGATCTATTTAAGAAAGCTCAAGAAACAAGCGGCGGAGAGGTAAAGCAGGGTCCCTGGCGCGTCATCTTTCTGGGGACGCCTGAATTCGGGGTGCCTACTTTAAGGGAACTTTTGGCGGCCGGGGAGGATGTCATCGCGGTCATCACCCAGCCGGACAAACCCCGGGGCAGGGGCCAGAAGTTGAGCCCGTCGCCGGTAAAGGAGCTGGCCCTGGCCCATGGCCTCAGGGTGCTTCAACCGGTTAAACTCAAAGACCCCGGATTTATGGCGGCTTTGCGGGAGTTGGCGCCCGAACTCATGGTGGTCACGGCCTACGGCCGCATCCTCACCCATGAGATGCTGGCCCTGCCCACGGTGGGGTTTCTCAACGTGCATGCTTCTCTGCTGCCCAAGTACCGGGGGGCCGCGCCGGTTAATTGGGCCCTGATCCGGGGGGAGAAAGAGACGGGAGTGACCATCATGTGGGTAACCTACGAGGTGGACACCGGCCCCATCTTTCTTCAAGATAAAGTCGCCATCCGGGAAGAGGACAACGCCGGCACCCTGGCGGCCCGGCTGGCTCAGCGTGGCGCGGAGCTTTTGGTTGAGGCCCTGGAACTGCTGCGCCAGGGCAAGGCCATCAGAAAGCCCCAGCCGGAAGAGGGGGCTACCTACGCCCCGCCCATCACCCCGGGGATGCGGCGTTTGAACTGGAACCTGCCGGCGGAGGAAGTGTGCGGCTGGATCCGGGGGCTGGACCCCAGGCCCGGCGCGTATACCTTTCTCAGAGGGCAGCGGCTGAAGCTTTTTGGAGCGCGCTTGAGGACTTCCGGGAATCAATCAGGCGCTCCCGGAAAGGTCCTGGGCTTGCAGCCTGACGGCCTGGAAATCGCCTGCGGCCGGGGCAGCATTACGGTTAAAGAGCTGCAACTGGCCGGGCACAAACGCCTGCCGGTGGCCGATTTCCAACGCGGCCACCTTATTGTCGGGGAAACTTTGGAATAAGGCTTATGGCGGACGAACAATTGCTGGAGGGGGGCAACTCGTTCCGGCCCCAGAAACGCATATTCCTGGGCCTGCTGGCCGTGACCGTCCTCCTGTTCTCCCTTCTCCTGGTCATCCTTTGGGTCGTACCCTACGTCGGGCTGGTCAACATTCACCCGAGCCTGCCCCTCATCCTGGGCATTTTATTCGCGGGCCTGCTCCTGTTCGTACTCGCGGCCGTGGCCATTCTGGGCTTGACCGTGGCCCTGGGCCGGGACCTGCCCTTCTCCAGGAATCTGCGGGGCGTCCTGATCAAGCTGCTTTTGCCCCTTATGACAGGCGTGGGGCGGCTCTTCGGGATCAACAAGGACCAGGTGCGCCGTTCTTTCATAGAAATAAACAACCAGCTTCTTTTGGCCCAGCACCCCAAAGCCACGGCTGATGAATTGCTCCTGCTGATGCCGCACTGCCTCCAGTTCCACGAGTGCCAGTTCCGCATCACCGGCAACGTGGTCCACTGCAAGCGCTGCGGCAAATGCCCTATCAAGGGCCTGGCAGAGCTCTCCGACAAGTACGGCGTGGGCTTGGCCGTGGCCACCGGCGGCACGCTGGCCCGCCGCATCGTGGTGGAGCGCCGTCCCAAGCTCATTATTGCGGTGGCCTGCGAACGCGACCTGTCCAGCGGCATCCAGGACAGCTATCCCTTGCCCGTGTTCGGCATCACCAACTACCGCCCCAACGGCCCCTGCTTCGACACCCTGGTGAACCTGGAGCGGGTGGAGGAGGCCTTGAAGACTTTTCTTGCCAATCCTGAACCCCGCTCCCCATCCGGCGTTTCTTCCCCATCTGCCGGCTAATTCCTCGCGCTTCCTGCCATTGCCTTGACAGCCGCTGGCGCCTCATATATCACCTGAGAGACTCCTTCTTGACGTTCTCGGTCAGGGGTTGCCGGCGGCGATCCAGGAGCGCGACCGTGAAAAAGAAGGTGCCGCCAGGAACCACGGCGCGTAGGTAGCGGGGCATGATTTCAATTCAAGATGGCGGGATGCGCTGCGCTTTCCCGCCCTACAGAAATTTCCAGAACAATTATATTAATAAAATCATTAACTTCGGATAGATTCTATTTGTCCGCAAGTAAATTTCAATTATCTTCAAATCTGATATTTTTGTTTATTCATGTCTCCTAAAACCCCCAGCGCCCGGGAGCTGACCGTCAAAATCCTGGCCGAGGCCGAAGCCCGGGACCGATCCGTGGAGGACCTAATAGTCCGTAGTCCGTAGGGCGGGAAAGCGCAGCGCATCCCGCCTTTCACATCATTCCATCTCCAGTCGCCGAACATCATTATCGGCCGCCCAATCGATGGTATAAACGCCGCGTCCCACAAACCGGTGAAAGCTGGAATAAGGCCAAGCCGCGACTCGCGTAACGTGACCGTGCTTTACCGGATTGTAGTGGATGTAATCCACATGACGCTGGTAGTCGCGCTCGTCCCGGATGGCATGCTCCCAAAAACGCCGCTGCCAAATGCCTCGTTCTCCCTTTTTCAGGCGTCTTTCTGAAAGTTGTTCCCCGGGTGGAATCTTGGCGGCAAAGCGTGCTTTGATATCATGCCAGCGGGTAGAGAAATCCGCGTCCCCGGGAGGCAGGGTCCAGATGCAATGCAGGTGATCGGGCAAAATCACGATGGCTTCGATGGCAAATGGCCGGCGGCGGCGGGCCGCCTGGAAAGCCTTCCGTAGCAGGTCGATGTTTTCGGTCAGGAGTTGCCGGCGGCGATCCAGGAGCGCGACCGTGAAAAAGAAGGTGCCGCCAGGAACCACGGCGCGTAGGTAGCGGGGCATGATTTCAATTCAAGATGGCGGGATGCGCTGCGCTTTCCCGCCCTACAGAAATTTCCAGAAAAAATTATCTTACCAAAATCATTGGCTTCAAAATAAATACTCTATTTCCGCAATGAAATTAAGCAGGGTTGTCCTAAAATCTGATATCTTGCTTAAACATGTCTCCTAAAACCCCCAGCGCCCGGGAGCTGGCCGTCAAAATCCTGGCCGAGGCCGAAGCTCGGGACCGATCCGTGGAGGACCTGTTAGCCGCGGCCCTGAAAAGGCATCCCGGCCTCATCCGCGTGGAGCGGGCCTTTCTCCTGGAGCTCGTCCAAGGTGTCAAGCGCTGGCAAATCAAGCTCGATTACTTCATTTCCCGCATTTCCCGCCTGCCCTTGGCCAAGCTGCATCCCCTGGCCCTCATCATCCTCAGGGTCGGGGCCTATCAGTTGATCTTTCTGGATAAAGTGCCGGACCACGCGGCGGTGTCGGAGATGGTGAACCTGGCCAAGGCCATGCGGCTGCCCCGCCAGCACGTGGGTTACATCAATGCGCTGCTGAGGCGCCTGGCCGAAGAAGGCCCAGGCCCCCTGCCGCCGGTGGAGGCCGACCGGGTGCGGGGCCTGAGTCTGGCCACCGCGCACCCGGAATGGCTGGTCAAGCGTTGGCTGAAGCGCTACGGTCCCAGGGAGACCCTGGCCCGGCTGAATGCCAACAACCAGATCCCGCCCCTGACCATCCGGGCCAACACCCTGAAAACCGACCGCGCGGCCTTGCAAGTCCGGCTGCAGAAGGAGGGCGTCCGGACCGAAGCGTGCCGCTTTTCTCCGGCGGGTTTACAGATTATTTCCCTGGAAAGCCCGCCCCAAAGTCTGCCCTCCTACCGGGAAGGGTTGTGGCTTTTTCAGGATGAGGCCGCGCAACTGGCCGGGTATCTTCTGCCCCTCATACCGGGCCAGCGGGTTCTGGAAATCGGGGCCGGCCGGGGCGGCAAAACCACCCACTTGGCGGAGCGGCTGCAAAATCAGGGATACATCGTGTCCGTGGATTACCACCGGCGGCGGCTTAAAGAACTGAGCCTCACCGCCGGGCGCTGGGGCGCGGCCGTGGTGCAACCGCTTCTCGCCGATGCCTCCCAGCCTCTGCCCTTCCAAGAGCAAAGCTTTGACGCCGTTGTCATCGACGCGCCCTGCTCGGCCCTGGGGATTATCCGCCGGCACCCGGAAATCAAAACCCGCCTGGAAGAAGCCGACCTGGCCACCTTCCCGCCCCGGCAGCGGGCCATGCTGGCCCAGGCCGCGCCCCTGCTGCGCACCGGCGGGCATCTGCTCTACATCACCTGCACTACGGAGCCAGCCGAAAACGAAAAGCTCATCGCCGGGTTCCTCAAGAGGCATCCCGACTTCCGCCTGGTATTCGACCCCAGCCTCCTGCCGGCCCCGGCCCGTCTCTTCATGTTAAGCCCCGGCTATTTCAGAACCTCCCCGATAGACGATAACCTGGACGGCTTTTACGCGGCATTGCTGGCCAAGGCATAGTCGTCCCTGCCTGTAAAATAAGCACCTTTACTCATATCCAATTGGTAACTTCTTACTATTTATTTTTTTAAATAAATCTTCATATTGTTGTATCCAGAAAGGTTTTTATCTCACTGCCTGGGTGGAGGTGACTATGAACAAGAAATTATCCCGAAGGAGGTTCTTTAAAATCACCTCCATGGGCTTGGCCGGCACTTGTCTCGGCCTCAGTGGCGTGGAGGCCTGGGCCCAGAGAATGGGGGGCGGCGGTGGCGGAATGGGGGGCGGCGGCGGCACGGGCGGAGGCGGGGTCATCGATCCGCCGCCCGGGGCGCCATTTGCAAATCCTCAACTTATGCCTCTAACCAGAGACGGCAACCTGGTTACAGTTAATCTGGAAGCTCAGATCTCCCCGATAAACATCAACGGCACTGTCGCCAACCTCATGACTTACGGTTACCGTGATGCGAGTCACAACTATCACGGCTTCTTTCCCGGCCCCACCATCAACGTAAGGCAGAATGACATCGTCAGAATTAATTTCACCAACTCCTTGCCTTACACCAGCCAGACCAACCTCCTCGGCTATCAGAAAAACATTACCAACCTCCATACCCATGGCTGGCATGTCTCTCCTGAACCGCCGGGCGACTATGTAATGTACGATTTAATGCCGGGCGAGACGTATAATCACGAGTATGACCTGGCCAATCAGGGGGCCGGGTCGTTCAATTTCTATCATCCCCACAAGCACGGGGTTTCAGCTGAGCAATATTGGGCCGGGTTGGCAGGCTGCCTGATCACGGAAGACGATCTCACCGTGTTCAGCGGCATGGACACCAAGATCATGGTCCTCAAGGACATCGCTTTGAGCGGCTCTGCCCCTTCGCCCCACGCCATGATGAGCGATTACATGCACGGCAAGTCGGGCAGCACGGTCATGGTCAACGGCCAGGTTAATCCGGTTTTGACCATCCGGCCGGGACAGGTGCAAAGGTGGCGCGTGCTCAACGCCAGCAATGTGCGCCACTATCTCCTGAGTCTGGAAGGCCATACCCTTTACCTGGCGGGAGCGGACGGCCATTTGCTGGATAAGCCTTATGCCAGGTCGCAGATTCTTTTGGCCCCGGGGGAACGTGTTGAAGTGCTGGTAAAGGCAAGCACTACGAAAAGGGATTATAAATTCCTTTCCTTGGCCTATTCCTGGAGAGGCAACATGACCTCCGAGCAGATCACCCTGTTGACCATGCGCGTGACCGGCTCAGGAGCAAGCGGCGCCATTCCCGCCAGCATCAACCCGGCCGCGCAACGGCTTAACCCCAACAGTCTTGAGATAGCTCAAACCGATGTGCTGGCCCTGAGCATGGGCATGGGCAACGGCTACATCAACGGCCAGGATTTTGACGTGGCCCCGTACACCATCATGTCCAACGTAGACACCTATGAAATCTGGACTATCACCAACGACAGCGGCATGGACCATCCCTTCCACCAGCACGTCAATCCGGCCCAGATTCTCTCTATCAGCGGGGCGCCATCCTCTTATCCGGCCTATGCCGCCATGCCGGCCTGGAAAGACACGGTGCTGGTGCCCAAGTGGGGCAGCGTCACCATGCTCGTGCCGGTTATGGATTATGCAGGCATGGCCATGTTCCACTGCCATATCCTGGAACACGAAGACATCGGCATGATGGGCATGTGGCATATAATGGGCATGGGTTAGACCGGACTCAAGTGCCATCAAGGAAATTGCGAACCATAGGGGCGACCGCGTGTCGCCCCTTTATGTTCCTTGAAAGTAGATGGTACAGGGCAGTTTAGTTAAAAGAGGCGCCCGCTTTTCCCGGCCGCCTTCTCATCTATTCTTTCAATCCCATGTATACCAGCGGGATTAGAGCCAGGGAAACAAAGCCGGAAATAATCAAGGGGAGGTGGTAGCCCAAACCGGCTCCCAGGGGGCCGTAGATCAGGGAGCCGCTGAAGGTTCCCAGGGTGCAGGTGAGCAATATCAGGCCGGAGTTGCCGCCCACCCGGTCCACGTGAAAGAGCCTGGCGATGGTGGTATAGGTGAGCATCATGATGAGCCCGTCGCCCACGCCGTGCACCGCGCGCCAGCCAAAGGACCAGGGAAGCGACGGGTAGGTCATGAAGATGTGGCCCAGGCCCGACGTCAGCAGGGCCAGGATCAAAAAGGTCAACGGCGGCCAGCGCCCGTCCCAGAACCTGCCGTAGCAATAAGCTGTCAAGGCCACCACCATAAATTCGCCGGACATATAGAGGCCCATGCCCATGGGGCTCAAGCCCAGCGCGGTTTGGAGGAAAAGGCTCAGGCTGGTGCCTTCCGCGCCCCAATGCATGGTGAAGAGAAACAGCCAGGCCGAAAAGAAAAGCACTTGCCGATTCAGAAAATCCTCACCGTACTGCCGCAAGGGGGTGCTCACTCCCCGAGTCAGGGGGAGGCGCAGCGTGGCTAACAACAGGAGCAGCAAAAACAAGGCCCAGAGATTAAGGGTTTCGGGAAAAGCCAGAAAGGTGAGGAGCACGCCGCCCGCTATTATCCCCGAGGTCATGCCGCCCATGCGCCAAAAATTATAGTTCCCGAACCGCATCACCTGATTGCCGGGATTGTCTTTAAAGAGCATGATGTCCAGGGATTGGCGGAAGAGCTGCAGGCTCAAGCCGAAGGTCCAGAACACCGCCAGAAAAGGCCAGAAATGTGCGGCCCGGCCCAGCAACAGCAGGCTGGCCGCGGTCCCCAGCAAGCCCAAACGCGTGAGAATCCTGGCCGGATAGCGGTCGCCGGTCACTCCCACCGGAAAGGCCACCAGCACGGAGTTCAGGCTCAAGACCCCGTACAAGAGGCCGATCTGCCCTCCCGAGAAGTTCAGGGTGCCTTTGAGATATAAGGGCAGGAAGTAATACAGGCAGGCAATAATGGCCGAATAAGAGCCGATGAAAAAGTACAGCACAAGATTTCTAAGCTTAAATCGCGGATTGGTTCAGGCGCACTTCCATGGCCCGGGCCGGGCACACCGAACAGCACAACTCGCAGGCGCTGCACTTGCCCGCGTCGAAGCCCACCCCCATTTCAGGCCGCTCGATAAACAGGGCCCCGGTGGGGCAAATAGCCGTGCAGGTGCCGCACTGATAGCAGCGCTCCTCGTTGCGCCGCACCTCGTGAGCCACCCGCTGCACCTTGACCCCGGAATCCCGCAGGTATTTGATGCCCTTGCGGAAATTCTTGGGATGCCCCTTGAGCTCCATTACGATAATACCTTCCTTGCGGGGGTAGATGGTAGCCTTCAGCAAATTGAACTCCAAATCGTAATCCTTGACCAGGCGGTAAATTATGGGCTGGTCCACCACCTCTTTGGAAAACCGCAAGATGAGCATTTCAGCGTGCATCGATTCTTCTTTATCTCCCACGTTATGGAATCTGATTATTATAACATGAAAATATGGTGGCAAAGGCTTTCCAGTCTGTGCGCTCGATCAAAAACCAAAAACTCTTTAAACCAATCCGCCGAACCGCCGCTGCCAGGCTGCTTTCAGGTCGTTCAACGGCATCTCCATCAGAGTCCGGCCCCCTCTCTTGACGAGAAAGGTCCGATCCGGGCGCACTTCCCCCAAACATACCAGGGGCTGCCCCTGGAAGAAGGCTTCCAGCCTGCGGCGATGCTCCGGCGCGGCGCTCACCAGGAAGCGCCCGGCGGACTCGGAATACAAGGCGATGTGGGCCGCGTGGTCGGGAGCCGCCGCGCCCACATCCACCTCCACTCCCAGGCCCGCGGCCAGACTGACCAGGGCCAAGTGCACGCCCAGGCCGCCGCGGGCCAGGGCGCGGCAGGAGGCGAGCAGGCCTTCGGCCGCGGCCTGCTCCAGCAGCCGGTAGCGCTCCAGAAATTCCCCGGCCCTGACTTCAGGGACGCTCCGGCCCACGTACCCCAGCAGTTCGTAAAACTCCGAGCCCCCAAGCTCGGGCTTGGTGTCGCCGATGAGGAAGAGCAGATCGCCGGCATTTTTCAGATCCGGCGTCAGCACCCGGCTCAAATCGGGGATCAGGCCGACCGTCGTGAAAAACAAGGTGGGGAGCCCGCTCACCCGGTGGGTTTCGCCGAACGCCCCGGGATGCACCCCGTCCACGTACATGCTGTCCTTGCCGGACAGAAGCGGTATACGGTACTTTAGGCAAATCTCCTTCAGAGCCAGGCAGGCCCGCACCAGTTGCGCGGCCTTGAACTTGCCGTCCGGATTGCGCTCCGGGTGGTATTCAATGCTGGGCCAGCAAAAGTTGTCCACCCCGCCGATGTGGGCCAGACTCGCGCCCACGGCCAGCAGCCGCCGCACCGCCTCATCCACGGTCACCGCGGTCATGTGCCAGGCATCGATTTGGGAGTAGGCCGGATTCAAGGCCAGGCCCAAGGCCAGGCCTTTGTCGCGGTCCAGCCTGGGCCGCAGGACCGCAGCATCCGCGGGGATTTTCGCCTCGCGGCCGACCAGCGGCTTAACCACGCTGGCGCCCTGGACCTCGTGGTCGTATTGCCGGGTAATCCACTCCCGGGAACAGAGGTTGGGCCGGTCCAGCATGGCCAGAAGCAGCCTGCCGTGGTCCCCGATGTCCCCCAGCACCGGCTCGCTGAGGCGCGCCGCAGGCGGCAGCCATTCGGCCTCGAACTCCCAGGGCGGGAAATCTTCGCTCAGCAAAGCCAAGTCAATGTCCGCACAAACCTGCCCTTCATAGCTCACTTTGAGGAGCCCGGTATCAGTAAAGCGGCCGATGGCGGTTACCTCCACTTCGTGCCTGGCCGCCAGCTTTTGAAACAAGGGTTGATTTTCAGGGCTGAGGCCTACCACCATGCGCTCCTGGGATTCAGACACCCAGATTTCCCAGGGGTCCAGCCCCGCGTACTTGAGCGGCACCTTCTCCAGCCACACTTCCACGCCGCCGGCCAGCTGGCCCGATTCGCCGACAGCCGAAGACAGACCGCCGCCGCCGCAGTCGGTGATGAAATTGATCAGGCCCAGGTCCCGGGCCTCCAGGAGGAAATCATGCATCTTCTTTTGGGTGTAGGGGTCGCCGATCTGCACGTGGCCTGCGGGCGTTCCGGGGCTGGAAACCTCCGACGAAGCGGTGACGCCGTGGATGCCGTCCTTGCCCACCCTGCCGCCGCACATGAAAACCAGGTCGCCGGGCCGGGCCTCTTTGCGGGAGCAGGGCGCCCCCTGGACGCTCTTGGGCATGAGGCCCACCGCGCCCACGAACACCAGGCACTTGCCCAGATAGCTTTTATCAAAGTACAGAGCCCCGGCCACCGTGGGGATGCCGCTCTTGTTGCCGCCATCTTTCACCCCTTCAATGACGCCGTCCAGGAGCCGGCGCGGATGCAGATGGGGCTTGAGGGGTCCGGGGTAGTCGCGGGGGCCCACGCAAAAGCCGTACATGCCCGCAATCAGCTTGGCGCTGCGGCCGGTGCCCAGCGGGTCCCGGTACACCCCCACGATGCCCGTCAGGGAGCCGCCGTAAGCCTCCAGGTTGGAGGGAGAGTTGTGGGTTTCCCCCTTGATGACGTAACAGAACTCGTCGTCGAATTCCCCCACGCCGGCGTTGTCCCACAACACGGACACCACCCAGGGCTTTTCCCCGGCTATCTCCAAAGTCGGGGCCTGAATGCAGGTTTTAAAAGGGTTGTCCACCAGCATCTCTTCGCCGGTGGACAGGTCCCGATAAGTGAAACGGCCCCGGAAGGTGTTGTGGTTGCAGTGATCGCTGCGGGC
Source organism: Deltaproteobacteria bacterium (assembly GCA_030018495.1). Taxonomy (GTDB): domain Bacteria; phylum Desulfobacterota; class Desulfobaccia; order Desulfobaccales; family 0-14-0-80-60-11; genus DTHB01. The sequence continues at coordinate 17,118 of JASEFS010000021.1, read as the reverse complement.
CTGGGCCAGGTATTCCAATTCCACGTCGGTGGGAGGACCCAGTCCCGCCGGGGCGCGCCGGGCCTGCACCTCGGGCCTGGCAAAGTAATTAAGGATAATCGGCAGGTCCTGCTCCCGCAGCGCGAGGTGCCTTTGATCGCTCAGCTCTTTTAAGGCCTCCAGGGACGAGATGGACAGGGCCGCCAGGTGCGGCTGGTGCGCCAGGGACACCTTGGGGAGAACTAGGCCCACGCCGTTTTCCGGATCCCACTCCTCTTTGGCATAGACCCGGTATTCCTGAATCAGGTCGTTGGCCAGGAGCTCCGAGGCCAGCCTCATGAGGTCCGGCCTGGCCAGATCAGGGGCGCTGATCAAAAACAGCCTGGAGGTGAAAACCCCAGACCCCGGCGGCAGCGGCCGGCCGAGGTAGGTTTGAATGGCTTCCAGGGCCACCGCGCCGGCGTTGTCGCGCACTCCGGGCTTAAGGCCCACCCAGACGGCCCAGTCAAAGTCTCGGGCCAGGGGGGCGAAGCCGGAAATTTGAGTGACCGGATTGGTGAAGACCTCGGTGCGGACGCCCTCCAATTCTTCAGGGGTCAAGTTCATGTCCAGCATCAGGAGGCGCAGGACGCGCGCCTGCTCGAGGTGCATGCCGAAATACTCCCGGGCCTTGCGCCTCAGGCCTTCGCCTTCCGCGTCCGGAAGCTCCGGACGCCAGCCGATCTCTAAACGCACTGCCATAATGTCCCTTCCCGCGGGCCGTTTAACGAGCTTTGCCTGCGTGTTACTGAAGGATATTACAACGGCTTGATAATTCAGCTTTTTTAACCGAAAACCGAAAAAAACCGAAAACGGCCTTTAAGAACTATATCGCATAGGACGCCGGGGGAAAAGACAAAGATGCCGAGAAGCAGGCGGAGGAGAACCGGGGACGCCCGGCTATGGTGCCGCTATCATTGGCGGGAAAGCTTGTTTTCAGCGGATCAGGGTTTCGGCCGGTTTGAAAAAACTGTCAGCGACTACCTGCCCCAGGAAAAAGACCGAAGCAAAGATGGCCAAGGCTATGCCCGCCATCAGGAGGCCGTATTCCACGCTGCTGGCGCCGTCTTCAGCGAGGGCATAGCGCAACCATTTTTCGGGAAGCATCATGGCAGGACCTTTCGTCAGAGGTTTTTCTTCTTATCGGAAAGGAAGGTCGGTAACTTTAAAAGGTTGTCTGGCGGCAGGCATGAAGAACGTGGCCAAAGATGCCTGGGCCGACTGAGGGACTGCCCTTCTAACTTGAGGTTTATGTCATCCTGAAGAAACATAAATAAGCTGCAATTTGAGACCCCTTTGCGAAAGTCCTGTAGGGGCTTGATTCATCAAGCCCTTTAGGGCGCAATAAATTGCGCCCCGAAAAAAAATCTCAATTAATCAATGCTTTTATAAGAACACCTTGGCATTTTCTTAAGCGGCTCAGCAGCGTTTGGCACTTTAGCAGAGGTCTCGTGCCTTAAGTTGGCGCAAGTGAGGACACCTGTGCCACCGACGCTTTTCATGTTTTGAGAGAGCCGCCAGCTCAAGAGAGACTGTTGGGAGTTTGCGAAATTTGTGATTTTACAATTCTCCGCCGGCTCAGGTTCGGCTTTTCTCCCGGATGCGGGCCAGCAGTGCGGTGGTGGAGTAGCCGGGCACGAAGGGGATGACCTTGACCCGGCCGCCCCGGGCCAGGACCGTTTCCCGGCCGACGATTTCCTCCAGCCGATAGTCGCCGCCCTTAACCAGGACGTCCGGCTGAAGCTCGGCGATGATCTCCCGGGGCGTGTCCTCCGGGAAGAGCACCACCCGGTCCACGCAGGCCAGGGCCGCCAGCACCCGGGCCCGATCGGCTTCGGGATTGACAGGGCGGCCCGAGCCTTTGCTTAAGCGGCGCACCGAGTCGTCGGTGTTCACCGCCACGATGAGCGCGTCCCCGAGAGAGCGGGCCTCTTCCAAATACTGCACGTGGCCGACGTGCAGGAGGTCGAAGCAGCCGTTGGTGAAGACCACCTTTTTCCCTTCAGCCTGGATGCCCCTGACCCAGCGGCCGGCCTCCGGTCGGCTGATTATTTTGGCGGCAGTGGAGGCAGTCATGCCCTTTGATTAGCGGAAAATCAGCGGGAAAGGAAGAAAAATTTAACGGGATTTTTCAAGCAACCGCGCCCCATAATGCTCGAGAACTTTGATCTTTTGCATAGGGTGCGGCGGCCGCGGGCCGCCCTATGCTTGCCGCCTCCCTGTCGGCGGCAATCCGCCGCATTTTTCCTGTAGCGGCGTGATTCATCAAGCCTTGTTGCGCCATGAATGACGGCCCTGCATAAGCCTTAAGCTGTAAGCTTTAAGCTTTAAGCTTTTCGTGGGGTGCGCACCGCGCACCATGCAACTCGATTTCCTCTGAATCCTCTCATGGGCGGGGAAACCCCGCCCCTACGTCAAAATGATTGGGCCGTTGGGCCTTTATAACCTGAACCCAAAACCCAGAACCCAGAACCTGACTCTTATCCCCTAATCCCTGGCCCCTGGCCCCTGATCACTCATACCGCACCCGGGCCACAGTAAGGACCTGCACTTCCCGAGCCCCCGCCTTCATGAGCACCTTGGCGCACTCCTTGACCGTGGCCCCGGTGGTGTAGACGTCGTCGACCAGGATAATCTTCTTGCCCTTCACTTGCTCAGCGCGGGGCACGGCAAAGGCTCTTTTGACGTTTTCCCGGCGCTCCTTGGGGTTGAGGCCGGATTGAGGGACGGTGTGGCGCACCCGCACCAGGGCATCCCGGGCCAACGGCTGGTCGGGAAAGGCCCGGGCCAACAGCAGGGCCTGATTGAAACCCCGCTCCTTCAGGCGCCGGCTATGCAGGGGGACCGGCACCAGCAGGTCGACGGCAGCCGCCGGCTCCAGAAACGTCGGGGTGCGCAGCCAGGTCTGCAGCACCGGCAGCATATCCATGCGGCGGCCGTACTTGAACTGCTTGATGGCCGAAGCCGCGGGCCCGTCTTCATCGTAAAGGACCGCGGCCCGAGCCCGGACAAAGGGCGGGGGCTCCTTCTGACAGAGCCCGCAAATACGGTCCGCCCCCTCCTTCGAGCCGAAGACCCGGCCGCACCGCAGACAAAGGGGACTTGCCACCCATTGGATTTGGTCTTGACACGCTTGGCACACCGCTGCGGCCGCCCCCTCAGACACCGCACCGCGGCAGAACACACATAGCCGCGGCAGAAAAAAATCCAGCAGACTGCCCAAGGGTTTGAACAAGTTTAAGGCCATTGGTCAAAACCAAAAAGGGTTGGAGACACTGTCCTCACCTGTGTCATCTTAATGCCCGGCGGGATGCGCTGCGCTTTCCCGCCCAACAGATAAGGCGTCAGGTAATTAAGGGTCATCTCCACCTGAGCCGCCTTTCAAAGCAACCGACATTTAGATCAAGGAGAGGACCGCCGGCTTGTTGGGGTAGTTCGCGAACCCCCCCTGCAAGCCTCCCTTCTGGCTTCCCTCCCAACCCCCTCATACATACTCGGGAACACAGGCATCTTGTCCTGTGTTTGCACAGGCTGGAAGCCTGTGCTCCCGAAGGGGGGCTTGGGGGAAAGGGCAGGGATTTATGACCCCTGGCCCCCTCCGCCAAAAGCAAAGCTGATGCCATTGTAGGTGAGAAAACGAACCAGGGTCAAGTCCCGGGAGTCTCACTGGCGGCCGGAAGGGGATAGCGGATCATCAGGCTCAAACCCAGGCCGGCCAAGGGCAGGAGCATTATGGACTTGAGGGCCGCGGGCACCCCGAAGTGGTCGGCCACCACCCCTAAAAGTGTGACACCCAGCCCGCCGGCGCCGATGGCGAAACCCACCATGAGCCCGGAGGCGATGCCCAGGTTGTTGGGCATGAGATGCTGGGCCATGACGATGGTAACAGTGAAGGAGGAGATCAGGGCCATGCCCTCCGCGGCCAGCACCGCGAACAACAAAGGCCCCTCAACCGCAAAAATCAAAGGGAAAATCAGGCTGGCCGCGAGCATGGAAAAAATCAGATAGCGCTTATGCCCCCAGCGGTCCGCGGCCACGGACCCGGCAATGGTACCGGCCACGCCGCCCAACAGGAAGGTGGACACCAGGGTGCCGGAATACAGGGGGTCCCCTTTAAGAAAATCGATGTAATAGAAAGGAATATAGGTCATCAACCCCAATTGGGTCCAGGCCCGCATGACCACCGCGGCAATGACCAGAAAGAGGGAGAGGTACGCGCCGGCCGGAACCGCGCCGGCAGACTGCCTGCTTGCTTTAGGCGGCGGTTTGGCGGCGTGCAGGGTTCTCCAGGTGAACACCAAAAGAGACACGGACAGCACGGCAAAAACCGCCATGACGGGCAGGCTCGCAAAGCCCAGATGCGCAATGACCGCCAATGAGATTATCGGCCCCAGGGCCAGACCCAGGTTGCCGCCCACGGAAAACACCGACATGCCCGTGGCCGGTCGGGCGCCGGTGAAAAAGTACGCGGTTTTGTAGCCCTCGGGATGATACGCGGCCACCCCCAGGCCGCTGATTACCACCAGAGCGAGAACCGCGGCAAAATTGGTGGGCAGCGACAGCAGGGACAGCCCCGCGCCCGCGGCCAGGCAGCCCAGCGGCAGCAGCAGGGCCTTTTCCTTGCGGTCGGAAAAATACCCGAACAGGGGCTGCAGGATGGAGGAGGTGAAATTCGCGGCCATCAGGATCACCCCGGCCATGGTGTAGGACAGGGCCAGCCGTTCCTTGAGAAAGGGCAGGATGGCCGGCAGCGCGCCCTGATAGATATCCGTGACCAGATGCCCGAAGGACAGGATAAGGAGGATTTTCAGGTTGAATTTCAGGTCAAAAGAATTTTGCATGGAGATTTTTTAGTTGTTAAGTTCTTAACCGGTTGGCCAGGATTTAACATATTCCGGCTCAACCCGGAAGACGACAGCCTCTAGCCGCAGGCCTCAGCCTGCGCCCGGTACAGGCGAAACGCCTGTGCCGCCAGGGATTTGAGTTATTTGAGCCTTCCTCCAAATACCTCACCGGCTGAAGCGCGTCAGCAGGTGAATATTTAAAAAACAGGGCAGAGGGGTCTTAGTGGACTTTCAAGGCCGCCAGCAGGGCCGCGTGCAATTTGCCGTTGCTGGCCGCGAGGTTGGGTGAAAAAATGGTGTAAGGGCCGCCGTCGTAGGTGGTGATGACGCCGCCGGCCTCGGTGACGATAAGCAGGCCTGCGGCGGTGTCCCATGGCTTCAGGTTTTCTTCATAAAAGCCGTCAAACCGCCCGCAGGCCACGTAAGCCATGTCCAGCGCGGCGGATCCGGCCCGGCGCACGCCCTGGGTGAGGGCCAGCATGCTGCTCAGGCGGGCTGAAGTTTCCGGCAGACGCTCCCGGATGTCATACGGGAAGCCGGTGGCAAAGAGGCCGCGCTCCATGCTCTCAGTCCGGGAGACCTGGATGGGCTGGCCGTTTAGCCGCGCCCCCGCGCCCTTTCGGGCCTCAAAGACTTCATCCCGCAAGGGGTCATAGATTACCCCATATTGCAGCTCGCCGTCGGCTTCATAAGCAATGGACACGCAGAACATGGGAAACCCGTGGGCGTAATTCACCGTGCCGTCCAGCGGGTCGATGATCCAGCGGTTTTGCTTGTCAGCCGAAGACCTGCGCTCCTGGCCCGCGCCTTCTTCTTCGGCCAGAAAGCCATGGTCCGGGAAATATTGCCGCACCAGATTGATGATGATTTCCTGCGCCTGCAGATCGCTCTCGGTGACCGGGTCGATGACCCCCTTTAAATGCACCTCGTGGGGTTTGAGGTAATTGAGGCGCAGGACCGCGCCTGCGGCCAACGCGGCTTGACGCCCGACTTTGCCGATTTTCTCGATCATGTCTAAAGCTCTCATCTAGAAGGCCAGACCGCTGACGCCTTGCCTTTTCAAATTGGAATACTTTATTTTCTAACAATAATAATTCGGGATGCCCATTAACAAGAGGCCTGTTACTTTTTTCCGGCTTTGCCTTTGCCTTTGCTTTTGCCCCTGGTCCTGGCCTTGCTCCTGCCCTTTTTGGGGTTGGCCTTGGCGGTGGCCGATTTCAAGGGGGTAAACAGCAGCACCGCGAACAGGCCCGTAAAAAAGCCCCCCAGGTGGGCCACCCAGGCGACGGCGCCGCCCTGGCGCAGGCCGTGGAATTGCAGCCCCACCCAAACCACCAGCCAGACGAAGGCCGGGAAATAGGTGGTTTCCACGCGCAGGCGCCAAAACACCAGCGTCAGGATGGGGCTTTGCGGCAGTCGCATGAGATAGCCTCCCATGACCCCGGCGATGGCGCCGCTGGCGCCGATCAGCGGCGCGGAAAGCCGGCTTGACGCCAGCACGTGGAACAGGCAAGCGAAAAAGCCGGCGAACAGGTAAAAGGCCAGATACCGCCAGTGGCCCAAGTCGTCCTCCAGGGCTTCGCCGAACACCCAGAGGAACCACATGTTGCCGATAAAATGCACCCAGCCCGCGTGCAGGAAAAGGGAAATGAACATGGTGGCCAAAAGCCACAGGGAGGAGAGGCTCAGGAGCTTGAGTTGGCTCAATTTGGCGGGCACCGCCCCGCCCTTGAAATAGAGATTAAGGCTGGCTTCCGGGCCGATGTGCAGCGTGTACAGGAAGACCGCCGCATTCACGGCGATAAGCCCCAGGGTAACCCAGGGCAAACCTCCTCTGGTGGCGGGGCCGCGTACAGGTATCATGGGAATTTACAGGGATTGGTCAGGCAATCAGGCCAAGGGGCGGGCCGGCGGCCCGCCCCTTCACCGGCGTCATTTTGACCCGCATTGTACCGGAGTCGCGTCCGGCTGTCCAGGGCCAAGGGCCTGCAGGCGGGTGAGGTTGACAAGGTTGCTTAATTCAGATTAAATAACAGCCATGGGCGGCCTGAAGAAAAAAGTAGCTATCAGGACTTTCGGCTGTCAGATGAACGTGGCCGATTCCGAACAGATGGCCCGAGTGCTGGCGGCGGACTACGTCCTGACTGACCGGCCCGAGGAGGCCGACCTGCTGCTCATCAACACCTGCGCCATTCGCCGCAAATCCGAGGAAAAGGTGCTCAGCTTGCTCGGCCGCCTCAAAGCCTTTAAAAAGCGCCGGCCCGGACTTATTATAGGGGTGGGCGGCTGCGTGGCCCAGCAGGAGGGCGAGCGGCTGCTCAAAGCCATACCGCACCTTGACTTGGTGTTCGGCACCCACGGCATCTACCGGCTGCCCGAATTGGTCAAGCGTGCCGAACAGGAGCGCACCGTGGACATCGGGCTGTCGTCCTGCTTCCCCGAAGCTCCCGGGCACGAGTGGCCGGCAGGCCGGGTTCAGACCCTGGTGACCATAATGCAGGGCTGCAACAACTTTTGCAGCTTCTGCGTGGTTCCTTATGTGCGGGGCCGGGAATTCAGCCGGGAGCCGGCGGACATCGAGGCGGAGGTCAAGAGCTTTTTGGCCGCGGGCGGCAAAGAGGTGACGCTGCTGGGCCAGAATGTCAATTCCTACGGCCGGGGCTTGGCTGAACCCGTGACCTTTATGGAACTGGTGAGGCGGCTGGCCGCGCTCCCCGGCTTGGCCCGCCTGCGCTTCGCCACCTCGCACCCCAAGGACCTGTCCGACGAGCTCATTGAGTCTTTCGGGGAACTGCCGGCTTTGTGCGAGCACCTGCATCTGCCGGTGCAGTCAGGCTCTGACCGGATTCTCAAAGCCATGAACCGGCGCTACACCCGGGAGCATTATTTGGACAAAGTGGGGCGGCTGAAGCAGGTCTGCCCTGAACTCAACCTGTCCACCGACCTGATCGTGGGCTTTCCCGGTGAGACGGAAGAGGATTTTCAAGACACCCTGGCTTTGATGCGGGAAGCAGGCTTCGGTCAGTCCTTCTCCTTCAAATATTCGCCCCGTCCCAATACCAGGGCTGCTGAATTTCCCGACCAGGTGCCGGAGCCGGTCAAGGCCGAGCGCCTGCGCCGGCTGCAGGCCGTGCAGGACGAGCTCACCCTGGCGGCCCATCGACGCCTGCTGGGTCAGGTCAAAGAAGTTCTGGTGGAAGGGCCAAGCAAAAAATCCGCCGGCCAGCTCTGCGGCCGGCTGCGGACCAATCAGGTGGTGAACTTTACCGGCCCTCAGGAGCTTGCGGGCCGTTTGGCTATGGTGGAGATCACCGAGGCTCATCCCCATTCCCTGAAAGGGCGGTGGGTGCAGGAAGCGCCGGCCCGGTAATTGCACAAACACCGGCAACGGCGCTCCGAGGAGGTATTATGCTGCGGAAGATGGTGGTGTCTGGTTTGACCATCGACCCCTTTACCAACAGCCCCATCATGATTCTCAAGGATGTGGAGTCGGATAAGGCGGTCCCCATCTGGATCGGTTTGCTGGAGGCCACGGCCATTGCCAGCGAACTCGAAAACATCAAGTTTTCCCGTCCCATGACCCATGATCTTTTAAAGAACATCATGGAAACCATGGACATCCAGATCATCAAGGTGGAGGTCTGCGATCTCAGGGACAACACCTATTTCGCCCTTATCTATCTGATACGGGACGGCCAGGAGATCACCATAGACGCCCGGCCCAGCGACGCCATAGCCCTGGCTTTGCGGGCCAAGTGCCCCATCTTCGTGGCCGACGTGGTGATTCAGAAGGCCCGGCGGGTGGACCTCTCTGCCCAGGAGGCCATCACCAACGAAGAAAGCAAGAAATGGACCGAAATCCTGGAGAGCCTGGACCCCGAGGATTTCGGCAAATATAAAATGTAGTGGTCAGTGGTTAGTGGTCAGTGGCCAGTTAAGGCTCCGTCTGAAAACTTTTGGCCCTGATCACTGGCCTCCGGCCACCGGCCACTCTAGTGATAGACCTCCACACCCACACCTTAAACAGCGACGGCGAACTCATTCCCGCGGAGCTGTGGCGCCGGGCCCAGGTCTTGGGCTACCGGTACCTGGGCATCACCGACCACGTGGATGCCTCAAATTTTGAAGAGGTCTTCACCCGGCTCAAGGTCGCGGCTGACAGCCTGAACCACGGCGAACCGCCCTACCTCATCCCCGGCCTGGAATTCACCCACGTGCCGCCGGCCCAAATCCGCGATCTGGTAAAACGCGCCCGGCAACTGGGCGTGCCGTTGATCGTCGTCCACGGCGAGACGCTGGTAGAGCCGGTGGCTCCGGGCACCAACAGGGCGGCTTTGCTCTCGGACATTGACATCCTGTCCCACCCCGGCCTCATCACTTCGGAAGAAGCGGCCCTGGCAAAAGAGCGGGGCATTTTCCTGGAAATTTCGGCGCGCAAAGGCCACTCCCTGACCAACGGCCACGTGGTCAGGACGGCCAGGGAAGCGGGCGCGGCCCTCGTCGTCAACACCGACGCGCACGCACCCGGCGACCTGATTACCCGCGACCAAGCCGAACGCGTGGCCCAAGGCGCGGGGCTGACGCCCACCGAAGTTCAGGACCTCTTCTTCAATGCCGAAGTTTTGGCCAAACGGCTGGCAAAGCTGTAAGACTATTCCTCGGGGTTGATTTTCGTTTAGGATGCGTAATGGAGACCGCGTCCCTGCCAGCGGCATTCCTCGAACAACAGCGCACGCGTCTGATCGCCATTCTGGTCTCCCTGCTGGCGGGCACGGCTCTCATGGCCGGCAAATTTTTTGCTTACTGGCTCACCGGCTCCGCCGCCATCTTCTCCGATGCCCTGGAGTCCATCATCAACGTGGTGGCCTCGGCCTTTGCCCTCATGAGCATCTCCCTGGCGGCCAAGAGCCCGGACCCCTCCCATCCCTACGGCCACGGCAAGATTGAGTATTTTTCGGCAGGGTTTGAAGGCGCCCTCATCGTTCTGGCGGCCCTGGGCATCTTCTATCAGGCTTGGTCCCGTCTCTTCGCCCCTCAGGAACTTCCCAACCTGAATGTGGGGCTGCTCCTGCTTTTGGGTATAAGCTTGGTGAATCTCGCCCTGGGCGCGGGACTGGTGCGGGTGGGACGCCGCACCCGCTCCCTGGCCTTGGTCGCGGACGGCAAACACATCCTGACCGACGTGTACACCTCCGTCGGCGTCCTGGCGGGGCTGACCGTGGCCCTGTTCACCGGCTGGTATTGGCTGGACGGCGTAGTGGCCCTTTTGGTGGGTTTGAATATCCTTCATATCGGGGCCCGGTTGATGCACGAATCTTCGGCCGGGCTCATGGACGCCTCGGACCCCGACCTCCTGGAGGAAATCGCCGACATCCTGCGGGCCCATCGCAAGGAGCTCTGGATCGACGTGCACCGCCTCCGGGCCAGGCGGGCCGGAAGCGGAGTCTTCATTGACTTTCACCTGATTCTCCCCCGGGACCTGCCCCTGGAAGCAGCCCACCGCGAAGTCAAGGAATTGGAGCGCATTTTCAACGCCCATTACCAGGGCAGTGCGGACATCCTCATCCACTTGGACCCCTGCGAGCGGCCCGTATGCCCTATCTGCGGCTTCTCGCCCTGCATGCACCGCGAGGAGGAGACCAAAGAACAAAAATTGTGGCGGCCGGAGACGGTGACCACCGAAGCGCCGGGAGAAAACGCGCCGCCTCCCGATTCCCGGAAGAACTTAGACCATCAAAAAACTTCATAAATTAATTGACAGACATAAATCCGTGGTATAGAAAATATCTCATGCCATTATTAATGGCTGCAACTGGTGCTGGTGGCGTGGTATCCTGAGGCCGTGAGGTGCGCCCGCCAGACTGGTGTTTAAATTTTGGGGCCCCTCACGGAGGGGCCCCGGTTTTTTGAAGCAAGCAAAGCCGTGGCCCGAACAGGGTGCACGGCTTTTTTGGTTATTGGGGATGGCAAGGGGTCAAATCCCCGGCCTTTTCCTGAATCTCACTATCTCGGGAGGAACTGGCTTCCAGCCTGTACTCCACAGGCAAGATGCCTGTGCTCCCGAAATAGGAGGGCAGGGGCCGCGCCGGTTAGCCCCTGTCCCCGAATCAAACTATAACCGACGGAGCAGCCTATGGTGGTGCCGGATTTTGCCGGATTTCGCAAACTCGCACAGCAGGGCAATATCATCCCGGTGTACCGGGAGATTTTAGGGGACTTGGAAACCCCGGTGTCGGCTTACAAGAAGCTCAGGAACCGGGAGCCTTCCTTTCTTTTGGAGAGCGTGGAAGGCGGCGAAAAATGGGGGCGCTTTAGTTTCCTCGGATTCAAGCCGTCCTTGATCTTTCAGGTCAAGGACCAGGAAGCCAGCCTCAGGCGCCGGGGCACTCTGGAAATCCTGGACCCGGGCCTTGAGCCCTTTGAACATCTGCGCCGGGTGCTGACGGAATTCAGCGCCGCGCCGGCGGAGGGCCTGCCCCGTTTCTGGGGGGGCCTGGTTGGTTTTTTGGGCTATGACATGGTGCGCTATATCGAGCGCCTGCCGCAGTTGACCCCGCGGCTGGCCATGCCCGAAGCCCGCCTGATCCTGGCCGACAATTTATTGATTTTCGACAACCTGCGGCAAACCATCAAGGTGCTGGTCCTGGTGCACCGGGACAACGACATGCCTTTGCAGGAGCAGTACGACCAGGCCGTGGCCGACATCCACGCCATCATCAGCCGCCTGCGCCAGCCGGTGCCGCAGGCCGAGCCCTCCTCTCCGGGAGAGCGGGTCAAGCTTGCCGCCAACCTCAGCCGGGAAGAGTTTGAAGCCATGGTGGTCCGTTCCAAGGAGTACATCGCCGCGGGCGACGTCATTCAGGTGGTGTTGTCCCAATGTTTCAATACGCCGCTTAAAGGCGACTCCCTGGACCTCTACCGGGCTTTGCGCTGCATCAACCCGTCGCCCTATATGTTTTATCTGGAGCTGGGCGACGACCTCAAGCTGGTGGGGGCCTCCCCCGAAATCCTGGTGCGTCTGGAAGACCGGGAAATCGTTTACCGCCCCATTGCCGGCACGCGTCCCCGGGGTAAAACCCCGGAGGAGGACCAGGCCCTGGAAGAAGAGCTCCTGGCCGACCCCAAGGAGCGGGCCGAACATATCATGCTGGTGGACTTGGGAAGAAACGACGTGGGCCGAGTGGCCGAAATCGGCAGCGTCCGGGTGCCGGAGCTCTTCACGGTGGAGCGCTACTCTCACGTCATGCACATTGTTTCCCAGGTGGAGGGGCGGCTGGCCCCGGACCAGGACGCCATATCCCTGCTCAAATCCACCTTTCCCGCGGGCACCGTCACCGGCGCGCCTAAAGTGCGGGCCATGGAGATCATCGAGGAATTGGAGCCCACCCGCCGGGGCCCTTATGCCGGCGCGGTGGGATACCTGGGTTTTACCGGCAACATGGATTTCTGCATCACTATCCGGAGCTTTACGGTGCACCAGGGGCGGGTCTACCTCCAGGTGGGCGCGGGCATCGTGGCCGACAGCGACCCCGGCCGGGAATACCAGGAGACCGTGAACAAGGCCATGGCCCTGATGCGGGCCCTGGAGCTGGCGGGAGAGGGACTTTGGTGAGGCAGGGGCCGGGGATCAGGGGCCGGGGATCAGGGGCCAGGGGTTAGGGGGCAGGGGGCAGGGGCCAGGGGTCAGGTTTTGGGTGAAAAGGTTGCCCGGGCTATCGTGCTACCCATTTGTAGGGGGCGCCATTCATGGCGCCCTCAAAAGGCGTGATGAATCACGCCGCTCCAGGGAAAATGTGCCGGCATGGCCCGCCGGCCGGGAAGCTGACCGGCAAACCCAGGGCGGCCGGCGGCCGCCGCCAAATGCGAAGAAACAAGGATAATTGTTTAAACGATAGCTGACCACTAACTGCTGAAGATCGAGGATTGTGGCTCAATGTTTACAGCCCAAGGGGCGGCGCACCTTACTTAAAGCTTACTGCTTAAAGCTTTAAGCTTACAGCTTGCTTCTTCTGACTGCTGACTGCTGACCGCTGACTGCTGAGAGCCGATTGCTGAGAGCTGAAAGCTGAAAGCTGAAAGCCAAGGGGCTTGATATGTTAGTAATGATAGATAATTACGATTCGTTCACGTACAATCTAGTCCAGTACCTGGGGCAGTTGGGGTCGCAGGTCCGGGTATTCCGCAATGACCAAGTCGATTTGGAAGGCCTGGAGCGAGTAGGCCTGACGCACCTGGTCATCTCCCCCGGGCCCTGCTCCCCCGGCGAAGCGGGGATTTCCGTGGCCGCCATCCGGCACTTTGCCGGCCGGGTCCCCATCCTGGGGGTGTGCCTGGGGCACCAGGCCATCGGCGCGGCGTTCGGCGGCCGGATCGTCCGGTCCCCCCGCCTGATGCACGGCAAAACGTCCTTGATCTATCATGACGGCAAGGATGTTTTTCAGGGCATCCCATCCCCCTTCGAGGCCACCCGCTACCATTCCCTCATCGTGGAACGGGACTCCCTGCCGGACTGCCTGCAGGTATCGGCCCAAACCGCGGTGGGGGAAATCATGGGGCTCAGGCACCGGGAATTCTCGATCTTCGGGGTGCAGTTTCACCCCGAGTCCATCCTGACCAACGAAGGGATTCATATTTTGCAAAACTTTTTGAAGCGGCAAAAGGGATAGGATATGCCCCTGGAAAATATAATCTCCGGAATCATCGTTTCTGATCGCAGGCATCGGCCAGCAGCAAAATCGAATCGGACCCGCGTGACAAAGGCGCCGGCGAGGCCTAAATTTGAAAGATAACGATCATCTGGAGGTTTGACTTGGATTGGTACAAGCTGGAAATTAATGAAGTTTTAGACCGCCTGGGCACCTCGGAGCACGGCCTCAAAGACGAGGAAATCGGCGTCCGCCTGAAGGAGTACGGCCCCAACAAGCTCGCCGAAGACGAAGGCATCAGCCGGCTGAAAATCATCCTGGATCAGTTCGCCAGCCCTCTCATTTATATCCTGATGCTTGCCGCCGTGGTCACTGGATTCCTAAAAGAATACAAGGACATGGGGGTAATCCTGGCGGTTATATTGTTGAACGCCATTGTCGGCTATTTCCAGGAATTTAAGGCGGAAGAAAGCGTCCGGGCCCTTAAGCGGATGGTGGTCCCCAAAGCCAGGGTTATCCGGGACGGCAGGGAAAAGGAGATCAACAGCGAGGAACTCGTCCCCGGCGATGTAGTGCTTTTGGAGTCGGGGGGCAAGGTCCCGGCCGACCTCAGGCTCATCAAGACCGTGGAATTGAGGGTGGACGAGTCGCTCCTCACGGGAGAATCCCTGCCGGTGGACAAAACCCCGGAACCCATCAAAGCGGAGGGTCATTTGACGCCGGGGGATCAGAAAAACATGGTGTTCATGGGGACTATCGTGGCTACGGGCCGGGGTCGGGGCGTGGTGGTGGCAACCGGCTCCCGTTCAGAGCTGGGCACCATTGCCGAAGAAGTGAAGGAGATCGGGGTCACCCGGGCGCCGCTTCAGAAAAAATTTGACCGCTTCGCCAACATCATCGGGCTCGTCATCCTGGTTGCCGCGGGCGTACTGTTCGGCTTGGGTCTGCTGGTGGGCGAAAGCCCCCGCGACATGTTCATGACCGCGGTGGCTGCAGCCGTGGCCACCATCCCTGAGGGCCTGCCCATCGTAGTAACCATCACCCTGGCCATCAGCGTGGCGCGCATGGCCCGGCGCAACGCCATCATCCGTAAACTGCCCGCGGTGGAAACCCTGGGAAGCACTACGGTGATCTGCTCGGATAAGACCGGCACCCTCACCAAAAATGAAATGACGGTGAAGCTGGTTTATGACGGCGAGGACGTCTATGAACTCACCGGGGCCGGCTATGACCCCGAAGGGGAAATACTCAAGCAGTGGATGGCCGTCGACCCGAAAGAAAGCCCCGGTCTGCAGATGCTTTTCCGCATCGGAATGTTGTGTAATGAATCCCATCTCTACGAAGAGGAGGGGCGCTACCGCGTGGAAGGGGACCCCACCGAAGGCGCCTTGCTGGTGTCGGCCATAAAGGCCGGACTGGACCCGGAGGAAGAACAGGAAAAATACCCCCAGATCGGCATAATTCCCTTTGAGTCGGAGCGGGGCTACATGGCCACTTTGCACCGCGGGGAGGGGAAAAATTACATCTTCGTCAAGGGCGCGCCGGAGAAACTGTTGGATATCTGCCTGTCTTGCCGCATGAAACAGGAGGAGCCCTCCGGCTGGGTGCGGTGGCAGAAGATCCCCAAGATCGCCAACAACTTCGCCCGGGACGGGCTTAGGGTCCTGGCTATGGCTTACCGGGAGATGCCCCCCGATTACCGCGAGTTGAAAGCCGAAGATCTGCAAACAGACCTGGTTTTCGCCGGCCTGCAGGGGATGATGGACCCTCCCCGGCCGGAGGCCGTTGAGGCCGTGGCCGGCTGCAAAAAGGCGGGGGTCAAGGTGAAGATGATAACCGGCGATCACGCCATCACCGCGGAGGCCATTGCCAAGCACCTGGGCATTATCGGCAATGTCCGCAAGGGGGCGGAGCGCGGTGATATAAAGGAGTTGAGCGACGAAGAACTGTTCGAGCTTTTCACGGAAATGACCGCCACTTTGGCAGAGAAAGCCGGCATCGTCAAGGAGGATGCCAAGAAGGAAACCAGAAACCACCAAATTCCCAAAGACGATGCCGAGTTTTTCAACTTGGTGAAAAATGTCATCATGGCCATCGTGCACCGAGCCGAGGCAGCCGAAACGGCCCGGGTGCTCACCGGCAGACAATTGGAGGAGATGAGCGACGAGGATTTGTTCCGCCTGGTGAAAAAGGTAAACGTCTTCGCCCGGGTGGCGCCGGAGCACAAGCTGCGCATTGTCAAGCAGTTGGTGGAACACGGGGAGATCGTGGCGGTAACCGGTGACGGCGTCAACGACGCCCCGGCCCTGAAGGCCGCCCATATCGGCGTGGCCATGGGCAAGAGCGGCACCGATGTGGCCAAGGAAGCCTCTGACATGGTCATCGCGGATGACAATTTCGCCAGTATTTTCGCCGCGGTCAAAGAAGGCCGGGTGGTGTTCGATAATATCCGCAAGGTCACGTTTTTCCTCATCCCCACCGGCATAGCCGCCATCCTGACCATAATCGGCACGGTGATCATGGGCTTGCCCTTGCCTTTTCTGCCGGCCCAGCTCTTGTGGATCAACCTGGTGACCAACGGCCTGCAGGATGTGGCCCTGGCCTTCGAACCCGGGGAAAAGGACATCGAGCGGCGTCCTCCCAGGGACCCCAAAGAAGGCATCATGTCCTTCCTGCTGGTACAAAGGACTATTCTGGTGGGGTCCCTCATCTCCCTGGGCACGGTGGCGATGTTTCTGTACGGCCTCAAAAACGGCGGCAGCGTGGACCATGCCCGCACCCTGGCGGTCACCACCATGGTTTTTTTCCAGTTCTTCCAATGCTGGAACAGCCGCTCGGAATACCAGTCTGCTTTTACCATCAGCCCTTTCAGCAATCCGTTTTTGCTCTATGCCCTGTTTGCCGCCACCTTGGCCCAAGTGGCGTTCATCTACGCGCCTCCTTTACAGTGGGTCTTCCGCACCGGCCCCTTGACCCTTTACGACTGGGCCTTGATTTTGGGGATCAGCGTTTCGGTGATTCTGGTGGTGGAAATCGACAAAGCCTTGAGAAGGTGGGCCCAGCGCCGGGCCGAAGCCAGGAGGGCAATGGCTGAATATGCCTGATCGAACCCGAATCGAAAAAGTCGCCAAAGGCAGCGAGCCCTCGAGTCCGGAGGCCGCTCCCCGGCCTGAGGCGGCCGAGCCCAAAAAGCATTTTGAGATCGATATCTACCGCGCCTGGTGCAAGGCCTGCGGCATCTGCGCGGCCTTTTGCCCCCGAAAGTGCCTTTCCCTGGATGAAGAGGGCAACCCGGTGGTGGCCGATGCCGAAAGCTGCACCGGCTGCGGCTGGTGCGAACTGCACTGTCCGGATTTCGCCATCAGCGTGAGGGAGTGTTTGGCCGAGAAGCCCAAAGAGGAGGCGGATTAGCTATCAGCTATCAGCTATCAGCTATCAGTTTTAAAATTCATTTCTTTTGAGGACAAAATGCAGGATTTCCGCAATCTCAAAGTTTGGCAAAAGAGTCATGCATTAACGCTTGAGATTTATCAGGCCACTGAGTATTTTCCTACACCGTAGAGTCGAGGATGGGCGCGGTGGCCAGCGTGCCCCGTTTCCCAACCCCGCTC
>JASEFS010000001.1 GCA_030018495.1 Deltaproteobacteria bacterium | reverse complement strand
GGCCGGGCCGGCCCGGCCGGAGCAGATGGACAAAGAAGTTGTCGACGCGGTAATCCGGGCCGTGGAACGCTGTCAGATCCCGGTGGCCGACCTGACCGGCGGGGCCCCGGAAATCAATCCCCATTTTGAATACCTGGTGGAGCGCTTGGCCCGGGCCGGCGCCCATATCATCAATCGCTGCAATCTCACCATCCTGCTCGAACCCGGCAAGGAACATCTGCCGGAGTTCTTCAGACAGCACCGGGTGGAGCTGGTCTGCTCCCTCCCCTATTATCAGGAGGATTCGGTGGACCGCCTCCGGGGCGAAGGAGTTTTCCAGAAAAGTCTGGAAGCCCTGCGGCGGCTCAATGAGTTGGGCTATGGTCAGGAGGATTCAGAGCTGATGTTGAACCTGATGTCCAATCCGTCGGGGGCCTATTTCCCTCCCCCGCAACAGCAGTTGGAGGACCGCTTTCGCCATGAGCTCAGCCGCCGCCACGGCATCCGCTTCCACCGCGTCTATACCCTGCTCAATATGCCCATCGGCCGTTTCCAGGAATTTTTGGAGCGTTCCCGCAATTACGACCGCTATATGAACCGGCTCACAGCAAGCTTCAACCCGGCCGTTGTCGCCGGCCTCATGTGCCGCCGACTGGTCAGCGTCTCCTGGGAGGGCAGGCTCTTTGACTGCGACTTCAATCAGGCTCTCAATTTACCTTTGGAGGACGGCCTGCCTCAGCACATCCGGGATTTCGATCTTGAGGCCCTGAAAAACCGCCGTATCCGTTTGGCGGACCATTGCTACGGCTGCACCGCGGCCGGCGGGTCCTCGTGCGGCGGCAGCTTGGATGGGTAATAAGTTGAGGGGAGGGCTGGGGGACCTGAGGCCCCCTACCCTCCCCTCAAACTCTCCTCCCAACCCCATGTAAGGGATTGGGGGAGGGGGTTTGGGGAAGGGGGTAAGGGTCTCTCGACCCTTAGCCCCCTCCCCCAACAACTTTCTCCATGTCCCCCTTTTCCGGCCAGCGGCGGGTGAAAATGCGTTCGGCCAGATGGCGGACCAAAAACAGCCAGTTGTTCATGGTGGTCCTGAAATAGCCCTGTTCCAGCCAGCGTCGGGCGGAGGTGGATAGCGGCGGCTTAAGGAGGCGCAGGCGGGTATGCTTTCTCAAGCGGAGCACCAGGTCCAGGTCTTCAGGGCGGCGGTGGGCGTAGCCCCCCAGCCGGAAAAAGAGGCTCCTCCTGACGGTGAGGGCCTGATCGCCGTAGGGCAGGCCAAAGACGCGGCAGCGCAGATTGACTCCCCGGGTGATAAACCGCAGGGCCGGCAGGTCCGGCGTCAGGGCAAAGGCGAACGCGCCCGCGCCAAAGGAAGGGTCCGCGGCCTCCCGGCGCAGGGCTTCCAGGTGCGCGGCCCCCATCCGGGTGTCCGCATGCAGAAAGACGAGAATTTCCCCCCCTGAGGCCAGGGCGCCGGTGTTCATCTGCAGGCCGCGGCCCGGAGAACTGCCAAAAATCTGCACGCCCGGGAAAAGGGCCGCCTCCTCCAGGGTACTGTCGGTGCTGCCGCCGTCCACCAGCAGGATTTCCACATCCGGGGCGGCAGGGAGACCACCGAGAAGTTCCTTTAGATTTTCTTTTTCGTTCAGAATGGGAATAATGATAGAGATGAGAGGCGGGCCGGCTGCGGCGCGGCCAGGCGCGCCCTTACAGGATTTCATTTCCTTGCCGCATCGATTGTTTATGGGAGCTCACCTGATATAGAATTGCATCAATGACCCTGACTCCTGACCCCAGGCCCCTGGCCCCTGCCAACGCCTTTCTCATTATTTTCGCCAAGAAGCCGGTGCCGGGGCAAGTAAAAACCCGTTTGTCTCCCCCCCTGTCGCCTGCCGAGGCTGCGGAGCTCTATCACTGCTTTTTAAAAGACATTTTGGAGGAAATGACCGGTCTTTCCGGAATCGACGTCGCGGTGGCCTATGAGCCTGCTTCTGCTAAGGCTTTCTTTGAAAAATTGTCCCCCGAAGGCGTTAAATTGTTAGTCCAGGCCGAGGCCGGTCTGAGCGACCGTTTGATCGAGGCCGCCAAGTGGGGCTTTGCCCAAGGCTATGCCGCGGTGCTCATGCGCAACAGCGACAGCCCTGACCTGCCGGGACCCTATATTCTGGAAGGGAGGGAGATTTTGGCCGGGGGCCGGGCCGACGTGGTCCTGGGCCCCTGTCCGGACGGGGGCTATTACCTTGTGGGCTTAAGAAAACCGAGCCCGGAAATCTTTCATGAGATTTCCTGGTCCACGGCCGCGGTGCTTGAACAAACCCTGGCCCGGGCCGCACAAGCCGGTCTCAAAACCCACCTCCTGCCGCCCTGGCCGGATATCGACGCCTGGGACGAACTCCTTAATTTTCTCAGCCGTTCCCACGCGCCTCCCGCGGCCGGTTGGCGCAGCCACGCCTGGGCCAGGGAGCGCCTGCGCCCCTACCTTCCCAAAGGCTTGGAATAAACAAACCTGTCTCGACCTGGACCCGGGAGAGGACGCCCGGGTCTTCCCTTACGCAAGACAACTTTTGGACAGCGACTCGGGTGAGGTTGCGAAAGTCTAATCGTTTCGCCTTATGTTGCGCCGGCGCCCCCGCCGGCGTCTCGAACCGCCGAGGGCGGCGGTTCTAATTCTATTCTTATAGATTTTAAACCGTCTCAACATAATGGGCGGCAGGCTTAAAGCTTATTTGCTGATAGCTGATAGCTGATAGCTTAAAGCTTAAAGCCCATTCTCAGGCCGCGTTGTTTTTCAGCAGGTGATGGAAAAAAGCCTGGATAAATTTGCCTGATACCACTTCTGGCAAAGAAAAATTAAGGGATACGCCGCCCGGAAGCCGGGAAGTGAAAGCAGAATACACGCTGTCTGAAATTTCGCCCAGGGCCTGGGGCAGCCGGGCTGCAAAATCTTCGCGGTCCCACGCGGGCAGGTCGAAAATGCGGCAGGACAGGGGCCTGTTTTCAAAAATCAGACATTCCCCGTATTCGTTCAACGGGCACAGAATTTGGGCCTGCCGGTAGGCCGCGGCCAAGGCTTCGTCGTCATAATCCGCCTCTGTCTGCTGCTTTAACTCCCGCCAGGCCCGGCTTGCATCCACGGCCCGCTGGATGACATTCCGGCGCGTCACCCGGTCCAGGGTGGTGTTGATAACATGGTTGACATACACCGTCTCAATGAATGACATGACCACCAGTTCCCGGCAGCATTGTGCATGTCCCTGGCCGCACAAGGTCTCTTTTCCGGCCGCGGCCAGGCGCTGGTCCACCTCTTTGCGGATTTTTCGGTAATCTTTAAAAAACGGGAAAAGATCCACCAGATGTTTGGTCTCCAGGGCAGGCTCCCGGATAACCAAAGGTTTCTCTTTTTTGCCGTACTTGCGGATGAACCACCACTGGTCGAAATTGGCAGGCCGGGACTTGAAACCCTTGAGCTTTCTGCCGGCCAGTTTATGCCCCAGGCCCTTGCGCAGCAGGTAGGCATTCACCACCGTGCCGGTCCGCCCTATGCCGAAGCGGCAGTGGACCAGCACTTTTTTCCCTAAGTACAGGCATTCGTCCAGCCAGTCCAGGGCCTTTTCCAACTCTTGCAAGTCCGGTGCTTGCTCGTCGGGAATGGGGAAATAATACACTTCGAACCCGGCGTCGGCTTCAATCCAGTGCAAATCGCAAAATTCGGCGCACAAATTCATAATGGCGTTTATGCCCTGTTCCCGCAGTTGATCCAAGGCCTCATAAGACATGGGCGCCTGCCCCACCGCCAGACTGTCGGTCACCCAATCCAATTGATAGCTCTTTTCAGCCATGCTAAATCTCTAAAATAAGCCGTGCCCCGGCATCAGGCTTTGGCCACATACTGGCCGAAGCTCTCCTTAAAGGCATCCACCATCCCGTTGACCTGCTCCTGATCACTCAAGGCCATATCCAGAAGCTGGGTCTTGCCCTGGAGAATCCCCAACAGGGTCAGGCGGGCCAATATCTGCTCCGCGGGTCGGCGGTCGAAGCGGGCGTCCAGAAGATCGCCCCGGGTTTTGACGGTAAAGCCGGCCCACTCCAAAATCGCTTTAATCAGTTCCACCCTGAGAAGCCTGCTTTCGTAATGCGCCCCCCCGCCTTTGAAGCGGAAAGCGATGTAGTTGGCCTCCGGGTTGTCGCCGCCCAAAGCGTCCAGGACCGCGAAATGGTAGCCGAACCGGAGCACCAGGTGGAGATATTCTTGCGCCACTATGGCGTAGCTGGCCAGGAGCGCGGATTTGAGGCTCAGGATGCCGGCGCTGACGCGGTCCAACTCCTCCCAATCGATATGGATCAGGCCTGAACGCCAGTTCACGTCGGGGTGGGTAAGCCCAGCCCAGCAGGCCCGCATGAGGGGCGAGGTGATGAACTCCGGTCTGATGGTCTTCTTATCCGCCGCCTCCGGGGCAATGCCGCCCTCCAGGTCCAGGATGTACATAACCAGGGGCAGGTCGCTTTCCAGTTGCCGGGCCCGGGCCAGGCCCCGGCCGCTGCGGCCCACCAGCGAAAACATCTCGGCCATGCCTTTTTCATGCGCAAAGCGCGTCACGTCATGCATGCTGGCGCAGTTTTCCGGCTTAAAATCCGGAGACGCGGGGTCCAGGAGATGCAAGGGCGATATCAAGTCCAAAGCTTTCTGTAAGCGCGCTTGAAAGGCCGACTTCGGGAGAAAATAATTTCGCTGAGGTTCTCCCACTAGTCCAGCCGCTTCCCCCCGGTAGACTCGGCAACGAGCGGCATCCACGGTGACCGTCTCGCCGGGCGGCAAGAGCTTGGCAGCCTCGCGCACCGCGGCCAACACAGGCAAGCCGTATTCCCTGGCTATGGACGCGAAATGGCTGGCGCGGCTGCCGCCGGCCGCCACCACCGCGCGCAACCGCCTGATTATCCCCGCCAGGGCAGGAGTCAGGGTCGGCGACACCAGCACCGCACCATCCGGCACCATCCCCAGCTCCGCCTCGCTTTCCAGGAGGTAAACCCGCCCTACCCCAACCCCGGCGCTGGCCGTCACTCCCCCTTCCAGGAGAACGGCTTGTTCCGGGACACGCGTTTCCTCCTCTTCAGTCCCCGGCGCCGCGGCGAAAGTCCTGGTGAACAGGGGGCGCGCCTGCAGGATATAGCATGACCCCGAATGGTCTTGGGTCCATTCGATATCCTGAGGGCAGCCGGCGACTCCTTCCAGGCGCATACCCCATCCGGCCAGCAATTGCGCGGTTTCTGAATCAAGACAGACCTTCCCGGTGAGTTCCACCGGACAGGTGCGGGAGGGCAAGGACCCAAGGGGCTGGGGTTGCGCCTCCCGGGTGAAATAATGGACTTCGGGTTCGGCGCTGCCGTCCACCAGCCGATATCCCAGGCCGGGGACCGCGTAAACCGCCAGGGAATCTTCTCCTCGGCTTGGCTCCCGGTCCCTGGTGTAGACCACGCCGCTCACCCTGGCGTCAACCATTTGCATGACCAGAACCGCCATCGGCGTTTCCGGGTCGGCCAAACCGCCGCGGATGCGGTAGGCCACGGCGCGCGGCGCATACTTGCTGGCCAACACCCTTTTATACGCAACGAAAAAGTCCTCTTCCTCACCCACCCCGAGCACGCTGGCATATTGGCCGGCAAATGACAATTCGCCATCTTCACTGGCGGCGCTGCTGCGCAAACTCCAGGGACCGGTGCAACCCTCCCGCTTAAGAGATGCCAATCTTCGTGCAGTTTCCTCCCTTATTTCCGGCGGAACTTCCCCCGTGAGCACCATCTCGGTCATTTCCCCGGACAGCCTCTCCAGGCGTTCCCAGTCATCCAGGCTCACTTCGGCCAGAAGTTCGTCCAGCCGGTGACGCAGGCCATTATGGTGCAAAAAGTAGCGGAAGGCGTTGGTGGTGATGACAAATCCCCGGGGGCCCGGCAGGCCTGCGTCCCTGAGCAGCCGGCTGAGGGTGTGGGCTTTGCCTCCCGCCAGGCCCGGCTCAGCGGCCGCGTCCGACAGGTTCAGAGTGTAAGGCGGGGATCGGTCCCCCTCCGGGAGGGCGACAGCCGCGGCAAGGGAAGACTCCAGTTGCCTGAAGCGCCGCTCCAGGCCGCTGTACGCGCCGCCGGGATGCATGGACACCAGGGAGCGGACCAAGCTCCCCACGGACCAGTTGAGAGCGCGCACCAGCCTGTCAATCCTGGCCCAATCCACCGGTGTCCCGGCATGCTGGACCTCTTCCAAATCCGTAATCAGTTCCAGGCTTTTTTTATCGTGACGCAGGAGTTCCTTGAAGGCTTCATACTTGTGGCGCAGCAATTTGTCCGGAGCAAAAACCTGGAGGGTCCAATATCTGAAAAGCTGACTGAAATTCATGAGGGCCTGGTCGCCGCCGCCAACGCGTTGGCCACCTTTTCTTCCAGCTCATCCTTGTCGATGGGTTTGATGCAATAATCGCACGCCCCCCACTCCTGGGCCTGCCGAGCCGTTTCCAGGGTGGGATAGCCCGTAAGCATGATAACCTGAGTCTGGGGAGATATTTTCATCAGCTCCTGCAAGACATCGACACCGCTCATCTTTTTCAGCCTGATGTCCAGGATGGCCACGTCTACCGGCTGAGAGCGCGCATGCGCCAGGGCCTCTTCTTCGTCGGTGAACACCGCCACCTGATGGCCTTTGCGTTCCAGAATGCGCTTTATCATCACTCCAGCATCCAAAACGTCATCCAGAACCAGTATCTGTCCCATCGTTTCCCCTATCCGGTCGCCAGTTGTTGGTCATCGATATTGAGCCGCACCAGCTCCTCGCAGGCATCCTCCACGGGTATTTCCCAATTCACCGGCAAGAGCACGATGAAAAGGGCGCCGGGTCTTTGGGTCTCACCCGCTTGCTCAAGGAATTCCCTTCGGGCCGGACTTACCGCAATAATTTTGCCCTGATGTTCCCGGACAATGCCCAGGGACACCGACAAGCCCAGCCCGGTGCCCACTCCCGGGGCCTTGGTGCTGAAAAAGGGCTCAAAGATTTTCTTCTGGTCTTCGGCGCTGATTCCGGCGCCGGTATCGGCCACGCTCACCACCACATGGTTGCCTTGGGGGCACAACTTTGAAGTTACCTGAATCGTGCCTTCCCGGCCGATGGATTCAAAGGCGTTGTTCAGGAGATTAAGCCAAACCTGCTTGAGCTTCTCCCGGTCTCCCCGTATAGCCGGGATTTGAGGATCAAGGGAGGTTTGAATGTCTACCCAGTCCTGTTTGAAGATGTGGCGCACCAGGTGCACCACCTCATCAATCGACTGGTTAAGATCCATTTCTTCCATACGGCTGTCGCTGACGCGGGAAAAGTTGAGCAGGTCCGCGACGATGTGGCGGCAGATTTGGGCCTGCTTCTCTATTATTTCCAGGTATTCGTGACTCTCGGTGTCCTGGGGCAGATCTTCCAACAGGATCTGGGCATAACCCAAAATAATGCCCAAAGGGGTATTGATTTCATGGGCCACGCCCCCGGCCAACTTGCCCAACTCTTCCATCTTTACGGTTTGGATGAGCTTTTCCTGATACTTCTTGATTTCAGTAATATCCCGAGCCGTAAACAATAGGCCGGCAATCCGTTTCTCATCGTATACCGGCACCTTCACCATGTGAAACCAATGTTTGTCGTTGTCCTTGCCGACCAGGATTTCCTTGGATAAGGTGTGCCCGGTTTTAAGAATCTCCAGATCCTCCCGGCGTATCATCTCAGCCAATTCGGGGGAGAAGATGTCCACATCGGATTTGCCTATAATATCTGCTTCATCTATGGAAAAATAATACCGGAACGCGGGGTTCACCGCACGATAGCGCAGATCTGCGTCTTGGAGGCTGACCGGATCAGGGGTGACGTCCAGAATGGTTTTGAGGACCTGCTGCTGCCTGGTAATGCTCTTTTCCGCCTCCTTAAGGTTTTCGATATAGGATTTGAGACTGAGAGCCATGAAATCAAAAGCCTCGGCCAAACTCTGGATTTCATCGCCACTGCTGGCCCAAAAGACTTCACAGTTTTTGCAGGTTTCGTACTTTTGTTCAAACCCGCCCGGCGCGCATTCGGGGCACATGGTGCCGGCCAAATACCAGCAGCGGCGCCGAACGTCGCCAAAAGCCGGACATTCCATCTTCTGACAATCCCTGATCTGCCAGCAGTTGCTTTTGAGCTGCGGGCCGGTTTGGATATCCAGGTTGCCCTTGACCATCATTTCTGCGGACCTGCGCAAGACGTCCAGACGCCGAGTGACGGTGCTGGCGAACAGGGTTCCCAGCACCACCGCCACTAGGCCGGCTCCCAGAGAGGCGCTGAATATAATGAACAAAAGGCGCTGCACCGCAGCTTGGGCCTTGATCTGAGAAAGCCCCAGCCGGACCGTGCCCAAACGCGCATGGCTGATCACTATAGGCAGAGCGAAGTCGTAAACCCGCTCTTCCTCGTCGATTTCCAGCAATTGAATATGCTGGCCGGCGCCCGGCGGCACCTGGTTGGCGGTTCTCAGGTTGACCGGGAAGCCGCTCTTGAAAGTATGGGATAACACCCTCTCATTTTTATCCAGAACAAATACATAGACAATGTCGTCACTGGACTCTTTTACCTGATCCACCATATTCTTCAGGCGGAGAAAATCAACGGCCAGCATGGGATCCGCAATCCGGGCCGCCAAACCCAGACCCAGGGTAAGGCCCCGCTTTTTGATTTCCCCCACCATGGCCTTAGTGGCAATACGGCTCACAAACGTCGCCGAAAGTAAGCCGAAAACCAAAACCACCGCGGTAATGATCAAAAATATCTTGCTGCGTAAAGACAGGCTGCTAAAAAACCGCATAATTCCCACCTTATCAGCCGCTCCAGGACTTCCTGGGGGGGTCGGTTTGCCGCTGAATTCCTCCATGGCCTTAGGGCTTGCCGCCGGCTTCCACGATCTGGGCCAGCCGCCGCACCGAGTTAAAATCTTCATCCTTGGCCGGGATAATAGCAATAAAACCGGCCTTTTTTAGAATAGTGGCATGATCGGCATCGTCCATGTTTAAAGCCAGCAAGGCCTGTTTAATTTTGTCCACGATGGCCGGGTCCAGTCCCCGCCGGGCCGCATACACCCAGCCAGGGTACCAACGTGAGTAGGCCAACACTCTTATTTGGTTAACATCAATCTTGTTGGCCATGATATCCAGTGTTCCCTCCCGGATGACCCCCACATCGTACTTGCCCGACAAGACCGCCATAACCACTTTTTCCTGCTTGCCGCCCGGCCCCGGAGCAAAGGCGATTTCCGCCAGATCCTCCTTACGGATGCCGTGCTCCAAAATCCAGCCCCAGGGATAAAGGAAGCCGCCGGCCGAAGTGGGGTCAACAGCAATCAAGCGCTTGCCCTTGATGTCATTCAGCGTTTTGATTTGCGGATTGTCAGCCCGGCAAATGATCTGGCCGCGGAAATTCTCCTTGCCTTTGGCTTCCACTATGCGGGCAAAGGCCCGGGCGCCGTAGCGGTCGGCGATGTTCACATAAATGAAGGGGTTGCTGAAGGTGATGTCTATGAGGCCTCTTCCCACCATGTTCATATGCTCGTCAAACGTGTCCGGGAAAACCTGGCGAAACGTCATCCCGGTGGTGCGGCTCAGATAGTCCACCACCAGGTGATGGCGCTCATAAGAGACCGTATGGGCGTATTGGGGCAGATAGGCATAAGTGATGGCGTCCTCCTGCCGGTATATCGTCTCCTCCCGCTTGGATAAGTCGATTTTCTTGGCCGGTTCGCTGTCCCCGCAGCCGGCCAGGATAAGCATGCCCCAGGCCAGGGCGGCCGCGAGCCCCCATAGAATTCTGCTGCTTTTTTTAGCGGTCACTTCTCTTCCCTCAAATAAAAGTCACCTTATTTTTTAATTCCCACAATTCTCCGGGACCTCGGAGGCGGCAACTCACTGTCCGCCTTTCCGGGGAAAGCGGAGCCGTCCTCACCATTCAATTGATAGTTTTTAAGCCATTTCCACAAGGTCACCCGGCTTACTCCCAGGATTCTGGCGGCCTCGGATTTATTGCCTGCGGCCTGTTCCATCGCGTCCATTAAAGCCTCCCTATCCCTGGCCGGACTGGCCGGCAGCACCGCGCGCCCGCCCATGGACCGGGGAGCTTTCTGATGATTCAGCGCACCGGGAAGGTGTTTCGGCAAGATAGCTCCCTCGTGGCAGAGCACAAAGGCATAATCAATGGCATTGATAAGTTCCCGGACGTTGCCCGGCCATCGGTAAGCCAGGATCTTATCTAAAGCTTCTTTACTGATGCCGCTGATGGGTTTCCGGGTTTTAAGCCGGTTGCGTTCAATGAACGCTTCCACCAGAAGGGGGATGTCCTCCCGGCGCTCTCTTAGGGGCGGGATATGAATGGGAATGACGTTAATCCGGTAAAACAGGTCCTCACGAAAGCGTCCTTCAGCTATAAGGCGGGGAAGGTCCTGGTTGGTGGCGGATATAATCCGGACATCCACCGGAATGGGCCGATGGTCCCCCACCCGTTCGACAACCTTCTCCTGGAGGACTCGGAGCAGCTTGGCCTGAGTCGCCAGGGGGAGGTCCCCCACCTCATCCAAAAAAATGTCGCCTCCATGGGCGGCTTCGAACCGGCCCGCCCGGGTGCGCTCGGCCCCGGTGAAAGCCCCCCGTACATGCCCGAAAAGCTCACTTTCCAATATGGACTCGGCCAACGCCGCGCTGTTCACCTTGATAAACGGCCCCCGGTGGCGCTCTCCCAATCGGTGGATGGCCGCGGCCGCCAGTTCTTTGCCGACGCCGCTTTCCCCATAAATGATCACCGGAGCGTCAGATTGCGCCGCACTGGAGATAAGACAGAACAGTTGATCCATAACCGGCGACTTGCCGATCATGCCCTGAAAACTGTCCTCCCGGCTGATTTCGCGGCGCAGTCGGGAAATCACCCGCTCTTTAGCCACCATTTCGCTGATATCGGTGAGGGTTTCCACGCCTACCGTCTGGCCGGTGCCGTCTTCTAACATGACGGCATTCTTCAAGATGTGTACCAAACCTCCGTCCTTTTTCACCAGCGCGCCTTTACAGCTCTTTATGGAGCCCTTCTGAAACAGCTCACAATGACTCCCCGGTGCGCCAGAGGCCGCGCCGAAGCAGGCATCGCTCCTTAAAATGGCGCATGGCTGTCCGATAAGCTCGCTCCGGCGGTAACCGGTGATCTCCTCCACCGCGTCGTTGGCGAACAGGATGCGTCCCCGGGAGTTAACCACCAGCACGCCCTGTCCCATGGTATCGATGACCTTCTCCCAGAAGCTTTCCTGCCTGCTTTTCTCCATGATCGCACCGACCAGAATTCTGCTTAATATTAATTGTTAACAATGTAAAGTTTACAGGATTTACACAATATTTATCAAGCTTTTTAATTTATCTGTAATTTTAAGATGTTATCCTCAATATTTCAATGTCTAGTAATGGCATATAATTTGCTTTCAATTAACTGATTTTAAATTTTGGATAAGGAGTGAATTATTTATGAACAGAAAAGGCCTTTTAATCTTCGGTATACTCGCGGTTTTGGCCGTAATAGCGGTCACCCTGACCTTGGCCGACACTTCCTGGGCCGGCAAATTGGAGGATGCCATCGCCCAAACCCCCAAGGGGACGGAAAAAGGCATGATCAACCCTGACGCGCCCAAGGGCTTCATGGGGATACCGGGCGGCCCAACCCCCTTCTGGTTTTATGGCATTCTGTGGGGCATCTGGGTAGGCTGGATCTTTTCCACCGTGGGCGCGTTCGGCGGCATCATGGCCGGTGTGGGGCACATCAGCGTCTTCGGCCTGGGTGATTACGCGGCAAGCTTCCGGAAAACCAGCCCGGTCCTGAACAAGCTGGTCACCGACTCCATCCGCACCTCCAACCAGTACCTGGTGGGACTTTCGGCATTGATGTCCTCTGTCACCTACTACCGCATGGGCCGCCTGGTTCTGCCGTTGGGCGTGGCCCTGGCCATCGGCGGCGTTGCCGGCGCTTATCTCATTCCGGTGCTCACCGCCGGCAAGATCAGCCTTAAGGCCTACGTGGGCTATTTTGGCATCATCGTTTTTGTTATCGGAGCTTTTCTCTTCTATGACACCACTCCCCGGGGACAGGAAAAGAAGAAAAAGGCCAAGCAGGCCGCCCAGGCTTTCCAGGAAGCTGTGAAAAAAGGCGCCGCCTCCGGTGAAATCGCAGCCCAGGGAGTGCGGGTGAAATCCTGGGGCCTTACCAGGGTAGACTTCAGCTTCTACGGGGTGGATTTCAACTTCAACCCCATTTGGCCGGTGGTGGGCGGCTTTTTCATTGCAGCCCTGTCGGCCTTCCTGGGCATCGGCGGCGGCTTTCTCTATGTGCCCTTTTGCACCAATATCGTGAACCTACCCATGTACGTGGTGGCCGGCACCTCGGCCCTGGCGGTGTTCATCAGCATGATCACCTCCATCTTCACCTTTATGTTCGTCAAGGGCACTCCCATTGACTTCCTGTTCGTCGGCGCCGAATTGGTGGGCATCGCCACCGGCTCCATTGTCGGGCCTTACACCTCCAAGTATATTCCCGATGTCTGGCTCAAGAGGCTGTTTGTGATCCTGGCACTCTATGTGGGCTTAGGCTACACCCTGCGCGGCTTTGCGGATATCCGTCTGCCGGGCATTTAAACAAACCGACTTCACCGGGGGGTTGGTAAACTGCCGACCCCCCTCACATTAGGAATGGTCTAAATGCATCCTTTCTATCAGGTCCTGGACCCCTATCTGATCTGGTTCTACCGCCTCACCGGCCATGCCTGGGTGGACTTTTGCATCGGCACCTTTGCCCTGGCGTGTTTTTGTCTGCTCATCGGCAAACTAAGCGTTTTTGCGGTTTTTCGGATTACCCGGAGACGCCTTGAGGAGAAGGCGGCGGAAGCGGAAGAATACCAGAACCTGTCCATGGACGCCCTGAAGGCCGGGAACAAGGAAGCCTATCAAGCCGCCAATGAGCTGGCCAACGAGGCCTTCGGCCATTCCTTTTTCCAACAGGCCGCCCTGTCGGCGGCCTTTCTGTGGCCCGTTTTTTTCGCCCTGGCCTGGATGCAGTACCGCTTTCTGGAGGTGGAGTTTCCCATACCCGGCACCGGCTGGTCCATGGGATTCATCGGGCCTTTCATTATTATCTATATAGTCGCATACCTGGCTATAAAACGGCTGCCCTGGGTCAGTCCGTCCCAGGCCAAATCCGGTTAGGACAAACAAAGAAGCCCCGGACCGCTGTTCAGTTCCTCTTAATCTGGGGACTAAACTTAAAAGGTGGTTAACCGGTGGCAGAAAAGTCAGCCTCCCAGTGCCCTAGACATAATAATGTCTAGAACCTATTGTGCTAATATCGAAAATATGACAAAATCTATAAGGTTATAGCAAGAGAGGTAAAGAAATATGTCAACCGAAGTCTGGAGCATATGTTTCATGTGCACCGTGCGCTGCCCCATCCGGGTGATGGTGGCCAACGACGACGTGGTTTGGATACAGGGGAACCCCCATGTGCCTGGCATTGAGGGCGCGCTGTGCGCCAAAGGCTCGGCCGGGTTGGCCCTGCTGCACGACCATGAGCGGCCCCAATATCCCATGATCCGCACCGGAGAGCGGGGGGCGGGCCAGTGGCGCCGCGCCGGTTGGGAGGAGGCCCTGGACTATGTGGCGGACAAGCTCAAGGCCATCATCCAGGAGCACGGCGGCCACAGCGTGGTGTTCGGAGAGCGCACCAACCTCAACACCCACATCAGCAAGACCTTCATGAAAGCCATCGGCTCCCCCAACCACTTCACCCACGACGCGTTGTGCAAGGGGTCCGTGAACACCGCGTTCCGCAGCCTGACAGGCTATGCCGACCCCCAGGTGGGCGTCGACTATGCCAACACCCGGCATATCGTCATGTATGGCCGCAACATTTTCGAGGCCCTGGAGATCGCGCCCATCAACAATCTTCTGAAGGCCATGGACAAAGGGGCCAAGCTCACCTATATCGACCCGCGGGTAAGCATCACCGCCACCAAGGCGGACCGCTACTGGATGATCCGCCCGGGCACTGACCTGGCCCTGAATTATGCCCTGATCCACACCATCCTGAAGGAAAAGCTTTATGATCAGGACTATGTCAGGCGCTGGGTATCAGGCTTAAACGAACTGATAGCCTTCGTGGAGCCCTATACGCCGGAGTGGGCCGAGGCCGAGACCGGCATCCCGGCTGGGGAAATCAAAAACTTGGCCCGGGAGATGTCCGAAGTCAAGCCGGCCTGCGTCTTTCACTACGGCTACCGGGGCGCCCATCACCCCAATGAGATTTATTTCCGGCGTTCCATAATCATCCTGAACGCCCTGATGGGCAGCATCGAAGCCCAAGGTGGGTTGTTCTTCAAGAAAGGCGCTGCGGCCGCAGGCCGGGGGGATATCGGCAAATACGTCAGCCAGGAATTCCCCAAGATCAACGCGCCTCGGTTTGACGGCTCCGGCGCGGAGGCTTTCCCCATTGCGGATTCCTCCCACGGCAACCCCCAGATGCTGGCCCACGCCATCATTAATGAGGACCCGTACCCCATCAAGGCTCTCATTGCCAACCGCTTTGAGCCGCTTCAGTCCATCCCCGACAGCGCCCAGGTGCGGCAGGCCCTGAATAAGCTGGACCTTATCGTTGCCGTTGATATCAACTTCAGCGAAATTGCCTGGTATGCCGACGTCATCCTGCCGGAGTCCATTTATCTGGAGCGGGCCGATTCCATTCAAATGGTCTCGGGCTTGAAGCCTTCCCTGCGCATCCGCAAGCAGGCGGTTACGCCTCGGTATGACACCAAGCCCGCCTGGCTTATTTGGAAGGAAATAGCCACCCGCCTGGAGCTGGGACAATACTTCCCCTATGAGACCATCGAAGACATCTGGAACTTCCAGCTCAAGGACATGGGGGTGAAAATCGAGGACTTCGACGCCAAGGGGTTTGTGTCCCTGACTGATAAGGCTATTCTGTGGGACCGTAAAGACGGGATCAAATTCAAAACCCCATCCGGCAAAATCGAGTTTGTCAGCTCGCTGATGGAAAAAGCCGGATTTCCCTCTTTTCCCCCGTATGAGCCTGTGGCTGCGCCGCCTGAAGGCCGCTTCCGCCTCTTGGTGGGACGGTGCGCGGCCCACACCCACGTGTCCACGCAGAACAATCTGTTATTGAATGAGCTTGTGCCTGAAAATGAATTGTGGATTCATACCGCGGCTGCGGCCAAGCTGGGCATCAAGGATGGGCAGTATGTGGAGGTGGTCTCCAATCCCTTGAACACCAACGGCAAACTCAAGGCCAAGGTCACCGATTTCATTCACCCGGAAGCGGTATTTATGCTGCACGGCTTCGGCAAGACCGTGCCGGCCCAGACCCGTTGCTATCTGAAGGGCGCCAGCGATGCCCTGCTGCAGGAAAATATCTCGGATAAAGTGGGCGGCAGCCCTGCCCTGGACGAAACCCTGGTGCAGGTCCGTCCGGTGAAGTGAGGATAACCCATGAGCAAATACTATCTACTTCAAGATCAGAAAAAATGTATCGGCTGCTTGAGCTGCGAAGTGCATTGCAAGAGCAACAAGGGGCTGAACGCCGGTCCCCGTTTGGGACAGATCATGCCGGTGGGCCCCAAAATGGTGGCGGGACTGCCCCGGCAGGCCTTCATCTTCATGCCCTGCTTCCATTGCGAGGACCCGTGGTGCGTGCCTGTATGCCCCACCCACGCTATGCGCAAACGCCCCGAAGACGGCATCGTCTATGTGGAACCGGCCCTGTGCGTGGGCTGCAAGAGCTGCATCACCGCCTGTCCCTGGGGCGCCCCCCAGTGGAACCCGGAAACCGGCAAGGTGGTGAAGTGCGACTACTGCATGGACCGGGTCGACCAGGGGCTGGAGCCGGCCTGCGTGGCCAAGTGCGTCACCCATTGCCTGAGCTTCGGCCGGGTGGAGCAAATGGACCTAACCAAGCGGGAGCGCTTCGCCAAGACCGTGGCCTTTGAACTGGAGTCCGTAGTCAGCGGTCGTTAACCATATAACGAGCGGCAGGGGGAAACTTTTTGCATCCCTGGTCGCTTTCCCTTAGATGTCGAAAAAGGGAGCTAGATAACCATGCCGAATAATGGGCGTCCGTTACTTCGTGTAAACATTTGCACTTTTCCCGGCAAAAGCCTCAAAGCGGCCAGAGACGTCCAGGAAGCCTTTCTGGCGGAAATGAAAGAGCGCCACCTGGACGACCTGGGGCCCTTGGAAGTCCACCTGGTGGGCTGGCGGGGCATTGAAGGCCGGGACGTGGTGGTGGAGGTGCGGGACGCCGCGGGCTCTCACCTTTATGAGCTGGTCACCCCGGACATGGCGGCCCGCATCATCCAGAGCCATATCGATGAAAAACGACCGGTGCAGCGCTGGCTGGTAGGCAAGGATTTCCGCGACTTCATCGAACCTCAAAAACGCTATATCTCAGAACTGGTGGGACAGATCGACCCCGTGTCCTGGGAAGAATACCAGGATTACGACGGCTATAAGGGCCTGCAAACCTTTCTCAGCCAGGGGTTTGACTCCTTTCTCCAGAAAGTCGTGGCCGCGGGTTTTTGCGAATTCGCCCGGATCACCACTTCTCCCCTGGGAAAACGGTGGTGCGAACTTCGGGTGGAAAAGGAACAGCCCATCCTGGTGGTGAATGCCGCGACCCCGACGCTCGGCGCCAGCAGCGAGATGTTCCTGCTGGAAGGCTGTCCCCACCAGGTGCTGGAGGGCATCCTCCTGGCCGCCAAAACCTTGAAGGCCGAGGCCGCCATAGTTTATCTGGCGGAGGAGGATGAGCTGGCTCGGGAACGGCTCCAGCAGGCCATCAAGGCTTGTGTGGCCGCGCCCATCTGGCCGAAGAAGGAACCGCTGATTGACGTGATAGTGGTTTCCGGCCACGGCCGGTACATGATGGAGGACGAAGACCTGCTCATCCGGGGGATAACCGGGCTTTTGCCCCGAGGCTTCTGGGATCAGTATCCCAGGCGGATTTTCCTCACCCACAGCCTGGGGACCATTGCCTCCTTGCCGTTTATCGCCCAAACGCCGGTGGCCTGGTTCCGCAAACTGGGAGTGGAATGCGCCCCGGGCACCATGATCTTCCGTCTGCACGGCTCGGTGGAGCGCCCCGGGTTTGTGGAAGTGCCCCTCTCCGCCACTTTGCACGAAGTTATTCACGGCGAAGGCGGGGGCTTCCGTTTCGGCCGCTCCCCCAAAGGCGTCCAGGTAGGCGGCCCTTTGGGAGGAATCTTTCCCCTCAATTTGCTGAATATCAACCTGGCCCATGAAACCCTCAGAGAAATGGGCGCCACCCTGTCCGTCGGCTCTATCCAGGTTCTGGATGAACGGGATTGTCTGGTCTCCCTGGTGCGGGAACAGCTCGACTTCATACTGGACCAGCCGGGGGGCCAGTGTCCCGCCTGCCAGGAGGCCCTGCTCGGTATCAGAAACTTATTGGAGCAGGTCTCCGAGGGCATCGGCAGTCAGGAAACCTTGAAAGAGCTGCAGACCCGGGCCCAGACTCTAAAGATGAAAGGGTCCTGCGAACTGGCCCGGCACGCCACCAACCCCCTGCTGACCGCACTGCATTACTTTCCGGAAGAATTCCGTCTGCATCTGGAGAACAAGCATTGCCCGGCCCGGTCCTGCCCCAAGCTCCTGTTAGCCCCCTGCCATCAGGCCTGCCCCACCGGCATCGACATTCCCAGCTTTATCGGCTTGATCGCCCAAGGCAACTTTCAGGAAGCCTGGGAGGTGATGCGGGAGGATAATCCCTTCCCCTGGGTTTGCGGCCTGGTCTGTCCCCATCCCTGTGAACGGGAATGCGTCCGGGCCAATCTGGATGAGTCCATCAACATTCGCTATCTGAAGGCCTTCGCGTCTGAGTGGGTATCCAAGCACGGGAACTTTTTCCCGCCGCAGCCGGGCCCGGCCAACGGCCATAAAGTGGCGGTCGTGGGGGCCGGGCCTGCGGGACTGTCCTGCGCCTATTTCCTGGCTCTGCGAGGTTATGAGGTGACGGTGTTTGAAGCCCAGAAGGAGCCGGGCGGCCTCTTAATGGCGGCCATTCCCGACTACCGGCTGGCCCGGGAGGTGGTAAGCAAAGAAATCCGCCTTATCAAGTCCCTAGGCGTGAAAATCAAAACCGGGGTTACGGTGGGCCAGGATATTACCCTGGAGGAGATCAGGGCCCAAGGCTTTGAAGCCATCTTCATGGGCATCGGCGCCCACCTGGGGTACAAGCTGAAGATCGAAGGCGAAACCGACTTTCCCCAGGTTTATGACGTTATCTCCTTTTTAAGAAACATTTATCTGGGCAAAAAGGAAAAGCCCGCAGACAAGGTGGTGATTATCGGCGGCGGCAACGCGGCCATGGATGCGGCCCGCACTTGCGTGCGCCTGGGCTGCTCCGAGGTGCATGTCTCCTACCGCCGCACCCGGGCCGAAATGCCGGCCCACCCGGAGGAAGTGGAGCAGGCCCTGGAAGAAGGGGTGCAGATCCATTTCCTGACAGTGCCCATTAAGATCGGCGGCGAAGACGGCCGGGTCACCCATGTGGAATGCCTCCAGGCCGAATTGGGGCGGCCGGACGCCAGCGGCCGGCGCCGTCCCATACCTATCCCGGAGAGCAACTACATCATCGAGGCCGGCGCGGTCATTACGGCCATCGGCCAGCAGCCGGATTTCTGTCCTTTCCCGGAACCTCCGGTGGAAACCACTCCCTGGTGCACCATCGTCACCCAGCCCAACAGCACCCGCACCAAGGTGAAAGACATCTTCTCAGGCGGCGATGCCGTCACCGGGCCGGCCACGGTGGTGGAAGCCATTGCCGCCGGGAAACAGGCTGCGGCTGAAATCGACCATTACATTACCGGGGCCACCAGTCCGGCCCTGGTCATGAGCGCCCAAAAGCGCCGCAAGGTGCCTTTTCAAATTATCCCGGCGTCGGAGAAAACCGCCAATCACCGCACCCCGATCCCCATGTTGGATGTGGAGCTGCGCAAAACCACCTTTGCGCCCGTGGAATTGGGTTATTCCGACGCTCAGGCCATCAAGGAGGCGCAGCGCTGCCTGCGCTGCGATATCTGCATCCGCTGTGGTGCTTGCGAGCGGACCTGCCACCGGATGCGGGTGCATGCCCTGAAATTTTCGCAAATCACCACTACGGAGCGGGTCCTTACCGATTATCCCCTGGCGGCCAATACCTGCATCGCCTGCGGCGCTTGCGCCCTGGCCTGCCCCACCCAGGCCATTGATTACGAGGAGGGGCCGGACTACCGGGAGGTGCGCCTGTGCGGCACGGTTCTAAATCACATGGAAGCCGAACATTGTCAATCCTGCGGCGCGCCTCTGGCTCCTTCCCGGTATATGGAATACGTTGTTCAGCGCAGCGATGAGGCCATAGGCAAGCAGGTGCGCCGGGCTCTCTGCCCTGCCTGCGCCCGGTCCCAACGCGCCCAAACGTTTGTGAATCTCTGGTAACAGCAGCCCTCCTGATCCGGCGAGAGAGATAGCCAATTCGAATGTCTCTCTCGCTTTTTTTTGACCTGCAAAAAGTCACAATTTCAGATAAGGGCCGTTATATTGCAGATGTTCCGGAAAGTTCATGGTCACCTCCGGGTCAGGCGCCTTTGCCTGCCGGGGTGGACAGCCGAGGCTGCCTGTCCCTGAGCCCGTCCGCCTGATCAGCTCCGGTCTGGAACAATTCTTTATGATTTTTTGGGCTATCTCGGTTATTATGGCAGGAGATTTGATTCAGGGGGAAGTTATGAAAAACAGTTTTCGCAGGTGGCGCATACTTTCCGTTCTCCTGGCCTTGGCTTTGATCACGGCTTCTTGCGGCGAAAACAAAATCAGTAAAGCCAACTTCGATAAGATCAAAACCGGCATGACTGAGGCCGAGGTGCAAGCCATTCTGGGGCCGCCCACCGAATCCTCCGGGGTTGACGTGGCGGTATTCGCAGGCACAACTTCGGTTTGGAAAAAGGGCGATACAGTGATATCGGTTCAGTTTGTCAACGGCAAAGTAATAGCCAAGCAGTTCTCCAAAACGCCGCCGACCGCCAAGTAATGGATTAGCCGCTGTCGGGAAAAGCTCTACCGAGGGGAGGCAATTCGGCTCTTTGCAAGCAGCTTTACGTCACCTGAAATTTTGAGGTACATAAACTTCCAGGCGGTTGTCTTATATGCCGCTCCCCCGGTGAGCAGAATTAATTAATGATAATTTAGAAGTCAGATTTTTTCATCGGGGCCTTTGGTACAGGTCGTACAGGTAGCCGCCGAGTGCACCGGCTCCTGCTCCTACCGCGGCGCCGGTGCCCGGAGAGCCTGCCGCGGCACCGATTAGCGCGCCGCCGCCCGCGCCGATGGCGCCGCCGCTCAGCACGCGCTGCTCAGTAGGGGACATGCCTGCGCAGCCTCCCAAAAACATCACCGCAACCAATATTAATGCCACAATCTTTCGCATTATCATCTCCTTGATAATTTCATGGGAAAACCGATTTACCTTCTGGAAGCCCCGGCCGGCGGAATTTTCAGGCCGCTGCAGCACCTGAGCACCACTTCGATAACCGGCATATTCCTGTCTTGAGGGTTTTGCTGGTAAAACCTGTCCACTTCCTGGACTATGGTGGATATGGATTTGGTCCTCCATTGATCCTCCAGCGCTCTGGTAACAAGGCCTACCTGTTTGCCGCTGACGGCGTGCTCATAATCAGCCATATTCCCTACCCCTTTGATATAGCCGATCTTGGCCTCCTGCGGCAGCTCCATCCAGTGGGAACCATCCCACAATGCCGCGGTCTGGGCTTGTCCCATCCCGGGCAGGGCCAGCGTCAGGACCAGCAAAGCTACTCCAATCACCAGTTTTCTTCTCATATTCAAAGTCCTCCATTAGTATGAATTGCGTCTTCTTTTTTTCCGACCGGCCTTGCCAATTTCCTTAGAAATCAGGTAATCATCTGGAAAAGGTAATTCAATAGGGTTAATTTTGAATTCTTCTAAAACCCCCTACCCCTGAGCCTCAATTTGTGATAATAAGGACAAAGTTTTTGGTGAGATGATGACACAGGTACGCACCCGCTTTTCGCCCAGCCCCACCGGGGCCCTGCACCTGGGCGGCGCCCACACCGCGCTGTTCAACTGGCTTTATGCCCGCCACTTCGGCGGTGTGTTCATTTTGCGCATTGAAGACACCGACAGGGAGCGCTCCCAGGAAAAGTTCGTTGAGGAAATCCAGGAGTCCCTGCGGTGGCTCGGCCTTAATTGGGACGAAGGCCCGTACCGCCAGTCCCAGCGCCTGGATATCTACCATGAATACGTCAAGCGCCTGTTGGACAGCGGCCATGCCTACTGCTGCGATTGCGATCCCGAAGACCTGGAGACCCGCCGCCAGGCGGCGCTGGCCAAAGGAGAGAAACCCAGGTACAACCGCCGTTGCCGGGAGAGGGGCCTGGCCCCGGGTCCCGGAACCGCGGTGCGCTTCAAGACCCCTGAGACCGGCACCACCCATTGGCAAGACCGCATCAAAGGCCACATTGCGTTTGACAACCAGGAGCTGGACGACCTGGTAATCATGCGGGCGGACGGCATCCCCACATACAACCTCGCGGTGGTGGTGGATGACATCACCATGAGGGTGACCCATATCATCCGGGGCGACGACCATATCTCCAACACCCCTCGGCAGATTCTCATATACCAGGCCTATGGCGTTGATCCTCCCGAGTTTGCCCATATGCCCCTGATGCTGGGCAAGGACCGGACCAAGCTCTCCAAGCGGCACGGGGCTCTCCCGGTGTTGGCGTACCGGGAACAGGGGATACTGCCCCAGAGCCTGAACAATTTTCTGGCCCGCCTGGGATGGTCCCGGGGCGACCAGGAAATTTTCTCCATGGCCGAGCTCATCGAGTATTTCGATCTGGACCACGTGGGCAAATCCCCCGGCGTTTTCGACCAGGAGAAGCTGTTGTGGCTTAACAGCCACTACATCAAGGTGACCCCGCCCCGGGAGCTGGCTGCTTTGCTTACCCCCTTCCTGGCCGCTATCGGGGTGGAGAATCCCGACCCGGATTACGTGGCCAGGATTGTGCCTACTCTGAACAAGCGCAGCAAGACACTGGTGGAAATGGCCGACGCGGCCCGTTTTTATTTTCTTGATCCCCGCCCCTACGATGAGAAGGCGGCCAAAAAATTCCTGACGCCCGCGTCCGTCCCTCTGTTGCGGGAGACCGCGGCCCGGCTGTCAGCCCTACAGGAGCTTTCTGAGGAATCTCTGACTGACCTGCTTAAGGACATTTGCGCAGACAAGGGCTGCAAGCTGGTGGACCTGGCCCAGCCCGTGCGGGTGGCCCTGACCGGCAAGAGCGCCAGCCCCAGCCTGACGGAGCTCATCCCCATCCTGGGCAAGGAGGAGTGTCTGCGCCGGCTGAATAACGCCATTAATTCTGTGGCGGAATCTTGACGTTGATTTAGGCTGTTATTGAATATAATAGGAGGTTTTGAATATGGCGGAGGCAACCCAAGATTTCCGGAAAAAACAGGCCATTCTGATCATTATGGTGTTTGCCTGCATTGTTGCGGCCTTTTTCGCCGGCCGGGCTTTGCTGTCGGTGGTCGCCATTCTGGCGGCCTGCGGGCTGTGCTATGCGGCAGCCAAGATGCAGCCCGAACCCCCGGCCGAAGAGCACCACTAGTAAGAGAGCGGTAATACCGGCTGTTGACTGCCGGTCACTGGCCACTGACCACTGGCCACTGAAAGGGAGGAAGCCATGCGGATTGCGTTGATCGGTCAGGCAGCTTTTGGCGCGGACGTGTTAAAGGGTTTGCTCAAGCAGGGGCGGGAGGTGGTGGGGGTGTTTTGCCCCCCGGACCGCGGCGACAAGGTCGATCCCATCAAACAGGCGGCTCTTGATGCCGGCATTCCGGTGTTTCAACCCAAGCGTATGAAAGACCCCGAGGCCTATGACCGCATGGTCTCCCTCAACCCTGACCTGGCGGTGCTTGCCTTTGTCACCGACATTGTGCCGGGCAAGGTGCTGGCTGTCCCCAAACTTGGCTCCATCTGCTACCACCCCTCCATCCTCCCCAAATACCGGGGCGCTTCGGCCATCAACTGGGCCGTGATCAACGGCGAAACCAAAAGCGGTCTTACCATCTTCTGGGTGGACGAAGGCATCGACACCGGCGACATCCTGCTCCAGAAGGAGGTGGAGATCGGCCCTTCGGAAACCACCGGCGAAGTCTATTTCAACAAGCTCTATCCCCTGGGGGTGGACGCGGTGCTGGAGGCTGTGGACCTCATCGCCAAGGGCCAAGCCCCTCGCATCCCTCAGGACCACTCTAAGGCCACCTACGACCCGCCGTGCGACGAGAAGGTGGCCGGCCTGGATTGGAACAAGCCGGGCCGCCAGGTTTTCAATTTCATCCGGGGCACCGACCCTCAGCCCGGCGCCACCACCACCTTCCGCGGGGAAAAGGTTAAGCTCTACAACGCCAAGTTCCTGGAGGAAGCCCATAGCGCCCAGCCCGGCGAAATCCTGGAGGTGACGGACAAGGGGCTCAAGGTGGCGGTTCAGGGCGGCGCGGTGCTCGTCACCCGCTTCCGCACCAAGGACCTGGGCAAAGTCAAGGCCCCGGACTTCATTCAGGCCAGAAGCCCGAAGGCCGGGGAGCGCTTCGGGGCTTAGCGGGAACACAGGGGCTGGTGACATGCCAGGCCTTTGGCCAACTGTGTTTGCCTTTTCTTTGCCAGTCGCCGTGTCCAAATGCCGGGCAAAAACCCTTAATGTTCCCTCTCCCTTGAGGGAGAGGTTAGGGTGAGGGTGATATAAAACCGCCATTGTGAAAGAAGAACAATAATTTGGATAACTTAAAAAAACGCTACTTGGCCGTTAACTTCATCGGCTTGGCCCTGATCGCCTCGGTTTTCGCCTATCTCGTGGTGGTGGAGGTCCTCAAAAGGGCGCTGGCCCCCTTTACCGGGTTTGCCGATTTGCCGAAAAGCACCGCAAACCTTCTGACCTACGTGTTCGCGTTCCTTTCCCTGGGCAACTACTTCCTAATCCGTTTCGTTCCCCAAAAACTCATCGAACAATCGCCGCGAAATCTGCCGCAGGCGGCCATCATCACCTTCGCCCTGTGCGAAGCCGTGGCCGTTTACGGCCTGGTGCTCTTCCTGCTCACCGGCAATTCTTTTGATTTCTACATCTTTTTTGCCTTTTCCCTGTTTCTGTTTTACATCTTCTTCCCCAAATACGATGCTTGGGAAAGGATCGTCCGATCAGCAGGCAGCGACCCCGAG
Organism: Deltaproteobacteria bacterium; assembly: GCA_030018495.1. Lineage (GTDB taxonomy): Bacteria > Desulfobacterota > Desulfobaccia > Desulfobaccales > 0-14-0-80-60-11 > DTHB01. The sequence goes on along the minus strand of JASEFS010000001.1, from coordinate 201,734 downwards.
AATCTCGCCTGAACGCGGATTTAGGGACGCGGCAGCGGAAGTTTTCTCGAAAGCTGGGACTTGCTTTCTTAACTAATGTTGAACATGAAAAAAATCGGCATTTTCTATCATCCCTCCTTTAGCCGCAAGAGCTACATGACCATCGGCAACCGCCTGCGGGATTTCCCCGAGGCTTTGGAGGAACTTCTCAAGCGCCCCAACGTGGAGATGTTCACTTCGCCGCGGGTGCCGGAAGAGTTGATTTTAAAGGTGCATGCCCCGGAGATGCTGCGCATGGTGGCCCGGGACGGCTTCTGCAGCACGGCTTATGAATCGGTGGGAGGGGTGGTGGCGGGCATGGAGGCCCTGGCCAAGGGGGAGATCGACCGGGCTTTCTGCTTCATCGGCGCAGGCGGCCACCACGCGGGCTACAGCCAGTTCTGGGGGGCGTGCTGCTTCAACGATGTGGTCATCGCCCTGACCCATGTCCGGGAGATCAGCAGCTGGCGCCGCTTCGCCATCTTTGACACCGACGCCCATCACGGCGACGGCACCCGGCAATTGGTGAGCGCCGATCCCGAAGTCCTCCACGTCTGTTTCTGCGGCTCCAATTACCTTTCAGAAGACGGCAGCAAGGTGGATGTGGACGTTTACCGCCTGAGCTGGGGCGCGGACGCCGACCGGGAATACGTGGACGCGGTGCGCCGTGAACTCCCCCGGATTTCTCAATTCAAGCCGGACCTCCTGGTCTGGTATTACGGCTTTGACACCCACGCCGAAGACTACGGCTCCCTCGGCCTCACCGAGGCCGCCTACTTTGAGATTTGCGACCTCATGATCCGGGCGGCCCAAGAATGCGGCATCCCTCTGCAGGTAGTCCTGGGCGGCGGGTCCCTGTCCCATCTGGCCGCCGCCACCATTCCGGAAATCATCAGAAAACTGGCCGACGCCGATTGAGTAATTCCGATAACCTGCGAACAGCTTAAATCAGTAAGGGCAGGGATACAGGCCTCCCCCTTCCATCAAGTTCCCCTTCCCTCTCATTAATATTTCGGTACCACAGACATCTTGCCTGTGAAGCATGCCTGTGGACCACAGGCGGAAGCCAGGGCTCTCCGGAACTAAAGGGCTTGCCCGGTTAAACTTGACAAAAACCCTCCCCTGCCCTGCCCTTCGAATCAGTCCAGCCGTTGCATTTAGTGAATTAGTGCTTATCGTGAAAAAGAAGAGCCATTTTTCAGGCTGAGGAGGAAAGCACATGGCAAACCCTACAGTTGAAAAACTTCACACGGGCTATCGCGTAGACGGACTGGAACTGGTCCGGGCCAACTGCGGCTGCGGCGGCTTGACCGGGCCGGGCGGCTACGGCATCGGCGACTGCTGCATGACTTATTCCACGGTCAAGCAGGAAGGAAACACCATCTCCTTTGTAGCCAAAAGCACCACTCCCAATACCACTGATAATTACGAATGGGGGTACAAGGTCAAAAAAGGCGACGTGGAAATCGATGTCCGCGTTTTAGACACCAAAGGGCCCAAGCAATTCACCTTCGGCGGTAAAATGCCTCCAAAACTTTCCGAATGGCAGGAAAAAGGCTGGCAGGTGGTGGATCAGTTCGAGCGTCCCCTAGAGGGCACCGGCGAACCCATGCCGGAATGGTGCAGCCCCGAAGCCTGCGTCCGGCCTGACCGGGGCCTGATGTCGCCGCACGGTGAAAAAAAATAGCCTCTGCCTGGGAAAGTCACTTTAAGCGGCCTCAAGGTCACCTGAGATCATAGAGGGGCGTAGACGGCGTAAGGCGGGAAAGCAAAGCGCAGCATGCCCTGGACATTAAGACGGCAAGACCACCGTTTCGTTCCCCATGGAGAGAGCCGGCTAAACCCAGCACTTAGAACCAGGTTCATGAAACTTACCGCTTCCGCCTGAGCACCACCTCGAAATCTCCCTGCGCCGTGCCTTCCTTGGGGTAGTGCTGCACAACCAGGGGCTGAAAACCCGGCGCGGTGACGCGCATGTGGATGTGAGGCGGCCGGGCCGAGTACCGGGGCGGGAAGTTGCTTTCAAAGCGGTAAGCGCCGTTTTCATCCGCAATCACCGTGGCCCGGTGCGCGTCATCGTAATTGCCGTCCGGCCCCGCCAGCCAGAACTCAAGCTGCGCCCCTGCGACAGGACGGCACGTTTCCGCGGATTTGACCACGCCGCTCAGGACATAGCCCTGACCAACGCGGTCGCGCCTGGGAGCGTTAGGCTTATAAAATGGACCCAGGGCATCGGGGTCGGTGGGTTTGCACTTCTCCTCCGACTCCGCAGGCCCCGCGGCCAAGCCGATGAGCAGCGGCAGCAGCATTATACTCCAGACCACCTTATTCATAAAAGTCCTCCTAAATTAAATCAATGCAGCCAGGCCCCTCGCCTGCAAAATATTGGGTTCTGACCACTGACCACTGGCCACCGACCACTAATCACTTACCCGGCGGTTTGGGCTTCGGCCAGCCTGGCGCTTAACTCCAGGCGTTCCTTGCCCCGAATGACCGCCAGGCTGAGGGCTTGATCAAAGGGTCCCTCTGACAGAAAGCGGTGCAGGTCGTCCACACTGGCCACCGGCTGGCCGTTCAAAGCCACAATGAGGTCGCCGGCCCGCACGCCGGCCTTCTTTGCCGGCCCCTTGGGGTCAACCGCTATCACCTCTACGGCAAAATCCCCGGTCAGGTTGTGGAAGCGCACCAGGCGCCGGTCCAGGGGGCGCTGGCGGCCGCTGATGCCCAAAAAGCCCCGGCGCACCCGGCCGTAGCAAATGAGCTGGGTCACCACCCATTGAGCGGTGTTGGCCGGGATGGCGAAGCCGATCCCCTGGGCCATGGCGATAATGGCCGTGTTCACCCCTACCACCCGGCCCCGGGAGTCCGTCAGCGGCCCACCGGAATTGCCGGGATTCAAGGGCGCGGTATGCTGGATGATGTTTTCGATGAGCCGCCCTTCCACCGTCCTGAGAGAGCGGCCCAGCGCGCTCACCACGCCGGTGGACACGGACGACTGGAAGCCCAGGGGGTTCCCCATGGCTATAACCAGTTGCCCGACCCTGAGCGCGGCGGAATCCCCCAGCACCGCGTGGGGCAAAAGTGACCCATGGGCCCGGATAACCGCCAAGTCCGTAGCCGGATCGGCACCCACCATGGTTGCCGCCAGGGTCGAGCCTTCGGTGAGGGTGACGCGCAGGCGTTCGGCCTTCTGCACCACATGGCTGTTGGTCAGAATATAGCCGTCCGGCGCGATGATAACCCCGGAGCCCGCGCCCATGTGCTCCGCGCCCGGCCGGGGGACAAGGGGACCCGCGGTGATGTTGACCACCGCCGGCCCCACCTGATCTACCACGCTGATGACCGCCCGGGAATAGGCATCCAGAAGCTCAAGATCCGCGGCTTCCTCCGCGGCACGGGCTGAGTTCGCCTGCGGCAGCGGCTCGCTCGCCTGTTTGCTGTGAATTAACTTAAGAGTTCGCTCTGCATTTCCATTCATTGCTATATGCTCCCACCGGACTGCCTTCCATAATTGCCGTTGGTCCATCTGAGAAAAAGAAAGAGGCGACCCGGGCCGCCCCTTGAGATGGCAATCAGTTAAGCCGTACAAGCCTTCCGGTTGGGTTTTTTCTCCTGTTAAAGGGATTGCAAACTTATTATAAAATAAGACCGGCATCGACCCGTGTCAATCAGGAGGAATCCCCCGGCCAAGGTCTGCTATGAAACTTTTTAGCTCGTCGGTAGTTTGGAGGAATTTTAAGGGTAAGTTTTTCTAATTTTTCAAAAAATGAATGATCATTAAGAATGCTCTGTTCCTCTTCCAGTAATTCAAGAAAAAGCGGCCCGTGAGTAGGCCGCCTTAAAAACTTGAACTGCCAATTTTCATACATTCATACAAGTTTCCCGACTCAACCTGTCAATCGGAAGACGGATTATCTGTGCCTGTTTCCTTTTGGGCTTGCGAAAAATGTTTTTAGCAAGCTCCTGAGCTATCTCTGACAAACCCATATTTGCTGCGTAGAAAAGGCGAATAAAGCGGTCTGTTGGCTCAGGGGGAGAAAATTCACCATGTTCCCATCGAGAAACTGAGACATTTTTTACACCAAGCAATTCAGCAAAATCTTTAGCTTTCAGGCCCATGGTTTTCCTTAAGAATCGAATTTCCAGGCCAGATAAGCTATTTTCCTGGGTTATCAGCTCATGAGCAATCAGCTTATGAAGCTCTTGTATGCAAGGGATAAAGGCAAAGCTCTCCCCGCACTCACACTCAAAGATTTCGACCCCTATAAGCCAAACATTCGGCAACCCTGACTCAGTATAGTGATATTCCCCGGGTTGAATCTTTTGCTTCCTTTGACAATTCGGGCAAATCATTTCTTTCATATAGCTTCATCCATGAACTGTTATTCCGAGCAAGGAGTCCTGTTCAAGGAGAATTATGACTACGCATAAAGGCTCTCCTTCCAAGTCCTCCCCTATGATTTTAAATTTCATATCGGCATTCTCGCCAGGATCGTGAACCACCTCTCCCCAATTGAGAACATTGAGAATGTCGATTATATCTACCTCCCGTTCCTCCATTTGCTTTTTGCAATGTTTCGTTAGGGCTATCCCATGTACTCCTTTTTGCGCAATCTTCCTAATTCGGCTTTTAATTTCTTGTATATCTATTATCATCACCCTTTACCGAAAATCAAGCGAGAAAATTAACATGATGATAATTTTTCTGTCTTTTGATTTAATCCTGCCATAAGAGAAAATTAGATTCAACATAAAATATCAAGCACATAAGATGCTATTTCCCTAAACTCCAAGATGGTCAGGAATCCTCGCTTCCATACCCTGGGCCACTCTCAAGGTTTTGTGGATTCTGGCGAAATTTTAATACATTACACTACGAGCTCACCGGCTTCATTGCAATTTAGGAAAATATCTATTATATTTAATAAGATAACAGAACTTCTCACCACCAGACCGCGAGCGAAAACCTGCATCGTCTCCATCGTCTGGGCAAAGACAGGATATGCTTGAAAATCGTTTAGAATCCTTGGAAAGACAATACCAGCAGCTGGAGGAGCGCCTGGCCGACCCGGAGGTCATCCGCAATCAGGAGGAATATCAAAAGTTCGGCAAAGAACACTCGGAATTGACCCCCCTGATTCAGACTTTCCGGCGCTACAAGCAGCTTCAAAAAGAGTTGGCCGAGAGCCAGAATCTCCTCAAAGAAGACACCGACGAAGACATCAAAGCCCTGGCCCGGGAAGAGGTGCAGTTCCTCAAGGAGCAGGTGGATGAGGTGGAAGAGAAGCTGCGTTTCCTCCTGCTCCCCAAAGACCCCAACGACGAGAAGGACGTGCTCCTGGAAATCCGGGCCGGCACCGGCGGCGAAGAAGCCGCCCTGTTCGCCGCGGACCTGTTCCGCATGTACACCCGCTTGGCCGAACGCCGGGGCTGGAAAATGGAAGTCATGTCCCATTCACCCACCGGCTTGGGCGGGCTCAGGGAAATCATCGCTTCGGTCTCCGGCGACCGGGTTTACAGCCAGCTCAAGTACGAAAGCGGCACGCACCGGGTCCAGAGGGTGCCGGAAACGGAATCCCAGGGCCGCATCCACACTTCCGCGGTGACCGTTGCCGTGCTTCCGGAAGCCGAAGAAGTGGAAGTGCAGATCAACCCGGAAGAGCTGCGCATCGACGTGTTCCGCTCCTCCGGGCCGGGCGGCCAGCACGTCAACACCACGGATTCCGCGGTGCGCATCACCCACATCCCCACAGGTCTGGTGGTCACCTGCCAAGACGAGAAATCCCAGCACAAAAACAAGGCCAAAGCCATGAAGGTGCTGCGGGCCCGGCTTTTTGACATCAAACAGCAGGAGCAGCAGCGGGAGATCGCCCAGGAGCGCAAAAGCCAGGTGGGGAGCGGCGACCGCAGCGAACGCATCCGCACTTACAATTTCCCCCAAGGCCGGGTCACCGATCACCGCATCGGTCTCACCCTCCACCGTCTGCCGGAGATTTTGGAGGGCGACCTGGATGAATTCATCCAGGCGCTCATCACCCACCACCGCACCGAAGCCCTCAAACAGGCCCATTAAAAACGGTTTTTGGTTTTCGGTTTTCGGTTTTCGGTTAAAAATTAATGGATTATTATCTGCTTGTCTGACTTGAGGCGGAACAGCTATCTATGTCCAATCCCGGCAAACCCTTGACGGTAAGAGAGATTCTGCGGCGGACGGTGGGCTATTTCCAAGGCAAGGGCGTGTCCGAACCAAGGGCCTCGGCCGAAGTGCTGCTGGCCCATACTTTAGGTTTGAGCCGCCTCAACCTTTATCTTAAGCATGATCAGCCTCTCAGCCCTGAGGAATTGTCGCGCTTCAGGGAACTGGTAAAGCGCCGCGCTGCGGGCGAGCCGGTGGCCTACATAACCGGGCACAAGGAATTCTGGTCCCTGGACTTTAAGGTTACTCCAGCGGTTCTCATCCCCCGGCCGGAGACCGAAGTGCTGGTGGAGGCGGTCCTGGAAGTTATGAGAGAATCCGGCCAGGAGTCTCCCGCCAAAAACCGAAAACCAGAAACCAAAAACCGCGTTTGGGGCCTGGAAATCGGCGTGGGCTCAGGGGCCGTGGTGACGGTCCTGGCAAGGGAATTGCCGCACATTAATTGGATCGGCGCCGACCTCTCCCGTCCGGCTTTGAAGGTGGCCCGGCTCAACGCCTGGCGCCACGACGCGGCCGGCCGTATCGCTTTTGTGCAAACCGACCTCTTTGCCGGGTTCAAGGCCGAACCCCGCTTCGCCTTGATCGTGGCCAACCTGCCGTATGTGGCCGAACCGGAGTGGCAGACTCTGTCGCGCGACGTCCGGCTTTATGAGCCCAAAGAGGCTTTGGTGGGGGGAATCGACGGGCTGGCGCTCCTGAAGCCAATGGCTCAGGGGGCGCATCGCTACCTTGTACCGGGAGGCTGGCTGGCTCTCGAGATGGGACCGGGACAAGCTGAGGTTATCCTGGATTTGCTGGATAAGTCGGCGGCGTATGACCACGTGGAAGCGGTCAAGGATTACCAGGGCATCAACCGGGTGGTGCGGGCCCGGCGGCGTCTGGCTTAAAAAGTCAGTTCCGCCTTGACAATAAGGTTATCGCCGTCGCCCTTGATGGGATTGCGGTGCCAGCGCTGCCACGGCTCCAAATCCGTCACTCGCACGCGCCTTTCGCGACCTTCCGAGGTCTTGGTCTCCAGCAGGGCTCCTGAAAATATCCGGGATTTAACCCCCCGCCCCGAAGAGGTTTCGGCGCACCCGATCAGGAAAAACATCCCCGCCATGCCCAGCAACATCGCCAACCTGATTGGTCCCATACATACTCCCGGCTTTATGTGCGGCAGGATGGCAATTCGGGCAGAGGGAGCGGGGACGTTTATTTCACAAGAGCAATGAAGAGTTATCTCCTACCCTGGCTGAAACCCTGTCCGCGATGAGGTTTGCACCGGCGGCTTTTAGATGACCTATAAAGGCTGCAAGATTGATGCCGCTATCTTAAGACTCTGACGGACGGGTCCGTGACGCCAGGAACGAACTTTTGCCGGATTTGGGGGGAGTGTCATTGTCTCCGGTAAACTTTCAAAATTCCCAAAGCGACCTGGTCAAGCAGGGTCGCGGCGCCTTTCCCCCGGCCTCCCAAATCCTGGCTGGGAAAACAAAACCCCGGCCTGGCGCCGGGGTTTGTCTGAGTTGCTTATTCTCCGGTAATAAAATTCTTCTTATATTGAGCAGGCGACCTCGCCAAATACCGCCGGGGACGTCTGTCCTTTACGTCTTACGCCAGTTGTTCAGGGCCGGCGATGCGGCCGGCCACTGCGGAAGCGGCGGCCACCGCGGGGTTGGCCAGATACACGAAGGACTGCGGGTGGCCCATGCGCCCCACGAAATTGCGGTTGGTGGTGGCCACGGCCACCTCTCCCGGCGCCAGGATGCCCATGTGGCCGCCCAGGCAGGGCCCGCAGGTGGGCGGGCTGACCACCGCGCCCGCGTCCATAAAGATCTTGATGAGGCCTTCCTCCAGGGCCTGGGTGTAGATCAGGGGCGTGGCCGGGATGACAATGAGGCGGACACCTTTGGCGGCCTTGCGGCCTTTGAGCACCCGCGCGGCCAGGCGCAAATCCTCCAGCCGCCCGTTGGTGCAGGAGCCGATGACCGCCTGGTCGATGCGCACCTCCCCCACATGGGACAGGGGCATCACATTTTCAGGGGATGGCGGCAAAGCCACCTGGGGCTCCAACCGGCTCACGTCATAGACTTTTTCAAAAGCATAGGCGGCATCCGGGTCCGAAGTATAGACTTGGTAGGGCCGGAGCGCCCGGTTTTTGACATAAGCCAGGGTTTTTTCATCCGGAGCCATGATGCCGTTTTTGGCCCCGGCCTCCACCGCCATGTTGGCCATGGAGAAGCGGTCCGCCATGTCAAGCCGGCCGATGGCTTCGCCCGTGAATTCCATGGCCATGTACCTGGCGCCGTCCACCCCGATGTCGCCGATGGTGTGGAGAATCAGGTCCTTGCCGGTGACCCAGGGAGGACATTGGCCGTTATAAACAAACCGGATGCTTTCCGGCACCTTGAACCAGCATTCTCCGGAAATCATGGCCGCGGCCAAGTCCGTGGAGCCGACGCCGGTGGCAAAGGCCCCCAGCGCGCCGTAGGTGCAAGTGTGGCTGTCCGCGCCGATGATGAGGTCGCCGGGGCCGACGATGCCCTTCTCCGGCAAAAGCGCGTGCTCGACACCCATGTCGCCGCCTTCGTAGAAGTGCGTCAGGTCCTGCTCCCGGGCGAACTCCCGTAAGAGTTGGCACTGGATGGCCGAAGGGATGTCTTTGTTGGGGGCGAAATGGTCCGCCACCAGCACCACCCGCTCTTTGTCAAACACCTGCTTCGCGCCTGATTCCCGGAACTCCTTGATGGCCAGAGGCGCGGTGATGTCGTTTCCCAGGGCGATGTCCACCCTGGCCAGGATTAACTCTCCAGGCTCCACGTAATCTTTGCCGCAATGCGCGGCCAGGATTTTTTGGGTTATGGTTTGCGCTTTTGACATGCTTTCTCCTGGACGGCCAACAGCCAGGCTGTTATCCCGCAAAGTTAATGTAGCGCCGCCCCCTCGGCGGCGCTTTAACCGCCGGGGGCGGCGGTTCTACATTTGGGGTTCATCGGATTTTCTGCCCGGAATATCTAACCACTGACCACTGACCACTGACCACTAATCTACAACTCTTCAGGCTTCCCTTTGCGGGGACCGCCTTCCTTCAAAAAGTGCAGGCGGTTCAAGCCGTTGACAAAGGCCCGGGCGCTGGCCGTGACCACGTCCGGGTCCACGCCCTGGCCGGTGACCACGTGGCCGTCCTCTTCCAGGCGCACGGAGACTTCGCCCAGGGCGTCGGTGCCGCCGGTGATGGAGCTCACCGCGAACTTCAGGAGTGTGCACTTGGATTCGGCCAAGTGGGTGATGGCCCGGTAGGTGGCGTCGATGGGTCCGTCCCCGAAGGTGGAATACGGCCCCTGCACCACGCCCCCTATCTCCATCTTCACGTTGGCCGAGGGCTTCACCGTGTTGCCGCTCAGCACCACCAGCTCCAGCAGCTTGAAATGCTCGGGCACCGACTTGTAAATGACCTCGGTTTCCACCAAGCTGGTCAGGTCCTCGTCGAACACCGTCTTTTTGCGGTCCGCCAGGTCCTTGAAGCGCACGAACACCCGGTTGAGCTCGTCTTCATTGAGGTAAAAGCCCATTTCCTGGAGCTTCTTTTGGAACGCGTGGCGGCCCGAGAGCTTGCCCAGCGGCAGGGAGCTCTTCTTGATGCCCACCGCGGTGGGGGTCATGATCTCATAGGTGCTGGCCTCCTTGAGCACCCCGTCCTGATGGATGCCGGACTCGTGCGCGAACGCGTTGGCCCCCACGATGGCCTTATTGGGCTGGACCAGCACCCCGGTGAGCTTGCTCACCAGGCGGCTGGCTGGATAAATGTACTGGGTTACGATCTCCGTGTAATAATCGAACAGGTCCTTGCGGGTGGCCAGGGCCATGACGATTTCCTCCAGGGAGGCGTTGCCGGCCCGCTCGCCGATGCCGTTGATGGTGCACTCGGCTTGGCGGGCGCCGTTGACGATGGCCGCCAGCGTGTTGGCCACCGCCAGCCCCAGGTCGTTGTGGCAGTGCACCGAAATCACCGCCTTGTGGATATTGGGGATATTCTCCACCAAGTACTTGATTTTGGCGCCGAACTCATGCGGGATGGTGTAGCCCACAGTGTCCGGAAAATTCACCGTGGTGGCCCCGGCGTCGATGACCGCGGTGAAGACCTTGACCACGTAGTCCAGGTCGCTTCTGCCCGCGTCCATGGCCGAAAACTCCACGTTGGCGCAGTATTTGGCGGCGTGCGACACCGCGGCCACGGCCTGCTCCAACACCTCTTCCCGGGTCTTCTTGAGCTGATATTTCAGGTGAATGTCCGAGGTGGAGATAAAGGTGTGGATGCGGGGCGCGGTGGCCTCCTTGACGGCCTCCCAGGCCGCGTCGATGTCCTTGAAGTTGGCCCGGCACAAGGCCGCCACCTGGGTGCCCCTGATCTCCCGGGCCACGGCCTTGACGGCCTCGAAATCGCCTTTGGAGGAGAAGGGGAACCCGGCCTCGATGACATCCACGTTAAGGAGCTCCAACTGCCGGGCGATCTGCAGTTTTTCGTCCACGTTCAGGCTCGCGCCGGGGGTTTGCTCTCCGTCTCTCAATGTGGTGTCAAAAATTACGACTTTGTCGGGCATGGCGCCACCTCCTCAAAATACGGTTTTCAGTTTTCGGTTTTCAGTTTTCGGTGAAAAATTTTCGGCCATTGCCAATGACCGGTAAATTCACAGCATAGGCCGCAAACAGGCCACGGCCGAAACTTATATTATGTACCACTTTTTTGCTGATTAGGGAATGGGAAGAAAGTGCCTCGCGCCTAAGCGCAGGCTAAGAAGAGAGCCAAGGATAGGATTAATGCCTGGATAACCTTCGAATTGTCAGAAGTCATAATGTTTAAGATTTTATAGGGATATTTTAAAAAAGCAATACTTAATATCCCACTTTTTTCCAGTGTGACCTGCCCAGATGCCTGATCAACCCCATATCTCTGAGTACTTGTAGCTGCTGTCTGATTTTTGCCCGGATATTTTTGTTTTCCGGATACATGTCTTGGAATTCTTTCTCAAATTTATATATCTGTTCATTTGAAAAGTCTTTTTCAGGTAAACGCTCATATACTATTTTAGGCCAGCCAACTAAATCTCTCAATGATGGTTTAGGACGTTGTAATGACTCAACCTTCTTTTGAAAACTCGTTTTTAATTCTTGATAACTTCTATCCTTTGATTTAATCTTTGCGCTTTTCTTTTCTATTAACCACAAATCAAAGTATATATCAAGAAACTCCTGATCAGGAATTACTCTTTTTGGGTGAAATTTCAATTTATTGTAGGTATCATAAATATCAGAAATTATTTCTTCTTTTTCATTTGATTCAATGATTATATTAATTTCAATATTATTAACTAACCCTCCCTCTGTCAAATTCGATGAACCTAATATAGCGATAATATCATCATTATTTCTGCAAAGATACATTTTAGGATGATATATTGAAGCTGGTTCTAGTGAAGCATAACAGTACAATTCTAAACTTTCACTAATCTTTTGAAGGTCAAATAGGCTTTGTATGGCTTTAGGTTCTGTTGAATTAATATCCAATCCAATAAGAAATTCAATTGTTCCTAAATTTAAAAGTTCATATTCAAGCGATTTTCTAATAAAATTTATACCTTTATTGGATATAAAGGCAACAGCAATCCTCACATCTTGTGATTTCTCAATAGCATCACAGAGAAAGGGGCCGAGTTTTTTTGAGTTGTTATCAGCAACCGATAGCTTCACGGATATTTCAATTATCTACTTGGACATATCAGCTTCACGGCTCGCTGGGCTTCGGGGCCGGGGTCTCTTCCTCCGCCTTTTCCTCCGCCCTTTTCTGCCTGAGGTACCAAACGGTGCTGACCGGACCCGAGGCCACGTAGGCGCCCATCAGCAGGAAACCCATGGTTTCCGGAATGGTGGCCACCACCACGAACAGCAGCACCAGGGCCACCAGGGTCTGGAAAGGATGGCGCTTGAAGAGCTCCACCTTCTTGAAGCTGACGTATTTGATATTGCTCACCATCAGGAAAGACAGCAGGTAAATCATTACCAGGATATAGAGGTACTTTTCCGGGGCCCATTCGCCGATTTCATAATAAAAAATGATGGAGGTGGCGATCATGGTGGCCGCCGCGGGTATGGGCAGGCCGTTGAAATAGCGGGGGTCGATGGTGCCGGTCTGAACGTTGAAGCGGGCCAGCCGGAGCGCGCCGCAGACCACAAACAAAAACGCCGCCACCCAGCCGAACTGTTTGAAGGGCTTTAAGGCCCACAAATACACCAGGATGGCCGGAGCCACGCCGAAAGCCACCAAGTCGGCCAGGGAGTCATACTGCACCCCGAAATTCGAGGAGCTGCGGGTAATGCGGGCCACGCGGCCGTCCAGTCCGTCCAGCAGCAGGGATATCAGGATGGCCACCGCGGCCGCGTGGAACTTGCCGTTGATGGCCGCCACAATCGCATAAAATCCCGCGAACAGGCTCCCCGTGGTGATGAGGTTAGGGAGGAGATACACCCCGCGAAAACGGCGCTTGTCCTTCTTTTTGCGTCTTCTTGTCATGGCCTTCCCCTGCAATTGTTAAGCTGCCGGCGTACCTGTAAATCTCGCAATGCCCTGCAAATATCAGACCCATCTGGCGACGATGCTCGCGCCGGCCTTGACCCGGTCACCTTTTTTTACCAGAATCTCGCACGTCGGCGGCAGATACAGGTCCACCCGGGAGCCGAAGCAGATCATCCCCAGGCGCTCCCCCTTGGCCAAAAAGTCACCTGGCCCGGGATATAGAATAATGCGCCGGGCAAGCAGGCCCGCGATCTGCACCACCAGCACCTGACGGCCGTCATTGACCGTGAGCAGGGTGGCCTGTCGCTCATTGGCCTTTTCGGCTTCTTCCTTGAAGGCCGCCAAAAACCGCCCGTCCCGGTGTTCGGACGCGGCCACCTTGCCGGCCATCGGCGAGCGGTTGACGTGCACGTCAAAGACATTCATGAAAACGGCCACCCGTTTGGCCGGGCCGCGCAGGAATTTTTCTTCCCGTACTTCGTCCACCAAAATCACCCTGCCGTCCGCCGGCGAAACCACGGCATCGGCCTCAGACGGTGCGGTCCGCTCCGGGTCCCGGAAAAAGTACAGAAAGAACAAACCCGCCAACAAACCCAAGCCGGCCAGCAACTGCCAGCTCATGAGCCAAGCCAGGAATCCTGCCGCAAAACCGGCGATAATGAACGGGTAGCCCGGCGCGGCGATGCAGCCCTGGCCGGCTTTGGAAGTCTTGCTCATGATAACCGTTGTTTTACCATATTTGTTTCATGCCTTGACTTCAAGTGAAAAAGTGAAAGGCGAAAAGGTTTTGCCGCCGCCTTTCCGCCTTTTCGTCTTTTTCCCTGCTCGCCTGAAATATTATTTCTTCAGCCACCCCATCATAGACCGCAGCTTTTTCCCCACCTCCTCGATGGGGTGCTCGGCCTCGATGCGGCGCAGGGCGTTGAACACCGGCCGGTTGGCCTTGTTCTCCAGAATCCATTCCCGGGCGAACTCCCCGGTCTGCACTTCATAGAGAATCTGGCGCATCTCCTCCCGGGTCTCTTCGGTGATGATGCGTTTGCCCCGGGTGTAGTCGCCGTATTCCGCGGTGTCGCTCACCGAATAGCGCATATAGCTGATGCCGCCCTGGTAGAACAGGTCCACGATGAGCTTGAGTTCGTGCAAACACTCGAAATAGGCGATTTCCGGGGCGTAGCCCGCCTCCACCAGGGTCTCGTAGCCCGCCTTCACCAGTTCGGACACGCCGCCGCACAGCACGCACTGCTCGCCGAAGAGGTCGGTTTCGGTCTCTTCCTTGAAGGTGGTCTCCAGCACTCCGGCCCTGGTGGCGCCGATGCCTTTGGCGTAAGCCAGCGCGGTCTTAAGGGCCTGGCCGGACGCTTCCTGGTGGATGGCCACCAGCGACGGGACCCCGGCCCCTTTCTCGTATTCGCTGCGCACCAGATGCCCCGGCCCCTTGGGTGCCACCATGACCACGTCCACCTTGGGGTCGGGTATGATCTGGCCGAAATGGATGTTGAACCCGTGGGAAAAGAGCAGGGTCTTTCCCGGCCCCATGTGCGGCTTCAAGTCATTTTCATAAAGCATGGCCTGCACGTGGTCCTGGGTCAGAATCTGCACCACCGCGGCTTGGGCCGCGGCTTCGGCGGCGGACACCGGTTGGAAGCCATATTTCAGCGCGGCCTCATAGTTAGGGGTGCCGGGCATTTCGGCCACAATGACATCCACGCCGCTGTCCCGCAAATTCAGGGCCTGGGCATGGCCCTGAGAGCCGAACCCGATAATGGCCACCTTTTTCCCCGCCAGAACTCCTAAATCCGCATCCGCTTCATAGTAGATTTTTATCGCCATAAGGCAGCTTTCTCCTTTTCGCTGATGATCGGACTCGGTCCGGACAGGTGGGAATTCCCTTACCCGTCTGCCCATCCCGGCTCAAAAGTTCAGAATTTTATCGGCCTGACGCATCTGTTCCGAGAGAAACTTCATGTTGCCCATCTTAAGCTGCTCACCGGCATCCACCCCGTGGATGGCCATGCACTTGCCTCACCCCGCCAACACCCCTTCGCTCAGAGTAAAGAGTTTGGCCTGTTCAGCTATGGGAAACCGCTCGCTGTCTCCCTCGAAAAGATCTACCGCCGGGCCGTTCAAAAAAATGGTAACGTCGTCGCCCTCGTTAAGCAGGAAGTTGCCGAACCTGACGGCGTTCCACTTAATTTCCGGGTCAGGGCTGGAAAGAACTATCAAAACCTGCATACCTGCTCCTTTCGGATGCCGACCGAAGGTGAGTGACTTGAGGCTTCCTAACTCCTTCAATCCTTTTTCGCCCGCTGGATGGCCAGCGCGCCGCTGCGCACTTCGTCCATAATGCCGTGGTTCTTCAAAAGGCCCAGGACCGCTTGGATTTTTTCATGGTTGCCGGTGATCTCCAGGGTATAGGTGTTGGGACTGACGTCCACCACCCGGCAGCGGAAGATGTCGGCGATTCTCAGCACTTCGGCCCTGGACTTGTCTTCGGCCTTCACGGTCACCAGGGCCATCTCCCGTTCTACGTGCCCCAGTTCGCTCAGGTCCACCACCTTGATGGTATTGATGAGCTTGCGGAGCTGCTTGATAATCTGCTCGGTGATGAATTCATCACCCGTGGTCACCAGGGTGATGCGGGAGACGGAGGGGTCCATCGTTTCGGCCACGCACAAGCTTTCAATATTAAAGCCCCGCCCGGAAAACAGGCCGGTGACCCGGGACAGAACCCCCGGGGTATTGTCCACCCACACGGAAATGGTATGACGGCGCACGCTTTTCGATGCTTCCATGGCTCTCCCCCTCCTTATGCCAACAGCATTTCATGGGTGGCTTTGCCCGGAGGCACCATAGGCATGACGCACTCCTCCCGGTCCACCACAAAATCCATGAACACCGGCCGGGCGGTCTCCATGGCCTGCCGGATCACCTTTTCCACTTCGTCGGGCTTGGTAGCTCTCAGGCCCACCGCGCCGAAGGCTTCGGCCACCTTGACGAAATCCGGCTGGGATGTCAGGTCCGTCTGACTGTAGCGCCGGTCATAAAGGAGCTGCTGCCACTGGCGCACCATACCCAAATAGTTGTTGTTGAGAATGGCCACTTTTACCGGCAGGTTGTGTTCCACCACCGTGGTGAGCTCCTGGATGTTCATGAGGATGCTGCCGTCGCCGGCAATATCGATCACAACATCATCGGGCTTGGCCACCTGCACCCCCATGGCCGCAGGGAAGCCGTAGCCCATAGCCCCCAGGCCCCCCGAAGTCATGAGCTGCCGGGGCCGCTTGAAACGGTAGAATTGCGCGGCCCACATCTGGTTCTGGCCCACCTCCGTGGTGATGTATGCATCGCCCTTGGTGGCCTCCCACAGCTTTTCGATGACGAATTGGGGCTTGATAACCTTTTTGTCCTGCTTGTAACCCAGGGGGTGTTTGCGGTTCCATTCGTTGACGGTCTCGAGCCACTCCTGGCGCTCCTGCCGCCAATCCCGGGGTTCCAGCTTTTTCACCAGGCTGTTGAGCTGATGCAGGGCATCACGGCAGTCGCCCACAATGGGGATGTGCACCACCACGTTCTTGCTGATGGAGCTGGGGTCCACGTCGATGTGGATGATTTTGGCGTAAGGGGCAAAAGCCGCCAGCTTGCCGGTGACCCGGTCGTCGAAGCGGGCTCCTATGGCGATGAGGACGTCGGAGTTGGCCACCGCCATGTTGGCGCAGTAGGTGCCGTGCATGCCCAGCATGCCCATCCACAAGGGATGGACCCCGGGAAAGCCCCCCAGGCCCATGAGGGTGCTGGTCACCGGAATTTGCAGGGCTTCGGCGAACTGAAAGAGCTCGTCCGCGGCGTTGGACGCGATGATGCCGCCGCCGGTATAAAGCACCGGCTTTTTCGCCTCTAAAATCATGTCCAAGGCCCGCTTTATCTGCCGGGGATTACAATGCAAGGTAGGTTGATAACTCTTGATCTTAATGGCCTTGAGATCGATGGGCTCCGGCACTATGCTGCTCTGTTGGATGTTTTTGGGCAGGTCTACCAGAACAGGCCCCGGGCGCCCGGTCCGGGCGATATAAAACGCCTCATGAATGGTGCGGGCCAGGTCTTTGATATCGGTCACCAGGTAATTGTGTTTGGTGCAGGGCCGGGTGATGCCCACGATATCCACTTCCTGGAACGCGTCGTTGCCGATGAGCGCGGTGGGCACCTGGCCCGTGAACACCACAATGGGAATGGAGTCCATGTAGGCGCTGGCGATGCCCGTAACCGTGTTGGTGGCGCCCGGCCCCGAGGTCACCAGGGCGACCCCCACCTGGTCCGAGGCCCTGGCATAACCGTCCGCGGCGTGCACCGCCGCCTGTTCATGGCGCACCAGGTAGTGCTTGAGATTGGGCCGCCGGGTGAGTTCGTCATAAATGTCAATAACCGCCCCGCCGGGGTAGCCGAAAATGTGCCGCACCCCTTCACGTTCCAGGCAGTCCAGAATAATTTGCGCGCCGGTTCTCTTTTTGCTCATGCAACCGCTTCCTTCCGGTATTTGGCCAAAATTTGCTCGATCTTATCGCGGCCGGCCAGTTTCATTTTTTGCAGGCGCTTCCTTTCCAGGCTTTCCTCGGCCGTGAGATAAGGGCGCCGATTGTACTCTTCCAGGAGCCGCTCAAACTCTGCATGTTCATCCATGTAGCGCTTGAGTTCCGGGTCTATGCCGATATAACGGTTAATCAATTCCAAATCTTGCTTTTCCATATCCTGCCTCTAAAATCTTTTTTCAAGCCGCAAAGCTATCTTTAAAAAAAAACCCCTGTTTGTCAACTGCGAAGACTGCTTGCCTGGATGGGGAAAAATCCCACTTTCCACCGGGTTACAGTCGCGCCTTGCCCTCCTTTCCGCCCGCAATCCAGGCCATTAAAAAAGGCGGCCCGCAGGCCGCCCGTATATGGCTTTGCCTGCGGGTCATCCCTGGCAGACTACTACTACCTCTAATTCGCTGCCGGCGAGCCGGAGGCAGGAAGATGCAGGCTGCTGCACAACATCAGGCGCCGCCGGCATGCCCCGTCGGCTTCTGCTGATGCTACGCTCATCGGTGCTGCAAGTATGGAGGCTGAAGTGCTTCAACATCAAGTCTGCTTTTCCTTATATTATTTTATATTTATATAATCTTTCCGGAAATGCCAAGAAAAAATAATCGGTTCAGAAATCCCCGGGGGAAAGGATGGCGAACCCAAATCGCCTGATACGCGCCGATGGATTCACTCACTCAAATAAAAAAGCCATGCTTACAGCATGGCCGGTCATTTTAAGGGCAGCCTGGTGGGACTGCCACCCCCACATCACGCGCCTACCAGTCGCAGTGCTTAAGGCGGGCCGGAAGCAGATTCTCCGGTCCTCAGGCTGCTAATTATTAAATAATCATTAAAAGGCGCTTATGCAAGAGGGTGGCCCTGATTTTTTCCGGCGGGCGCCTTTATCCCTCTTTAATTCCCCCTGAGGCCAGCAAGCGGCCGTTGAAGCGCTTGCTGCCGGGCTTCAGCTTGCCGGTGATGCGGCCGAACCGCAGCACATCGGTCCAGGCTTCCACAGGCACGCCGTCCTTGTCCAGCAACGCGTATACATGGTTGCGTTCGTTTTCAAAGACGCGGTTATCCAGGGTGACCATGATCTTGCGCCCCTGGGGGGTATCCGGGCCGATCCGCAGGACGATGTCCTCCGGCTTGGGATAGGGGATGCCCTGAAATTTCAGGGTTTCCCCCTGCTTCCCGAAAGACATGCCTTGCAGGCGCTGGTTGTAATAAAAGCTCAAGGGGTCATACATGGGCTCGCTGAGCGCGGTCTGCCACCGTTTGGTCAGTTGCTGTTTGCCGTTGTCCCACTTGAAAAGCTCCACCACCTTTTTGTCGTAGTCGAAGCGGTATTCTTTGAGATTTTTCTTGCTGCCATGTTGCGATTCCTCCCGGTAGACCACCGGCATGAATTTGCCGTCCACCAGGATCATTTCCGTGGCGTACCTCCCCTGCCAGTGGCCGCTGAACACCCCCAGCAAGCCCACGGCTTTGCCGTTGACTTGAGCCCGGTAGCGCTGCTGGTCCAGGCGCTTGAGCGTCACCTGGGTGTCAATCGCGTCTTTGAATACCCAGACATCCACCTGATAGCGCAGCTCTTCCAACAAATTGCCCGCGGCCACCGAATGTTTCGGGGCGGGGGCCGAGGACTCCGTGCGATTGGGGATTAGGACTGCGGCCCCCAAAGTTATGCCGATAAATATGATTAGATAGCGCAGCATAGAGAATGCCTTTCCGATCTATATGAGACTATTTGAAAGTTCGCCTATGTCCTCGCCCGGCTGGAGGCCAAAACACCCGCGGCGACGCCGATGACGAGGCAAGCTTATGTTCCCACCCACCTAGTTAGATCATGCTCCGGGCCGGCAAGTTAAAAAACAACCGGTCAGCCTTTCGTTTCCGGGCCCATCAGTCGGAGAATTCGAATTTTCAGGAGCTTGAACATCCAAAAAAATCGACATTGTTTGGCAAATCTTATTGAATAATAAATAAACCTTTTTGAGACGATTTCAATATTACTGGAAAGGAGCCTTCATGCCTTTCTGTCAGTGCCCGGAGGTGCGGCTGTATTACCAGGTTCAGGGCCGCGGCCCCGACCTGCTCTTTATCAGCGGCTTAAACGGCGGAACCTGGTCATGGTATGCCCAGGTTCCCTTTTTTCAGGAACACTACCGCACCATCGTCTTCGACAACCGGGGCGCGGGCCGCTCGGACCAGCCGCCGGGCCCCTACCGCATGGAGCAATTCGCGGCGGACGCCCTTTGCCTCCTGGATCATCTCGACGTCCAGCAAACACTGGTGGTGGGCATGTCCATGGGCGGCATGATCGCCCAGGCTTTGGCCCTGGCGGCCCCGGAGCGCGTCCGCGCCCTGGTGCTGGCCTGCACTCACTGCGGTCCGCCGGAGCGCACCCCTCCGGCTCCCGGGGTGTTAGAGGGAATTTCTCAAATCCAGGGCCTCACCCAGGCCCAAATCATCGAGAAGGACCTGCCGTTCATGTTCAGCCCCGGCTTTCTGGCCGGCCAACCCGAGGCCGTTGAGGCCTACCGCCGCGTCCAGTTGAGCGCTCCCTTTCAGCCGGAATTCGCGTTTTACGCCCAACTGGCGGCCATCCAGGGCTTTTCCTGCTGCCGCCGGTTGCCCGACCTCGCGGTGCCCACCCTGGTCATTACCGGCACCGCGGACGTCATCGTGCCCCCGGCCAATGCCCGGCTATTGGCAAGCCTTCTGCCGCAAGCCGAACTTGTGGAAATTGCCGGGGCCGGACACGCCGTCAATGTCGAATGCCCCGAGGAGTTCAACGCCGCAGTGCTGCAATTTCTGCAAAAGCATCCCCGGCCCTCCAAAACAATGCCTTAGTCTCCCCCGCCTTGATCCTTCTTCGGCGGCGCGCCCCAGACGCCCGTGCCGCCGAAGCGGGCCTGCCACCATTTTTCGATGTCTGCGGCATCCTCCGGGGCTTCAGTTTCGTCCAGCCGGTAGCGGTAGTTCTCCACAAAGTCCCTGACGCGCTGGTACGCCGCGTTGATTTCCTGCATACGCGCCCGAAAGGCCGCTTCCTGGCCCGCCGGGGCCCGGTCCGGGTGCCAGCGCCGGGCCAGCCGCCGGTAAGCCTTCTTGATCTCCTGGCGGCTGGCCGTGGTCCCCAACTCCAAAATCTCCCGGGCTTCTTTCAACGTCATGTTTGCACCGCCCGCTCTTTCGAAAAAATTGCTATATCCTCTCACGTCTGAAAATTATCCTGATGGACCAGATCGTAAACCCGATAATATATGGCGCCAGGATAAAAAGCCATTCCAGCAGCATCAGCCCCCGGCCTTCGAAAAAATAAGATTTGTTGCCGAAATACCTTTCCCCCACGTAAATCAATGTCCGGATAAAATTGAAAATTATCTTGAAAGAGGTCTTTTCCGGCTCTGGAAACAGGAACGTGACAAGATCCGCTATCAGCTTCGGGACGACGAACATGGCCACGATAATCGCAGCCAGGAATATCAGCTGATAGCCGAAGCCCTTTTCCCTGCGCCGCACCGGGGGTTCTTCTTTGCTTTCGACGACCTTTCTGGCTGTACCGTAAATGTAGGAGATGAGGCCGATGAGCCCTACTGCAAATACAGCGATTTTGTGCCATTTTTCCATGTCTGACACCGGGCGGCTTTTGGCCGCGACTGGTTAAATCCATGTCGGGGGTTCACTCAATCATATCACCTGACAATGAACTAGGAAAAATATTATGTCCCCGTGAACATCATTTGGCTGAGCTCGGGGGGAGACGGGGGACTGCAGTTCCGTCTCTTGATATCCCTTTCCTCATCTTCCGGTAAATTTTCTGCACGGGGCACGGCCTCGTGCGCCATTATAACGCGGCGCCAAGCTGAACCAGGCGGTGTCCGGATTTAAGACAATTCCTTGTCTTCAAGGCAAATGCATGATATTTTTTTATTTTAAACTATTACTTAAAAGGGACAGGAGCCTATGTCTCCTCAAAAGAAAATCGCTCTCAACGCCGGGGACATCGACCGGACCTTGGAGCGGCTGGCCGCTGAAATACGGGCCGGCCATAACAATGTGGAGAACCTGGTGGTGGTGGGCATCCGCACCGGCGGTGCGTTTCTCGCCCAGCGCCTGGCCGACAAACTGAGCCGTAAGACCTCACACCCCCTCAAAGTCGGCATCCTGGACATCACCCTATACCGGGATGACTGGACCCGCATCAACCATAAGCCGCTGGTGGGCAAGACCGAGCTCCCCGGCTCCATCGACGACCAGGAAGTGCTTCTGGTGGATGACGTGCTCTTCACCGGCCGGACAGTCAGGGCCGCGCTGGACGCCCTCATTGATTACGGCCGCCCCAAGCGTATCGAACTTGCGGTGCTGGTGGACCGCGGCGGCCGGGAGTTGCCCATCCGCCCGGATTATGTGGGTTTGAGCCTCGATCTCCTCCCGGAGCAGCGGGTCAACGTCTATCTCAAGGAGATGGGCGCGGTGGATGAGGTGGCCATCGAAACAGGTCATCCGAACAGATAGAGACATGGCGGAACATCGGAAAAAAACCAAAAAGGGGACGCCGCCCCTCAAGCCCCTGGCCCCGGACGCCGCGGCCCGGCTTCAGGAGCAGTTAGCCGGGGTGCGGGAAGCCCTGGCCGCGGGCGAAGACCTGGAAGATATAAAGGCAAGAATCACCCCGGAAGCCGACGACCTTCTCTGGAATCTCCACCTCATCAACGCCCTGGCCCAAATCAGAGACAAAGCGGTGGCGCCCCTGCTGGCCGCATTTTTCGGGAAATCTCCGGACAAGGAGATTAACAAGGCCCTGAAACGCGCCCTGCATGTCCTGAAGACCAGGGGCGTCGCGGTGCCGGAAGATATCCTGCCCCGTGAGGAAGCCCGGCCCCGGCTGCTGGCCCCCTCCCCTGCCGCGCTGGCCTACGTTTCTCAGATTTTCGGCGACGGCGAACGCTACGTCGTCCTGGAAGGGCCGAAAGAATTTTTGGGACGCGGCAACGTTCTGCTGGCCCGGCTGAGTGACGTCCACGGCTTCAGGGAATGCCACCTGCTGTCCGTGACCCGCAAGCAGCGGGAAGAATTGTGGGACCATTTGCGGGAGCAGGGTTTGGGGGACTTTGCGGAAGTGCCTCCGGCATATGCGGTTCGCCTCCTGGAAGACGCTTTCAATCTGGACTTCGCCAACGAGGCGGCCTTGCGCTACTCCCCATTGCGCTCCTTGATCTGGCAGCACTGGGGCCTCCCCGAATCACCCGAAAAACAGGAAGACCGCCTGCCGGCCCTGGGAGACACGGAGCGCCGTCTCTACCTGGAACGGTCCAAGCAACTGGCCAGAACCGAGATCTTTCAATCCTGGCTCCCTTCCATGGAGGAGGTGGGGGTCTGGGTGAAAAAAGTCCAGGAGGCCCAGGAAAGTCCCCTGGTGTTGGCCGAACACCAGCAGCAGGCCCGTTATGAACAGATTCTGTCCGAGGCCGCCCTGGCCCTATACCCGCCGGAGTCCCGGCCCCGCTGGAGCCGCCGCCTCCTGGAAATGGCCTATTTTCTTGACCTAAAAGGCCTGGCCGAGGAGGCTCGCGCCGCCCGGGCAGCCGCCGATGACCTTGCCGGCGAGGCCGCCAGCCCTTTGCGGGGTGAAAATCCTTTTCTGCTGGGTTTGGTGACTTATGCCGTACAGTTGGGGCTGGAGTACCTCAAGCAGACCGAAGCCAAAGCCCCCTCCGGTCTGGTAACCCTGACCGGCGAACCGCTGATCCGTTAGAGGATTTCGGCAGACCGGGCCAATAACCGGCTCCTGACCATCAACCATAGAGGTTGCCATGCTTCGCACCCTGGATGTGCGCACGGGCGGCAAAACCGAGTTCATCGACCTGACCTCCCGCGTGCAGGACGTCGTGAGAGAAAGCGGCGTGAGTGAAGGCCTTTGCCATATTTTCGTGCCCCACACCACCGCGGCCGTTACCATTAATGAAAATGCCGATCCCAGCGTCAAGGCCGACATTCTCATGGTGTTGAACAAAATCATCAGCGACAACGAACCTTACCGCCATGCCGAGGGCAATTCGCCGGCCCACATCAAGGCCTCCCTCGTCGGCCCCCAGCTCACTGTGCTGGTGAGCGGCGGACGCCTGCTCCTGGGCACCTGGCAGGGCATCTTTTTCTGTGAATTCGACGGGCCCCGCTCCCGTCGCGTCCACCTCAAGGTCATTTCGGGATAATGGGGAAAGCGCGTGAATTCTTTTCGGAAGTAGTCATTGACAACCACCCGCTCGCCTCTTACCAGCAGGGTGACCTTCCCATCCGCGACCGCTGGATCTTAAAGGATTATCTGGAATACATCCACATCAAGAAAGGCCTTCTGGCTCCGTATAGCTCCCGCTATCCCCTGGTGGAAGCCCGGGAGCTTCTGCCCTCCTTTGAGAAGAATTTCGCCGAATATCCGGAGCTGCCGGGCTTCAGCCTGGTGGCCCTCAACCGGAGGCTTTCCTACCAGCAAGAGATATTCCAGTTCGACTTGCTCCATTCCTTTGCCGAAGGCAAGAAAAAGGCCAGGGGCAATCTGGACAAAATCCTCCCTCACCTGGACCGGGAGTTGCGCCCGGACTTCCGGCAGCGTTTCGGCCAGCGGGATGTCACCGACCTGGCCTATTATGAAGAACTCCTGGAGTTTTTGCTCCACATGGACCGCGCTCAGGTCATCGCCAAGGACGAGGAGGGCGGCTTCCGCCTCCTGGGCGTCTATGCCTCCTTCCCCTCTGACCTGGACACTGAACTGAAAAATTTCGGCAATAATCTCGGCAAGTTCAAAAAGCAGGACAACGAGATTTATGAGCAGGAACGGGATTTTGTCTACCAATTTTTTATGGAGCTGTACGGCTTTCCCATCGCTTCCGAACGCCGCACCTCCGCCGCCCTGTTCGCCCGCCGCTTGAGCCGCCAAAAGGAACAATACCTAATCAAGGTCCTGGGCTCTTCCGACCGCACTATCACCAGCCTCTGCGGTTACGAACAGAAGAAATATCCGCTGGTGGAAAAAGTCGCGCTGATCTCCCTGCCGGCCTCGATCGCGGAAGCCAATCCTCACTTGAAAGATCAGGGTTTTTATGTGGACCCGGACCAGGCGGTGGTCATTCTGAAGGTCACCTACCTGCAGCACAAGTACAATCCGTTAAACGTCCTGGAAGACCGGGCTCTCTCCGTGGTGGAGCAGGAAATCATCCATCCCTACCACGGCGGCCGTGAGGCAGGCCTCAACATCCTCAAGGATACCAAGCGCTTCCTGAAAGACCTGACCGACATCGTCAGAGGGGAGTATATCGGCTCCATTTCCTACAAACGCCAGGACCTTCTCACTTCCACCAAAACTCATGAAGACCGCCTTAAATTCCTTATCGCCTGGCTGGCTAAAAACCACCGCCGCCTGGCCACTTACAGCGACGAGTCTTTCGAGGCCGCCAAGAAGGTCTTGAACAGTTATCTCCTCAACCGGGAGTACAAGGATGCCTTTATCAGGCACCCGGAGTTGCATCGGGAAGCTTTGCAGCAGATGGTGATTCTCAATCAGGCGCACCAATTGCAAACTTTGGAAAAACTGAATCAGAAGCTGGCGGACAAACGGCGCCTGGGGCCGCTGCCACGTATTTCCCGGGCCCTGGCTTTTCTTGAGGAGAAGCATGATGAACTGCCCTATTTTTATCCTGACCTGTTTGACAAATTTTTGAGTCTCTGGGACCAGCTCATGGATTATCCCTATTTCCGCCGGCTCCGGTCCCTGCCCGCCCCACCCTCCCTGCCCTACCGGCGGCGGGTATGGCAGAAGATGATCCTGGCCCAGCGCCTGGTTAATGATTTGAAGGAGCAGCATCGGGAGTTGCAGGAAGAAGTCAAGAAGGGCCGGCCCTTCCCCGTGCTCACGCCGGGGTTTCCCCCGCTTCCCGCCAAATCCCCAGCCGCTCCGGAAGCATCCCCCGGGAAAAATGTTTGAAATAAGGACTTGGGGGGTCGCCGGTTGCGGGCCTGCATGCCCGGCCAGGGACGGCCGCCGCATCGACGGTCTCAGTTTTTTGAAAAGCACCCGGCATCATGTCCCAGCTATCCTTAAACTGTAATCGCTATGTTTAAAACGCCGGAATGGTTTTTCCTGGAGCGCGGCCAGGGGCGGCCGCTGCTGCTGCTTCACGGTCTGGGGGCTTGCAGCTTTTCCTGGCGCGCCAACCTTGAACCTTTGTCCGCGCACTACAGGGTGCTGGCCCCGGACTTGCCCCCCCATGGCCGCACCGGCCTTACTCCAGGGGCCGACTACCGGCTGGAAGCCCTGGCCGATGGCGTTCTGGCGTTCATGGACAGCCGCGACGTGGACCAGGCCGCAGTGGCCGGCAATTCCCTGGGAGGAAGCCTGGCATTGCTCCTGGCCCGCCATCATCCCGAGCGCGTCGCCGCGCTCATCCTTCTGGCTCCGGCCGCGGCCCTGACGCGGGTACCCCTGATTTTCCGCCCCTTGCGCCTGCCGGGCCTCGGGCTGTTGGCCGCGGCGCTGCTGGGCCCATGGATGCTTCCCCTGGCCCTGAGGCTGATGTACCACCGCCGGGAACTCGTCACCCCGGAAGTAGTGGCCGGCTATGCCCCCACCTTCGAGACCATGGCCAGGCGCCTGGCTTTGCGCCGGTTGGCCCGCCAGCTCGAACTTTGGCCTCTGTCCAAGGTGGAATTACTCCTCGAGGAGATCAAGCAGCCTGTCACAATTATTTGGGGCAAGGAAGACCGGATATTGCCGGTGCGCCAAGCGGACTTCCTGAAGCGGCACCTGCCTCAGGCTGACCTGTACGTCTTGCCGCAGGTGGGCCACGCCCCTCAGGAGGAGGCCCCCGACGCGGTCAATGAAATTATCATTGCTTTTTTGGCGCGTACATTAAAAAATCAAAGGCAGGAAATCTATTCAAAGCAGGAGGGTGACGGGGAACTGTCCGGCCCGGACAAGGGCTGAAATAAAGCCGGGGGGTCATGAGATAGGCGGCGCCCCCAGCGCGAACCTGGACGCCGGCCGCGTCTAATGAGGCCGCATCGAGGCCCCCAGGCCAGAGCCGGGGGAAAAAGCCCGGTGGCACGGACGCCCCGCCTGAGCACCTGGGCCAGCCTTTTTCCCGACCGGATGCCCCGCAATCACCATGAGAAAAAACATCATCCCTTTTGAGAAGGCCCAACGCTCCGTCCAGGAGGTAGTGGAGAAATTCTGCCAGGACCTGGACGACATCGAAGAGATCGTCATCATCGCCAAGGACAGGGAGGGCGAATGGATCTTCGCCAACTCGGAGTTGGAAAACGAACTGGAATGGATCGGCAGCCTCTATAAGTTCATCAACAAAGGCATCATGGACGATGAGGATTTTTAAGGATTAATGGGCGGTGGCTTGCGCCGCAAGGTTGACATGATAAAAAAGGCCGGGGTCGACAAGACCCCGGCCTTTTCGTTTTTCTGCAGTTATTGAAAACAGTTCGCACCCGATGTTTCTGATTCTGTTATGATTGGGTTTTCTTCCCGGCCGGTTTTTCCAATTTCTCCAGGCGTTCCTGCAATTTTTTAATTTCTTCCTGCTGCTGCATCATCTGCATCATGGGGCATTGGGACATCATTTCGTGCATCTTGTTCATCCGGGTCTGCATTTGACTCATCATGTCCTGCATCTTTTGCCGGTCCTCCTTGCTTAATTGCTCTTTTTTGAGCATCTCCTGCATCTGCCCCATCATCTGCTGCATCTCCTGCATCATAGCGGGGCCCATCATGGGGGCCTTCTCAGCCTGGGCCGCAGGCGGATGATGCTCCGCAGCACCTTGCTTGGTTTGGGCGAGCCCTGTTCCTGCAAAGGCAGTCAAAGCCATAATTAAGATGAAGATCAGCAGCCTTTTCATAAGTACCTCCTGTTTTTCTAGATAACATAAGACGCGTTTGACCGGAGACAATGCCTGGGCGGACGGTTCAGGAAGCGAGCGGGGTAAAACGGCTGGCCAACTCACAAAAAAAAAAGCGCCCTAAGGCGCCGTAAAAAAAATCCGGTAATTTGGTGATGAGCCGACCGATGTTAAACTTCCATCCGGGCCTCCAGACCCTCCACCGGCCCCAGCAGGGCCACGCCCCACTTCTCCGGGGCAAAAAAATCTTGGGCCAGAGCCTGGACCTCTTCGGGGGTTACCTTGAGCAGGCCGTTTACCACCTCTTCCAGGGGAATGTAGCGGCCGAAGTTGATTTCGTTTTTGGCCAGCCTCAGCATGCGCTGGTCCACATCCTCGGCGTGCAGGTAGATGGAGCCCTTGAGATAATCTTTGGCCGCCTGCAACTCCGCCTCCGGCACGGCTTCGCCTCTTAGCTTTTTCAGTTCCCGGCCCACCGCGGCCAGCAGGGCCGGCAGGTGTTTGGGGCTCGCGCCGGCGCAAATCTCCAGCACGCCGGAATCGCTGAAAAAGCCCAGGAAGGAGTAAATATTGTAGGCCAGGCCGAGATGTTCGCGAATCTCCTGAAAAAGACGGGAGCTCATGTTGCCGCCCAGGACGATATTGAGCACCGTGGCCCCGAAGCGTCGCACATCGTCCGCAGCCGGCCCCCGGGTGCCGAGGCAGACGTGCACCTGTTCCAGATCCCGGACAAAGCGATATTCCCCGGGGTGTACCTCCACCGGGCTCCGGGGCCGCGCCGGGACGCCGTTGGTGAAGCCCTCCAGGACCGGTCCCACCAGGTCCATCAACTCCTCATGGGTGATGCGGCCCGCCGCGGCCACTACCATCTGTTCCGGACGGTAGGCGGCTTGGCGGAAGGCCACCAGGTCCTGGCGCTGAAACCGGGAAATATCCTCCACTTCCCCCAAAATGGAGCGCCCGAAAGCCTGGTTCTGCCAAAAATGGCGGGCGAACTGCACTTGGAGAAGGTCCTCAGGGTTGTCCTCCTGCGCGAGAATTTCCTCCAAAATCACCTGCCGTTCCCTTTCCAGGTCTTCCTCCCGGTAAATCGGGTTAAGCACCAGGTCGCCCAACAGATCAACGATGCGGGGCAGGTGTTCGGCCAGCACCCGGGCATGGAAGCAGGTGTTCTCCTTGGTGGTGAAGGCGTTCATGGCTCCCCCCAGTTGATCGGCTTCCCGGGCGATGGCCAGGGCATCGCGCCGGGGGGTGCCTTTGAAGGCCATATGCTCCAGAAAATGGGAAAGCCCCTGTTCCGACTCCTGCTCGTCGCGGGAGCCCACCGTCAGCCAAAACCCCACCGCCGCAGAATGGAAGTGGGGCAGTTCCTCGGTGACGATGCGCACTCCGTTAGGAAGAATGCTTTTTTGGTACACGATGGGGCCTTTTCCCGGGTTCGGGGGATTGCGGCGCTTCCGGGGCTTCCAGCAAGGCTTTCCGGGACAGGCGGATTTTGCCCTGCTTGTCCACGTCCAGAACCTTTACCATGACTTCGTCGCCTTCCTTGAGGATGTCGGTGACGGCCTTGACCCGGTGGTGGGCCAATTCGGAGATGTGGATAAGGCCGTCGGTGTTCGGCAAAATTTCCACAAACGCACCGAAATCCATGATCTTCTTGACCTTGCCCTTGTACACCGCGCCCACTTCGGGCTCCGCGGTGATCTCCCGGATGATGCGGATGGCTTCGTCCGCAGCAAGCTGGGTGGGAGAGGAGATATGCACCCGGCCGTCGTCGTCGATGTCGATCTTCACCCCGGTGGCGGCCACGATCTGCTTCACCATCTTGCCGCCGGGGCCGATGACGTCCCGGATTTTGTCGGGATTGATATGGATGATCACGATCTTGGGGGCGTGGTCCTTGAGGCCTGGAGCCGGTTCGGCAATGGTCTGATTCATCTTGTCCAGGATAAACAGCCTCGCCTCCCGGGCCTGGCTCAGGGCTTGGGACATAATTTCCCTGGTCAGCCCCGGCATCTTGATATCCATCTGGAGCGCGGTTATGCCCTCCACCGTGCCGGCCACCTTGAAGTCCATGTCGCCCAGGGCGTCTTCGTCTCCCAAAATGTCCGAGAGCACCGCCACCTGGTCGTCTTCTTTGATGAGCCCCATGGCCACACCGGCCACCGGGGCCTTTATGGGTACGCCCGCGTCCATAAGCGCCAGGGACGCGCCGCACACGGTGGCCATGGAGGAGGAGCCGTTGCTGGACAGGATCTCCGACACCACCCGGATGGTGTACGGAAAGTCCTCGGCCGAAGGCAACACCGGCGAGATAGCCCGCTCCGCCAGCGCCCCGTGGCCGATCTCCCGCCGGCCCGGACCTCTCAAGAAGCGGGTTTCACCCACGGAATACGGCGGAAAATTATAGTGCAGCATGAAGGACTTGAAAGTCTCGCCGAAGAGGCTTTCGATGCGCTGTTCGTCCGAGGGGGTTCCCAGCGTGGCCACCGCCAGGGCTTGGGTTTCCCCACGGGTGAAGAGCGCGGAGCCATGGGTTCGGGAAAGCAGATCGATCTCGCAGGAGATGGGCCGCACGTCCGCGAAGCCGCGGTCGTCGATGCGCCGTTTCTCCCGCAGCACCTTGCTGCGGACGAGTTTCTTTTGCACGTCCGCCAGAACATTCAGGATGTCTTTTTCCCGGCCCTGGAATTCCTCGCTCAGGCCGGCGAGCACGTACTCGCGCACCTCATCCATGGCCTGGCGGCGCTCCTGCTTCTCCGGCCGCGTCATGGCGTGGAGGATGCGCTCTTCCGCCAGAGCCGCCACCCTCTGGGGCAAATCGCCGTAATCCGGCGGTTCCGGTAGCGGCAGCTTGGCCCGGCCGATTTCCTCACCCATCCTTTTGATCAGGTCCAAGATGGGCCGGATGCTTTCCTGGGCAAAGAACAGAGCCTCCAGAACTTCCTCCTCCGTGGCCATCTTGGCCCCGGCTTCCACCATCACCAGACCCTGGGGGGCGCCGGCCACGATAAGGTTGAGGCGTCCATCCTTGATTTGCGCGTTGGTGGGATTGATGATAAGCTCGTCGTCCACCTTTGCCACCCGCACCGCGGCTACCGGGCCGTTGAAGGGGATGTCGGAAATTTCCAGGGCCGCCGCGGCGCCGCACAGGGCCGGGATGTCCGAGTCGACTTCCAGGTCTCCTGACAGCACGGTGGCAATAATTTGAATCTCATGGGTGACCCCTTTGGGAAAGAGGGGCCGCAAAGGGCGGTCGATCAACCGGGAGGTGAGTGTCTCCTTCTCACTGGGACGACCGATCTCCCGCCGAAAAAAACCGCCCGGGATACGGCCGGCAGCATAGGCCATCTCCAGGTAGTCGCAGGTCAGGGGCAAAAAGTCGACGCCCTCCCGGGGCTTGTCGCTCATGGTGGCCGTTACCAGAATGGCGCTTTCGCCATAGCGCACCAGCACCGCGCCGTTGGCCTGGCCGGCCATTTTGCCGACCTCGAAGCTGAGATCCCGGCCCCCGACTTCTATGGTATATTTGGTTGACATGTAAGTCTTAATTCCTCCTATTTCCTCAGACCCAGCTGCTCGATCAGGGTGCGGTAGCGATCGATGTCCTTTTTCTTGAGATAGTTTAAAAGACGTCGTCTCTGCCCTACCAGCTTGATCAAGCCCCGCCGGGAATGATGGTCTTTGGCATGGGTCTTGAAATGATTGGTCAGATAATTGATCCGCTCGCTCAAGATCGCCACTTGCACTTCCGTGGAGCCGGTATCCGACTCGTGCAGGCGGAAGCGGTCGATAATTTCCTGTTTTTGTGCCGCGTCGAGTGCCACTGTGTCCTCCTCTAACAAAGGTAAGTATTTGCCGTGGCTGTTTCCCGGCAAGCCGGAGACCATCCACGTGATTGCCTAATGTTTTTCATAATCAAGCTTGGGGCATGGCAAGAAATACCCGCTTGGGAGCCAGAACCGCTTGTCCCCCGGCGTGTTGCACTAAAGCCAGCGCCACCAGATGCCCGTTCAGAAGAACCCGAACCTGCTCGCCATTCTGAAGACCGTTGGCCGGTGCGGTCACGGCCCGGCCCTGGCTCAAACGCAAGGCTTCCTCCCTGTCCACAGGCACCATATTAAGCTCCGGCAGACAGTCGGCCAGCGGAATCAGCCGCTCCCGGAGTTCCTCCCGGTCGAGGTTGGCCAGTTCAGCCAGTGGCAGCGCTGCTTCCACCCGGAACCGGCCCACCGCCAGGCGCCGGAGCGCGGCAAGGTGGGCGCACGAGCCCAAGGCTCTGCCCAGGTCCGCGGCCAGGACCCGGATATAGGTGCCCTTGCCGCAGGTTACTTCTATGACAGCCTCAGGCAGGGCAATTTCTTTGACCTCCAGCTTATGCACCGCTACCCGGCGGGGTTCGGGCTGCACCGCCACCCCCTGCCGGGCCAGCTTATAAAGGCGCTGACCTTCATAATGCACCGCGGAAAACCTGGGGGGCACCTGCTCGATCTCCCCTACAAAGCAGGCCGCCGTCCGCCGGATATCCTCGGGTTCAGGAAGCTGCCCGCATCTGGCGACCACCGTGCCGGTGGGGTCCAGGGTGTCTGTCTCTTCCCCGAATTTGACCCTGGCCAGGTATGTCTTTGCCGCGTCCATCAGATACGGGGCGAGCTTGGTGGCCTCCCCCAGAGCCAGGGGCAGGAGGCCGGTGGCAAAAGGGTCAAGCGTCCCCAGGTGGCCCACCTTGCGCACCTTGAAGACGCGTCGCACCCGCCGCACCACCTCAAAGGAGGAAGGGCCTGCAGGTTTGTCGATAAGAAGAAGGCCGTTAAGCATTTTTTATATGGGTGGGCGCCGCCCACTGATTTTTATATATGGCGGGCAGTGCCCGCCCTGCATCTGAACCCCGTTCCCAAGCTCCCGCTTGGGAACGCTTTTGCCAACAGCCAAGCTGAGCTTGGCATTTCATTCCCGTTCCCAAGTTCCAGCTTGGTAACGAGCAGTGGCAAACTATCGATATGCCTCTTTTCGGTAGCGAACGCGAAATATTCTCACAATTTGGGATTTGTCATCTATTTCGTAAATTATTCGATAACTCCCGATTCGAATCCGCCAATCGCTCTTACTGCCGTGGATTTTCCTGCACCCTCGCGGCCTTGGGTCTTCTGCCAACGTCTCAATTACAGGCATGACGCGCCGAAATACATCCACCGGCAACCGTCTTAGGTCTTTCTGGGCCGCCTGTTCCAGATAGACCTCATACATCTGGCTTAAATTCCTTGATAAATTCCTCTAATTTCTTGAACTGCAAAGGTTTCTTGCGCATTTCTGCGAGCATCTGCAAATCTTCCACATCTTCTAATTTTTCCAGCATCTCTTGATAGTCGTCTATGTCAATGATTACTGCCGCAGGCTTGCCTTTGCGCAGGATAATTTCCGGCTCTCTTCTCTTCATTTTGTTTGGCATGACGGCTCCTCTAATCTTTCTCTTCCTTCGCGGCCTTGAGCAGTTCCTCCAGCCGCTGGGCCCGTTCCCAGCTTTTATCGGGCAGGAAAATCAACTCTGGCATGGTCCGCAGGATGCGCTCCCGGGCCACCTCCTGCTTGATGAAACCCGCGGCCTTGTCCAGGGCCGCGGCCGTGTCTTCCATATCCGTCCCGCTGCGCACCACATAGAACACCTTGGCCTGCTTGAGGTCCGGACTCATGTCCACTTCGGTAATCGTAAGCTCCTTGAGCCGGGGGTCCGCGCACTTGTAAAGGAGAATCGAAGCCAGGGATTCCCGCAGAAGTTCCGCGACGCGGGTGGGACGCTTGCCGGCAGGGTGCTTCGGTCGCATGACGACGTCAGCTTTCCAGGTAGCAGAGCTCAACCTGGGAATCGATGATTTCCGCCAAGTGCTGGTTTTCCATGAACTGCATAATCTGATCCAGTCGTGACTTGAGCAAGGTGGAATCGTTGCCCACCAAGGCTACCCCGATCTTGGCCCGCTGCCACTTGTCGTGGTCTTCCACCTCCGCAACGGCGGCATCAAAGCGGTGCCGCACCTTTTCTATCAGGCTCCGCACCACCTTGCGCTTGCCCTTCAAGGAGTTATTGTCGTGCAGCATCAGGGTAAGGCGGGCCACCGCGACGATCATTTGTTGCGCTCCGCGAAATAGCTATAAGCTTTAGGCTTTAAGCTTTAAGCTGAAAAAAAACAGGTTTAACCACTTTTTCCTTGTCAATCAGCATTAACCCGAGGAGTCGAAAAGTATTATCCGGAGTTGGCATGTTGAGTTATCAATGCCGAAACTCAATTTCCGGAATTAAAAGCGTTGCCTATAGCTTATAGCTTACAGCTTAAAGCTACTCCCTTGCCTCCCGGACCCCCGGGGTCGGCAGCTCGGCTTTGACCTTTTCCTGCACATAGACCTCAATGATGTCGCCGTTTTGGAACTCGCCGAACCTATCGATGCCGATGCCGCATTCATAGCCGCTGGCCACTTCTTTCACGTCCTCTTTAAACCGCTTGAGCGAGGTGATTTTGCCGCCTTCAAAGACCACCGCGCCTTGGCGTTTCACCCGGGCCAGGGCGTTGCGCTCCACTTTGCCGTCCAGCACCATGCAGCCGGCTATGGTGCCGACCCTGGAGATGGTGAATACCTGGCGCACCTCCGCCTGCCCCAGCACCCGCTCCTCGATGACCGGCTCCAACATGCCCTCCAGGGCCGCCTGGACGTCGTTCAGCAGATTGTAAATGATGTCGTAGAACCGTACATCCACCTGCTCGCTTTCGGCCAGAGACTGGGCCTTGGGGTTGGTCCTGACATTGAAGCCCACCACAATGGCGTCGGAGGCCGAAGCCAGCATGATGTCGCTTTCCGTCACTTCGCCGATGCCCGTGTGGATGACGTTGACCTTGATTTCTTCGTTGCCCAGTTCCGACAGGGCCTTGGTCAAGGCCTCGATGGAGCCGTGCACGTCGGCCTTGAGCACCATTTTGAGTTCTTTGACCGCGCCTTCCTTGATCTGCTGGTAAAGTTTTTCCAGACTTACCTTGGTCATGCGGGCCAGGACCGCCTCGCGCTGCTTCTGCTGGCGCATCATGGCGATCTGCTTGGCCTTGCGTTCGTCTTCCATAACCTGGAATTCATCGCTGGCTTCGGGAACGCCGCTGAAACCCTGAACTTCTACAGGGATTCCCGGAGTGGCTTCTTCCACCCGATTGCCCAGGTCGTCGAACATGGCCCGGACCCGGCCGTATTCGGTGCCGCAGACAAAGTAATCCCCCTGTTTAAGAGTGCCCTTTTGCACGAGCACCGTGCCCACCGGTCCCCTGCCCTTGTCCAGGCGGGATTCGATGATGCGGCCCTGCGCGGGGATGTCCTTGGGCGCCTTGAGTTCCAGAATCTCTGCCTGCAGGAGAATTTTTTCCAACAGCTCTTCGATGCCTATTTTTTGCTTGGCTGAAACTTCTGCAAAGAGCACGTCGCCGCCCCACTCTTCCGGAACCACGCCGATGTTGGCCAGTTCCCGCTTGACCCGCTCCGGGTTGGCGTTGGCTTTGTCGATTTTATTCACCGCCACCACCAGGGGTACGCCGGCCGCCTTGGCATGGTTGATGGCCTCCAGGGTTTGCTCCATGACGCCGTCGTCCGCGGCCACCACCAGCACCACCAGGTCAGTGACCTGGGCGCCGCGGGCCCGCATGGCGGTAAAGGCCTCGTGACCCGGGGTGTCCAGAAAGACCACGTCGCCGCGCCCGTGGGGCAGGGTGACGTGATATGCGCCGATATGCTGGGTGATGCCTCCCGCCTCCGCCTCGGTAACCCGGGTCTGCCGGATGACATCCAGGAGCGAGGTCTTGCCGTGGTCCACGTGGCCCATGATGGTAACCACCGGCGGACGGGGGGTTAACTCACCTTCCTGCGCCACTGCGGCCAGCAGGTCTTCTTCCAGCATGGCGGCCCGCTCCACTTCAAAGCCGAACTCGCTGGCCACCAATACCGCTGAGTCGAAGTCGATGGGGTAGTTGATGTTGGCCATCACCCCCATGCCCAGCAACTGTTTGATAACTTCGCTGGACTTGATGCCCATGCGCTTGGCCAGATCGCCCACGGTAATGGATTCGCCCACCTTGATGCGCCGTTTGATGGCCTTGGGCACCGTGAGCTCAGCCCGGGAAATCTTCTTGACTCCCTTTTTGAGACCCCTTCTCTTGGCAGGAACGCCCCGGACTTCACCTTCGGCATACAGGTCGGCCCGCTCCCGGATTTCCCGCTTCTTCACGGGCTTGCCCCGGGGCGGCATTTCCACCACTTCCCGTTTGCCCCGTTTTTTCGGTTTGACTTCGGGCTTTTTCACCTCAGGTGCCGCTTTGGCCTCGGCCGCAGGGCGAGTCTCCCGCGCTTCTCGAGGCGCTGCGGGCTCTATTTCCGGGGTGATTTCGGCAGGGGCCGGCGCCGCGGCTCCTTCAGGAGGCAGACTGATAACTCGAGCCGGGACGTCTTTCTTTTTTGCCTTGCGCAGGCGCTTGGCCGGAGCGCGCTCCGGCGCGGCCTCCTCGGGGGCAGGCTTGGCCTCAGACACGGCCTCTGGAGGAGGCGCTGCCTTTGCCGCCGTCTTCTTCGGCTTCTTCTCTACAGGGGGTATCGGGGCTTCTGCTTCCGGAGGAACGGCCGGTTCTATTTCCGGCGCCTTTTCCTGCACCGGCAAAGACACCACCCGGGCCTTGACCTCTTTCGGCTTTTTGGCTTTGAGAGGTCTTATCGGTGGCTTCGGGGCAGGCTCGGCCGGCGCTTCTTCCTCCCCCTCCCGGGGAGCGGAAGGCGGCGTCACCACCACGGGAGCCACCCGCCGGCGCCGCTTGATATTTTCTCCTATCCGCAGCTCCTCAACCTGAGGCGCCAATTGGCTCATAGTTTGCCGCACCTTTTCCGCCATTTCCTCGTCTAAGGAGCTGAGATAGTTGTCAACTTGCAGACCCAGGTCTTCCTTCAGGCGCTGCAAAAGATCCCGAACGTCCACCTTGAGTTCCTTGGCTAAATTTATTACCCTTGTTCTGGCCATAAACCTCGATTTACCCCCGTATGATGTTTCCGTATTGCTGGTTGCCAATTATTATCCTTCTGCCGGATTCCCGGCGGCTTCCGCTTCAGCCTCCGCCGCCTTTTTGCCGATCATTTCCTTGGCCGCGGCAATGAGACCGGCGGCCTTCTTTTCTGTAAGCCCGGTAGCCTGGATCAGGTCATCGAGACTGGTCTCCGCCACCTCTTTGGCGGAAGTGTAGCCCGCCTCGTGCAGCAGATTGGCCGTGATCTCGCCCACCCCGGGAATGCTGAGCAGCGACAGGTAGCCCTCTTTCAGGGACTTGGAGTATTTGGACTCCGTTTTGACGTCGATCTTCCAGCCCACCAGCCGGGAGGCCAGCCGCACGTTTTGGCCCCGTTTGCCGATGGCCAGAGAGAGCTGGTCATCGGGCACGATGACCTCCATGGTCTGGCTTTCCTTGTTCATGATTATGCGGCTCACTTCAGCAGGCGCCAGCGCATTGGTGGCAAACTTGGCCACGTCCGGGCTCCAGGGAATAATGTCGATTTTCTCCCCGCGCAGCTCCTGCACGATGTTCTGCACCCGGGCGCCTTTTAAGCCTACACAGGCGCCCACCGGGTCCACATCCGAGTCCCGGGAGGCCACCGCGATCTTGGCGCGGCTGCCCGGCTCCCTGGCGCATCCCAGGATTTGCACGATGCCCTCAGCTATTTCCGGCACCTCCGCTTCGAAAAGCTGCACCAGAAATTGAGGATGCGTGCGGGACAGGATGATTTGCGGCCCCCTGGTCTGACGCTTGACGTCCAACAGGTAGGCCCGGATGCGCTCCCCTTTGTGGTAAATCTCCCGAGGCACCTGCTCGGAAGGCGGCAGCAGCGCTTCGGTGCGTCCCAGGTTGACGATTATGCCTTCAGGGTCCAGGCGCTGAACGATGCCGTTGATGATTTCGTTCTTCCGGTCCTTAAAATCTTCGTACACCAAGTCACGTTCCGCATCTTTCATGCGCTGCATGATGACCTGCTTGGCGGATTGCGCGGCGATGCGGCCCAGGCTGCTGGCATCCATCTTGATGCCCAGCGAATCCCCGACTTCACATTCCGCGTCCAGGGCCCGCCCTTCTTCCAGGCTGATCTCCCGGCTGGGGTCCGTGACTTCGGTCACCACTTCTTTATATTGAAATACTTCAATTTCCCCGGTGTCTTCCTTATACTCGACTTCCAGGTCCAGACGCGGGCCGTACTTCTTTCTGGCTGCTGAGCGCACCGCGTCCTTGATGGCCGAGATAAGCAGCTCCTTGTCGATGCCCTTGTCCCGGCTCACTTGCTCAATTATTCGCCTTAGCTCCAGATTCATAAATGGCGCCAGGCCTCCTTTTATAAAGCTATAAGCTCTAAGCTGTCAGCTTTAAGCTTTGAATTTTCAGATTTATTTAAAAACCTTCGATGCTCACTTGAATCAAATTGAACACCGTGAAATAACTTATTTGCCGTCCTACTCTTACCAACTGACCACTGGCCACTGACCACTGACCACTGTCTCTAAATATCCAGCCGCGCCTTGGCCACCTCTGCCAACGGAATCCGCTGCACTTCGCCGTCCTCTTCCAGGCAGACGACCTCACCTTCCTCCAGGCCCTGCAAAATGCCCCGGTGCACCTGCCGGCCGCCGATGGCGCTGCGGGTGGTGAGGCGCACCAGCCGCCCGGAGTAGCGCTGGTAATCCTGGCGCTTTTTCAACTCCCTGGTCAGCCCCGGCGAGGAAACCTCCAGGTTGTAGGACGGCGCGATGAAATCGTGAACATCCAACAGGTTCCCTGCCACCCGGCTGACCCGGGTGATTTCCTCCAGGGTAATACCCCCTGGCCGGTCAAGAAAAACGCGCAGATTGACCCGCCCTCGCCTCGGCCTGGTGAATTGCACTTCCACCAGCTCCAGTCCCTGGGCCTCCACCAGCGGTTTAAGCAGTTCCTCCACCCGGGCCACAATTTCCGCGTTGCTCAATTCGGCCACTTAAAAGATTCCCTTTAAAATCATCGGCGCCCCGATTTTGCGGGACAATAAAATCACCGCGACCAACAAGGCCAGAAGCGCCGCACATGAAATAATGACCGCTTTGGTGGCCCGGCGGGCGATGTTTTCCTCCCACCAGGTGGTGGGCCGCACGCCCTGGACCCAAAAACTTATGACCCCGGCCAGGTTGACGCAAATTATATTGGTGCCCAGCAACAGGAGCGCACCCAGGCCCAGCGTCCAGTGGCCCGAACCGATTAAGAGACCAACAACCGCCAGAGGCGGCAGGAGGGCCACCGCCACCATTACCCCGATAAGCGCCGCCGGCACCCCGGTGGTGAAGGCCAACGCCCCGGCAACACCGGAAGCCAGGGCCAGTGCCACGTCTCCCAAGGCGATTTCGGTCCGGGAGGCGATGGCCGGGATATAAGGATTGACCTCCAACCAATATCCCATAAACAACGCCAGCACCAAGCCCAGCAGCAGACCTGCCGCGTTCGCCTTGAGGGCATGGCGGGCCAGGTCCCAGTCCCCCAGCGTGGTGGCCAGTGCCAGGCCGATTACCGGCCCCAACATCGGTGCAATCACCATGGCCCCGATGACCACCGCCACGTTGTCCCTCAAGAGCCCGATAGCCGCCACAATGGTGGACATCACCACCATGACCAGATATACCCGGTTCAGCTTGGCCGTGTCCTTGATGGTGGCGTACAGCTCCTCCCGGCTGAGGCGCTCGGCCTTTTTGCGCTCTTCCTCCGGTTCGGGTTTCTGGGGTTTTTCTTCCTCCTCCACCCGGGGCACCGACGCGGCCACCGGCAGGAGGATGAGCCGAAAACCGTCCAACATGGAAAAATTCTTGTCCAGCAGGTCGATGAGGTGTTCCGTTTCTTCCATGGACGCCAGGATTTTGATCAACACCTGGGTCTCGGAAACCCGGTCATACCAAACATCGACAACGGGCTCATCTTTGAGCAGCTCTTTTACTTCATCCACGTGCTCGGCGGCCAGCATCAGTTCCATCAGACGCAACGGCATCGGTTGTCAGAACCCCGGTTTTCAGTCGCCCCAGAAAGAGCCAAAATCCCTGCTCAGTAGCTGTTTTCCCTCTACCCTCCGGGGAGAGGTCGGGATGAGGGGAATAATTCGGCCTCACTTATAATTTTGCCTTGCTCAGCCTAAAGCTTAAAGCTAATGGCTTACTGCGTCCTTATTTAATCCCGCAGCGGTTGCCGGTTTCCATTGCCACCGTCTGCTCGGCCTGCTTGATGACCTGGCACATTTTGCGGTAGACCCTGATCCCCTGGATAAATACCGCCATCGCGGTGGGGATGAAGACCCAGCCCACTATTTGAACCGCTCTGTTCTCAAAGAACTGCAGGAACGTCAGTCCTGCAATGAACATTGTGAGAGCCGTGCGCCAGAAGGCCAGAAACGTCCGCTCATTGGCCAGGACAGTGCGCTCAATGGCCATCACGTCCCGGACGATGGGCTCTTTCAACTCATTGGCAAGGTCCGTCTTCGGCACCATACCAATAATTTCTGAAATCCGTTGCCCGCCGGAGCCGAACAAAAAGCTTTTTAGTTTGTTAAACACGGCACCTCAAAAAAAAAGCGGGCGCAAGCCCACTTCCGGGAAAACCAAGACTTTTTAAATCTCGGGGCGTCCCCAGAGCTGCTACCATTCTCCGCCCGGTAAAGCTGGCCGGCCGCCCCTGTCTACTTAAGCCGGCCCCCTCGCCGGGGGAAGCGGGTCATCCAAAGGCCCCATGGCCTTTGAAATGGAGCGGGCAACGGGATTCGAACCCGCGACACCAAGCTTGGGAAGCTTGTACTCTACCAACTGAGCTATGCCCGCTTATTTATTCTTTTTATTACTTTTTTAGACCGATGTCAAGCCGTTTTTCTGCAAAACCAGGGGCATTCGCAGGCCTCCATGCCGCCCTGTAATTATCTTATGCTCTTTATACTGAGACCACAGGCAACCGTGAACGTCTCTATCTGCCCTCCCTCAAGACTTGGCGCGCCACCTCGATATCCGCCCGGATCTGGGCGGCCAGCGCTTCTATGGAAGGGAAACGCCGCTCCTCCCGGAGACGGGCGATGAATTCCACGTCTAGCTTCTCGCCGTACAGGTCTCCGGAAAAATCAAAGATATGCACCTCCAAAGATGTGGCCGTCTCATTGTCAAAGGTGGGGCAGGTGCCGATATTGGCCACCCCCGGCAGGATTATGTCTCCCCGGCGGGCCAGCACGGCATAAATGCCGGAGGCGGGCAGCAGATCGTTTTCCGGCATGATGTTGGCGGTGGGAATGCCCAGCACCGCGGCTCCCCGGCCCTTGCCGGCGATCACTTTGCCGGTTACCATATAGGCCCGCCCCAGCAGCTGATTGGCTTCCTCCACCTTGCCCAGCTTCAGCATGGCCCGGATAAGCGAGGAGCTCACCACCGCACCGTTGACCTCCACCGCCCACACCACCTGAACCGTGAACCCAAAGGTTTGGCCCAGCTCTTTTAACAAGTCGATTGTTCCTTCCCTTTTATACCCGAAGCTGTAGTCATGGCCCACCACCACCTCCCGGGCCTTGAGACCTTCCACAAAATAACGCACGACAAAATCCCTGGCCGATATCGTGGAGAATGTCTGCGTAAAGGGAAGAACCACCACGACTTCCATGCCTGCTTCCCGGAGCAGTTTGAATTTTTGTTCAGGGGTGGTCAAGAGCGGCAAATCCACCTGCGGCCTCAGCACTTTCACCGGATGTGGGTCAAAAGTGAGGGCCACCGGTTTGGTCCCCAAATCCCGGGCCCGGGCCGCGACCCGGGCCAGAATGGCCCGGTGCCCCAAATGGACGCCATCAAAATTGCCGATGGTTACCACCGTCCTGGAAAAAGCTCCCGGCTCCGACGGCAAATCATGAAAAACCGCCACGACTTGTTAAACCTGCACCTGAATCTTGACGAGCATAGTTTTTTATTATAAATTTAACTTTTCGAAAATGCCAGGAAGGGTTGAGCAAAGAGAAGCCTTTTCTGGATTCCTGCCGAAGTGGCGGAACTGGTAGACGCGCTAGGTTCAGGGTCTAGTGGGCGTAGGCCTGTCGGGGTTCGAGTCCCCGCTTCGGCACCAATGATTTCAAGGGGTTAGGGCAATCTCCTTAGCCCCTTCTTTTTTGTCCTGGGGCTTGGTGAATATATTGGTGAATATGCCGCCAAGTTTTCTTATGGCCTCGCGCTTATGGTCATTGGCTAGGTGGGCATAGCGCATGGTGGTTTGAATATCCCGGTGTCCTAAGAGTTCCTTCACGGTTGCCAGGTCCACGCCGGCCATTACCAAATGGCTGCCCACGGTATGCCTCAAGGTGCAAGGTGCAATCCTTAATCCCTGCCCTTTTGAGAGCCCCCCGAAAGCCGCTGTAGATGTCTTTATAGGGCTCGCCGTCCGCCTGGCAGAAAACGAAGGCGCTCTTGGGATGCTTCGGATGGTTTTTCAGGAGTTCCACGGCTTCCGGGGCCAAAGGCAATTTCAGGTCCCGCTTGCCCTTGGCTTCGGTGGCCGGAATAAACAGGTTCCCCCGGTCCAAATCCATCCTGATTTAGATATGGTCAGGGCCGTTATTCAGCCGCCCGTCCTTGAGATGATAGACGGAGTCGAAACCTTCGATCATGCGGGCATCGTGGGTCACGCGGTCTGGTTCTCCCGGGCGATCTTCTTGAGCATTTCCATGACCTTCTTGCCCCGAACGGTGTCCAGGGACGCAGTGGGTTCGTCGGCCAGGATCAGTTTGGGCCGGTTGGCCAAGGCCCGGGCAATGGCTACCCGCTGCTGTTCGCCGCCGGAAAGCAGGGCCGGCAGGTAATGGGCCCGCTCGGAAATTTCCATGTATTCCAGGAGTTCCGCCACCCGATGTTCGGCCGCCTCGCGGTTCAAGCCCACCAGGTTCAGAGGAAACAGCACGTTTTCCCGAGCCGTGAGAAAAGGGATGAGGTTGGCGCTCTGGAAGACAAAGCCGATCTTTTCCCGCCGCAGGCGGCGGGCGGCCCGGCTCGAAGCTGCCCGGGCTTTTAGTTCCGCTGCGTCCAACTCCGCCAGAAGCTGGTCTTTTCGCACCCGGTCCCCCTGGTCCGCATAAAGTTTTTCCACGATGTCGGTGATCTTGGTGCTAACCGCCACCGGCACCTTGGACTGCACCGTGCCCGGACCTTTCACCTGGCCCTTTACTTCCGTCTGCTTTACCGTAATTACCGGCACGGAGGGGCGGTACAGGAGCAAACGATAGCCCAGGAAAAGCAAAATAACCAGGCCGACGGCGGCCAGGATAACCTTCTTTCCTCCCGGCAGGCTCTTCACTTTCCATCCCCCTGAGGTGTTTGCTGAAGTTTAGTTTCTTGTGTTCCGGTTCCGATAATCTGCCTCACCTTGGCCCGGCCGATCTCGTAGGCCACTTGGTAGCGGATGAGACTGAGACGCGCCCGGGGTAAGCTCCACTTCCGCGGTGAGCACATCCAGTCCGGTGGCCTTGCCCACCCGGTAGAGGGCCAGAGCGCTCCGGTAGGCTTCTTCACTGGCAGCTACGTTCTGACGGGACGCGGCCACCCCCTGACGGGCATCTTCCTGCTCCTTCCAGCCCGTCATGAGCTCCACCCGCAGGGCATCCCGCCGCTCCCGCTGCCTTTCCAACAATTGCCGGTACTGCGAGGCAGCCTTGGCCACTTGGGCCCGGGTCAGGCCGCCCTCAAAGAAGCCGCTGGCGGCCGGGCCACGGCCCAGGCCGGAATGCCCTGGGCATCTCTTAGTTTCAGGGCCTTGTCGCCCTTTTTCACTTCCGAGGCGATGATGGCGGGATTACCCTGGTAAGTGATGCGGGAGCCGGTGACCTCCAGCCTATCCCCCGCGGCCAAGGACGGCCCGATAGCCTGGGCCTCTTGGCCCGGAAATCAAGCGTTTCTCCATCAGGGTCAGGAACCTGGTTTTTTGCTCGGAGTTGAGGCACCCTGACCATGACAGCCATAACTGCACCATTTCTGCTTCCAATTCTCCCTGGAGCCGGCAGATCTCCCTGATTTTTGCCTGAAGCTCAGGCCAGGAAGGGTTGGGGGTTTTCATCAATTCCATTAACTCCTGGCGTTTTTGGGACATTTGAGCCCGCATGTCTCGAAGGCGGCGGCGGTGTTCCGGCAGCAATGCCTGAACAGCCCGGGCCTGTTCCGGGTTGAGGTTCAAAGTGCGCTCCAGAGACCGCAATGAAAGGGGCGGGGTTGAACGGCTCCAGCCCGGTGGTCCGGCTACGCGGAAGTAGGCCAGAGCTGCCAGGCATCCCAGATTGAGGGCCAGGGAAAAACCAGCAGGTGCGCCAGCCACTTCCTTTCCATGTTTTTTCCCTCCAGCCCTCATGGTTCCGAGGCCTGCCTAACGCACGTGCCAGTCGTCGCCCTGGGCCCAGACCGGGCGGCCACTCGCTTCCCTGAGCTTCATGGTGCGGTCGCCGGTCACTTCCGTGGCCAGGATAAAGGGCTTATTAATAATGGAGATCACGGAGCCGGTGACCGTCACCTGGTCTTTGGCAGCTATGGCCAGACCCTTCTCCTCCATAAAGCCCTTGGGCGCCAGGATCGCCGTGATAATCCCCTGCGGCGTCTTAAGCAGGACCTGGGTGCAGTAATCCGTCCCACTTCCGGCAGGCGGGTAGTCCACCCGCACCACTTCGCCGGACACGGCACCCACAGTCTGCGGGTTGAACAGGGTGCTGTAATGGAGACGTCCGCCGCGCTGGGCCCAGGTTAAGGACACGGTGAGCGCCAGGACGAAAAGTCCGATAGCAAAATTCAAGCTGACTTTTTTCATAATTGTTTCATATTATTTCATACGGATAATCGGCTTCTTGCATATATAACAACCCACCCACCAAAAATCGGCGGCCACAAGAGATTTTTTTCTGAACCGGCTATTTTTGCTCGCCCGATTCCCGGCAGCGCGCCTCCACTTGGTCAAGGAGGGCCGCCAGGGCCCGGGAAAAGGGGCTGGCCTCCGGGGCTTCGGCCAAGGGCGCACCCCGGTCGCCCCCTTCCATAACCCGCAAATCAAAAGGCAGGCTGCCC
The DNA here is from genome assembly GCA_030018495.1 of Deltaproteobacteria bacterium. Taxonomy (GTDB): domain Bacteria; phylum Desulfobacterota; class Desulfobaccia; order Desulfobaccales; family 0-14-0-80-60-11; genus DTHB01. The sequence goes on along the minus strand of JASEFS010000001.1, from coordinate 157,377 downwards.
AAGAAGGGAATCCCCATGGCGGCGGCAGTCCGTCGGCCGCCTCCCTGGCGGAACAGGTGAATTTCGCCGCCGCAGTGGGGGCAGATGAGACAACTCATGTTTTCCACCAACCCCAGCACCGCCAGATTGACGTGGCGGCAAAAATTGATGGCCTTGCGCACGTCCGCCAGGGCCACTTCCTGGGGCGTGGTGACAATGACGGCCCGGACCCCGGCGACGACCTGGGCCACACTCATAGGTTCATCACCCGTTCCCGGAGGGGAATCGATGACCAGGTAATCCAACCGGCCCCATTCCACTTCGCCCAGAAACTGGCGAATGGCCTTGTGCTTCATGGGACCGCGCCAGATGACCGGCGCATCCCGGTCGGTGAGCAGCCCTTCGATGGAAACGACCTTTAAGTTGTCCGGTCCGGACTGGGGCTGAATGCCACCTTCAGGCCCCATATGGAGTCGGCCTTTGAGTCCCAACATGCGGGCGATGTCCGGGCCGTGCAGGTCCACGTCCAGAAGACCCACCGCATGACCCCGGCGGGCCAGGCCCAGGGCCAAGTACACGGCCACCGTGCTCTTGCCCACGCCGCCCTTGCCGCTCATCACCAGGAGCTTGTGACGGATCAGCTCCAGGCGCTCCTTGGCCTTGAGTTCGGCTTCCCACACTTCGGCCAGGGTCTCGGAACGGCCCCGACCGGTTTGCCCGGCTTTATCATCAGCAACCATATATCCGACCTCCTGTTTTGCTATGCTCACCTCGATCGTATGCTCCAAACTTTATCCGCCCTTCATTGGTTCATTTGCCCAGAAGGGAGTGGGTTTTGCCGAGAAGGAGGTTTTGGCAAGCTTATATATGCGTTTATCCGGATTATAAATAATAAAACGCCTATGTGCCGAAGTTTCGGCGCAAATTGCAAATTCTTTTCTTAACAATCTGGAATCTCAGGGATTATTGCGAAGCCCGGCGGCGAAACAGAGCGACGGTGAGGAGCCAACTGATGATAAGCCAGACCACCATGGCCATAAAAGGTAGAATGGGAGACGGAAAATAGGAATCTCTGGTGAGCCCCAACCGCAGAAGTTCCACGGTGTAGGTCAGGGGGGAGAGCAGAGCCAGCGGATGCAGCCACCACGGGAACCGTCGGCAGCTCAGCTCCGGGTAGAGATTGGATTCATCGGGCACCACACCGATCAGCCTTTTTACCGCCACCGGCTCAACGGCCACATCCAGGCCGCAAATCTTTACCTCTCCTGCATCCCGGTCCAGCAGGCCGCTGAGAATCCTGATGGTGGTGGTTTTCCCGGCGCCGTTGGGACCCAGATAAGCCAGGATGCCGCCTCGCCTCAGGGTAAAGGAGACCTCCTGGAGGGCCTGCAGGGAGCCATAGGCTTTGGAGAGCCCCGAGACGTTAATGATGAAAGGGGGTTCCATGGATGGTGGGGGGACCGGAGGGGGCCTGTTGGGCAGGCCCTCTCCGGGCTCGCATCATTTCTTTTCGGGCCCCAGGCAGGGGTGACCCTGAACTTCACCGTGGCATTTCTTGATCTGCTCCGGGGTGCATTCTTCGGGTTTGCCTTTCAGCTCTTCGGGTTTCTCACAACCGGGGTTGCCTTGGCACATGCTCCTCCTCCTCCTTCTTCTTCGGCCCACTCACAGGCCTCTGGTGGTTCATGGGATTCCCAGAATTTTGAAACGATGTCCTGCCATCGGGACAGGGTGTCCCGATTGAGGCGGTAGTGCACGAAATAGCCGCATCGCTCCGCGGTCACCAGGCCCGCTTCCCGAAGCACCCGCAGGTGCTGGGAAACCGCCCCGGGGGTGATTCCTAACCGGTGGGCCAAGGCCCCCACGCACAAGGCCCGGTCTTTCACCAGGCGCAGGAGGCGCAGTCGGGTGCTGACCGACAGGATACTGAAGATGCGGGCCATCTCGTCGGAATTCGGCATAATTTAGTTTATACTAAAAAGCTAAACTAAATTCAAAGGCTTTCTTCTCCATATTAAAAAAACTTGACTATAATTGTCTATCCGGTTAATTATTAAACATGAAAAAACAAGCCCAATTTTTCAAAGGACTGGCCGACGAAACCAGGCTCAAGATTCTGTGGCTCCTGATGGGCCAGGAAGAACTCTGCGTCTGCGACATCATGAGTGTGCTCCGCATCACCCAGTCCAAGGCCTCCCGGCACCTGCGCTACCTTTATAATCTGGGGCTGGTCACCGACCGACGGGAGGGAGTGTGGATGAATTACCGCCTGAGCGTTGCCCCCGACAGTCCGGAGGACAAGCAGCTTAAGCTGCTGGCGGAGCTTCTGGGCTCCCGCCCCGAGGCCCAGGTCCTGCGCGATCGGTTGGAGCAATGGCTGTCGGCCAAGAACCAGCCCATTGCCTCGGAGAGAGCCGCGGCCTGCCGTTGTTCCTGAACCGTTTACCCCAAATCGGGCTATTTTTTGTATTGACTTAATCGATTAACCGGATATAAAGATATCATGAAAGCAGAGGCTCGGTTCTTCAAATCCCTGGCGGATGAAACCAGGCTCAAGATCCTCTGGCTGTTGTCCGAGGTTGAAGAACTCTGCGTCTGCGATGTCCTCAGCGTGTTAAAGATTACCCAGTCCAAGGCTTCCCGGCACCTGCGCTATCTCTATAACATGGGCTGGGTCACCGACCGCCGGGCTGGTCTCTTGATGAACTATCGCCTTTGCGTACCCCCAGGAAGCCCTGGAGAGAAGCAGCTTAAGCTACTGGCGGAAATGCTTGACTCTCACCCTGAGGCCCAGGCGTTGAAGGCGCAGCTCCATGATCGGCTGGAGAAAAAGCATCAGTCCAAGGTCCAGGCTGCGGCTGGAGATAAGGCAGAGAGCCGGATCAGGACTTTTAGTTAACGGAATTTCTTTTGCCTATCTAAAGGACGAAAATCTTAATTAGGGGAATTGCTATGGCCGCCACCATCGCCAAGCGTCTGGGGTTCATCGAGCGCTTTCTCACCCTCTGGATCATTCTGGCCATGGTCGTCGGGGTGCTCCTGGGCTATCTCATCCCCGGGGTCGCCAAATTCATCGACCGGTTCACGGTGGGCACCACGAACATGCCCATCGCCATCGGCCTGATCCTCATGATGTACCCGCCCCTGGCCCGGGTCAATTACCGGGAGTTGCCCCGGGTTTTCAGCCAGTTCAAAATTCTGGCCCTGTCTTTGGTTCTCAACTGGGCCGTCGGGCCCATATTGATGTTTCTTTTGGCCATCACCTTCCTTTCCGGCTACCCGGAATACGCCGTAGGCCTCATCCTGGTGGGCCTGGCCCGCTGCATCGCCATGGTCATCGTCTGGAACGAACTGGCCGGCGGCCACCGGGAATACTGCGCCGGTCTGGTGGCCTTCAACGCTATCTTTCAGATGGCCCTGTATGCCGTTTACGCCTATCTCTTCATTTCCGTCTTTCCCCACTGGCTGGGGCTGGCCTTTGCCAGGGAAATCCATGTAGGCATCCTGGACGTGGTGCTGACCGTCCTCATTTATTTAGGCATTCCCTTTTTCTCCGGTCTGCTGAGTTATTTTGTCCTGGGGGGCGTCAAAGGGCAAAAATGGTATGAAGAAAAATTCATCCCCCGAATCAGCCCCATCACCCTTATCGCCTTGTTGTTTACTATAGTGGTGATGTTCTCCCTCAAGGGGGAATACATCGTCAACCTGCCCCTGGACGTGGTGCGCATCGCCATTCCGCTGGCTATCTATTTTGTGGTCATGTTCCTGCTCACCTTTTTCCTGGCTATGAAATTAGGCGCGGATTATCCGGTCTCCGCCACCTTGTCCTTCACCGCTTCCTCCAACGACTTCGAGCTGGCCATCGCGGTGGCCATCGCGGTGTTCGGCATCCACTCCGGCATGGCCTTTGCCACGGTGATCGGGCCCCTTCTGGAGGTGCCCATCCTGCTTTCCCTGGTGCACGTGGCCCTGCGCTTCAAGCAGAAGTATTTCACGCTGCCGAGTTGCGCCATCTGCGGTCAAGAGGCGGGATTGGGCTTTCTTTTTATGGCCCGGCGAGGCGCCGCCGAGGCGTATCTCTGCCCTGCCTGCGCCCGTGGGACTATCCACTCCCCCGAGAGGACCGACTAACCTGACAGCTTGGCCAGCCTTAAGAACGGAGCACAAAACCATGTTCAAAAAGATCGTCTTGGCCACCGATTTGTCTCCCGCCTGGGATGAGATCATCGCCTGCGCCGGGGAGTTCAAGGTCCTGGGCGGCACGGAGCTCATCCTGACCCACGTGGTCACTGTCAAGTTCCTGGGCGGCCTGGGAGCCGCCGTCCGGGCCGAGGCCGAACCGAAGCTGGAGGCTCAAAAGGAGCAGCTTCAGAAACAGGGTTTCCAGGTAAGCGTGGAAATGCCCTCAGGGTTGCCGGCCTATTCCCTGAACGACGTAGCCCGGAGATATAGCGCCGACCTCATCGTGGTGGGCCCCCAAAAGACCTCCCGCTGGCAGGAGCGGGTCCTGGGTTCGGTGGCCGGCGCGGTGCTGCACCACTCCGAGTTTCCGGTGCTGCTCCTCAAGTCCAGCATCAAGGAGGAGCTGGAAGCGGGAACCTGCCGCCTCCAGGCCACCCAACTGCTCCGCCACGTTTTGTTTCCCACCGACTTTTCCCTGACCTCCGAACGGGCCGGGTTCTACCTGGAGCGCCTGGCCGGCCGGGGAGTCGGCCGGGTTACAGTGCTGCACGCCCTGGATGTGCCGGGAATCAGAACTTGGTGAGTACGAAAAAAAGGGCATTAAGGGATGAAAGATCAGCCTAAAGATTTTATGGAAGTTAAGGTCCTTGACCTGCCGGGCGCGGGCGGCAGCTGCCCTTGCAGCGATCCTACTCTGACGCCGGAATACGGCGCCCTGCTGCGGCGGAAGATAGCCGAACTCAGGGCGGCACTGGAGGAGGCTTACCCTGACAAATCCCGGGTAAAGTACGTGGATTTGCGGGAAAGCCCCGATGAGAAGGAGAGCGACACCGGGCGGCTTTTGGCCTCCGGAAAGTATCCGCCGCCCTTGGTGGTTGTCAACGGCGTGCTCAAGCTGGCCGGGTCCATCCAGGTGCAGAAGATCGTCCAGGAAGTGGGCGACCTCCTGGGATAAGACAGGGTCCGCCTTTTAAGGAGGTTTGACTTATCCATGCCCGACGAGGACATCACCCAAATTTCCCTTGGCCGGTACAAGGTGGGCATCACCGGCCTGAAAGAAGCCATTGAAGCGGTCAAGGCCTTGCAGGGCCGGCCCGAAGCGGAGATCGCCCAAGCCATGCTGGAAAAACTCAAGCCCAAAAACTATATCCCTGCTTCGGCCCAGGAGGACTATAAAAAGGCTTTCTTGAGGGAATACAAGAAGGCCCTGGGCGAACAAGTGAGCGAAGAGCGCCAGGGCTTGAGCGTCAAGATCCTGGGTCCGGGCTGCCCCAACTGCGAAGCCTTGGAGCAATTGGTCATGACCGTGGTGGTCGAACTCAACCTGCCGGCCGCGGTGGAGCATGTGCGGGACCGACAGGAAATCATGGCTTTAGGCGTTTTCGCACTACCGGCCCTGATGATCAATGACGAGGTCAAAATCGTGGGGCAGATGCCCGGTAAAGAAGTGCTCAAGAAATGGCTGTTGGAGGCCAATCAACCATGAGGGGGAGAACGGCAGTGAAGCAAAAAACCGGCGTCCTGATTTTTATGCCCTTGCTGCTCGGTCTTTTCCTGCTGGGCAATCAGCCGCGGGCCACGGCGGCGCCGCCCAAACTGAGCCAGGTGGTCTATGTGACCCTGAGCCAGGCCTGTGGCTGCATCCTGGACCGCTGCAAGGCCGGCGACTGGGTTGTGGAGAAGGTCTTTAACGGCCCCCGGCAGAGCTTGCTGGTGCGCATCGACTATTCCACCGAGAAAGACAAGGCCAGGGAATATATTAAGAAATATCGCATCACCATGCCCCCGGCCATGATTTTCCTGAACGCCCAGGGCCAGGAGCTTTGGCGCGCCATGGGCGACGAGGTGGACTATGACAAGGTGCAGGCCAAGTTGCAGGAATTCGGAGCCTGAAATCGCTCAAACCAGTGTAAGGGAGCTTAATTTCAATGGATAAAAACCCGGGGAAAGTCATGGTGGGCCCAGCCCCTGTGAAAGAATCCTACTGGATCACCGCCTGGAAGGCCGGCAAAGACTGGCTTATGGGCCGGGAAGGCAAAATCTTTATCATCTTTGCGGGCATCTTTCTTTTCGCCTACTATCTTCCTTTAGGCAAACCCCAGGTCCAGGAAGCCGTGCTGGAGGCCTTTCTCATGCTCCAGGCCTACGCCCGCAACCACACCCTGACCTGTGTGGTGCCGGCCCTGTTCATCGCCGGGGCCATCATCACCTTTCTGTCCCAGGCCTCGGTGATGCGCTACCTGGGGCCCACGGCCAACAAGGTCCTGGCTTACGGGGTGGCCTCCGTCTCCGGCACCATCCTGGCGGTGTGCTCTTGCTCGGTGCTTCCCATGTTCGCGGGCATCTACAAGATGGGTGCGGGCCTGGGGCCGGCCTCGGCGTTCCTCTACAGCGGCCCGGGCATCAACATCCTGGCCATCTTTCTCACCGCCCGGGTCCTGGGGTTTGAGTTGGGGGCGGCCCGGGTGGTGGGCGCGGTGGGCTTCGCCTTCCTGGTGGGGCTGACCATGGCTTTCGTGTTCCGCCGGGAAGAGAAGGACAAGGTAGCCGCGGCCATGCAGCTGCCCCCGTCGCCGGAACCCACCCGGCCCTTGTGGCAGACCGGCTTCTTCCTGGCCAGCTTGGTGTTTTTTCTCATTTTTGCCGCCTGGGTCACTCCCCGGGACGTGACCATACACCTGCAAGACGGCCAGCAGGTTAAGGCCGTGGTTTTGGAGGAGCGCTCCCAGGATATGATCTTCCAGATCGCCCAGGATTGGGACGGTAAAAAGAAAGAGGACCAGGTGATCCTGCCCAAGGAGCGCATAGAGCGCCTGGAGCGGGAGCCCAGCCTTACTCTGACTGTTTCGCAGACCAAGTTTTATATTGCCGGGGCTATCCTGCTCCTCATCCTCCTGATGCTCTGGCGCTGGTTCACCCGGCCGGAGATCGACGAGTGGCTGCATAACACCTGGGAGTTCACCAAGCTCCTGGCGCCTCTGCTCTACGGCGGGGTCTTGGCGGTAGGCTTCGTGTCGGCCCTCATTCCGCCCAAGTACGTGGCCGCCCTGGTGGGCGACAACAGCTTGTCGGCCAATTTCGCCGCCGCCGTTATCGGGGCCTTTTGGTATTTCGCCACTCTGACGGAAATTCCCATCATTCAGGCCCTGATGCGCATGGGCATGAACCAGGGCCCGGCCCTGGCGCTGCTCCTGGCCGGCCCGGCCCTGTCGCTCCCTAACATGATCGTCATCGGCCGGGTCATGGGCTGGAAGAAGACCGCGGTTTTTGTCACTATCATCGTCATCGTCGCCACTTTCGTCGGCATGGGCTTCGGCTGGCTGATGGGGTGAGCGGAAGAATAGAGGGAAGGTCACAGATTCCGGTCTTTCCAATCAGGAAACTATGGAGGAGTATCATGAAAATGTTGCAGATTCTGGGGCCCGGCTGCCCCAAGTGTGAAGAGTTGGCCAAGCGCACCGAGGCCGCGGCCAAGGCCCTGGGCGTGGAGTATGAACTGAAAAAGGTGAAAGACCTCAATGAGATGATGGCCCTGGGGGTGTTCATGACCCCGGCCCTGGTAGTGGACGGCGAAGTCAAGGTGGTGGGCAAGGTGCCCAGCGAGGAAGAGATCAAGCAGATGATTCAGGGTTGAAGTGACATCTAACCTCTCGAAATCCCGAAGCTCAACCGTTCTTGGGGCCTCTAAACGCTGGGTGCTCTGGTTTCTCACTTTTTTCGGCATCTACGCGTCTTCTTCCATGTGCCCTTTTTGCGGCACCCCGGGCTGCCCGGTGGGGGCCGGCGGCGCCGCCCTGGTGGGGGGATTTTTCGCCGGCCTGTGGCAGTACGGGAGGGTGGTTCTAAATCGTTTGAGCGGGTTGTTTAACACCCGGGGCCGAGGTCGAAGCTTAACGGGAAGGCCGGGAAACGCGGGAGCGGCCGTCTGGCCAAGACACATTGACGCACAAGGAGAAACCCGGAGACTCATGTTAAGGCAAAAGGAACTGCTAGTTTGGCTAATCTTGGGGTTCGGTTTGGTATGCTGTGGACTGACCGTCGCGCCTGCGGCCGCCGCTCCCCGAGTGGAGGTGGCGGAGACCACCTTTGATTTCGGAGAAATCTTTGAAGACAAGGAACTCACCCATACGTTCATCATCAAAAATACCGGCGACGCCCCACTGCGGATCAAGGATATTGATTCGGATTGCGCCTGCACCACCACCGAACATGACCGAAACATTCCGCCGGGCGGCCAGGGCAGGCTCACCCTGACCATCGCCCCCTATTCGGTCATGCGGCAATTCGCCAAGGAGACCAAGGTTACCTTCAACGATCCGGACCGTTCACTGGTAGTCTTCCGCCTGAAGGGCTACGGCAAGCCCTTCATCGAAATTCAGCCCACCCACATCATCCGTTTTCAGGGTGAGTCGGGGGCGGAGCATCGCGGCCAGGTGCGGTTCATTTCCCACCTCCCTGACCCCTGGGAAATCACCGGTTATCAAACCGACATCCCGGATAAGATCGAAGTGACTCTCAAGGCGGAGCAGCCGGGCAGGATTTACGTGGTGGAGGTGAAAAACAAAAGCCGCCAACCGGGCCACTACGCCGGCAAGATCGACCTGACCACCACTTCCAAGCAGCGCCCCCGGCTTATCATGCGGGTGTTCGCCGACTTTTACGCGCCTTCGGCGGTGAACCCATGAAAGAGAAATGGAAAAACACTGGCAGGCCCGCGTCCCGCTAACTGAGTGAGGGCATATGGGGCAACTAAGCGGTTCGGGGCCAATACATGATGATCATAACGCCGACCAGGGCAATGGCGCCCCCGAGCAGATCAAAGAAATCCGGCGCGATCTTGTCGATCTTCCAACCCCACAGGATGGAGAGGACGATAAATATGCCCCCGTACGCGGCGTAAACCCGGCCAAAATGAGCCGGCTGCAGGGTGGGGACAACGCCATAGAGCATCAGCACCACTGCCCCCAACACGGCGAACCAGACGCTTCTGTCCTCCCGCAGCCAAAGCCAAACCAGGTAGCCGCCGCCGATTTCGCACAATCCGGCCAGGAGGAAAAAAGCCAGGGACTTGGATATCAGGATTAATTTCATAGTCATACCTTTATGGCAGGTTTCTTTTCGGATGTTTCGGTACTTAGGCCCTATAATTGGAGTAAGGAGAAAGGACTTGCAAAACGCGTCCAGCCGCATTTTAGAGCCTTCGGGCGCATTGTAAACCTTTTTAACGGAGGGCGAACCTATGAGAAAAGATCTTCTCGACCTGATTCGCGAGGCCATGAACCAACATGAATTGGCCCGGGATTTTTACCACAAGATGGCACATCTGACATCCCATCCGGAGACCCGGGAAACTTTTGCTTATCTTGAGAAGGACGCAGAGGAGAACAAGGCCCGGCTGCACCAATGCCTCACCCCGAAAGGCTGCCCGGTGGTCCCGCCGGTGCATGATGTGCATTTGGCAGAGCACTTGAAGACTCCGGCAATTACGCCGGATTTGTCCCCCAAAGACGCGCTGGCCCTGGCCATCAAACGCTCGCAGGCGCTGGTGCGCTTCTACCAGGCCCTGGCTGAACTGCAGGCTCCGGGAGAAATCCGAAGCCGCCTGGAATACCTGGCTCAGGCTGAACTAAACCATAAGGACAAACTGGAATACCTTTACGACAATGTGGCCTTCCCGGAGGTGTGGTAACTTAACTCTTTCGGAAGATTAATTGGTGTCTGTCCCTGGCAGAAACCCAAGGAAGCGATGGCTTTTTGTTCGGACCTGTTGCCGATTCAGCCGCCGATGGCCGCCATGGAGGGGTGGGCGGCAGCCCGGCTCTCTCCGGCAGAGGCCCCCCCTCTGTGTTTGCTCTGCATGGCTTCCCGGAAAAGCGAAGCCAACTCTGGATCAGCGCAACCCCGGCGCATGGCCTCTTTGATATCGATTTCGTCTTCGGCCAGCAGGCAAGGGCGCAGGCGGCCCTGGGCCGTGAGGCGCAGGCGGTTGCAGGAGCCGCAGCGGTGCTCGCTCATGGGGCTGATAAAGCCCACTTCTCCCACAAATCCCTGAACTTTGAAGATACGGGCCGGGCCGCTGGTAACGGAGGACGCCATTTCGGCAAGCTCGCCCAAGGCCCTCAGCCGCCGGCGCACCTCGGCCGCCGGCAGGAAACGGCGTTTCCATTCCCGAGGGGACGCGGTGGGCATCAATTCGATGAAGCGCACCTGCAAGGGATGGTCCCGGGCCAGGAGGGCGAGATCCAGCAGTTCGTCATCATTGATGCCCTTCAGCACCACGCAATTGATCTTTATCGAATGAAATCCCAGAGCCGCGGCGCATTCCAGGCCTCTTAAAACATCCGCCAAATTGTCCCGGCCGGTGATTTGTAGGTAGCGGCCGGGGATGAGAGTGTCCAGGCTGACGTTCAGGCGGCGCAAGCCTGCTTCAAACAGCGCCGGGGCCAGTTCTGCCAGGAGGGTGCCATTGGTGGTGAGGCAGATTTCGTCGATGCCGGGAATCCGCCTGAGACTGCGGATAAACTTCGGCAGTCCCCGGCGCACCAGGGGTTCGCCGCCGGTAATCCTGATCTTGCGGATGCCCAGCCGGGCAGCCACGCCGGCGATTCGCAGCAATTCCTCATATCGGAGAATCTCCGCCGCGGCCAGCTTCTCCCAGTCCTGCCAGTAGGTGCAATAAAAGCAGCGCAGATTGCAGCGGTCGGTGACGGACATCCTCAGGTAATTGATTTCCGGCGTCGGGTATCCTTCCATCTCAGCCCTTGCTCAAGTGCCCTTGCCAAAGGGACAGTCTGGGTAGACGCATTTGGGGCAATCCCGGCACAGGCCGCCGTGGCTCAAGAGGGCGAGATCTGTTTTACCGATGCGCTCGCCGGCCAGGATGCGGGGCAGTACCAGGTCCAGCGCCGTGACCTTGTGGTGCAGGGCGCAGGCGGGCACCCCCAGGAGGGGCACCCTGCCGAGATACGCCACCAGGAACATGGCCCCGGGGAGCACGCCCGAACCGTAGTGCATCTCCGTGGCTCCGGCCAAGCGAATGGCGTGCCGGGTGACGTCGTCAGGGTCCACGCTCATGCCGCCGCTCAGAAGCAGCAGATTGCAGCCTTGCGCCAAAAAAGCTTGAATGGTCCGGGAAATGGCCGGGGCGTCATCCGGGAGGAACTCCACCGCCGCGACCTCCGACCCCAGGCTTTCCACCTTTTGGCTGAGGATGGGGGCGAAGCGGTCTTCGATGAGGCCGTGGTACACTTCGTTGCCGGTGATGATGAGCCCGGCCCGGGCACGGGGAAGCTGCTTCACCGCCACCATCGCGCCGTTTTGCCGGGCGATGGCCGCGGCCCGCTCGATGGCCGCCCGCTTCATGACCAGGGGAATGGCCCGGGTGGCCGCAATCTTTTCCCCCTTCTTGACCAGGGTGTGGTTATGCAGCGTGGCGCACATGACTTCGTCCACCAGATTGAAGGCCGCGAGCGACGGGACATCCACCCGGAGGAGACCGTCAAACGCGGCATAGAGGTCGATCTTGCCCTCCCGGGGATTGTTCTCCCAAACCACTCCTTCGCCGGCCAGGGCTTGGGCCAGGATAGCCGCGGCCTCATTTTCGTGGATTTCATCCGCGGCCAGGTCCAGGACGTAGAGGTGGTTCTTGCCCAGGCGCTGCAGGCGGCAAAGGTCGGCTTCGCAGACGGTATGGCCCTTGCGGAAGGCCGCACCCTTGAACTCTCCGGGGCGGATTTCAGTGATGTCGTGGGCCAATTGAGTGCCAACGGCTTCTTCCAGAGAGATAATTTTCATGATCAATCCCTTTATATATTCCTTCACCGCTCGCCGGCCGCGGCCTGCCATTTAGGTTTATCCCGGTCTCCCATATCACCTTCCGGTAAGCAAGGAGACCAGTTCATCTCCGGCCAGGCGATGTCCCGGGGTGCAGAGAAATACGCGCCCAGGGCGCAGGGCCGGCACAAAATCCGCCCTTCCTGGACAACTTCCCGCTGATCGCGCACCACCTGGCCGCATTTGCCGCAAGTTACCTTGCGCCGGGTCGGTCCGGGCAGATCGAACTCGGAGAGGTCAACCTGAACTTCCTGAACCCGGAACATGACGCTGTCGGGCATAACCCGGTAGGCCTGCAATTGGGCTTCCCGCTTGCTCAGGCCCGGTGGGGCATACAACAAGGCCAGCTCCCGGGACTCCTCGGTGGAAATGATGCGGAAGGCTCGGGAAGCGGCCAGATCGACGAAAGTCGCGGCCATGATGCCGTAATCCATGAACTTCAGGGACCGCCGCCCCAGTTTGACGTTGGTCACGTGGGCCACCGCGTCCCCGGTGCAGCGGTCCATCTCCACAAAGACGATGAGCCGCTTGAGCTGAGGCAGGGTGGGAGGAGCGTTGTATCCCAGGAGACGCAGTCCCAAAATCGCCATTCGCACTCCCACCACCTGCCCCGGACAAAGGTGGCCGTGGGCCGCCACCGATCCCTCCAGAAGCTCCTTGAAAGAGGTCATCCAGTATTCTCCGCATTAAAGTCAACGGCTATTAATTGCTTGTAGTCATCATAACTTACTGGCCACTGGTCACTGGCCACTGACCACTGCTTTTCACACCTTCACCAGTTTCACCTGGGACTGGTAGAACACGGCGCTGCCGCCGGTGAGGTCCACCAAGCCGGTGTTTTTCAATACCGGGTCCACCCGCATGGCCGCGTTGGCGTGGACGCCGGTGGCCCGGCGGGGGTCGCCGGGAACCCGCACCCCGTCAATGACCACATCGCCCGCGCCATAGGCCCAGTGGCCATGGCCCAGGGAGAAGGCCGTCACTCCGGGCCGCAGACCCTCGACAATCCGCACTTTGCCGATCATGGGTTTGACGTTTCCGGGGGCAAGGTGCCAGACCCCTTCCTCGTTGGTGGGCGACACCACCTTCACCCGGTCGCCGTTGGCAAGGCCCAGCCGCCGGGCATCCACCGGGGAGACGTCGATAAAGTTCTCCGGGTACAGGGCCTGGAGCCAATAGTTGCCGGCACATCTGCTCTTGGTCTGGGAGATCACCCGGTGGGTGAGCAGGGTGAGATCAAAGCCCTGGGCCTCATCGTCCAGCTTGCGCCCCAGGACATCGGTGGGGTTCTCCATGAAATGGGCGTGGGCCATATAAGGCTTGCCGGTCATGGAATTTTTGGTAGTCACCCACTTCTCCATGTAGATGCCCACCATCTTGCCGTACTTGTTGGCCAACTGGCCGTCCTTGTAAGCCTTCTGGTACTCCTGGAAACGGCCGCCCCGGTTCATGACGTAGACCACGTGAGGCCACCATTCCGGCCCCACCGCCGCCTGCCAGCGTTTCAGGTCAAAGACGGTGGGCGGCAGGTGGCGCCGGGCCTTTTCAAAGATCGCAATTTCCTCGGCGCTGGCCGCAGGCACCTTCTCGGAGCCGTCGGGCTTGTCGCCGAACGCGATGTTGGCCACCATGCGCAGGTACATATCCTCGTCCCGCTTGAGATGGAGTCCGGGGCCGAAGGCGTTCTCGCCGAAGCCCGGCAGCTTCATCTTTTCGGCAATCCCCAGGACCAGGGACTCCATGGACAGCGGCATCTTTTCGCCATATACCGTCACCGTCTCCGTCAGGGGCGCCGCGGCCGGCTGCCGGAAAGGCGCCACCTTGGGCGTCACCGACGGGTGGGAGCCGGCGAACTCCCAGCGCTCCAGGTAGGTCAGGTCCGGGAAGATGTAATCCGCGTACATGGTGGTTTCGCCGATGACGATGTCCGAGGCGAAAAACAGGGGCAGCTTCTTGGGGTCGGAAAGGATCTTGATGAGTTCATGCCCTGCGGGCAGAGCGTAGACCGGCGACCCCATATACATAAACAGGGCCTTGATGGGATAGGGATAGGCATCCCCGATGCTGGGGATGACTTCCTGGTAGATGTCGCTGGAGAAGGGGTACCAGGGGCGCTTGGCCGGATAGCCCTTAAAGAGGGTGCTCTTGTCGTATTTTTTCCCGTGCCGGATAATGGAGACCCCGAAGGGCTTGAGCTTGCCGCTCTGCTTGGTGAGATCAAACGGTTTGCCTTCTTTATCGCCCGTAATATTGTAAGTGTGGGCGCTGGCCAGGCCCCCCATCCAGTCGTGGTTGCCGATCAGGGTGTTCAGGGTCATGTAGGTCAGCACGTTATAAAAGCCGGAGGTGTTCTGGGAAACGCCCCTGTGGATGTCGGCCACCGCCCGTTTGCCGTGGCTGGTGAACTCCCGGGCCAGCTCCACCAGGTCAGATTCCGCCACATCCGCCAGTTTGGCCCATTCCGAGAGCTTTCTGGCGGTGACGGTTTCCTGGAGAATCTGAAGGACGCTCTTCACCTTGATACCCTTAATTTCCGTGTCCACCAAAAGCTCGCCTTCCACCGGGTCGGTTTCGCTGTTGGGATCGAAGGGTTTGGCCGCGCCTCCGGCGAAAACCATGAAGGGGTCGAATTCCCAGTCGCCGTCGCCTTTTTTCTTGGGGCGCTTTTCCTTGGGGAGGCCCAGGTCCGAGCCGCGCAAGTACGTGCCCGTGGTGCCGTCCGGATTAATTTTGACCAGCCAGGCGGCCTGGGTCCAGGTGGGCTCGTTATCCGCCTTGGCCGCGGCCTTGTTGGCGTTGGCCAGGTAACGGGCGTCATAGCGCTGGTTCTCGATGATCCAGTTCATCATCCCCAGGCCCACCGCGGCCACGCCCTGAGGGCGCACCGGCAGCCACTTCCAGGCCCGGGCCGCGCCCTTGTTGCAGCGGGGGTCCACAAGGGCGATCTTCAGGCGGCCGTCAATGAGACCGCTGGTGATCTTCTGCCCCCTGAGCGGCGGGCCGTAATTGGCCTCATAGACGTTGGCCCCCACAAACAGGATGAACTCGGCATTGCCGGTGTCCGCCTGCCAGTAAAATTTCTTGGAGCCGCCCCAATCACCTTCTTCGAACTGGTAGCTCATGGCCTTGCAGGTAAAGTACAGCGACCCCTGACAAACCGTGGTGTGGCCGTGCTTGTTTTCCGTGCCCAAGGCGCCGTTGATAAAGCGCTTCAGCAGGTCGTCCCGCCCTGCCTTGAGGCGGCCCGAATTGAAGACGAACTGGTTGTTCTTGGGGCCCAGGTCCGGGTGGTCCGGGTCTATGAGATACTTGAGGTTGGCCTCATGCTTTTTCTTGAAGTCCTCGACGGACATCTTATGTTTTTCCACCAGGTCCGCATCCTCAGCCAGCTCCTTGGCGATCTTGGGATCCCGCAGCACGCAGACGTCTTTCAAGCCCTCTACATGGCCTTCCCCGAAGAGGTCGCCGCCGTTGACGATTTCATCAATGGCCTGCTCGAAAGGGATGGTCTGCCACTTGTTTTCGCCCCGCTTGCCGGCCCGTTTGAGCACCTTGACCAGGCGGTAGGGGTCATACAAGGCCTGGATGCCTGCCTGTCCCTTGGGGCAAAGGGAACCCTCCACGGTGGCCGCCTCGGTGATGGGGGTTTTGTAGGGAATCTGCGGAGTCATGGTCCAGGGACTGTAGGGATTGCCGTCGATCTTGGCCAGCAACCCGTCCACGAACTTCATTTTGATGCCGCATTGGGTGTTGCACTGCTGGCAGACGGAATAAATCTGGTTCTCCGGCAAATGGTGCACATAAGCGTCCCCGATGGGCAGGCTTAAACTCGCCCAGTCCGCCCCGCCCGCGGCCTGGGCGAAGCGGCCCAGGTAATGGGTGGCCATCAGGGAGCCCCCCAGGAAAGCGGTGCACTTGAGGAAGTAGCGCCGGTCCATCTTGGCGTCGATGACGTCGCGCAGCTCCGCGGCTTCTGAAATTTTTTCCCTAGACATGCTCTTCTTCTCCTCTTCCAGCTTGAATAACCGGCAGCCAGCGGGTCCCCAGCAGGAAGGTCAAAAGTCCCAGGGAAATCACCCAGACGCTCACCAGCCATTCATTCAGATTGGGGACGTATTCCGGCCGCAGGCGCCGGTGAAAAAAGGTGTTTTGCAAGCCTTCCAGCTTGTAAACGGCCAGGTCCGGGATCAGGTAGTTCAGCCTGACAGCAAGAAAGGTGACGATGATCAGAAAACAGGCGGTGGCTACCATCTTGGAATTATCCGGGTACCTGATAAGGAGAAAGGCCGGGATGGCGCTGCCGATCACAAGGTGCACGACCCAGAAGGCCCACCAGTAAGGGCCGACCGTAATAAGATCCAGGCTGGTGACGATGCCCGTGATCTTGGACTGATAGCCCACGAAGATCTGCAGGGCTTCCAGAAAGAGGAAGGTTAGCAGAATGAGGAGCACCACGTGCCCCAGGGGGTGAATCAGTTTGTCGTCGGGCTGATAGAGATACGCCAGAAAAGTGATGAGGGCCCCGCCGGAGAGAAGCGCCGCCATGATGAAGATGAGGGGCAGCATGGCGCTGTTCCAGAGAGGCCGGTTGTGCAGAATGGCGAAAATGGCGCCGTGGGCTCCGAAGAAGATGACGCCGATGGGCAGGCTGAGATAGGACAGAAAGCGGGTGCGGCGATGGTCCCGCTGGCGATCCTGAAATGTGTAAGCCGTCTTACACAAGGCCAGGAACCGATAGACCTTGTGACCCGGCCGGGTCGCGTCGTTGCCCCAGGCAATCAGGTGCTCCCGGATCAGAAAGTAGAACCAGGGAGCATAAATGAGCCACATGGAGATGATGAAGACCACCAGCCAAAACAGCATGGAGCCCACGTTGGGGGTGATCAGGAAGCGGTAGACCCGCAGGGGATGGCCCAGGTCCAGGCTGATGATAATAACTTCGCACAAAAGGGTCACCAGCACGGTGAACGCGGCCAGGGGCCCCAAATTGGCCAACAGCTTGATCCTGAAGACATAGGTGAGAATAGTGATAAGAAAGGCGCCGGCCGTGAGTCCCAGGAAGAACAGGTCAAAGGCCACCCACAACCCCCAGGGGACAAAGGAGCCGTAGTTCATGCCCAGATGGCCGTAAGCCAATCGTTGAAACATGCCCCAACTGCCGACCACCAGGCCGATAATCGCCAGGATTATTAATTTCTTCTCCCATCTATTCTTCATAATGTTATTCCAAAACATAAGCAGTCTCTCCCTTTACTTTAGGTAATAAACCGAAGGCCGCGTACCGAGGTCCTCCTTGAGAACATATACCCGGGGGGAGCCGATCATCTCGTACACCAGGCTTTGAGGGTCGCTGCGATCCCCGAAAATCGTAGCCCGGCCGATGCAACTGGTGGTGCAGGCCGGCAGCATGCCCACCTTGAGGCGGTGCAGACAGAAGTGGCACTTGCGGGCATTGCCCACCGGCGAGCCGTGGTCCCGCTCGGGCCACTTCTTCCCATACTCTGTGGCGGGGTGGGCTTCATAGCCGTTGGCCGCAGCCTTCCGGCCGAAGAGCTTTCCCGGCAGTTCTGCGGTGTCCGCGGTGTACCACTCCCCAAAGTCCGAGGTCCGGGCCGCGTAAGGGCAGGCCACCAGGCAATAGCGGCAGCCGATGCAGCGGTTGTAGTCCACGATTACCGCCCCCTGCTCGGTTTTCCAGGTGGCGGTCACCGGACAGGCCTTGGTGCAAGGGGGGTTCTGGCAGTGAAGACAAGGCCGGGGAGTAAAGCGCCGCCACACGTAGGGATATTTCCCGGTGTCCTCCTCCAGCACCACCCGGTACACCACCCCCGGGGGCAGCTTGTTCTCCGCCACACAGGCGATGGTGCAGGCATGGCAGCCGATGCACTTGGCGATGTCGATGACCATGCCCCACTTGATGTCCTGAGGTTTTTTCTTCAGGGCCCGTTTCAGGTCCCGCTGCATGCGGACCAAAGGGTCCTCAGCCGGTAAATCTCTTGCCATAGCGGCCTCCCTTTATTGAAACTTGTTTTTCTTCCTCTTCTTCAGTGCTGCTTGATTGTCCATCTCCGTTTTCGAGCTTACCCAGCCTGAGGCATTCACCCCTCGATAATGGTCTCGTTTTCGACCAGGTTTTCTGAGATGGATTTCAGCCAAAAACCAAGCTCCTCCATATCCACCGGCTTCATCAGGCAGGCATAGAGGTGGGAGCCGATAACCTCCTCCAATCCCGGGTGGTATGCCTGGCTGGAGACCCCGAGAATGAACAGCCGAGGATGCTTCTTCTTGAGTCCCCGAAAAAACTGTTTGTCAGGCCGCACTGTATCCAAATCAAAAATCACGGCGACATTCGGGCTCTTTTTGATAAATCCTTCCAAATCATCCGGGTGGTGTATCAGGGCAGCAACATAATTCAGGTCGGTGAGGAGTGAGCAGAACTTCTTGCCGTCCTGCCGATCACCAGCCACCACAACCACCCCTGGTTTTTTCATAAAGAGTCCCTTTAGGAAGTTGCCCTGATCATAGATTTGGCCAAAGGTGAGGCAACTTTTATGCCATTACTTCAACTACTTGTATTGACTGAATAAATAGAATTTTGAAAAGATGCCGGGGCAACAAGGCTGGTAAATTAGGGCGGGTTCATTTAGACGAGATAAGCTAATACGTTTATTTAATTAACAAATTTTTATTTGCAATCTCTGGCTGATCTAAGGCCGCGCGGCGACACGCCACAGGCACTTTATGATAAACAAGTGAAATCAATAAGATATCTGTGTATGAAAAACAGACACGCGTCCAACCTGGCTGTACACCCCAGGCAAATCCCAACGCTTTCCTATGTTTTAAAAAACTTAATGGGTGGTAGGGTCCGGCTTGGAGACATTATGTCTTTTTAGAATGGCGTAGACAGTGCTGCGGCTGATACCTAACCGCTGGGCGGCCAGCTTTTTATTCCAGCCCGTGTCTCTCAGGATTTCCAGAAGGGCTTGCAATTCGCGGTCTTCCATGCTCGGAGAGCCGTTCGAGGTCTGATGCCGCAAGGTTGCGGGCAGGTCCCAGGCCTCCAGCCTGCTGCCTTTGGACAGAACCACGGCGTGCTCCAGGGAATTCTCCAATTCTCTGACGTTGCCGGGCCAGTGATATTCTAAGAGGAGGCGCATGGCTTCCGGGCTTATCTCCCTGATTTCTTTCCTCTGCTCGGCGGCAAAGCGGCGCAAAAAGTGAAGCGCGATCAAAGGAATATCGTTTCTGCGCTCCCGCAGGGGCGGCAGGTGCAAGGGAATGACATTGAGGCGGTAAAGGAGATCCTCCCGAAAGCCCCCCTGCTCGACTTCCTTGAGAAGGTCCTTATTCGTGGCGGCCAGGATGCGCACATCCACGCTCAAGGTCTTTTCCCCGCCCACCCGCTCGAATTTGCAGCTCTGCAAAACCCGCAGGAGTTTGATTTGAGCCGGCGGAGGAATTTCTCCCACCTCATCCAAAAAAACCGTGCCGCCGTTGGCCATCTCAAAGCGCCCCGGCTTTTGGCGGGTGGCGCCGGTGAAGGCGCCCTTCTCGTGTCCGAAAAGCTCGCTTTCCAGAAGAGTGGCTGGATAGGCAGAACAGTTAATCACCACCAAGGGCTTGTCGCGGCGATGGCTTAAATGGTGGATGGCCCGGGCCACCAATTCCTTGCCGGTGCCGCTTTCCCCCTGGATCAGGACGGTGGCATCAGTTGGCGCCACGTCTTCAATCAACTTGAAGACCAATTGCATTTTGGGGTCCTTGCCGATAATTTCACCGAAGCCCGAGGCAGCCTCCACCCGGCTTCTGAGGCCGCTCACTTCTTCCTCATGGAGCATGGCCCGCCCCAGGGCTCCGGCATTCTGATTGAGGATAAGTCCCAGCCATTGAATCTTTTCGGGGTGGCAGGTGCAGCCCCCTGGGCAAGCAATTATAGCGGCGCCGCTGATCTGGCCGTCCGTAAAGGGAATCTGAGCCTGGCGTTCGCCGTACGGAAAAGTCTCCGGGATCAGGGGCGGCTTAACAAGATTTTTTCGGGCGAACTCCCCCTTGGTCAATTTATTCACCACTCCCGAGGCGCGTTCAATCAGTTGCGGCTCCCGCAGAGAAACCACACCCCGGTCTGATATGACGAAAAGGGTGTCCCTGGCGGCATTGAGAGCCATGAAAGACACATGCGCGCATTGGGCATGGTCCTTGAATTTTTGAGAGAGGAACGCGCCCATCTCACCCAAAGAGCCCAGGGCGCTGACCTCCTGCACGATTTGACAGGCGGTCCGGGTCTGGCCATAGGCCAGCTCCAATTCCTGGGTCTGCTCTTCCAAACGTTGAGTGTATTGTTCCTGACGAGCCACCATCTGATTGAAGGAAGCCGCCAAAGTGGCGATCTCATCCTGGCCGTTCACCTCCACCCGGACATTGGTTTCGCCGCGGTCGATCTCCCGGGTGGCCGCCACCAGCGCCGCCAGCGGCCTGGTAATGCGTCGGACAAACAAAAGACCGCCGAGTAGGGCCATGACCAGGAGCCCCAGGGTTATTGCCCCGATCTCCAGCCATAGCTTGACCAGTTGACTGCGGTAATGGTTTTCGGAGAATCCCAGTCGTAAGATTCCCGCCTTGCCTTCGAAGATGGGCATAGCGGTATCCAGGAGGCGGTCCCGTTCTTTCGAAATTACCTGTCGAAATCCTGGCTGTTGCTGGGAAACCGGCCGGTTGATCTCAAGCAAACCGGCGGGCACGCCCTGGTCGAAGGTGTGAGCCAGGATCCGCCCGTCTTTGAAAATGAACACGTATGCCAGGTTTGGATGAATGCGCCGCTGTTCGTCCAGAAGCTTCTGGAGGCCCACCAGGTCGTTTATGAGAATCCGGTCAGAGGCCTCGTGGGCGATGCTATGGGCCAGCTTCTCCGACTGCCCCATCATTTCCTGGCGCAAAGCGCCGCTGTATCTCTGAGTGACGATGCCGGCGATGGCCAAGCCGGTGAGGATAACGATGGCCGAAACCGTGGCCAGGAGCTTGCTTTTAAGGCTCAGGAGCATGAGACTGTTCCTTAAGCTGGGCCAGACGCCGCTGCATAGCCCTAATAGGCTCATACCACTCTTCCTGAAGGGGAAGGAAGCGGTCGATCAAAAGCCCGGACAAGATTTTCTTGCCTTCCGGGTCCTGGTGCATGGTCAAGAGGGCTCGCTCAAGCCGCTGCCGCTCCGCTGCCGGCAGGCGCCCGGATGCCACCAGGGGCGGGATGCCGTATTCCTCGGATCTTTTGATGATCCTGGTTTTAGAGGTGAAAGCAGGGTTGGTAGCCCGATAATAATCCCACACCAAACCATCCACCGCCGCGGCCGCCACCAGGCCCCGATCCACCGCCAGGATAGAGTTGTCATGGCTGTAAGTATAGATGATCTGACTAAAAAAAGTCTCCGGCCGCTCTTTCAATTCCGTCAGCCAGAAGGTGGGAACCAGCTTGCCGGTGTTGGAGTCCGGGTCGGTGAAAGCAAAGGTCTGCCCTTTCAAGTCCTCGAGCCGGTGAAAGGGGCTGTTCCGATTGACTATCAGATAGGACCGGTAGAAAGTGCTTCCCTGGACTTCCGGGACGGCCAGGGGCACAAAACCGTACTGGACTTTGGCCGAGGCATAGGGCCCCGAACAGATGAAGGCTAAGTCAATCTCACCCTTTCTCAAAAGCTCATTGATCTCCCAGTAGGTCTTACGCTGCACGAACTCCAGGTCTTTTCCCGACTTGCGGGCCAGATAATCCAGGATTTGCCGGTAGTGGATGAAGGTTTCCCGAGGGGAAATCATGGCCGCCACCGCCCCCCGGAGAGTGCCCGCTTCGCCGGAGGATTGTTTGGGCCGCGCCAAGGGCAGGGTCTTGGAGAAGTCCACCGTGACTTGGTCCGGGTCTCCGCTGCATCCAGCGCTCCCCAAGGCCAGCCAGGCAATGAGACAGACTGTCACAACAATATGCAGGCGCATTTGTTTGTCTAAGGAGCTCTCTTCATAGTGACTCCGGCATAAAGCCGATATTTATTATATATAATCCCTTAGTGTTAAATTCTCAAGCCGCTTTAAAAAGAAAACTTTTCTGCCGACACTCATAAGAAAAAAATCGGGGCCATTTGGGTGGCGGGCGGCGGCACCGGCGACATCGTGTCCGAGGCCCGCAGGCCGTCTCCACCATGATTAACAATGAACCATGATCAATCTATTCCAAATGCAGTGACGGGCTTGCCAAACAGGATGCATATTGTTCCCTCACGTCTGGCTCTGAGGAGGCCAACGGCGTAAAGAAACAAAGGAAACCGGACTGGCACGCAATCTGCTTACAGGCTTTGTAGAGGTCCCCGAAATGTAGGCGTTACAGGTGGGTGTGGGGAAGGCGTATGCCCCTCCGCAACTGCCCGAAGGACGGAGCAATGCTCGCCATCCCGGTATTGCGTTCCCGGGTGGCGCCGGTATTGAACTGGTGCTCCCGGATACAGATTTTTCCAGAAGAGCCGTCCCCCGAGGGATTCAGCCAGGAACTGGTTTTGCCGCATTTGGAAGCGGCCCGGCGCCTGGAAGTGCTGCGGGACCAGGGGGTGAGCACCTTAATCTGCGGCGCCTTGAGCGCCGAACTCCTGCACTGCGCCAGGAACCTCGGGCTTACGGTGGTGAGCGGCGTGGCCGGTGAAGTTAAGGAAGTGGTGCAATCTTATTGGCAAAACAATTTGGATGATCCGAGGTTTTTGCTGCCAGGCTGCCGGGGCGCACACCGCTACCGCAGCGGTTTACGAGGCGGCAACGGCGCACCGTGCCGCCGCCAAGTCGGAAAAGGGAGACCTAAAAATAGCAGCCGCGGCAAGCAAACCGTTGCCGAAGGACCGG
Organism: Deltaproteobacteria bacterium; assembly: GCA_030018495.1. GTDB lineage: Bacteria > Desulfobacterota > Desulfobaccia > Desulfobaccales > 0-14-0-80-60-11 > DTHB01. Next base: position 134,514 of record JASEFS010000001.1, on the reverse strand, counting down.
GGCCGGGGGGATTCTGCCGGTGCCCGGCATGCAGCTTCAAGGTCCCCCATGAACAGGGCATCCCCTGCATCCGGGTGCGCTGTCCTCGCTGCGGCCAGCTGATGGAGCGCTCGTGAAAGGGCCTGGGAAGCCATGATCATTTGCGTGGCCAGCGGCAAAGGAGGCACCGGCAAGACCACCATCGCCACCAATCTGGCGGCGGCCCTGGAGGAGCCGGTGCATTTTCTGGACTGCGATGTGGAGGAGCCCAACGCCCACCTCTTCCTGCGGCCGGAGATGAGCGACAGGCTGGATTTTGCCGTGGAAGTGCCCCAAATCGATTTGAACAAATGCACTCTGTGCGGCAAATGCCAGGAGATCTGCCAATTCAATGCCGTCGCCATCCTCCCCGAAACCGCGCTCACCTTCCCGGAATTATGCCATAGCTGCGGCGGCTGTTTCCTCGTCTGCCCGGAAGACGCAGTGGTGTCCACCCGGCGCGTGGTAGGCCAGGTGGAAACCGGGCGCCGGGGCATGATCACTTTTGCTCACGGCCGCCTCAGAGTGGGGGAAGCCATGGCGCCGCCCCTCATCCGCCGCCTGAAGCAGGAAGTCTCTCCCCACGGCCTGACCATCATCGACGCGCCTCCCGGGACCTCATGCCCGGTGGTGACTGCTCTCTGGGGGGCGGACTTCGTCCTTTTGGTGACGGAGCCCACGCCTTTCGGCCTGAACGACCTGGAACTGGCCGTGGGCGCAGCTCGGGAATTGAAGCTTCCCTGCGCCCTGGTAATCAACCGGGCCGATCTGGGGGACCGGCGGGTGCAGGAGTACGCGGCCCGGGAAAACCTGCCGGTTTTGCTGGAAATACCTTTTGACCGGGAGGCCGCCGCGGCTTATGCTCAGGGTAAGTTGCTGGTGGAGGCGCTGCCGCGATGGCGCCAATGGATGACCGCTTTACACGACAGTATGATTGAGGCCCTTAGAGGAAGGCCAACCGGGCACGGATAGGAATTACCCATGCCGGATATTCGTGAGGTGGTGGTGCTGAGCGGCAAGGGCGGCACGGGCAAGACCAGCCTGGTAGGGGCGCTGGCGGCCTTGGCGCCGGAGAAAGTGCTCTGTGATGCGGATGTGGATGCGGCGGACCTGCACCTCCTGCTGCGCCCGACAGTGCGTGAGCGCCATGACTTCTATGCGGGCCATAAGGCTGCCATCGACCCTGAGCGCTGTATACAGTGCGGCGACTGTCTTGACCTGTGCCGGTTCGGGGCCATCAGCGAATCCCTGGAAATCAATCCTCTGCGGTGCGAAGGCTGCGGGGTCTGCTGGTATCTGTGTCCGGCCCGGGCCGTGGACTTCCCCGACAATCTCTGCGGCGAGTGGTATATTTCCGAAACCCGTTTCGGACCCTTGGTGCACGCCCGTTTGGGTATCGCCGAAGAAAACTCCGGCAAACTGGTGTCCCTGGTGCGCCGGGAAGCCCGGCAGTTGGCAGAGGCCCAAGGCCTTCCCTGGATAATTACCGACGGCCCTCCGGGCATCGGCTGCCCGGTGATCGCCTCCCTGGGCAACGCCAGCGCCGTCCTGGTCGTCACCGAACCCAGCGTGGCCGGACGCCACGACCTGGAGCGGGTGGCGGCCCTGGCGGAGCATTTCGGTCTGCCCGTGTCGGTGCTGGTGAACAAAGCGGATCTGCATTGGGAGAGCGCGCACGCCATCGCCGAATTCTGTGCAGAGCGTAGCTATGTCTTTTTGGGGTTCCTGCCCTTTGATGCGGATTTCACCCGGGCCCAGGTTGAAGGGAAAACCATCATGGAGTATAATAACAAGAAATTACAAGCAATTCTTTGCGAGGTCTGGGAAAAATTTCAAAGCGCAACCCAAGGGCTCAGGCTCCAGGCGCACTTATCGAAACAACCGCCGACCGGAGGCGGGTAAAGACCGCACCGTTGTCTCACCTCACCCCCCAGACCGAAATCATCTTGAACAGCATTGCCGACGGCGTTTTCACGGTGGATTTGGATTGGCGGGTGACCTTCTTCAACCAGGCGGCTGAGGAGATCACCGGGGTGCCGGCCGCCGAAGCCCTGGGGCGGCCGTGCTGCGAAGTCTTCAAGGCCAACGTTTGCGAATCCGCGTGCATGCTTCGGCACACTTTGGAAACCGGTCAGCCGGTGGTCAACCAGTCCATCGCCATCTTGAGGGCCGACGGCAAGGAAATCCCCATCAGCATCAGCACCGCGTTGCTCAAGGGAGAAACCGGCGAAGTCATCGGCGGGGTGGAGACCTTCCGGGATTTGAGCCTGGTGGAGCAGTTGCGCCGGGAACTGCACCGGCAATACCGCCTGGGCGACATCATCTCCAAGTCGCCGGCAATGCAAAAAATCTTTGCCATGCTGCCGGAAATCGCCCGTTCCGACAGCACCGTGCTCATCGAGGGGGCAAGCGGCACCGGCAAAGAACTGGTGGCCCGGGCCCTCCACAACCTCAGCCGGCGGGCTAAAGGCCCCTTCATTGCGGTCAACTGCGGGGCTCTGCCGGACACGCTGCTGGAGTCGGAGCTGTTCGGCCACACCGCAGGCGCGTTCACGGACGCCCGCAAAGACCGATTGGGACGCTTTGCCCTGGCCGAAAAAGGGACGCTTTTCCTGGATGAAATCGGCGACATCTCGCCCGCTTTGCAGGTGCGGCTGCTGCGGGTCCTGGAAGAAAAAGTTTACATGCCGTTGGGCTCTTCGAAGAGCATCAAGGCCGATGTGCGCATTGTCACGGCCACCCATAAGGACCTGGCCAGGCTGGTGGAGAAAGGCGTCTTCCGCACCGACCTTTACTACCGCATCAACGTGGTGAGGCTGACGCTGCCCCGGCTGGCCGAGCGCAAGGAAGATATCCCCCTGCTGGCCCAGCACTTCATCGAGCGTTTCAACCGACTGAAAGACAAGAAAATTCATGGCTTGAGCCACGAGGCCCTGGCCATTTTCATGCACCACGACTGGCCCGGCAATGTCCGGGAACTGGAAAACGCCATCGAGCACGCCTTTATTCTGTGCCCCTCGGGACTAATTCAGCCGCAGCACCTGCCGGAGCATCTGCGCCCGGAATATCAGCCCGGCCCGAGCTTAACAGGTCTGACGCTGGAGGAGATCGAGAAACGGGCTCTGTGGGAAGCCCTGGAGCGCCATCAGTGGCGTCGGCTGGCCGCGGCCCGGGAACTGGGGGTCCATAAAAACACCCTGCGCCGCAAAATCAAGCGCTTCGGTCTTACTCCCGCCAAATAGTCCCTGATATGACCTCATGAACGTGATTTTTGACGACCAGGTCGCGGCCTATGACCGGTGGTACTTCACCCCCCTGGGGCAACTGGCGGACCTGGTGGAAAAAGAGGCTCTTTTTGACCTTCTTCCCGAAATTGCAGGCCGGTTGGTCCTCGATGTCGGCTGCGGCACCGGCAATATTTCCCTGGCTCTGGCCCACCGGGGCGCGCAAGTGGTGGGCCTCGACGCCTCCGGGCCCATGCTGGCGCGGGCTCGCGATAAGGCCCGGCGGGCGGAACTTCCCCTGGCCTGCATCAGGGGCTCCGCCGGCAAGCTCCCCTTTGCGGCTGACAGCTTTGACGGGGTGCTCAGCATCCTGGCCCTGGACTTCATGGCGGACCGGGATATCGCTATTCAGGAGATGGTCCGGGTGCTCCGCCCCGGCGGGTTCCTCGCCGTGGCCATGCTGAGCCGTTACAGTCTCTGGACCCTCAAGCGCGCCATTCGGGCCTGGCTGAAGCCATCGCTTTGGGGCAAAGTCCGGTTCATCACTCCTAAAGGGCTGCGGCGGCTGCTCTCCAGCCATCCGGAGCTTACCGGCCTTAAGACTCGCCAGGCGGTTTATTTTCCTCCCTGGAAAAATCCCCGCCTTGTTCTTTATTATCCTTATCTGGAGAGTTGGGGACAAAAGCTCGGTCTCCCATTCGGAGCTTTCCTGGCGACCATTGCCTGGAAGCGGCATATCCGGTCGCTATAAGCTGCTGCCCAAATCTTCCGCACCATTTTGCATCCACTTATTTGTCATTAGGCTGCATTTTGGTGCCAACTTCTTTCCATTATTCCGGACCTTCCCTTGTATTAGCTCCCTCTGTTCTCATTTTGCCCGCTTGGCACATTCCTTGATTATGAACTTATGCGAAATAGAATCCGGCGCAGGAAAGGAGTGGTTTGCAAATGGGCAATTGTCAGAGCCACCAATGCGGCTCGCGCGACACAAAATCGGCTCACCAGGCAAAGGAGGATGAGCCGCTGCTGCAGGAGCAGCTCCGGCGCATCCGGCACAAGCTTTTAGTCATGAGCGGCAAAGGCGGCGTGGGCAAGACCAGCGTGGCCGTTTATCTGGCCCTGGGACTGGCCAAACGGGGCTATCGCGTGGGTCTGCTGGACGTGGACCTGCACGGCCCGGATGTCCTTCGCATGCTGGGAATCACCGGCAAGCTCGACTTCGACGAGGAGCATCGCCTGGTGCCCTTTGCTTATAGCGCCCATCTTGGCGTCGTCTCCATCGAGGGTCTGATGGGCGACCGGGATGAAGCGGTGATCTGGCGGGGGCCCCTCAAACACAGTTTCATCCGGCAGGCCATTTCCCAGGTCAACTGGGGCGACCTGGATTTTCTGATCATCGACTCACCGCCGGGCACCGGGGACGAGCCGCTCAGCATTGCCCAAACCATCACCGGCGCACAGGCCGTGATCATCACCACGCCTCAGGAAGTGTCCCTGGCGGATGTGCGCAAGGCCATCAACTTCTGCCGCAAGGTAGGGATGCCCATCCTGGGCCTGGTGGAGAACATGAGCGGCCTCATCTGTCCCCGCTGCGGTGAAGAGATTCCGTTGTTCAGCAAAGGCGGGGGGGAGAGGACCGCGGCTTTGATGGAGGTGCACCTGTTGGCCAGCCTCCCTTTTGATCTTAAGGTGGTGCAGGGCGGCGACGCCGGCCGGCCATTGTTGGAATCTCCCGACGCCAGCCCGTTTGTCAAGGCCATGGGGCGGCTGCTGGACGAAGTGGAACGCCTAAGCCCTCATAAAGATCATCAGGAAGAACTTTTTCAAAATATGCAGGAAGACCAGAACCAGAAAACGGAGGTAACTGAAGTTATGCATACTGTGGTCAGGCCGGCAACCGACAGCTTTAAAGCCGCGGTGCCCATCTCGGGCGGGGTGCTGTGCAACCATTTCGGCCATTGTGAGAAGTTTGCGGTTATGCACGTATATGATGGCGAAGTGGGCGCCATGGAACTGCACGAGCCGCCCCCCCATGAGCCCGGCATCCTCCCCCGCTGGCTGGGGGAATTGGGTGTAGACCTCATCATTGCCGGCGGCATGGGGCAGCGCGCCTTGAGCCTCTTCGCCGAGCAGGGCATCACGGTGATCACCGGCGCTCCGAATTTGGAACCCGAAGCCCTGATGCGCCAATATCTGACCGGAAGTCTGATGACCGGGGCCAACGTTTGTGACCACTGAAGAGATTCATAAAACAAGGGACTTATCCGGGCCGTCTTGTGGGGCGACTCCCTGGCGGGAGGTTAGAGTTTACACCTTTACCAAGAGTGCAAAACTCCTCCTCCTGATTTCCTCCCGCCGGGGAGGATTTGACCGGTGAGGGCTCTGGATGCAAGTGAGGAGGGAACTTTGAAGATAGCTGTAAGCGCCAGCGGTCCCGACCTGGAGGCCAGGGTGGACCCCCGCTTCGGCCGGGCCCCGTATTTTCTCTTGGTGGACCCGGAGACCCTGGATTTGGAAGCGGTGCCCAACCGTCCCAATCTCCAGGCGGCCCAAGGGGCCGGGATTCAAGCCGCGGCCTTGGTGGCCCGCTATCACCCGGCCGCGGTCCTCACCGGCCACTGCGGCCCCAAGGCCTTCCACACCCTGGTGGCCGCAGGCATTGACGTCATCGTGGACGTAGAGGGCTCGGTTCGGGAGGCGGTGCAAAGCTACAAAGCCGGAAAATTCAAGTCGGCCGGCAGCCCAAATGCCGCCAGCCATTGGGGCTGACACGGTCTTGGGGTTTGCTTGAAGGCACCAAATTGCCTTTGAGGAGCCTTAGCGGCTGAAGAATCCGAAACTGAGGCCCCTCCCCGGCTCAAGATGATTTAAGAAAGGCCCGGATGTTCAAAAAATTAGTGATGGAGGATTAGGTAATGGCTGACCAGGAGTTTGAAAAGCTATCCATCGACCCCGCGACCCAAGAGATGCTTAAGAAGGCCCAAGCCGAGGGCGTAGAGACGATTTTTGATCGCGCCAAAACCATGAAGCCCTGCCCCATAGGGGCTGAGGGGGCCTGCTGCCGTATTTGCTCACAGGGGCCGTGCCGCGTGCCGCCTCCCAAGAAGAAGCAAGGGGAGGAGACCGCGGCCGAGAAAAAGCAGCGCATGGGTTTGTGCGGCGCCACCGCCGAAACCATCGTGGCCCGAAATTTTGCCCGCATGGTCTGTTCCGGGGCCGCGGCTCACAACGACCACTCCCGGGGCACCGCCTTGTTGTTCAAGGAAGTGGCCCACGGCCAGGCCCAGGGCTACGAGATCAAAGATGTCGCCAAACTGCGCCGGGTGGCCAAGGATTATGGCGTCCCCACCACGTTAGGCGAAGGGGAAGAGGCCAAGCCCCGGCCCAAAGAAGAGATCGCCCAGGAGCTGGCTGACAAGATCCTGGCGGAATTCGGCCAGCAAACCGGCGAACTGACCTATATCAAGCGGGCCCCCAAAAAGCGCCAGGAAATCTGGCGCAGGCTGGGCGTGGCGCCCCGGGGCTGCGACATCGAGATTGTCGAACTCATGCACCGCACTCACATGGGGGTGGACCAGGAATACCACAACATCATCAAACAATGCACCCGCACCGCCCTGTCCGATGGTTGGGGCGGCTCCATGATCTCCACCGACCTCCAGGACATCCTTTTCGGCTGCCCGGTGCCGGTGGCCGGGGAAATCAATCTGGGCGTCCTCAAGGAAGACCACGTCAACATCGTCATCCACGGACACGAACCCCTGCTCCCAGAGATGATCTATGTGGCCTCCATGGAGCCGGAGGCCGTTCAGTACGCCCAGAACAAGGGCGCCAAGGGCATCCAGCTGGCCGGCATGTGCTGCTCGGCCAACGAGATCCTTATGCGCCACGGCATCCCGGTGGCGGGCAATTATCTGCAGCAGGAGATGGCCATCATCACCGGCGCGGTGGACGCCATGGTGGTGGACGTCCAGTGCGAAATGCAGTCCCTGGCGAATGTCGCCAAGTGCTACCACACCAAGCTGATCACCACCGACGACAGGGCCCGCATCGAAGGGGAGACCATGCACATTCCCTTTGACGAGCACCACGCTCTGGACGTGGCCCGCAAGGTGGTGCGGGAAGCCATCGACAACTTCCCCAACCGCAAGGCCCAGGTGCTGATTCCTTCCATCAGCTATCCCACGATAGTTGGGTTCAGCTATGAAACCATTCAGTATCTGTTGGGCGGCTCCATCCGGGGCTCCTACTATACCCTGAATGACAATATCATCGGCGGCCGGGTCCGGGGCGTGGCCGGTGTGGTGGGCTGCAACAACTGCCGCACCATCCACGACAACGCCCACCTCACCATGATCAAGGAGTTGCTGAAAAACGACGTCATCGTCCTGACCACCGGCTGTTCGGCCATGACCGCGGGCAAATTCGGGCTGCTTACTCCCGAATCCGCCAAAGAGCACTGCGGCCCCGGTCTGGCGGAGGTCTGCGAAACCGTGGGCATTCCGCCGGTCCTGCACATGGGCTCCTGCGTGGACAATTCCCGCATCCTGATGGCGGCCACCGCCTGTGTCAAAGCCGGCGGCCTGGGCACGGACATCAGCGATCTGCCGGCCGCGGGTGCGGCGCCGGAGTGGATGAGTGAGAAGGCTATCTCCATCGGCCATTATTTCGTGGCCTCGGGTGTCTATACCCTCTTTGGAGTCACCTTCCCCACCACCGGTTCCGAAATCCTGACCGATTACCTCTTCAAGGGCATCGAGGAAGAGCTGGGCGGCAAGTGGGACTTCGAGCCCGATCCGGAACTGGCGGCCAGGAAAATGATCGCCCATATAGACAGCAAGCGGAAGGCTTTGGGCATCGACAAGGCCCGGGAGCGGGTGCTCTACGACATGGCTATGCGTCGGGAGCTGGAAGCCGCGGCTGGCGGGGAAGAGCACTGAGAAGCAATAGACTGCCTGCCAAACGAAGAAGGCAACATCTTGAAAATCAAAGCCTTATTCAAGCAGCCCGCAGCGTCAGGAGGAAGAAAAAGATGAACGACAGGAAACAGTTCATGCCAAGCACCTCTCTTTGGGTGGCGGGCATTATCGCCATTGGCCTCCTGATCATGGCATTCATGGTCCTGGGCTTTTCCCTGGCAGGCAGTGTATCAACAAGTTGACCCAGGGAACCCGAGAGGAAGTGAACCCGGGCCGATGCGGGTGGAAAGCCTGTTAAGGCCTGACCGAGATTGATTCGGGCCGAAACTTGCCGGACCAAAGTGGTCTGGATGGGAGAATGTGATGATCTTTGCTAAAGGCGCAGGAGGCGGCGCGGGCGCCGGCGGAGGTAGAGGCCGCGGCGGCGGGTTTCGGCCCGGCCCCGGCGGATTCTGCATCTGCACGGCCTGCGGCCACAAGGAACCGCACCGGCAAGGCATGCCCTGCTTCGAGGAAAAATGCCCGAAATGCGGGGGCGTGATGACCCGTGAACGATAGCGCTTAGGGCTTGGGATTGCGCCCCGGCGAAACATGGGTTGGTGGCACAGGTGTAGTCACCAGCGCCATCCTATGCCCAAGGCGGGATGCGATTCGCCTACCCGCTTTGCGGCGTTTGGTATTAAGTCGAACGGATTTTTCGCCACCTAGAATCATAGGCAACAAGGAGGGATAAACCATGCCGCGTTTTAATGGCACAGGACCATGGGGTGAGGGTCCGGGCACCGGCTGGGGTCTGGGTCCCTGCGGAGCCGGTCGGCGCAGGGGTTATGGAGGCGGCTTCGGCTTTGGACGTGGATACGGCCGAAGCGCCGGCCCTTGGGGCCGCCCCCGGAGGGCTTGGCGAGGTTTGGGCTACGGCCCTTTCGGCGCGCGCGGTCCCGCGTTCAGGGCCGCCCCCCAGGATGAAGCCCAGGCCTTGAGAGATGAACAGGCCTACCTGCAAAGCGAACTCGAAGCTGTTCAGAAACGTCTGGCCGAACTGGAGGGCTCTTAACTTGACTAACTTCCCCTGCCTGGCGTATAGGTTGGGCAGGGGAATCTTATTTGCTTAAAATTCAGGATGTGTTCTCGTTAAGAAAAGACGCCGCCACTTCTCAGACTTAAGACTCTGGCTGGGAGGCGAAAAGAGTTCACAGACCTTGATGAGCCCTTGCCATGGCATTATCTCCTTCTGATTTGCCCGATTGGCCGCATTTTATCATCCAAAGCATGGCCGATGGGGTGATCACGGTGGATGGAGAAATGCGCGTTACGGATCTCAACCGCGCCAGCGAAAAGCTCACCGGCTTCACCCGGCAGGAAGCTTTGGGGCGGTTTTGCGGGGAAGTGCTCCAGAGCAGCATGTGCGGCCGGGAGTGTCCCCTTAAAATGGCCATGAGCTCCGGCGAGATCATTTCCCGGGAAGCCGTTCTTACCAACCGTTTCGGGAATAAAATTGAAGTTATGCTCTCGGCTTCGGCCTTGAAGGATGATAAGGGAAATCTCCTCGGGGGAGTGGAAACTTTTCGGGACATCGCCCCTCTTAAGCACCTGGAAAATGAGCGGCGCCGGTTGGTGAGCATGTTTGCCCATGATCTTAAGGCCCCGGTGGTGGGCATGGCCGGGCTCCTCAGCCGCCTCCTCCGAGGCAAGACGGGCAAACTCAAAAAAGACCAGATATCCCTTCTGGAAATGATTCATGGGGAAATGCAGCGCCTGGAAAATCTTATCACCAATTTTCTGGACTATTCCCGCCTGGATCTGCACATCATTACCCCGGTGAGGAGCGCCGTGCAGGTGGAGAAGGAGTGTCTGGAGGTTATCAACCGCTTGCGGCCTCAGGCTGAGGAGAAGGATATCACCCTGAAGCTGGAGTCCCCGCAGGATATTATTGTTCTCCAGGCCGATCCCATCCTATTCCAGCGGGCTCTCGGCAATCTCACGGACAACGCCATAAAATATTCCCCTCCTGAAAGTATCGTAACCTTGACAGTGCGCGATCTGGGGGAGGAAGTGCAGTTTGCCGTCCAAGACCAGGGGCCGGGCATCGATACCCAGGATCTCCCCCATCTGTTTGAATTGCTTTACCGCGGCAAAGGCTCAGGGCAGGAAAGCGGTCTGGGACTTGGTCTGGCCATCGTCAAGCGTATCGTCGACGCCCACGGCGGCCGCATTTGGGTGGAGAGCGAAGCGGGCAAAGGCTCTACATTCTTTTTCACTTTGCCGAAGAAGTTCAATTTTGAATAAAAGGAGGCCGTACCATGGCTCGCATTGCCATCATGTCCTGTCAAAAAATCAAGGACGCCAGTTGCATCGGCTGCATCAAATGCTTCAAGGCCATGGATTTGAAGGAGGGGGAATTCTCCCGCTATGCCGACAACATTGACGTAATCGCCATGAGCGACTGCGGGGATTGTCCGGGGCTGGTCATGCCCAAGTTGGCCCTGGTCAAAGATGTGGCCGACCACTACGGCCGGGATTTTGACACGGTCCATATCGGCACCTGCATCGTCAAAGCCGTCCAGACCGCAGCCTGCCCCATTAACCTGGAAAAGCTCGCGGGCATGATTGAAAACGTGATGGGCAAACAGGTGGTGATCGGCACGCACTCGTATTAGGCACAATCGCCGCCGTTTGTGTTCAGCCGGGCGTAATCCTATGTGATTGCGCCTTTTTCTTTGCCCTCTGGGGCAAGTTCACCCCAGAAGCTGGAGCCCCGCCGGCGACTGCTCATATCGGCCTAAGCCGCGGTCCCCCTTTTTACAAGCCCGTCCCAATGGAGCTGCTGCCGAGGCGAACCCAACGCGACAGGGAGTCTTACTGATCCGGCCTTTTAATCTAGCCGCTTATCGGAACATGGAAAGAAATCATGGTGCCGGTCCCCGGCCTGCTGGAAATATCCAAATTTCCACCTAACAACCGCACCCGCTCATGCATGGCGGGCAACCCCAAACCCCGCTTGGCAAGGTCCCCTGACATAACCTCTTTAAGATCAAAACCGCTGCCGTTATCTTCCAGCCGGAAGGCCACTTTCCCATCCTGAGGTTTAATGCTCACTTTGATCCGGGTGGCCCGGGCATGCTTGGCGATGTTGGTCAATGATTCCTGAAAAATCCGATAAACCGCGATTTGGGCTTCCTTGGACAACAATCCGTCAATGTCTTCCATCTCCAGATTGAACTGAATCTCCTTGAGTTTGGAGAATTCTTCAAAAAGGTAATTCAGGGCCGCTTTGAGCCCCAGGTCTTTCAGAATTGAGGGCAGCAGGTCCCGGGACATACGGCGGACGTTTCCGATCACTTCATCGATATAATCAATAATATGCTGCAACCTTTCCTTGGCATCCGAGACGTCGGGCGGCAGTTTTCTCAGCTCGGCCTGCAATTGCAATTTGAGGATTATCAGGGATTGCCCTAGATCGTCGTGCAGTTCCAAAGCCAGGCGTTTGCGCTCGGTTTCCTGGGCAGTCAGAAGCTGGGCCGCAAGGTAGCGCAGCCGCTCTTCAGATTTCCCCAGCCTCTCTTCCGCCTGCCGGCGCTCGGCGACTTCCCATTGGAGTTGCTCCACGGTGTGGTGCAAATCCGCGGTGCGCTTCTGCACCCGGAGTTCCAATTCATGGCGGGCCCGGCGCAGAGCCTCTTCCGCCCATTTGCGCTCGGTGACGTCGGTTACCAGCGCCAACAGGTGGGCCGGCCTTCCCGTAACATCCGGCAGAACGGAGACGAACTTGTGGACCCAGACCGACTGGCCGTCTTTGCGGACATAGCGGTTTTCAATCTGGAAGAACGGCAGCTCCCCGGCTTGCAGGCGGCGAATCTCCGCCAGGTTGGCGTCCCGGTCCTCAGGGTGGATGAGCGAAGCAAAATCGATCCGGCGTAGCTCCTCCTCGGAATAGCCGAGCAGCGCGCAATACGCGGGATTGCTTTGCTGAAAGCGCCCTTCCCAATCCGTGATGGCGATGCCTGTGGCCGCGTTTTCAAAGACCTTGCGGAACCGATCCTCACTCTTACGCAAGGCCTCTTCGGCCAGGTTGCGTTCCTCCAGGTGCTGCCGGATACGCCGGTTGCCTATGATGATGCCGGTCAGTCCCAGCAGCCAAATCAGGCCATGGCCGGCCGCCAGAACAAAAGTTTGGACCCTGACGCCGCTGAAATAAGGCTTCAGGGGAACATCCACGCTGATGCCGCCCCGGATATCCCCTTCTTTGTACCCCTGGGCCGCATGACACTTGAGACATGCCTTTTCGGTGTGCATGGGACGCATGAAGCGAAGGTGGGGGTCCCCCGCCAATTCCACCACCTCGGATAACTCGGGGGTGCCGGCTTCGAAGGCTTCCAATGCTTTGGTCTCCCAATCATCAGGAGCGTTTCCCGCGCGTATCGGCTTGAGACTGGTAAGATGGCCTTTGATGCCGTAAAGCTGGGCCGACAGTTCATGCACCTGGCGCGTCATGTAGGCCGGGTTCAACAACGTCAAAGCCCGTCCGGAAGGTGTCTTGATGTCACGTTCGGGCAAATGGGAAAGATAGGGATTGGGCGGCGTCTCCGGGGTTATCGGCACATACACCCCTCCATGCCTGGTGGCCCAAAGACGGTAAGCCAGATCCTTGTTATAACTGAGGTGGGCCTCGGTGGTAGCCAGTTCCAAAGCTGTTTGTCTGGCCTGGTGGATGTTCCACAGCAGCGAAGCCCCCACCAGCGCGGTCCAGATTGCCATCAATCCCCACGCCAGACCCGCCTTCCAGCGAAAAGGAGGCATCTGTCCGGGCGTTGTAACAGGGTCAGAGGGGATTGCTTTTCTCCGGTTCTCAGGATCGGAGCAGACATCACCGGGCATTTTTTTCATGATTGGGAACTTGTTCGACCTGCCTGCCGTCGCGGCTAATGCTGACTATATCATGGGTACGCTATTACTTTGAAGAGGCGGCGGCTGCAATGCAGCCGAATACCTGACATTCCCCGCACGAAAATATATATCGCCATCGTCTTGCTATCAAGGCAGCAATAAAATTTTCTGGTACGATGGTAGAGCAATTTATGTTTTTCTGTTTAAAACCGGCGGCCACTCGGGTTGACTGAAAATTTGGCGGCGCCGGCTTACATCAAATGTTAAGAGAAAAAAATATCTGGGTATGATCGGCATTATTGTCAAATTTTTGTTTAAAAAACCTTGAAAATTAACTTGGAATTGGCTATTTTTTTGGCAAAATAACGCTATGCGCGGCAAGAAACCTGACCACGGCAGGGGCACGGCTTTGGCTGAGACCCCGGAAGCGGACGGCCTGCAGATTAAGGGACGTCTGTGGCTGGAGAAAAACGGCGAGGTTTATCTAAGCTGGGGCCGGGTGGTGCTTTTGGAGAAAATCAGGGAGCTGGGCTCCATTTCCGCTGCGGCCCGTTCCATGGGCATGGCCTACAGCCACGCCTGGAAACTGGTGGCCAGCATGGACCGCCTGGCGGGGGAGAAACTGGTGGAGCGCACCTTCGGCGGCCGCCAAGGCGGCCGGGCCTGGCTCACCCCGGCAGGAGAAGCAGCTATTCAAGAGTTTTGGGATTTGGTGGCCAAATTCAGGGAATGGCTCGAGGCTCAGGCTGTTTAGTTATTTTTTTGCAATTCGCTATCCTTTGAATTAAATAACGCAACCAGCAGGAAGATTTTCTTTCGAGACATTTTAAAGCCTCACAAACGGCGTATGTTACTCAAGCCGGACTTATCATAGGAGAAGGGAAATGCTGAAAACCATCATCAGCCTGGCCGCAGGCCTGGTGCTTTTGGCCGCAACTTCCGTGTCCGCGCAAACCCGCATCAAGTGCGCCTCCACCACCAGCACCCAGAATTCCGGCCTCTTTGACTACCTTCTCCCCATCTTCGAGAAAAAGACGGGCATCAAGGTGGATGTGGTGGCCGTGGGCACCGGCGCGGCCATTGAAATCGGCAAGCGGGGCGATGCCGACGCGGTCATGGTTCACGCCAAGGAACAGGAATTGAAAGCCGTGGCGGAAGGCTTTTTCGTTCACCGCCATGATGTCATGTATAACGACTTCATGATTATCGGCCCTCCCGATGACCCGGCCAAGATCAAAGGCATGAAGTCCGCCGCCGACGCCTTCAAACAAATCGCCGCCCAAAACGCGGTTTTTGTTTCCCGGGGAGACAAATCCGGCACCCACACCAAGGAACTCTCCATCTGGAAGAAAGCGGGCGTCGACCCCAAAGGCCAGAAATGGTACCTGGAAGTGGGCCAGGGCATGGAAAAGACCCAGCGCATCGCCGACGAAAAGCGGGCCTATACCCTGACCGACCGGGGCACCTGGCTGGCCACCAAGGATAAGGACAAACTGGAAATGGCGGTGGTGCTGGAAGGCGACCCCGTGCTCTTCAACCAGTACGGGGTGATGGCGGTGAACCCCGAAAAGCATAAGCAGGTGAAACATAAGGAGGCCATGACCTTCATCAACTGGCTCATCTCCCCCGAAGGCCAGGAAGCCATAGGCAACTTCACGGATAAACACGGCAACAAGCTGTTCGTACCCAATGCCAAATAATGCCGTTTTCGGTTTTCGGTTTTCGGTTTTCAGTTTTTGGATAAAAATTCCAAAACAAGCGTGAACGTTCGAAACCCAAGCTAATTAATTTACCGGGGGCAGAGAATCGGTGTCACGATTCTTTGCCGCTGGCGCTTTTATGAACCAACAAGACCCACTCAGGAAATCTTCTAAGCAATCTTAAGCTTCCATGGAAACCATCAGCCAGGGATTTAGCCGCGCCGTCAATCTGATTTTTTCCGGAGATCGCGAACTTTTCGAAATCATCCTTTTGTCACTCCGGGTTTCGGGCGCCGCCCTGCTCCTGGCTGCGCTGATCGGCCTGCCGGCCGGGGCCTTGTTCGCGTTGAAGCGCCTGCCCCTGCGGAGCTTGGTCATCAACCTGATGAACACCTTTATGGGCCTGCCGCCGGTGGTGGTGGGTCTCGTGCTCTATCTGATTCTTTCCCGCAGCGGCCCCTTGGGCATCTTAAGTCTGCTGTATACCCCTTCTGCCATGATTATCGCCCAGACCGTGCTCGCCACCCCAATCGTCTTTTCCCTGTCGCTGGCCGCTATTGTGGCGGTGGACCCGGTCATCCGGCAGGCGGCCCGCACCCTGGGGGCCACCCCCTTCCAGGAAGCCCTGACCCTTATCCGGGAGGCCCGCTACGGCATCACCGCGGGCATCATCGCGGGCTTCGGCCGGGTGAGCGCGGAGGTGGGCGCGGTCCTCATGGTAGGCGGCAACATCGCCCACTACACCCGGGTCATGACCACCACCATCGCTTTGGAAACGGACAAAGGGGAATTTGACTTGGCCATGGCCTTGGGGATTATTCTTTTAACCCTGTCGCTCCTCGTAAACTTCGGCCTGCGGGCAATGCAAAGGCAGGGGCAGGTGGAGGCGCGGTTCAGACAATGGGACTGACCCTGGAGCTTGCTCACATCTATAAGGCTTACGGCGGCCAGCAGGTTGTCACGGACTGCTCCTTCACGTTTGAGCCCGGCGGCACCTATGTCATCATGGGCCCCAATGGCTGCGGCAAGTCCACCCTGCTGAGGATTGCAGCCCTCCTGGAGAAACCCGATCAGGGCGAGGTAAAATTCCTGAACGGCGGCAACCCCATCGAGCCCGACATCAATCTCAAGCGCCGCCTCACCATGGTCTTCCCCCGGGTCGGGGTGTTCAATACCACGGTCGCCAAAAATGTCGCCTACGGTTTGCAGATCAGGGGGGTCGCCAAGAGCGAAATGCAGGCCAGGGTGGATAGCGCCCTGGAGCTGGTCCGCTTAACCCACAAGAGGACCCAGCGGGCCTTGACCCTGTCCAGCGGCGAAACCATGCGCCTGGGCCTGGCCCGGGGCCTGGCTATCGAACCGGATATTCTCTTCCTGGATGAACCCACCACCTCCATCGATGTGGCCAACACCAAGATCATCGAACAGGTCCTTCGCCGAATCAGTCAGGACAAAAAGCTGACCTTGATCATCGTCACCCATGACGCGGCCCAAGCCGCCAGATTCTCCGGCCGACTGCTTTTCATGCGGGATGGCAATCTTGTGGACCACCTGTAATTAAAGGGCTTTTTTTCAATTTCTGGTTTGCCATACTCCGGGCCCTGGCCTGCCAAGTTAACTCTCTTTTTGATTCTTCCTTTTTTCAAATATTATTTTTTCCTGCATTTGATTATTGGTTAAAATGTCTTAAATAAACTTAAATTCCGGTTATTTTTCGGAAGTCTGCCTGAAAGTAGTTTCATGTGGCGCACCATAGCGTTCTTATCAATATTTTCATTTCTTTGGTATTCTTCGTCTCCAGCCGGTGAATTTCTCTCGCACCCGCCGCTCAGGCCTTTTCAAAAACCGCTCGAACGTCCCTTGGCAATCGGCAAAAGTCGGTTTGTGGCTAAAAACGGTGATGATTCTAACCCTGGCACAAAGGTCAAGCCATTCGCCACCATCAACGCCGCGCTAAAGTACTTAAATCCCGGCGACACCCTTTATTTACGGGGCGGTATTTACTATGAGCAGGTATATTGCGCGGTCGCCGGCAAACCTGAAGCACCGATCACCATCCGGTCCTACCCGGGTGAGGTGGCCGTTATTGACGGCAGTTTCCCGGAATTTCAAGAAGACCCCGGCAGCTCCTGGATTCCGTTCAAGGAAAGCACTGGTGAGTTTGTTTCAACTAGAATCTACAAAAACATCCGGGACGTGGTGGGACGGTTCGGCGATTCCCAAGTCGGACTGCAAACCTATTGGTACCTGATGGACCTGCGCGCCGACAACGAGCTTTGGATTCCTGATGATAAGACCATGGTCAAGCCGGTCTACTGCGGGCCGGGACTCTGGTATGACAAACAGACCGGTCGCATCCATTGTCGCCTGGCCCACACTAAATTGCAGTTGCCCGAAAAAGCCGGGCATAAGATCACCCGATACCAGGGAGAAACCGACCCACGCAGGCTGCCGCTGAGCATTGCCCCCTTTAATTCACGCCCTCTGTTCGTGGACCAGGCCATGTATGTCCGCTTCCAAGATCTCGTAATTCGGGGTGGGGGTTACGTAACGGTGGACTTACTCTTCGGAATCGGGATCGAATTCGACAATTGCACTATTTATGCCGGCACTTATGGTATATGGGCCAAAAATACAGGTCCGCTGAAAATGACCTCATGCGGAGTCTACGGCATGATCCCGCCGTGGGCCTTTCGCACGGAGAATTCTCTTTTTGCCGGTTCCCCTTATATCTGTCCGCCCTTCCTTGAAAGTTCACCCGGGTTTGAAATCACAGCTTCTGAATCGACCAAACGGTCAGGCCCCCGGCGCCACATCGCCCGGTTGCCCACTCATGCCCTATTGGTCACCGCCGGCGGGTATGAGTTTGAAACATTTTATTATCCGTTCAATCACGATTGGGAGATCAGCAACTGCGAATTTACCGACGGCCATGACGGCGTTTATTTAAGCGGCCGCCAGATTCACTTCCATCATAACTGGGTGGACAATGTGCAGGATGATGCGGTGTATCTCAGCAGTCCCACCCCTTTTGTCACTGACCGGCTTTACATTTATCAGAATCTCATAACAACCTGCATAGCTGCATTCGGGGCGCACGGCCGGGGCGGACCCGGCGGCGACATTTATCTCTATCGCAACGTGGTGGATATGCGCCGTCCGGTGCAGTTTCAGCGCCCCTCAGCCGACAAGCCTGAAGGGAAAGTCATAAGGGGCAGTCTGCCCTTCCTGGTCCATGGTGCGGGCAATATCCTGCACATGGAACGGCTTTATTTTTATCACAACACCTTTCTCTACCCGGCCAACAGCCCTAAATCGGCCTTTGCCGGGGCCACCGCGCTCATGCGTGAAGAAAACACACCCCGCCGGGTTTTCAACAATATCTTCCTTTTTTACGGCCTGGGGGGCAAATATCCGGATCCTTCTTTGGGCAAGCAGGCAGAAAAAGCTGATCTGCGCCTGGACGGAAACTTGCACTGGAGTTTGACCGCGAGGCTGGAGCCGCCCCCGGACTGGCTAAAACCCTTGCGGGAACACAAGCTCTCCAGGCTTAACGAGGCGGCCTATCCGTTAGGTCTGGCCTCGCAATGTTTAGCAGCCGACCCCAAAATGATCCGGGTGAGCGAAGCTCCTCAGGCGGTGAACGACTATCGGCTTCGGAAGGACAGCCCGGCCATAGCCCGGGGGGTGGTCTTGCCGCCAGAGTGGCCTGACCATTTCAGGTCCAAAAGCAACCGGCCTGACATCGGCGCCCTGCCGTTCGGCAGCGAACCCCTTAAGGTGGGCAGGCACGGAAGAATTACCGCGGGACAGCCCGGGGAGCCGGAATAATTCGAAGTTTAGGGGACGGCGGGCAGTGCCCGCCGGAATTTTGACAAGGGCGTTGCACCGTCCTCTGGGGGGATTTATTAATAAAGAGGGGCATTGATGCCCCAGGTACGTCAAGCAAAATGCCTTCAGGACCTGGGTGAAACGAGGGAGTCGAGGGCCATGGCAAAAGGAAGATCGGCCGGTATTTGCGCATCTTTGATAATGCTGGTGGTTTCTCCGGGATTGGCCCAATGCCTTCCGGCTGCCTCTGAAAAAGTTCTCACGGTCAGCGTTAAAGAAAGTCGATTCGGCGCCAAAGGCGACGGCGTCACGGATGATACCGCGGCTATCCAGAAAGCGGTGGATTGGGTATTTGCCCAGGGGGGCGGAAAAATTAGCTTCCCCCCGGGAACTTATATCGTAACTTCGGTAAATATCAGAGAGGGCATCACCTACGAAGGCCATGGGGCCACTATTAAAAGGCCGGATTACCTGACGGACAAAATCGGCCGGAAAGCCGCCCACTGGATCAGAACTTTCAGCAACCAGAAGTATAAATATTGTGGACAGACCGATTCCCGCCCTTTGATTATCCGGGGGCTGACCTTTGACGGCAGCAGCCAGACTCAGGGGCCTTATCAAAAACACGAACTGGAGCATGCTGCTCTGGTTTTTCTGACCGGGGACAACAAATGTCCGGGGCGCCTGAATGCGATCGTTGAGGACTGCGTTTTCCGCAACGGCGTGGGCGATGCCTTGCATGCCTATGTCAACACCAAAGTTATCATGAAGGACTGCCTGGCGGAGAACGTCTTCCGGGGCGGTTTCACTCTAACCGGCGGCCACTCGATCGCAACGGTGAAAAACCTCACCACCCGCGGCCGGATAGATCCCACCGGCATTGACGTGGAGGTGGACGGCGCGGGGTATGGCAACAGTTATAAGGTGGAAGTTTATTTGGAAAACCTGAACCTGGAAGACGGCGATTTTGACGTAGGGGTGAGGGACGGCTCCCTGGTGGAAGGCAAAAACATCATAGCTGAAGCGCCCTTCCACCTCTACACCAAGCAGTCCAGCGCCCGCTTCAGCAATTGCCGGTTCGGGGTGGCGCCCGAAAACCGAATCATTTATCCCTACAAGGTTACTTTCCAGGGCTGCGAGTTTTTTGTCTCTGCCAGGACCAAGCGGCAGGATTACGAATGGCACAGCGCCGCACCCGTTATCGCCTGGAATCTTTCCGGCTCCAAAGAGACGAACCAAAAATTAGTCTTCGCTAACTGCACCTTCAGCCTGGACGCGGCCCATCAGAGACATCCCGGAACCAAGTATTATGGCCTCCTGACAGGCTGGGACGCCATTGACCTCCAGAATTTTTTGGAGGTCACCGGGGGGAGGATAGCGGGAAATTTTGATGTGGGAGTCGGCACGTATAAGCGGGGCGGTCATTGGCGGATAAGGGGACTGACCATCGCCGCGGCGCTGCCCTTCTCCTGGACCGGGGTTGCAGATAATTATGGCAGGTCATTTTGCGATATTCTCATCGACGGGGTCAAGATCAACAGCAGCAAGTACATGCACATCACGGGCTATGGCCGGCCCACCGAAAACCGCCTGGAGCAGCGCAACGTAGTCATTCCGGCCAAGAGCAATTTTCTCTCTTCCACCTATGGCCTGGAAGGCAACCGCTACGAGGGGGGCCGGGTGATTGAGGGCGAACGTCCGCCCACCCCGGAAACCCACGGCCTGCCGGGGGATGTCTTTCGTCTGAAGACAGGTTCAGGGGAGTGGCTGTGCACCAAGGCGGGCTATTATCACGAAAGGGCGAAAAAAACGATCCCCGCTGTCTGGCAGGCCCGATAACAGCAGCTTTTCTTCAGCATCCGGGGGGACCAATTCAGGTGGGAATTCTATGAGGCAACGGCAATTGAGCGGATTTGAGCAGATCCAGATAGTGCTCATATAATTGCTGCCAGATAACCTCGGGCCGGAAGTCCCGCAGCACCCTCGCTCTCCCGGCCCGGCCCATTTTGGTGCGTTTTTCCGGGTCAACTATGAGAGCTTGAATGGCGTGAGCCAGCGCCAGGCTGTCCCGGGGCGGCACCAGCAGGCCGGTAACATTATCCTGCACCGCTTCCGGACAGCCGTCCACATCGGTGGCCACCACCGGGATTTCCATGGCCGCAGCTTCCAGGGGGGTGTTGGGGAAACCCTCCCGATAGGTGGGCAAGGTCAATATATCCATCGCCATATAGAACGGGGCGGCGTCCATAACTCTTTCCGTGAAGCGAACTCGCTGGTCTTGGCGGAGACGGGCCAACACCGCAGCCGGCACCGGGTCCTGGGGCTCAGTCGGACCTACCAGCAGTAGATAAAGGTGGCTGAACCGTTCCCGCAAACCTTGCCAGGCAGCCTCCAACTCAACGATGCCTTTTTCCTTCACAACCCTGCCCACGAAACCCAGGACCAAAGCTTCAAGCGGAAGGCGATGTTGCCGCCTGATTTGTTCCCGAATTTCTTTCGGTTTTTTATGAGGGTTAAATCTATCCCTGGCATCCACCCCGTTGCTGCTGCCGGCTGCCGGGACAAAGATCTTTTCCGAAGGGCACAACCCTCTTGTCACCACCGCCTGAAGATTCGCCTTGCTGTTCGCGATTACCCGGTGGGCCAGACGACAGGCCACGGCCTCTGAAAAGCGTAACACTCGGCGTTTCCAGCCTGAGGCGGTAATAAAAGGCAACCCCCGCAGGCCATAAATAACTACGGGGACTCGGGCAAGCCTGGCGGCCATAACTCCCAAAAGGCCACCTTTAGGAGTATGGGCGTGGACAATGGCCGGCTGCAGGCTCCGGAACAGGTGAAAAAGTTTAGCCAAGGCCGTCATATCTGCACCAGGGGTGATGCGGCGGCTCATCTTGACTATGTGCATAGGGATTTTCTCTCTATCCCTGGTTTGTTGGAGCGGTTCCCCAGGAGAAGACACCCCTTGCACCGCGAAGCCGCGCTTCTTCATATAAGAAATCTGACCGTGCAAAAGCCAGAAAGTTTCCGGGACTGTGGTGACATGAATTAAAAGCATCGCAGCCTCGATCAAACTTTAGCAGCAGGAGGGCTGGACCGGGTAAGCGCCCATAGCTTACGCTTTTTAATCATTTCTTCCTCAATAGCTCTCCTCCTCGCATTGGCAACAAATTCCATGTTTTTGTTGTTTCTCCTGCTTTCCAGGTAAATCATGGCATTCAATAAAGCCAGCAAAATCCAGAAAGAGCGGAAGCGCAGGCCGTAATGCGACATGTTATAAAGTATCAAGGCTGCCCAGATATATAGTCCGCCAGGCACCACACGACTGCGCCACACCATTAGGATGAGCCAGACGCAGAAGAGCCCCAAACCGATGAGGCCATAACATCGGAACACTTCGCCGAAGATGTTGTGGACCTCCCCTATATTGTCTGCTTTGTCTTTCCAGGTGAGACTTACCCCTCCCCGGCCTATCAAGTAATGAAACCCTTCCATAATGGAAAGTTGGTGAATAACACGTTGGGACAAATCTTGAGTGACCTCCCCAGCCTCCATGCTTTTTCCCGGGCGCCCGGCCAGCTTCTCCTGAATAATTTCCGGCTGCCAGGCTGCGCTGATTAATGACAGAGTTAGCAGAGGCAGGAAAAAGATCGTTATCTTTTTGGTCAATCTGGGCAAGATCCATAGATCAATGAGTAAGATTGCGGCAAGCGCGCCGCGGGACAGTGACAGAAGCATCAAAAGGTGGGCCAGCGAGAAGATGAGAAAGTCGCACCAGAAATAAATGACTTTGCCGCCCCCTTCTTTCTCCTTCCAATGCATTAACAGGCCCGCCAGGCAGGCCAGAAAAAGCGCATAATAGCCCAGTTGGTTGGGATTGTTGAAGGAAAGGGCTGACCTGAAAACCTCTTCGCTGTACCCTTTGACCATGAAGATCAATATGATGGACAGGAAGGTGCCGGCATAGAGAAAGGCGATTTCTTTCGCTTTCACTACATCACGAAACCAGCAGGAAAATGCCGAAAATATCATGAAGGTATAGAAAAGCTCAGCGCTCTTTAACAGGGGAAGATAGTCGGAGGTATGGAGAAGAAAGTAACCCAGGTTTACCAAGGCAGCCCAAATAATAAAGGGCAGCAATAAGGTGATATTCTTCCGCAAGCCAGGAGGGGCACCTCTGCGCCAGAGGAAATGAACCGTCAGCAGGATGAGCAGGGGACCGTCTACCAACTGGGGGCCCCCGGAAGGGAACATATATACCGGCAGGAGACCCATTGTCAGGATGAGCATGCCTTCCAGGAGCCATAAGCCTTTGATAACAGGTACTTTCCTGGCGTCTCGCAAGACCTGGAAACGATGTGGGTTAACTATTTCCTGTGTCCTTAACATTCCGGGCCTTGTTTATTTAGAATAAGAGTTTGGGAATTTTGATTGGTATGTTTTTAAATTTGCGAGCTTATCCCCAAACAATGCCAAATCCAAGCCTGGTCGGCCTCAACTCGTTGGTTATTTTCAAGTTTTTGGCAGGGGAGAGCGAAGAGGCTCTGGCCTCGCAAGGCTAGGAGCCCCCAGTAAAACCATTTACCCCCCATCAAAAGGGGAGAAGCGAGAACCGAGTAAACCGGCAATCCATATTCCCGCCGATGTCGCAGTCGAATTACTAGATTGGTCCAACTGGCCAGAACCAGTTTTCTCATTGACAGCTTCCCCGGATCACGATACGCATACAAAAACAGCGGAGTATTCGCGAAGGTACTGTGCCGGTAGGAACGAAGAAAAAGGTCCCGATCCTGTGAGCGCGGATATTGCCGATAGCGGTATTTTCGAAACCACTCCGCCCGCCCCATAATGGTTGGGTGAGTCAGGGGAATCTTACGGTCTATCCTGGCAGTCAATTCCTGGTGGGTTTGCCCCTTATTTACCAATCCGCCCAGGATAGCTCCGGAGTCATTGAAGAGATAAGAGTTGCTGCCTACGACATCCACTTCGGGATGTGAGACTAAAAATTCCACCTGTTTTTGCAGGCGGGTGGGCAGGCTCAGATCGTCGGCATCTATGACGGCAATGAATTCCCCCTTGGCGGCGTCAATAGCAATATTCCGAGAAAGCCCCTGCTTAATATTAGCTCTGTTACGTAGTAGCACCAAACGTGGATCGGAGAATGAATGGATGACTTCTACGGTCCGATCCCGGGAAGCATCGTCCACGATGATGAGCTCCAGGTTTTGGTGAGTCTGTCCCAGGATGGAGCGAATGGCCGCGCCTATGGTTTTTTCGGCGTTATAGGCTGCCATGATTACAGATACCGGAGGATTCATCGGCGCTCCGTTAAGGCTTGCAAATAAAGGCTCTCCAGGAGCTTGACATTGCCAGCCATACTGAACCGGCTGCCCTGCATGGCAGCAAAGGCATCATGGGGGCTGACCGGCGGGGGATTATCAAGGGCGGCCAGGACGGCCTCGGCCCAGTCTGCGGGGGGCTGCTTCAAGGAGAGGCGCCGCACCAGCGGCTGCACCACTTCCACCTCCTCGGAAATGACATCTGAAATAACGCAGGGCAAGCCGGCGGCCTGGGCTTCCAGTACTACGCGGGGAAGGCCCTCCCATTTAGAGGGAAAGAGCAACAGGTCCATGGCCCCCTTCATGAGCCGCGGCACGTCCCGGCGGGCCCCGGTAAACTTGAACCGCGGGGCCAGTCCCATTTTCTCCACCCGTTCCATGCATACAGTCCGGGACGGCCCTTCACCCACCAGCACAAATTGAAGATTTGGCCGCCGCTGGCAAAGAATCCGAGCTACTTCGATGACAAAATCATGGTTCTTGGCTTCCGTAAACCTGCCCACATGCCCCACCACCTTGGCGTCCAGAGGCAAAGACAGGCCGTCTCTGATCTCCCCGCTTGAACAGTTTTCTTGAAACGGGGTGAAATCAATGGCTGAAGGCGCCAGAAAGAGCTTGGAGTCGTTGAGGCCACCGGGGCCGTACAGCCCCAGGGCCGCATCACGGGAGACCGCCAGGAGATGGGTGGAGTATCCTGCCAGCCAGGAACTCATCAGGAAATTGTAGCCCTGCCGCCATATGGTCAGGTTGCGGTTCTCCGCCGAGCTGCGACTGTGAGCGATGCGCACCGGAATGCCGGCAGCAGCCGCCAGTCGCATAATAAAGCCGCTGAAGCGGAAAACATGGCTGTGAATGATATCGTAGGGGCCGCATTCCCGGACCAGGCGGTGGAAATTGCGGGCGTAAGTCCACGGCTGGCGGGGATGCAAGCAAGGGAGAATCCGGCAGCCCAGAGCCCGCACTTCCTCATCATAGACGCACTCCTCCTCCGTATGGACCAGCAGGTCAATCTGGAAGCGTTCTCTGTCAATATTTCGCAAGACTTGCAGCAGCCAGGTTTCCACGCCCCCCAGGTTCATTCCTCCGACAACCTGGAGAATGCGCACGGGCGAACTCAGATGCAATAAGTTCATTTAAGCTTTTTATTTCGATCAATTAACGGGGAAATGTTTGAAGGCGTGGGCCATGATCCAGGCTTTCAGAGGAATTTCCACGGTATAAACAACACAGGCGACCCAGGCGGCCCCCACCAGACCATAGCGGGGAATCAGCAGCGCCGAAACACCGGTAATAAGGAGCAAAGTGACTGCATTCAAAGGGGCCTGAATGCGAAAGTAACGGGCCGCGGTCATCCCAAAGCCCAAAAAGACTCCGATATAGTAAATGCCGGCGGCCGCCATCAGCCACGCCAGGACCCCGGCCTTTTCGGCATATTCGGCCCGATAGACCAGGGTAAGGATTTCCTTGCCGGCCATCAGAGCGACAAGCACCCCGGCCACACCCAACAGGCCGCCGAGAAGCATCAGCTTGACCAGGAGCGTGAACATCGCTCCTTTGCGCCCGGCGGCGTAGTATTTGGCCAAGCGAGGGGTGGCCGACTGCCCCAGAGCGCCTACCACCTGCTTTCCGGCCATCATAAAATAGGCCATAGCCGCGAAAATCCCCAACTGCCGCTCTCCCAGATAGTGCTCGATAAAGTACCGGGGGATGTTGGTTTTTAGGGAGATCACCATCATGACAAATCCCAAGGGCAAGGCCAGCCAAGCGAGGCGGCTTAGGGTGGCAGGCTCCCAGGGGAGTTGGAGAACCAGGCGGCGCCGAACCAGGGGGGAGGTATTTCTTCCGGAATTCGATGCGGCGACAGCCAATATTTGGGCGCCGCGATACATATCATAAGCCAGCAAGACCACGGCCCAGGCCGCTACCAAACCCAAGGCGCCCCAGAACATACTCCCGGTGAGGTAGAAAACCGATCCCAGGGCCGCCAGGGACAAAGGCCCCTTAATCATCATGGAAGTGGCAATGCGGTCCAATCTTTCATGCTGCTGAAACAAACCGTAGAACACATCGCTGACGGCCTCAAAAGCCTTGGCCAGACCTACGGCCAGGATGACCAGTTTGGTGCCCCAGCTATAAGAACTCAATCCCGTGATGCCGCCGATAACCAGGAAAGCCAGAATAACGGTCAACAGCCGCAAAGCCAGATAGTGGCCGAAGAGATATTCCCGGCGGGCATCCGTGGCCTGAACCGCGCGGAGTTGGAGATTGCTGAACATAAAAATCGGCGCGGTGATGGCCAGTCCCAAAGCGAACTGGCCCACCATCTCCGGGCTGCCCAGCTTGGCCAGGACCACCAGCATGCCCCACTGGCAGGCGGCATAGACCACGTTGCCGGCCAGGGTCCAGAGAAAGTTGCAACGAAGGGAAAGCCCCCGGGCGGAGTCGGGATAAAACTCCTCTTGAATGCCGATATCGGAGGGTAGAGGAGTCTCTTGAATCCGCATACTATGAGGCAGCTTGACCGTGGCCTGCAAAGCTTTGCTCGTAATTTACTGCCTTCAGGTTGCAAAGGTGGAGGTCTGGTATCAGCTTAAAGAAAAGACTCTTCATGCGTTCCTGGTCATTCACCAGCGCGGAATCACGCAATTCCTCCATCAAATCATGCAACATAGACTGGGAGCATCGATCGGCCTCAGCAACATAAATTTTGGGATGCTGCGTGTGATGATAGTCTTCGCTTGGCAAGAAGAGCTCTTCCCGAAGTTTCTCGCCCGGCCGCACCCCGGTGAACACGATATCAATGTCCCGGCCCGGCACTTTTCCCGAAAGTTTTATAAGGTCTTTGGCCAGATCGACAATTTTCACCGGCTCACCCATATCAAGGACAAAAACTTCACCGCCTTTTCCCAGGGATGCAGCCTGGATGACCAGATGCACGGCCTCCGGGATGGTCATAAAGTAGCGCTCCATGTCCGGGTGGGTGATGGTTAGCGGGCCCCCCATAGCCAGTTGTTCTTTAAATTTCAATAAAACGCTTCCCCGGCTGCCTAAGACATTGCCGAATCTGACGCAAACATAAGGTTTTTGGCTGGTTGCTGCAGCTCTCTGCACCAGCAGCTCGGCCAATCTCTTGGTAGCTCCCATAATGCTGGCAGGCCTCACCGCCTTGTCAGTGGATATCAGCAAAAATCGCTCGACCCAAAAAGATTGGCAGGTTTCCAGGAGATAATGGGTTCCCAGCACGTTGTTGATAACGGCCTCTCCCGGGTTGATCTCCATGAGGGGCACGTGTTTATGGGCGGCAGTATGGAAAACAATTTCCGGATGAAATTCCTCAAAAACGGCACGGAGTCTTTCTGGGAAGCGAACATCCGCAATCACTGGCTGCAATCTCGCGCCGATGTTCTTCTGACCAGATCGGTGCCAAGACTCCTGCAATTCATTATGAATGTTAAAAATGCTATTTTCTCCGTGTCCCAGCAAAATAAGCATCTCAGGATCCAACCGCCAGATTTGGCGGCACAACTCACTGCCGATAGACCCGCCGGCGCCGCTGACCAGAATGCGCTTTCCTTTGATGATCCCTGCCGTGCTTGAGACATTGGTTTGTACCATTTCTCGACGCAGCAAGTCTTCAATTTGAACCGGCCTCAGGCTGTTGACGCTCACGTTGCCGTTCAGCAGCTCATAAATGCCAGGCATAACTTTGACAGGCAGATTGGCGTTGTTGCAGAAATCGACAATCTTCCGGACCGCTCTGCCCGGAGCAGTCGGCATTGCAATGATAACTTGCTCGACTTGGTAGGTTTCTACCACTTCCTTAATACTCTTCAGGTCGCCAAGAACCATTTTGCCGTGGATAAACTGACGGTCTTTTGCCGGGTCATCGTCCAGGAACCCGATAATATCCAGACTCAACTGGGGATTCAGACGGATCTCTCGCATGATGAGCGAGCCCGCGCTCCCTGCTCCGATTATTAAGGTTTTCTTGTGGGCCCCATTGTTATGGTTTTGTCTTCTAATTTGCCAAATGGCGACTATTCGCATGATGGCCCGGGGATAAACAATCAAGGGTATGGCAACAGAAAGAAGAATAAAGGGAATAGAGCGGGGGAGAAAATAATTGTCCGGATGCAGAACGCCGATGAACACGGTGACAATGCAGGCCAACAGGACCGCAAGTGTCACTGAGGCAATCAACTTCAGCATTTCTTCAATCGAAGAGTAACGCCAGACAATGGAATAAACACCGGTAACTCGAAAGACTAACGGGTTGATGCAGGACAAAGATGCGGTCAAAATCAAAATTACCATTTCGAAACTCGATACATCAAAGGTTTCCAGACGTAAAACAAAGCTCAAATAGACGGCTATGGCCAGCATTACGCTATCGACAATGGCAAAATAGACTTTGTCGGGAATTTTCCCAATAATTTTCAGAGCTTCGGATGGCCTGCTAATAGTTGCCATTGCTTTGGACCGAATAAGCGCTTGTTAGAAGGAGCTTAGAGGCTGTTGTAAAAGTTCGGGATCCTTCATTACGTCCAGGATGACCAATGTTGGGTTTGCAATAGCTTTTAATATCTTGTCAGTGACCGTCCTAAATGTTCGCAGACATAATCAACCTGTGTTTCCGTCATTACGCCTGAAAAGGGCAGTGCCAGGGAAACATTTCCCAAATACTCGGTAACAGGAAAGTCACCCTCGCGGTAACCGAATTCTTTCCGATAGAACGGTTGCAGGTGAATAGGCGTGAAATACGGACGGCTGGGAATGCCGGCTTTCTGCAGTTCGGACATTACCCGCTCCCGGGAAGCGGGCGGTTTGAGGCGCACGACATAGACAAACCAACTCATGCGAGTGGTGTAAGGGGAGATAAAAGGCACTTCCACCAGTTCCAAATCAGCCAGCCGTTCTCCATACCAGCCGGCAACCTGTTCCCTCTTTTGCAGTATTTCATCGAGGCGCGCCAATTGGGCCACCCCCAAGGCGGCACTCATTTCGTCCAAGCGATAGTTGAATCCCAGACGACTATGATTGAGCCAGGCATCGAAGACATCCCTGCCTTGATTACGCAAAGAACGAAAAAGGGCCTCCCATTCAGGAGATGCGGTGACGATCATCCCACCCTCTCCCGTGGTTATCTGTTTATTTGGATAAAAAGCGAAAACCGCGATATCTCCCAGGCACCCCGCTTTGCGGCCTTTGTACTCACTGCCCAGGGCTTCACAGGCATCCTCAATGACCACGAGCCCATGCCGCCGAGCCGTTTCTAAGAGAGGATCCATATCCGCGGGTTGCCCAAAGGCATGAACCGGCAGAATTGCCTTAAGGCAGCCTTTCCGAAGGGAGTCGTTGGCGCGCCCGGAAGCCGGCAACCAGCGGCGGGCCTTGACTCCTCCCTGGATAAGGTCCTGGGCGGCTTCTTGGACCAAGTTGGGATCGAGATTTCCCGTTCTTGGGTCCACGTCCACGAAAATGGGAAATCCCCTTTCATATAAAATGCAATTCGCCGAGGCTATGAAGGAAAAGGGGGTGGTGATGACCAGGTCGCCATCTTTGACATCAGCGGCAATGACAGCAAGGTGCAGACCTGCGGTGCCGCTCGACACCCCGACGCATTGGTAAGGCCCGATTAATTCACTGAAACATTTTTCAAACTCGACCAACTGTGGTCCCAGAGCCAAGTGCGGAGTTGTAAGTACTTGGCTTACAGCACTCCTCTCGCCTTGGGTGAGGTCAGGAGCTGACATTGAAATAAGGAGATTCTCTTGCACTACTCCTTCATTCAATGCATCTTCCAATTCCAAGAGAGTAGCGTTCATGAGTTGAGGAGTACGGAGAGGAGACCCTATGTCGGAGTATTCTCCTTTGGGCCTTCGGACTTGGTTCGTATGATGATCGCCTGACGTGCTCCAGAAAATCTATTTACACAAGCATTGCTTTCTGTGAAGCATGAAGATTTTCTTAAATTTTCTTAGTTCTATCTGAAGATAGCATTATGCTCTTTTCCCGCTATCCTTGGAGTAGCCGTCGTAGTATTTATGGTAATATTTGTAGTAACTGTAATACCCCCTATATCCCATCTTGTCCTTTTGGGCCATGTTGAGCACCACCCCCAGGATGTTGCCATAGGCCTGGTTCAGGAGCTGGATGGCCAGCTTGCCGGCGTCTCGGGAAGTTTGGTTGTGCCTGATGACCAGAAGCACTCCGTCTACCATATGGGCGACCACCCGGGCGTCCGCAAAACCGATAATAGGGGGCGTGTCGATGACGATGTGGGCAAAGTCCTGCTTGAGCTCTTCCAGTAAGCTCCGAAAGGCCGGAGAACTTAAGAGCTGGATGGGGTGTGGCGGCTTGGGGCCGGCGGGGATGATGTAGAGGTTTTGCACCGGGGTTTCCTTGATAATTTCCGTGATCTGCGTGCTGCCGGTTAGATAGTTGCTCAAGCCCGGCTCCAGGAGCACCTCGAACATCTGGTTGATATGCGGTCGCCGCAGATCTCCATCGATGATCAGCACCTTGTTGTCCCCAAAGAGCATGGCGGAGGCCAGGTTGATGGAAAGGGTGGTCTTGCCCTCACCGGGGTTAGGGCTGGTCACCAGGATGGTGCCCGGCGGCCGGCCGGACATGGAAAGCATGAGAGAGGTGCGCAGGTGGAACACCGCCTCAGCCAGCATCGACATGGGCTTGGCATAGGTTGCCAGGGCCAGCTGTCGGTCCCCGTTGCTGGTGGCGCGATCGCTGTTAGTAGATAAGAGCGGCACCACACCCAAGGAGGGCAGACGGTACACTCGTTCCATTTCCTCAGAGGTTTTGATGGAGCTGTCCAGGTATTCGGCCAGGAAGGCCATACCCACCCCGCCCATGAGCCCCACTAAGACCGCCAGGGCCATATTTAAAGCCTTCTTAGGCTTATAAGGCTCCAGGGGCGGCTTTGCAGGCTGAATGACCGCGGCATTGCTGGCCACCATGGTGCTGGCCACGCTGGCTTCTTTCATCCGGGCCAGCAGGGCCTGGTAGAGTTGCTCGTTGGTTTGGAGGTCGCGTTTGAGGATGTTATGCTGCACCAGATTCTCCTGGAGCCCTTCCACCTCTTTTCGCTGTCGACCGGCCTCTTCCCGGAGGAAATTTTCGGTCCTCAGCGCCGCCTCGTAATCCGCTTTGATGCTGGCCAGAGTGCGCTGCACCTCACTGTTCACCCGGGACTTAAGTTCCCCCAGCTTGGCCTGTTCGGCTTGTAATTGCGGGTAGTTTTTGCCGAAGGTCTTGGCCAGGCTGGCCACCTGGGCTTTCTGGGTAATCATCTCTTCCCTGAGCCTCTGCACCAAGGGATTGTTGATGATCAGGGGAGCATCGGCCCCCCGTTTCTGCACCTGTTGATATTGCGCCTCCTTGGCGGCCCGCTCGGTCTGGGCCGTGGTCAGGACTTTGTTCAGTTCCACATATTTCTTGACGATGACATTATCCTCGCCCTCCAGAGCCAGGAAGTTCTTTTCCTTGCCGTGGGCGTAGAGCTTCTTCTCCGAGGCCTCCACCTTATCCGCCAACTGATGCAGTTCGTTTTCCAACCACTCCCGGATCAAACTGTAGGACTGCTGCCGGGTCTGCATGGCGAATTCCAGGTATTCCTTGTAAGCCGCATTGGGGACCTTGACTGCCAGATCTTTGTCCGGGGACTGAAAGAAGATTTCCACCAGATAGGATTTCTTTAATGGTAAAATTTCTAACTTTTTTAAGAAGTCCTCCAGGTACGCGGCCTCGATTTCATAAGGAGTCTTATCCTTATTCTTTTTTGCCAATTCTTTGTATTCCGGGTGCTCCTTGAGGTTCAGGGATTGGATGATTTTGGCGGCCAGCGTCTTGCTGCCCAGAAGCATGTACTGGGTTTCGTAAAACCGCCCCTGGGTGTCGCCCGCGGACAGCGCATCCAGGGGGTCTTTTTCGCTCACAATGGCCGAAGGATTGTCCTGGACGATCTGCAAAATGGCCGAAGCCCGGTAGATGGGGGTGGTCAGAAAGGAATAAAGCCCCATCGCCAGGACCACGGGCACAAAGACCCCTAAAAACCACCACTTGCGCTTCTCAAGGACGTACCAAAAATCCAGCAGATGCCAGCCCTGTTCCAACTCCTCATCCCCATAGCCGGAATAATAGCCGGGGTAGGGATACGCCTCCGGTAAGGACCTGTCCGGGCCGGGCAATTGTAGGGACTTCGACTTTTCCACTTGATCATAATCAGACATGATGCAGTCCTCTGCTTACTTCTCAGATTGCGGGAAAATGAAGACAAGCCATAGTCGTCAAGGGATAAGCGGCACGGACAGAGCGCCGGGCCAGAGGTTGCGGACATTGAAGAGAAACCGCCGAAACCCGCTCTCGTGGGCATAGACGATATCGTTTTCTCGGATGATTGGGTCCTTTTCCTTACCGGAAACCGTATCTTTCATATTCATGGTCATATTCACCTGCTGGCCCTTCTCGTCTAGACGCACTACAGTGACGCGATTGGAGGCCAGCAGGGGGTTGAGGCCCCCGGCCACTGCCAAGGCCTGGGTGACGGTGAGATTGTCTTTCACCGGCACGTTACCCGGCTTGTTCACCGCGCCCAGTACAAAAGCGCTGCGGGCAAAAGGCACGTGAACGACATCTCCGCTTTTCACCGGCAGGTTCAGCTTCAGGTCACCTTCCATCAACAAACGCCGCAGATCGATAACTATGGTTTCCGTTCCTGGGGCAAAAGACTCCGCGGCATTGCCTTTCGCCGCCTTGGCCCGGTCCGCGGCGCTCTGGTTGCGGACCAGATGCACCATGTCCCCGGCCCTGTCGTTCAAGCCGCCGGCCTTGCCCAGCATCTCCAGCAAAGTCCGGGGACCGATGACCTCATAGGAGCCGGGTTGAGCGACGGCGCCGGTGACCATGACCCGCTGGTGGCGGTACTCCTTGACCTGGACGGTTATATGCGGGTTATTGATGAACTCTCGCTCCCGGTAGAGCTTCATCAACTTCTCCTCCACCTGTTGGGGGGACAGGCCGGCAACGTTTACGGCATTCACCAAGGGCACGGTGATCTCCCCCTGGCCGTTGACCCGCACCTCCCGGTTGAGGTCGTCCAGCCCCAGGAACAAAATCTCGAGGAGATCTTCCGGCCCGATCTGGTAATCTTTATAGCCTGCCAACGATGCCTGAGTGGTTTGCACCATCAATTTATTCTGGAGCTCACTGCTGGAGTTCGGGGCTTGCCTTTGAGTCATTGCCTGGGCCGTGATGGCTTGCTGGGAAGAGCCCCCACAACCCCCGGCGAGAACCAATCCCAAAAGCGTCATGGCAACAATACTTCGCCCCAGTTTTCCCATTGCCTCTCTCCAGGAAGACAAGCTTTCTTCTCTTGCCTTTACCTGAGCCCGATAACTACACGTCTTCAGCACTTTGCGGGGCATCGTTTTGCCCTCCGTTAAAACTCATGGTCTTAAGTGACTTGGCTCGTATGGTGACGGTTGATTTAAATCGACACAGATTTTTGCTAATAGCAGTAAAGGGTGCGGGTGGTGGAGGAGCAGGTTATTTAATTGACCGATTTTCGGTGGCCCTCATAATTTACTGAGCCGATGATGATGCAAGTCGATTCAGACGACGAGAGTTTTTTCTGAGTGGGCTGCTTTCACTACCATCTTCTGGGGGATCAGGTAACCATGGCTGGATTATCATCGGGTCCAAGAGCCGCCGCTTTTTCCGGGAGCACGGTAGGCTGGGAAAAAATTAGTATTAAGGGATTGAACAGGTTTTCGCTCTGCAGCCTTCATCTCCAGATATCTATAGATTTCCTGATTATGAATGACGGTCCCCAAAAAGTACTGCCCTCTTTCATTAGAAAAATGAGATTTAAATTTGAACAGATCATCATTTTTGGTCAATCCACCACCGAGATGGAAGTACTTGATTCCCCTTTTTTTTGCCCAAAGTGCAACCTCATATATCAAAAGACAATTTGCAGGTAAATGACGCGTTCCAACCGATATTCCGCTAAATTTGTATTGAAGGAAATTTTCATGCCAGATGAATATGCCGGAAGCAATGATTTTTGATTCCAGGATTGCATGGAACAAGGTAATTTTTGACTTAAACAAGTCTATCATCTTTTCAAACCATTCCTTGCTGAAAGTAAAATATTCCTTGGCCGCTACATATTCCATATTTTGCGTGTAAATGTCATAAAATGTTTGCAAATGATTAATTTCAGTATCTTCAATTATTTTAATTCCAAGCTTTTGCGCTTTTCTAATTCTATTTCTTTTCTTCTGGTTAAAATTTTGAAAAAGTCTTTCACTGTCGACCATAAGATTAATGAACACTGTTTCATTCCAATTGACTAAATTTACCTGCTTCGGGCAATAAGCATGATTTTTCAGCAAGGGATGAAAACGTACGAATTCTGAAATAATATCATTTTGGCGGCAGTAATCCATAAAGACGGCATAAAATTTGCTAATATCAATATTATCACTATTACGTAGATAACCTCCATATCCATACGGAGAGGTAATATCAAACAAGTTTTCGGGGAGATCAGAAAAGTCTGGCATTTTATTGATCTGTCGTTTTAGAAAGGGATAAATAACCACCTCTTTCTCTGATTGATAATACACAAAACAATGAGCTTTGCCATCACCATTCAATTCAAAGAGATAAGAGTATTCAGGCAAGAAATAAATATCAAACTCGGGGAAAAGATGGGCTAGGTTTCGCCATTTCAGCCGGTGGCATGGATCTTCGTAAGTTAATGTCTCAGAATATGGATAGACATTCATGGATTATCCCTATATACACAGCCGGTTATTGGCAAGGGTTTCTTTTTATTCTTTTTTTACCTGTGAAAAAAGACTGGTTATTATAACTTATTATTCTTTAAAAGGAGCATAACAGACCCGCCGACTAGAACGGCAGCGAGCGAAGGATGAATTTTGTAGAGCAGATATCTGAATAAGTGATGAAGCTTCTTTTTATCCTTTGATAAAATTCTTAATGAAATTGCGGGACTGGTAAATTGATAATCTACTATCTCAAAAGCCGAATGTTTGATTAAAATTTTTGCCGTCTCCCAGGAGAAAAAATGCAAGTGTCCCAATCTATTAAAGGATCTCGACGGCTTTTTTAACAATAAATGACATATGCTTTGTTCCAAAGGCAAATGCAGCATCAAAAAATGGGTTTTTTCTTTCAGACTGTCAAGAAATTGATAAGGTTCTTCCAGATGCTCAATTACATCCATACAAAAGAGAATGTCCAACTCTTTGGGCAGGTTAGAACTGGAACCAACATAAAATTTAACGTTATCTCCATGTCCTTTTTTTTTGCTAATTCAATGGCATATGCTGAAGTATCATAACCGTATATTTGATATTTCATTCCAATACTTTTTAAGTAATCCGCGAAAGCTAAAATAAATGAACCATTTCCACATCCAATATCCGCATAGTAACCCATGTTTTTTATCAAATAAGGATATTTTTCAAAGAAATTTAAAACCAACTGGAGCTTAAACGAAGAATCCTGGTCCTCGCGAGCCATCCAATATTCTTTTAAAGCAAAGCTTTCCATTGGCATGCCTTTAAATATCTTTATTTTCCTTTCTTACTAACCAATCTTTATGCCAAAACAACAAGCAATTAAGATCACACTGACTTGATAAAAAAGGTATGATGCCGCTGCAATGGCAATCTTCAAGAAAAACTAGATTTTTGCATTTTACCTGTTTTTCCATTACTTCATCATAAAAGTAGTTAACCTCCTTTAATACCATTTGGGTGCTGCCACAAAGACTGAATTGTTCCAGCAGGAAGCCCAAGCCCTTATACTTTCTGCGATCGTCCAACATACCTTGGATTTCCCTTTTCGGGCGGACACGCACTATTTCTCCCGGACTTACCGGAGGATCACTGAAAACTTCTGGCTTTGTGGCCAGATATCTGCGTGCAAACCTATCTCTTAACCGATTTACCCTCCACCTGACATACAACATCTTTTTTCTTAAAATTTCCAATTTATCATCCAACCAGGAATCCTCTGCGGCAATTTCATTAACATATTTGAACTGGCACATTTTCTTTTCTCCTACTTTCTTTCAAGCGCATCGGTGTTTTTCAAAACTTTTATGACCTTGCAAAAAATGGTTAAATTCTTTCCAACCATTTTTCATGCCAGAGTAAATAGCACGTCCTGTCGCACTTGTGAGGAAAGATGTCCGTATTTCCATCACATTTTAAATCTTTTAAGAGATATAACGGTGCACGACATCTTATCATTTTCCTATCATGGTCAAGATAGATATTTTTTACAACTTTTACAATTTCATATTGTTGGCCACAATATTGATACATTTGGGGCATAAACAAACAACCATCCAATTTATTGTCCTGGCCAAGCGAAAGATCAATATTATCTTTAGATAACACACGCACCACATCGGAGACTGAGAAATTGTAATTTACCCTGTTTTTTCGAGAAAACATGATAAATGCCTCCTGAACAACTATGATTTAAATATCAGCATTCAACTTCCTGATCGTTGAATGGTTTATTCATCGCCCGGGTTTGGTGGAAGACGGTGCCTTGACGGGGTGTGACAGCGTTCTGTCTGGAATGCAACTTAATGGCAAGATTAAGTTAATTCGCCAAATCCTGGATCTTGACCTGCACCCATAAAGGGGCAAATATGTCTCTCTCAGACCCATGCAGGAAGCTTGTAAGACTATTTCAAAAAACTTTATCGCTGGAGCAATCAACTTATTTTAGATTGTTCTCCAAATCTATGTATAAGATTACTTATGTATTCCATATCTGACTTATCGTATCTCATATCGCAATGTAAAAATAGCATCCGCTGGCTGAAGTCTATGTTTTCAGGCGGTATTCCTTCAGTTCTTGGCTGGTCAAGAGGCCATAGAATAGACGGGTAAACGTTAGAGGAAATTAATAATGAACGGACTCGCAACTGTCGCTCGGGTGAGTCAAAAATAAGGCTTGCACCAAATGGACAAACACTTAATTTGTTACTTTTCGGCTGAAGAATTTCAACCCAGGGTAATTTCGCCAAGACAGTCGATAAAGTCTGGTGATTGAGATATCGCCGTTCTCTCCATATTTTTACGGGGAAAGTAGGCAATATGTTCATGGTCAATTCAGATGCACCGGATATCATGCCCTGGTTATCAAATTTCTCTTCTCCGGAGATTGCCAGGTTGCGAAAAGCTTCTTTCATAACCGAATAGTTATTCAAATAAAGACCTTTTATTACCATAGCTGTAAATTTTTCCATTACAGCCACTTTGTGAGCGGAAGTTATCCCGACTGTCGAAGGAAGTTGATGGCCGACCGGGGACCATAAAACCGCGCCATCAGGCACTGGAAGAGTTTTTCTTAAGGATACCACACACCAGTCTGCACTGCTAGTATATGCCCAATCGGACCATGGATCATGTGTGTGATCTTCCACTATTTCAATTAAATTACGATGAGTATCGTCAACAAAAAATTTATCGCGGAGTCCAAAATAATTTACCAAAAATAATATATCTCCCTTCTTGAACTCAAGATTATCAAAGTTTGGTTCATAATATCCTGGACTGTCAATATATGTACATATTTCTATCCCGGTGGATAACAATGATGACACCACTGTTTGACAAAAATAACTGGGGATCCAAAGGCGCCGCCAGTTTCTGGTAGTTTGACCAAAATCGATTAATGCCTTCAAGGCATGGCGTCCATTGCCAAAAAGACAATGATGCTTTCCCCATGGCATGGACGAGTTGGAACTCCTCCAGGAGGAAAACCAATGCAACTCGGAACCTTGTTCCCATCTGCTTGATAATACTTGAGGGATAGTTTCTTTTCTCTTGATATTCATTTTGAAGTCTATGATTAAGTTAGCAATGTGTCAGGTTGCTCAGTTCAGGTTCAGCCTTACGCCTCGAACTGAAAGGATACTAAATCTTTAAATCATAATTTACTCCCTCGGTCCCATAAAGTCCTTCCTTCCGAACCACGGTCTTAATTGTTCGTAGTAAAATATAAAAGTCCAATTTCAGAGACCAGTTATCTATATACCAAACGTCTAACGCGATGCGTTCCTCCCAGGAAATGGAATTACGACCATTGATTTGTGCCCAGCCAGTAATACCAGGTTTGACTTCGAGTCGGCGTCGCTGAAAATCATTGTAAGCAGCTGCATGATAAGGCCATGAAGGTCTAGGCCCGACCAAACTCATATCTCCCTTCAGGACATTAAAAAGCTGGGGAAGCTCATCCATACTCGAGTTGCGCAGCAAATTTCCTATTCTGGTGATACGCGGATCGTCCACGGAAACATTCAGCCCCAGACCTAATGTACTGGCCTTGTCAACCATGGAGCGAAATTTATAGGCCACGAAAGGGTGACCGCCTTTCCCAACACGCGTGTGTCGATAAAATGCGGGTCCGGAGGAATCTAAACGAATTAGCGCAGCTATAAACCAAAAAATGGGGCTTAGAGCAAAAAGAAGAAGCCAACTAAAAATTTGGTCGATAATTTCTTTAATTTTAAAGGCGGGCATCATGATATCGACCTCATTGCTCTGATTAGGATTAATAAAAAAGGTATTCAAAAAATTGAATCAATTTTATTTAATCCCCTTCGATTTTGGAGGTCAGAAATCTGCATGCAGACTTATCACTTAAGCGATTTCACCTTCCACCCAGCTATGAATCTTTTTCCTTAGGATCATTTCCAAAAAACTTGTAACCTTTTCTGCTTTCCATCAACGCAAGCAATCCATGTCTGATCCGGCAATAAGTGCGGATCAATATGGTGCATGCCATGTGCATTCCAGCCTGCACCCGTTTCTCTTAACTCAGGATTTAAGGGGATTTCCTTTTCGGCATAGTCTTCAATTGAGAGGGCGGTTATCTCAAAGGCACGAATTTGTCTGCCATAATAAGGTGAACCATCTTGAGCATACCTTATAAGTTTCCCATTGTATTGTATTACCCGTCCACCGAGTCTACTCGATTGCCGACCAGAGACAACAGGACTCTTAGGATGCTTGGTCCATGGACCTAAAAGATTATTAGAATAAAAGAGTTCTAAAAATATAGCCTGGCGATTACTGGAATCCGCCGGGCTGCAAGATAGCATCCACCACCTTTCTTGATAATTGAAAATGCAAGAATCGGTTAGACCTTGAGGAATTAGTATTCCTTCAAAGGACCACTCTTTTGGAAAATCTTTAGCCTTGTACAGTCGAACCGAATTTGATCTGCGGGACTCTGGCACCATAAAATAAGTATTTTCAACCTTAAATATAAAAGGAAAAGATAAATGAAATGGCTCGTTCAAAACAATTTTTTCGTATCGCCATTTAATTAAATTTTCACTAGTTGCAAGACCTATACTTCCCTTACCATTTTTATCTATAACCTCCATAAATAAATACCATTTTCCATTTTCAAAAATCATAAAAGGATCTGCAACGCCTGTTGATTTAATGTCTTTTACATCATCGCCCGTTAAAATTGGATTAGGGAAATTTTTGGTAGGAAAAAAATTAAGAGGTGAATTTCCCTGATAAAGCGCTATCGCCCATTCGTCTCTTGGAGCGATAAAGGGAATTTTGAACCCTTTAAAGCACAATATCTTTCCAACATAGCTTCCAATGGTGAACACTACCAAAAACAATAATATCGTTGCGATAAACTTAATTATTCTCATTTAAGTATTTCACTCAAAATTCTTTTCTGATAATTCGATAACATTAGACCGCTGTTGCTGGAACTGTTTGTGATTTCAAAATTTCGCGCTTTTAGACCAATATCTACCGGCAGTGCAGAATTGCGCTGTAATGGTAAATGACACAGCCTGGCTTTTCCTCAAACGTAGCCTCAAGCTGCCTGGCGAATCTTCTGTTGGAAATCCTGCCTTGTGTCTCCAGCCTGTCAGAATTTTTTCATGACGGCTTATTAAACAGCATGTTGAAGAAGCTGA
Organism: Deltaproteobacteria bacterium; assembly: GCA_030018495.1. Classification (GTDB taxonomy): domain Bacteria; phylum Desulfobacterota; class Desulfobaccia; order Desulfobaccales; family 0-14-0-80-60-11; genus DTHB01. The sequence continues at coordinate 94,584 of JASEFS010000001.1, read as the reverse complement.
ATCATGGCGAATTTTCTTTTCGCAAGGTATGCAAACCGAACTAAAGATTGGATCCGGACAGGCTGCAAAATCCCTCTTAGGAAATCCAGACCTGGAGATGTCTCGGGCAATGAAGGGCTCAAATTCTCAATTCTTGATTCGTTTGGGCAGGCTACCGCCCTTGTAAATTACTTTAACAAAATTATTTTATGAATTATATTAGTTAGTTACTTATATAATTGGTGTTAAACATTGACAACAATTGGGAAGATTTTGAATCATACCTCCGGCCGGGAAGATCGCTTAACAAATTTCCCTGAGCCGGGAGTTTAGTCAGAAAGGTTAAAAACATGGTAAAGAATGTTTTTCTAAAAAAAAATAGAGGAAAATACTCTTTTTATTTTGGTGTGTTTGACTTAATACTAGGTAAAAGTATCTATCTGAAATGGAACAGAAAAACGCTGCAAGGCTCGAAATGGATGGTGATGTGCAGGGCCATTTCTCGACAATGACCCTTAGCTCTCGGACTGCTATGCCAAACAAAATCTGCTGATTTTGAACGTGAAAAGCTTTGGGAGTCGCGAAAGCTTCCTTCTCTGAAGGCAACGGCAGATGAAAATTCCCGGAGATGGCCGTTTTCTGAGCTTCAGGGCTTATGAGCCAAGTCCCGGGTAAGGCTAGACCCTTTTAGGAAACCTCACTACTCTCTGCTAGTTGACCGACGTACATTGACCTCCGTTTCGACAAGCTTATAATTAGCCTATAAGGGCTTTTTCCAGCCGCCTCTTTGCATTTCTTTTAGAAGGCTGCCGGGTCTATTAAAAGTTAATTCACCAGGCCAAAGAAATGACGGCCGCTAAAGATGGGGGCCAGATGAGAAACCACATGCGTATGGTGCAAAGCGGGCAAGACTTCCCCTTGAGGCCGCGCCAATTAAAGGAGGGGCTCACAGAAATCCGTGCGGATTGCTTGGCGCCGGCCCTTTGTCTGCTCTTCTTTTGCCTGCTATTCATCCTGCCTTCCTGCGGATCGTACTGGGGCTATGGCGGTTATTACCGCTACGGCCGCTATTATCCTTACGACTACACCTATCCTTATTATTATTACCCTTATTACTCCTATCCAGGCGGCTATTATTACTACCCCTATCGTCATCGGTTCAAAGATGACCATCGGCGCAAAATACCGGAGAGGCGCATTGAACGACCCACCAGACCTGAAAGGCGCATTGAACGACCGGTTCAAAGGCCCATGCTGCGCGAACCTCTGCGCACGCCTAGCAGCCCTCCTGGCGGTAGCGGAGGTTTCCGTTTCGATGGCTTCCGCGGCGGGGGGCGAGGAATCCGCCGTTGACATAGTCAATCTCGCCTTAACCCGGCTCAGGCCCCCGGTTCATGAGTAAACTTTGTCCCGAAAGTTCGGTGGCACCGCGAGGGCTTTCTTACTTACATACTGTCCAAGGAGCACAGCATGAATGCTAAAATGAAATTCTGCCGGATGAGCTTAGGAATTTTGTTGGCGGCCGTTCTCCTGATGCCCGGCCCGGGGCGGGCCGAGGAGGAAGGCATGAGTCCCGGTTTAGGGATGCCGAGGGAAAGGGTGGTACAAGAGCTTAACCTGCCCCCTGATAAAGCCGACAAATTTCTGGCAGTGAGCGACCGATACGAGAAAATCCGGGAAAAGATCATTGCGGGGATTAAAAAGGACGAAGAGGAGCTGGAAAAAGCCCTGTCTGCTCCCCAGCCCGATGAGAAAAGGATCAAGGATTTGGTAGCCTCAGTCACCGCCTGCCACGACCAGCTTTTTGAGACTTTCAAAGTCCAACGCCACGAGGAAATGGCACTCCTGAACCCGCTGCAACAGGGAAAATTTGTCATCGCTTTAAAAAGATGGCATCAGGAGATGCGAGACAAATACGAAAGGCAAAGAGCCGAAGAATAGTCAGCTACTCCCGGCACGGAAAAATTCCTGGCAGGTAACGGGGGCTTGCCTGCGATTGTTCGCGTTGTTTAGGGGATCTGCTTTGCCGGAAAGGTTAAGTAGTTCTTTTTCAACAGGTAGTCCGTCAGTAACGCCGACACGTCGCCATCAGTCCTTTGATTAGGCTTGCGAGGCGCAAAATTGTAAATTTTCATCTTTCCATGCCTGGCGGCTTCCGGTCCCGCAAGCTGCCGGCCGAGCAGGACCTGAGACGGCCTGTCCGCAACCCCTCTGCCGTTGCATAATTGCACCAAAAAGCCGAAAGGGTTCACCAGTTCGTCTCTTTCGAAGTCGCTATCCACATAAACCTGCAAGTGAAGGTGCGGAGAACTCCATGTGACCCCGGTGCGCCCCACGTAGGCGATCAGCTCGCCTTGCCGCACTTTTTTCCCTTCCACAATGCCTTCAGCGTAGCGCTGCAAGTGCATATAGCCATACCCTAACCCGTCTTGACCGCGCAGGAGCAGGGTGATGCCGGCGCCTTGCCAACTCACTAATTTATGGATAACTCCGGCGGTGATGGCATAGACCGGGGTGCCCTCGGAGGCAAGAATATCCACACCGCGATGATACCTCCCGCCGCCGCGGGAGTGTCCCCAGGTGTCCCGGAAGGCATATGGCCAAGCCACCGGAAAACAATAACCGGGCAGGTTCGACACTGTCAGGTGATTCGGATCAGGTTGCTTCCGACCGGGTGATGAATATCGGTTCAATTCATATTGAAGGAAACTGCTGCAGACCTCCCGGAATAAGGCCTGAGCCTCCCGGGTTGGCGGAGGAGTTTGAGGGCCGACCGGCAGCCTGGAGTCGGGATAATCCGCGAGGGCGGCCGGAGGCGAATGGTAGCCCAGGCTCGTCAACAATTTTCTCAGATATTGGGAGCCCGTCCACGCATTTACATTAGGATCATAGAAATAGGCTATCTCCAAATCATGAGCTTTTCCCAGCCTTAGCTGCCCCAGGCGGTCATTTTTGAAAAAGGCGGCTTCGGGGTCGCGTTTGGCTTCCATGCGAACAGCCGCCTCAATCACCATGGCCTGCAGATTATGCGACTGGTCCCACTCCGGGAGGGCCGTCCGGTTCCGGGGTGCCGAAGGAAATCGCATGGCCTCTAATTGCGGGTGTTCCCGGATGGGAAAGTGATAATAGACCACCCCTTTTTTATAGACCCGGATGTGAGATTCAGCATAAACGGAAGTGTGCCCCAGCAGAAGAACTGTGGTGATGATGAAGCCGATTCCCCTGAGGAACCGCATTCTCCTTCGGCGATGAGAAAGAGCCATCTTCAATCCGAAAATTGCCCGGCAGGTCTCTCCGCGTTTAACAGAAGTTGCACGCCGGATCAAGTTTAAAATTTCTCGGGCAGCACCCGCACAGAAATTATCTATTTGATTTTGCATTGTAAAATGGGCTTTTGGTTTTGAGAGATTTTCAGCTGCCAGAGGCGCATGAGATGGCGGGCATCACTGGATAATTTGTCTTGAAATAATTTTTATTTCGGAAGCAAACAAGTTTTCAGAGCTGGGCGAATTAAAAGGCGATATGAAAAGTCCCCACCCGTTTTCCTTTCCAAAAATTTTAGATTTTATTTTTTTACCTGAAAGGCCGCCATAGAACGCAACCGTGTACAATTAAGCTAATCGGAGGTAATAAATTTGCAAGCAGGGCGCCCGTCTGCGATCTCTTTTTAGCGAAAACTTCGGACGACATACCGATGAACAGCTGGCATTAAACTAAAGGAGAGCACTATGTATCCGCATCTTTTTTCTCCCTGCCGAATCAACGGCGTGGAGTTGCAGAACCGCTTGACCATGGCTCCTCTCTATCTGGGCTATGCCGCCGAGGGGGGTGGAGTCAGCGCCTTGCTTCTGGACCATTACCGGCTGATGGCCCGGAGCGGCGTGGCTTTGGTGGTGGTGGAAAACGCCACCATTGATCACCCCACGGGAAGCGGGTCAAACCGCACCTTGCGGGTGGACTCGGATGATTACCTGGAGGGCCTGGCAACCCTTGCCGGGACTATAAAACAAGAGGGCGCCCGGGCCTGCATGCAGATAAACCACGCCGGACGTTTTGCCGGGTTTGCGCCTCAACCGGTGGCGCCCTCTGCAATCGAGACTTTTGGCCGTATGCCCAGGGCCTTGAGCCGGGATGAGATACAGGAATTGGCTTACAAATATTCCAATGCCGCGCGCCGGGTAAAACAAGCCGGGTTCGACATGGTGGAGCTGCACGGCGGCACCGGTTATTTGCTGGCCCAGTTTGTCTCCCCCAGGACCAACCGCCGGGATGACGATTATGGCGGTACCCTGGAGAACCGCCAGAAGTTCCCTTTGGAGGTAGTGGCCCAGGTCAAGGCCGCGGTGGGGGATTTTCCGGTCGGGTACCGGTTTCTGGCCGACGAATGGCTGCCCGATGGCTTGCATCTCACCGAGTCAGGCCGATACGCCCAGGCTCTGGCGGCCGCCGGCATCAGCTACCTGTCAGTTATGGGGGGCACCTATGAATCTTTCTTTTTGCCGGAGATCATGGAGAAATCAAGGAAAGAAGGCTATATGGCCGATTTGGCGGCGGCTGTCAAACGCCGGGTGAACGTGCCGGTCATTGCCGCCGGCCGCATTGCCAGCGGGGCTCTGGCTGAGGAAATACTTGTTCAGGAAAAGGCGGATTTAATCGGCTTGGCCCGGGTGCTCTGGGCCGACCCCGACTGGCCGCAAAAAGTGAAAGCGGGAAGAGAAAGCGAAATCATTCATTGCGATCAGGACTGCGACACCTGCACGCAGCTGGTGATGAGGGGCAAACCGGCCTTTTGTGTCCGCTGGCCGGTGGAGAAGATGCGAAGCTTAAAAGCGAAATTCAGCCAGGCCTGAATATCAAGTCTTTTGCGACAACCCCTGGCTTTGATAACTCTCTAGGCCTGATTGATTCAGGTTCTCATAGTTGACCTAAGGGCTCGGCGGGCCTTGCTGCACAAAGGCTGAGCCCCCGGGCGGCCTCTCGAAAAGCCTGAGGCCCGTCGAGCCCTTAGCTGACGACTTTAATTCCTGTTTTTGTGACAAAAAAGGATTATCCCTGACACCCCCTATTGACTCCGCACCAGGAAATTTCGTATTAGTAACCTGCTTCATTCATTGATAAATTTGGATTTGCCAAGGCAATCGACCCAGGGTTTGATCTCGACTTTTGATTTGAGCAGTTGCTTCCGGTTTCGGGTCGCCCTAAGATGAAGCAAGTCAACAATCTCCGCTGGTATGTGGTGCAAACCCTTTGCCGCAATGAAGCCGTGGTTGAGTCGGCCTTGCGGCAAAAAGACCAGGAAGTGTACCTGCCCCGGATCAAGGTTCCCAGCCGGCGCCGGGACCGCAAGCTTTTCCTGAGGCAGCCGCTGTTTCCCGGCTATCTCTTCATCCGCACCGAACTGGACCCCCGAACTTATCTGGATATCCGCAGAACCAGAGGGGTGGTTAAAATTTTGGGGCGGCAGGGCGGCTTTGAGCCTGTACCTGATGAAACTCTTGAATCCATCAGGATTATGGAAAAAAGCGGGCTTCCTCTGATAACCTGCCCTCCCTTGAGGCGCGGCATGCGGGTGTATATCACCGCAGGGCTGCTGGCCGGGGCCAGGGGCGTCATTCAAAAACGCCTGGAGAAGAAACACCGGCTGGTGGTGAGCGTGGAACTGTTCCAGCGGGCTGTGGCGGTGGAACTTGATGAGGACTTTTTGAAATTGTGCCCCTGAAGTCGGCCCTAAGTAAGGCCCAGAACAAAAAAGGACCTCCCTCCCCTTCTGATGCCTGCCTTAAAAATCAAATTAATTGATTAAAACCCTCTGGTCGCCTGCTCGCGCAGATGCATTTCAGCGTACTGGGCCAATCTTTCCTGCACCTCGGCGGGCGGCGGCACCGCCGAACCGGCGCACAGCAAAAAATGGGCCATTTCGTGAGCCAGAATGCCCTCATGCAGATCTGCCAGCGAGAGGAAGAGGCTGTGAGTTCCGGGTTGATAGAAGGCTTCCAGGGAGTTGTAGCCGAGTGTTGACCGGCCGGGCCGGAAAAGGAGATGGCGCTCCCGCACCTCGCGGCCGTCTTTCAGGAGAAAGATCCGCAATTTGGAAGAGGGTTTTAGGCTGATATTCAGCAGGTGGGAAACCCTGCCCATGATGCCTTCCACCTTGGCGGCCAGCCGGTGGAGGACTGGGTCCGGAGGGAACCCGGAGGCCTGGTAATTCTTCTGGAAATATTGGGCTGCCGGGAAAAAATTGAGCCTTTTTTCCATTAAGTAAAGCTCCGAAGGGAAGGCGCAATTAATGATCGCCCGGCCGGTTTCAAAGCTTTCCCGGGCCAGGGCGGGGAATGGCGGGATGCTGCAAAGAAGGCTCAACAGAACGGTAAACACGGCCGGTGCGAGGTCGCGGGAGGTTTTCATCACAAACGGCAGCCCTCCTGGCAAAAATTTGGGCTGCCGGCAAAGCCCCTCAGATCACAGGGGTTTCGCTCCGCTAAGCCTCAGAGTTCGGCAGCCCGGCTGTCTCGCCGCTTGCGCGGGACCCGCAGCTTTGCGCCCCATCCTTGCGAATGGTTCGCCTTTTCGTTCTGAGGACTTGAAGGACCGGAGTTTCACGGCCCGGTAACTTTATCGGCTGCTTGTTTGACTCGGATTAATTATGAGGAAAAGGGAAGACCAGGTGATGAAGGGAAAGCCGGCGGGCTCACAAGGGCAACGCCGGCCTGCTCGGTGGATGTTGCCCCGGGTCCGGCCCAAACCGGGATATGGCCGACCGGCCGGCCGCGGGGGCGGAGGGCAAGGAAATATCGGCCAGCAGTTGCGAAGCTTCCGGTTATTTTCAAAATCCGCGAGCCGGCTTTGCATGGCGGGGTCCCGGCCTATTGGCTTGGGCGACACCCGCGTTGGCTAGGTCACGGCCTGCTCCACCCTGAAAGACAGGTCAGCACTTTTATCTATGGTGGAATCAGGAAATGTTGCCTTAAGCTCCCCGATATAGTGCCCCGGATCGACACTCAGGTCGGCATCGGAAAGAAACACGCTTATTACGCCCGCCGCGGCTTGGGACTTGTCAAAATCCGCATCCTGCTTTTCAATAATAAAACTCGCATCAGTCTTCTTTTTTTTCACCCCCAAAAATATGGTCGCGGCGCTCAGATCGACGCCCGCCCCGTTGTCTTTGACGGTCAGGGTTAGAGTTTTCGCCTCCCCCTGTTTGAAGCTCACGTTTGCCATAGTTCATCTCCACTTAAAAAAGTCGGGTGCCGCCTCCGGCGCTGCTGCCTCGCTTACGTGTCCGTTGATTGCCGCCAGCCGCAGGATTGATACGCCGTATCAGGCCTGGTTTTCGTATCCCAAGCCAGATGCCGCGTTCAGGTTTTCACGGATTCTTAATCAAAAACCCGGAAAGCCGCCAGCACACTTAAGAAGGGTGTCATCTTCTATTAAGCCGGGATGGCCGTTCTTTTGGCAGGCAAACCCGCGCCGGGAGGCATCTTGGCCGCGCCTGGCCGGAATTTGGACAAATTTGCTCGCGGCGGCTTATCGGAGAAGCCTCAGGATGATCGATGGGTCGCTTAGCGGGGTAGCTTTTGGTTGGGAGACGGTCCCGGTTAATTTGCTGACCGCTTTATAAAGATTAAGGCGTCCTCTGCTGACGCAGGCATTTCTAAAAGCGGGTTTTTTATCAACACCTCTCAGGATGAACTTTTTGACCGTCCGGTAATCGGCGGACGGATCTTTGCTCCAGATCAGGGCGGCCGCGCCGGTGACAAAGGGACAGGCCATGGAGGTGCCGGTGCCGAAACCATAGTCGCCGTCAATAACGGTGCTCCAAATATTTACGCCCGGGGCGAAGAGGTCCACGCTGCGCGGGCCGAAGTTGCTGAAGAAGGCCCTCGCATCCCTTTGGTCCGAAGCGCCTACCACAATGATGTTATCAAGATTGTAACCGGCGGGGTAGAACCTGGCCACATCGGTATTCCGGCTGTTGTTGCCGGCCGCGGCCACAAAGAGAACGCCGGCATTTCTGGCCTCGGCCATGGCATCATGCAGCGCTCTGGAAAAGTTCTCGCCCCCCCAGCTTATGTTCATCACCATGCGGCTGTCGCCTTTGTGCTGCAAGGCATAAGTGATGCACTCCACGGCATCGGCATCGCTCCCCACGCCCTCGACATCCATGAACTTCAGGGCCATAAGGCGAGTTTGCCAGTTCACGCCGCAGACTCCCAGCCCGTTATTGCCGACGGCGCCGATGATTCCGGCCAGGTGAGTGCCATGCCCCTCATTGTCCATGGGATCACGGGTATCGGCCGCGTCGTTTAAGGCGTTGAAACCATGGGACCCGTTTTCGTCCTGCCACATATTATCTTTTAAATCCGGGTGGTTATAATCCACCCCGGAATCAATCAGGGCAGCGATGGCGGCCGCACCGCCTGTGGCGTTCATCCCGTTTATCCGCACCGCCCATGCCTCAGGAGCATCGATATCCGCGTCCGCCGCGCCTGAGGTCCCGTTGATTTCCTGGCCGGTGTTGTCGAGGGCCCACTGCCTGGGAAAATCATCATCATCGGGAGTTTCCGTGGCAGGCACAGGCTGGTCGGGAGCCTGGGCAGGGGCAGGCTGTACGCGGGTGGGAATGTCAAACAAGCCGGGAGCCAAGGCCTCGGTCGGGCCGACGGCGATATCGGCCGCCGTGAACCGCTGGCTGTAACGGAGATAATTCGGCTCGGCGTACTCCACCACGCCGCTTTCTGCCAATATCCGGGCGGCCCTGCGGACGGACCCGCCCGCAGGAATTTTCACCCGGATAACGCCGATCTGGGGAAACGCCCTCACGGTCCGGCCCCCGATTTCCCGCAGAACGAACCTGTTCATGGCCGGCAGTTTGGCGACCACGGCTTCCGCCTCCGGGCCTTGCAAAATTTGCGGGCCTGGGGACAAGGACATGTCCTTGAACTTGACCAATAGTTCTCCCGGCACAAAATCTTGTTCGGGAAGATCGTTTTGTCGGTTAAAAAATTCAGCCTTTACTCCCGAAACCGCGGCCAGAAAAATCAGCAGGGAAAACAGAATTCCATGGATAAGCCGCCACTTTTTGTTCATCCCGCCTCCCAAGGAAGCACAATTGAAATCCGGGTTCGGTTTGCGCCCGCTTTTGGACAGGGCCCCTGCCCTGCACCCCGGCTTCGCTCCCGCTTTGCCGGAAAAAGTCGGAGACTTACATGCAAAGGTAAGAACCCGGCCTGCATATTGCAAACCTGGAACTCATTCGTGGGGGCAACCCCAACTTGAGAACCGTGAAATCACCCCAAACCCTAAATTCTTCCGACTTATCCAGAAAATGGCAAGCGTACTCGCCTTACGGATACAGCCGGCCGCGGCGATTCCTGCGGTCTGAAATTAAGGGGGCGTTGTCAGGCGGGTGTCTCGAATCAGAAGGATGTAATGGAATTCAGGAGCAGCCCCGCGCCTGAAGCTTTTACTTTGAAAACCATTTTTTCATTTTTCGGGCATATTTCGTAGCCCGAGGGAGCATCTCTGCCATTTTCAGCTTAAGGGCTTTATTTGCATCCAATTGCCCCCGCAGGCTTAAGTTACTGTAATCCCCCGTTAAATCAACAAACTCAAAGGAGCGGGCAATTGTTTTTTCAATCAAAAATTGATTATAAGGGAGGCCGTATATGGGAGCCCCGACAGCTTCGGCAAAGTATACTGCAAAGGGAAAAACCAGCGTTGGCTCATATTTGCTGTGGTGCTGCCAGATGGTTTTGCTGAAATCATCGCCTCCGATAAAGCCGCCCGGTCGAACTTTGGGATAAATGCAGATCAAGTCAATTGCTATTCCCTTAAGAGTATGGTCTCCGTCAATATAAGCAAAGTCAAGCTGTTCATCGGGCAGGTCGTCGATCACTTCAACAGTTTTGCCTCGCAGGATAACTCTTTTTTCTCCTGCAAAATCGGTCCTGGCCTTTGTTTCGGCAAAAAATGATTCAAATAAAGCATCATCTTCATTGGCAGGCTTGTTCCAATCGTCCAAATGTCTCCAGGGATCGATCATGTAGTACTTCTTCAAGGAGCTGCAGTTTTCCAGGATGCTGGACGCAAAATTGCCTCTATAGACCCCCACCTCGGCCATGTGCTCCAGCCCGGCGGAGCGGATGAAGTCAATCCACAACTCATAGCGGGAACCGGCTCGCTCAGCGCACTTCTCAATGATCGGCCTGGTATTGTTCATCGGGTTCTCCTGAAGCCAGTCCAACTTTACAGCTACTCTTTTGAGGATGCAACAGTTTAACCGGAAGAGGTCCGGGAGGCCGGGCCCGCCTTGCCTACCCCTCTTCTGCCAGGGCTATATTTTTATCGGGAGCATGGCCGTTTTCGGCCTTGCTTGCACCAGAATGCCCGCGCTCCCGCTGTAATAGGGGAATATAAAAAAATGATGCCGAACTCCCCGGAAAAAGCTTCCCTGACAGGCTCATCCGGCTGCGGAATGAGGAACTTTTGCAGACAGCGGGGCAATAGGGGTTGCTAAGTCAACTTAATGCAGTATACTTTTTATTTTTAAACTGAATCCACAGCAAGCCCGGCAGAGGTCCGCAGAGCGGTTCTCACTGACATTTTATCGGGTGCAAGCGGTTAAGGAGTTATGCGATTATGGAGAAAGTGGTACTGAAGGCCGGCAAACGCGAAGTAACAGGCAAGAAGGTCAGGGCCCTGCGCCGGGAGGGCAAGCTCCCGGCCGTACTGTACGGCCACAACATCGAGCCGACCCCCATCATGCTGGACGCCCATCAAACCTGGCTGACGCTGTCGGGCCTGACCTCATCCAGCCTGGTGACGGTGGACCTGGATGGGAAGGAATATCTGGCCCTGGTGCGGGACGAGCAGCGCGAATGTATTAAAAATCATCTTATCCATCTGGACTTTCAGGCCGTTTCCCTGACCGAGAAAATCCGCACCAAGGTGGGCATCGAGATAACGGGGACAGCCCCTGCGGTGCAGGACTTCAATGCCGTTATTGTCGAAGGCCTGACTGAAATTGAAGTGGAAAGTCTGCCCCAAAACCTGCCGGAGCGTCTGGTAGTGGATATCTCCAAGCTTGCGGCTATCGGCGACAGCATCCATGTGCGCGATCTTGACGTACCCAGCGGGGTGGAAATTCTGGATGATCCGGACGGCTTGATCGTCAGCGCGACCGCTCCCAGGGCGGAAGTTGTCGAAGCCGCGGCGGAGGAAGCCGAGGCCGAGGCCATGCCCGGCGCGGCACCGACAGGTGAGGGTGAGACCTGATTCACCCTCGCGAATGGCAAAAAGCGGTGCTTCGGCATCGCTTTTTTTATGGAATTATAAAGGAAGGCATCTCAAAAACCTCTCACCTCAATCCTCTGCCCCATACGGGGGAGAGGAAAGACAAAGGCTGACTTGATATAAATTCCCCAAATCTTTTTCCAAAAAAATCCCTTTAAGGTTTTGAAAGAAATCCCCGATTTTAATAGCAGCGCAGGCAATTGAATTAGAAGGCGGTATTCGGGGAGACAGCGTGAAAATTTCCATTAAGCAGCAATTTTGGCTGAGCTCGGGCCTGGTGAGTCTGGCTTCCTTTGTTATGGGAGCCTTCGCCTCCACTTCGCTGCTGAAGGAGGGCACCGCGCTCCGCACCTTTCTCCTGGCGGAGATCGGCGCCCTCGTGGTTCTCGTCGGCGGCTATCTGACGGTGCGCTATCTGGGCAGACGCCTGCAAGCCGTACAGGAAGAATTATGGGGCAGCTCCGGTCAAATGACCGAAGCATCGTTTCAGGTAGCTTCAGCCAGCCAGCAGTTGGCCGAAGGTGCGGCCATCCAGGCGGCTTCCGTGGAGGAAGCCAGCGCCGCCATGTCCCAAATGGCCGAGATGGTGCATCAGAATGCCGAAAATACTGCGGAAGCCGCCCGCCTGGTGGACAATTCCCGGGCCAGCATGAAGAGCAGCCACAAGCTCCTCAAGAGCACCAAGGACTGCATCGATCAGATTTTCTCTGCCGGAGAAAAAACCGCCAGGATCATCAAAACCATCGATGAGATCGCCTTCCAGACGAATCTGTTGGCTTTGAACGCCGCAGTAGAGGCGGCCCGGGCCGGGGCGGCCGGTCAGGGCTTCGCGGTGGTGGCTGAAGAGGTGCGGCATCTGGCCCAACGCTCGGCCGCCAGCGCCAAGGAAACGGAGCAGCTCATCGGCGAGAGCCTGCGGGCCATCAAGGAAGGCCATGAACTGGTGCAGCAGTCCCTGGACGAATTCTACCGCATGGGGGACGACGCCAAAAAGGTGAGCGATTTGTTTGCGGTGATCAGCGAGGCCAGCCGGGAACAGGCCCAGCGGATTGATCAGATAAATTTGGCTATCGCCGAAATCAGCCGGGTGACCCAGCAGAATGCAGCCAGCGCTCAGGAAACCAGTTCCGCGTCCCAGGAACTTTCCTCACAGGCGGAGCACATGCGGGAAAGCGTCCAGGGTTTGCTGGTCATGGCGGATACCGGCTGAACCGCTGTCTAGCCCGGATAATTCACCGAGGACCGAAGGACTCGGTGGCACAGGCTTTCCAGCTTGTGCAAAAAAACCCTGCTTTTTCGAACTTTCCGTTTTCATTATATATTTCAATGCCTTGCCGCATATTTTGAAAAGCTCATGAATGAAGTGGGCCATACAGGTTACCAGCGCTTACCCTGAGGATGGGCCTAAAAGGGGCACCGCGGTCACTTCTGCTTGCCGATGCGGCTGTTTATATCCTCCAGCACTTCCCAGAGCCGGCGAACCTCGGGATGAAGGCTCCATTCCGAGGGCTGCGTGGCATAAAGCTCGCCGTCATTGATGAACCGGTACAGATAAACTTCACAAGCCCGATATTCCTGGTTGCCGCCGGCCCAGCGGGTGAAGTTGCCCGGGAAAATGCCGGCAATCTTCCAGCCTTCGGCAAACTTCATAGTCTTTTCCTGGGTGATGGTATGCCAGGTTTCCAGAAAGGTGGTAAGATATTCCGCGCCCGAAGCCAAGGCCATGCGGTGCATTAGGCGGCCCAGGAGGTTCATCAGGCCCTGCCGGCGGTATTCGGGGTGGGTGCCGGCAAAGGTGTATTCAATCTGAAGGTTCCTGTCCAGCTTGGTCATCATGCTGGCCGCGACCAACCTGCCGGTGGCTGCCTCTTCGCCCACCAACATGCAGAATGGTTTCTGCCGGCTGTCCCGCTCCCAAGTCTCGGCCAACGCTACACGGCACTCGTATTCTTCCGGGAAGAGAATAAAATCATGAGCTGAGCCATAAATTTCGGGATAGGCCCAGCGCCAGAGTTCGGCCGCGGCCTCCACGTCAGCGCGGCCCAGGACCCGCCCCACAAAGCGCCCCGTTTTGTCCATTTTGGGTTCGGGCTTCACCCAAACCACCTGCTTTTCTGCGATGGGACGGGTCCGGCAGGTCACCGCCATGCGGCGGTACGGCAGGTACGGAGTCATATCCAGGGTGCGCATGATTGACCGGCTCTTTTTTCAAACATTCTGCACTTAGCGTCTAAATTTTGCAACATTCATTCCCGCCGTATGCGCCTGTCACACTTTTTCTGGCCATCTGCTGCACCACCTGACAAGACGGGTAAAAAGTTTGCTGGCACACGGCCCGGGCTTAAGATATGTTAATTTATTGAGCGGAGAAAATTTCCTTTGATGAGAAAAACAGGCCTCGCCGTCTTATTATGTGCACTCATGGTCGGCTGCGCCGGCCAGGCGCATATCAGTGTGCCGCCCAAAGCGGTATGGCTGTCCGGGGGAGGCGATGCTTCCCGGCAGCCGACTGAGCCGGACCCCACCCGACCCCCCAATCTGCCTGACCGCACCTATTAAGCCCCGCCGGGGCCTTGCTCCTCGGCCTGTCAGCAGCCCGGTTCGCCGAAATGGCCGCAGCAGTTCTGCCGGTTTCTCATTTTCAGCCAGTTGTTCCGGAAAAGAAGCCTGAGCTTGGTTGTCCAGGGCAAAGGTCCCCGCAGGTTGGTGAAAAAGGCGCGGATATCCGGACCCGGCCTGTTTGATCGGCACATAAGTTCACCCCAGGATTTGTTTTTCCGCGTCTAACTGGTAATATAATCCCCATTCTAATCGGCTAAAAGGGGCAAGTAAATTCCTGAACCGCCGCCTGAAAAATACCTCAGGCGCGGTCAACCGGTCTTACAGGAAAGACGTTGAGGAAACTGAACACGAGTAGGCTTTAGCCGCCAGCCGAACAGCCAGGGCATACGCTCCGGTGAGCGGCCACGGCGGCCGCCAAGCCGGCCTCTCTTTGCCCTTCGCTGCTTCCGGGTTATTATAGTAATTGCAAGGTTTGCCAATAGAGGGCCCCGCAGAATCTGCCGGCCTGCAAAAAAATATAAAAGCTTTAAAAAATGCCATCGCCTACTACAACAGGTGAATTCATGGTCCTGGAACGGGAATCCGCCGTAGTTGTCGCCACTTTTCCCAATCGGACGCTCGCGGCCCTGGCCGCGTCCGTTTTGGAAGTGGAAGGTATCGAATCTTTCATTCTCGCGGACGACGCCGGCGGGTCCTACCCGATGCTGCAGTTCCTCCGGGGGGTGAAACTCCTGGTGGCGCCCGATGATGAGGAGCGGGCCCGGGAAATCCTCGCGGCCGAAGTAGTGGAAGATCCCGAGCAATAAGAGAATTCCTGTCCTCGAAGCAGATGCGCCGGTTACCGGGCCGCCCCTTGATTTCCCGACTGGCGACCTTCCCCTTGTCCGTCCATCCTTATTGTTCATCCGGATTAACCTGATATTCAGGTATTGAAACATTGCCGCCTCTAGTAAAATCAGTAATATACTAAAATTAATAGGAAAACTAGTTTGGCATAGAACTTGAGTAAATGAGAGGAAATAATTTGCGGCTGCGAGCTCAATCTTGAGCCAAACTTTTTAGATCGCCTTAAAGAAAATTTATGAAGCTGTCGAAACTAGAAGAAAGCAAGCAAGGCTTAAAAAGAAGTTCAAGAGGTCTGCGATGAACGTTTTGATGCTCTGCGAGGCCCTGGCCCAAAAAATCGTCGATCACATCGGCATCGCCGACCCCGCGGAGGTGGATTTTGCCGCCCAGCCGGGGTTGGACGCAGTCCTGGAAAGCCTCAATGTGGAGCAGGAAGATATCGCCGAACTGATTCATATCCACAGCCGCAATTTGACCCCGGACCCGCAATAGCAATTCCGAAGTCAACCGCCTCAATAAAATTCCTGTTGCCCGTAAGTCATTTTTTCTCATCCTGCGTAAAACTTAGGTGTGAGTCAAGTTGGCAAGGCAATCAAACCATGCCTTTGTTGAGCTAAGAAATAGATAACGCCGGACCCTTGGGGGAGGTAAGAATCCGGCGTTGGAGGGGGTTTGTTGAAGATGGGAATGAAGATTTGTCAAAATATAACAACCAAGAAACAGCCTGTCAAGTCATGAAATGATTTTATTTTCAATATATTGGCAAAAAGCCAATTTTATTTTTTCCGTGGCGCTGCCTCCCGGCTTGGCGTTCAAGCAGGCAAATCCTGATAAAATTAAGAAATAGACCGACACGCGGCAAAATTTTCAAACGCGCCCCGGAAAACTTGAGCCGACAAACTTTCATGAGGTTGTTTAACACTGTCTCTGGGGAAAAGGGTGAGGCTATTGCCGGGCCAGCACCCGGCGCAGTTCCTTGCTGAAGGTGTTGACGCGGTAGGGCTTTTTGATGACGCCGCTGAAGCCGTATTTTTTATAGTGCGTCATGATGGGGTCGTCGGCATAGCCGCTGGAGACGATGGCCCGGGTTTCGGGATTGAGCTGCCGCAATTTCTGGATGGCTTCCTTGCCGCCCATGCCTCCCGGGATGGTCAGGTCCATAATCACCGCGTCAAAGGGTTCTCCCCCGGCCAGGGCCGAGGCAAAGGCCGCGATAGCCTCCTCGCCGTCCCGGGCGTAATCCGGCTGATAGCCGAGATGGGCCAGGATGCGGCCCGCCACCTCGCGCACGCTGGCATCATCATCCATCACCAGGATTTTGCCTTTGCCGGGGACCACTTCCGCCGCGCCTTGGCGCTTGGGCTTCAGTTCCCGGCTGGACGCCGGAAGATAGACGAAAAACGCCGTACCCTCCCCCGGCTTGGACTCCACTGTCATATAGCCGTCGTGATTGGTGATGATGGAGTAAGCCGTGGCCAGCCCCAGGCCGCTGCCTTTCCGTTTGGTGGAAAAATAAGGATCGAAAATCTTGGCCAGATGGTCCTCCGGGATGCCGACGCCGTAATCCTTGACGCAAATTTTGACATAGCGTCCCGGAGTCAAGGGCAAGCCGCTTTTTTCCGACAGGTTCACATTGGCCGCCAGCACTTCCACGATGCCTCCTCCGGGCATGGCCTGCACCGCGTTTATGGTAAGATTCTGGATGACCTGGCTGATCTGACCGGTGTCCACCTCTCCGGGCCACAGGTCAGGGGCCAGGTCAAACTCGGCCCGCACCTGCGAGCCCCGGCAGGCGAAGGTGGCTGATTCCCGGATAATTTCCGTCAGCGAAGCCAGCTCTTTCACCGGTGCCCCGCCCTTGGCGAAAGTGAGAAGTTGCTGCACCAGGTCCCGGGCCCGCAACGTGGCCCGCTCCGCCTCCGCCAGTTGGGGAGCGATAACCTCGTCTTCTTGCGGCACGGACAGCATGGCCAGGGAAATATTGCCCAGGATGCCGGTCAGGATGTTGTTGAAATCGTGGGCGATGCCTCCGGCCAGGATAGCCAGGGAAGAAAGCTTTTCCATCTTCAGGAATTCCGCCTCGGTGCGGCGACGGGTGGTGATGTCCCGGAAAACCAAAACCACCCCGATGATCTGGCCGTCCTTGTCCACGATGGGCGCGCCGCTGGCCGACAGGTTCCTGGCCGTGCCGTCCCTGGCCGCCAAGTGCGTGCCGTTGGCCAGCACCACCACTTCCCCGGTCCTGATGACCCGCTCCACCAGGTCTTCGCAGCGGCTGCCGTTTTGATCGTGAAACAGGGCAAAGACCTGGGAGGCCGGCAGGCCCAGGGCTTTTGGCTGCGTCCAGCCCGTGAGTTCCTCGGCCACGCCGTTCATGAGCACGATATTGCCATCAGTGTCAGTGGCTATCACGCCTTCGCCGATGGAGCGCAGGGTCACCGCCAGGCGTTCCTTCTCCGCGGCCAGGAGCTGCTCCATCTCCTTTTCCCGGGTGATGTCGAACAGCACTCCGCTGATATAATCGATCCTGCCGTCGTCCGTGCAAATGACCTGCCCGCGGGCGTGAACCCAAAGGATTTTGCCGTCCCGGTCGCGGATGCGGTATTCCCGGCTGTAGGATTTGGTGGTTCGCAAAGCCTGAAGAAAAGCCTGGCGGACGCGTTCCAGGTCCTCCGGGACAATGACCTCGCACCAGCGCCGCCGCCGGGAATTGAATTCCTCCTGGCTGTAGCCGGTCAATTCCTCGATTTTGTTATCAAAAAAATCCAGGGTCCAATCGGCGTACCCCCTAAAGACCACGGCCGGCAAGGTGTTCACCAGGACGCGGTACTTCTGTTCGCTCTGCGCCACCGCGGCTTCCGCCTGCTTGCGGGCCGTGATATCCGCCAACATGCAATAGGCCTGCTGGTAGCCGCCCTGCTCGTCGAATGCGATCCTGCCGGTTAACGACACCGTGAGGCCGGTGCCGTCCCGGCGCACCAGGTCCAGCTCCACATCGTTGATCTCCCCCTTTTCCTTGAGTTCGGCGAAAATCCCTTCGAACCGGTTTTTGTCCGCGGGAGCCAGAAAATGCCCGAACCACCGGCCGATGACCTCTTCCCGGGCATAACCCAGCAAATCCAGGCAGGTCTGATTGACATCGAGGCAATGCCCGTGTTCGTCCAGGGACTGATACCCCAGCGGAGCCTTGTCATAGAGCAGGCGGAAGCGCTCCCGGCTCAGGGTCAGGGCTTCTTCGGCCCGCCGGTGGCCGGTGATGTTTTCCACCAGGTTGACCGCGAAAAGCGGGGTCCCCTGCTGGTCCCGGATGATGGTGATGCCGAGCCTGGCCCAGGCGGTCTGGCCGTCCCGGCGCAGGTAACGCATTTCCACCTGCCCGAATTCATCCCCGCACCTTTGCAGCTTTTCGGCCAGGCGGCGCAATTCCGCCTCGATCTCCCCTCCCTGCCCCAAAAGCTCCTGGAAAACCCGGTTGCTCTCCAGGATTTGCCCTTCCGGGCTCATGAGAGCCATGCCCAGGACCGGACACCCCAGAAGCGCGGCCCGCCGGGCCTCGCCCTCCTTTATGGCCGCCGCCGCCCGGCGCTCTGAAGTTATGTCCGTTAAAGTGCCCGCCAAAAGAGCGGCTTTATTATCCTGGTCCGCCGCGACCCCTTGGGAGCGAAGTTTAACCCACCGCACCCGGCCGTCGGGGCGGGAAACGCGGAATTCTTCCTCAAACCGCCTTCCCTGATAAAACTGCTCCCATTTGGCCGCCAGACGCTCCTGGTCTTCCGGGTGCACCGCGGCCAGGGCGGCTGCGGGATTATCGTACAGGGTTTCCAGGCCGCGGCCCCAAATCTCTTCGAACGCCGGATTGGCATAGACCCCCTGCACCCGCCCGTCTTCAACGGCCGCCAGCCAAAAGCCTGCGTCCGCCTGCTCCACCAAATGTCGGAGCGCCGTGAAATCCGGCTCCAGCCGAGCCAGGCTGCTTTTCTGTTGCGGGGAATAAGACGACAGCGATCGCAAAACAGGGCTTCCGGTCAGGAAGATTTTCCTCTTTTCTCTTATCGGCCTACCTGAGCTGAATCTGAAGTTGCTTTTTCTTTGGGCGAAATCTAGAAAGAAAATTTGATGGGGAAAAAAACCAATCTGGGTAGCACAGGCCTTCCCAACCTGTGCAGTTCATGTAGGCCGGGAAAGCGAAGCGCATCCCGCCTTCCGAATTGAAATCATGTCCCGGCAAAGCACGGTAGGGTTTCGCGAGTCGTGAATCGCCCATATGCCTGATTTTATCTATAAGTCAAACGCGCCAAGTATTACCTTTGATTTCATTCCACTCGATTAGGCGCAGATGCGAGGTTCACAATTTACAAATGAAATTAATGCCGATGGCGGGATGCGCTTCGCTTTCCCGCCTTACTGGTTAAGAGTTTACGGACAAGTGGCCTTCTAAAAGCTGATCGTACCTCTTGAGGGTGCGGGCCTAAAGGTGGGAGGGCCTCGGTGGCCCGCCGATTGAAACGGAATCTCTTTTAAGGAAAGATATGGGCCAGCGGTCCCGGCCTTTCACGAAAGTTGAACTGTTTCAAACTTTTCGAAACAACATCAGGTAGGTATAACTGCCTATTTCCTCTATCAACCGCTTCCGGAAACCATACGGCTTAAGGAGATTCTCTACCTCCTCCGGCGCGAGCCGGATGTGCCGGGGCGGGCCGGGCGGGCCGTCCATTTTCTTGAATTCCACGACGGCCAGGGTGCCTCCCGGCTTTACCAGGCGGGTGGTTTCGGCCAGGGCCCCGGGCGCGGTACCGGCCTCCACCAAGTCGTGCAGCACTGTGGCCATGAGGCACAGGTCGATGCTGGCCGCGTCCAGAGGCAAAGGCGAACTCACGTCCGCCAGAATGGCCCGGATCTGGCGTAAGCCCCTGATCGCGGCCTCTTCCCGGAGTTTGGCCAGGCCTTCCTCCCAGAGGTCCGCCCCATAGACCACCCCTTCCGGCCCCATCGCTTCGGCCAGGGCCAGGGTGTAGTTCCCCTGGCCGCAGGCCAAGTCCAAAATTTTCATGTGCGGCTTGATCACCAGGGCGGCAAAGAACTTGTTCGGGTCGATGAGGTCAAAGCTGCTCTTGCCCGCGCCCGGCGGCTTGCCTTTAGCGTTTCCCATGTTGAGCTCCAATAATGCAGGGCGGGCCGCGCCCCTAATGTAGCCGCAGATTTTGGCCTGCGAAAACCCTTTTCAGGTGGCCGCGCCCAGGCGCAGCCTAGAGGCCGCGGCTTTAGGATAACCTAAAGGAGGCGGCCTCATAACAAAGCTTCTGGTCCCGCCTCACCCCAACCGCCGCCGGGCCAGGAGCGCGGACCCGAAGAAAGCCAGCGACAGCAGGAGCACTATGGTGGCTCCGGAAGGCCAGTCCAGAATCGCGGAACCTACCAGCCCCCCCAGGGAGGAGACCGCGGCCGCGCCCGCCGACACTGCCAGCATGGGCCGGATGTTGCGGGTCAGGTTCCGGGCCAGGGCGCCGGGGATGACCAGCAGCGCGGCCACCAGAATGATGCCCACCAGATAGATGGACATGATGACCACCAGGGCCAGGAGGATAAGAAAAAAATACCTCAAGGCCGCCACCGGCACGCCGCTCACCCAGGCCATCTCTTCATCGAAGCTCAAGAAAACCAGCTCCTTGAAAAAAGCCGCCAGGGACGCCAACACGGCCAGTGAGACCACCGCGATCTCCACCACCTGCCGCCTGCCTATGGCCAGGATGTTGCCGAAGAGAAAACCGAATACGTCGACATTATAAGTGCGCGACAGGTGCAGCAGCACCACTCCCAGGGCCATGGAGGCCGCGAAAAAGATGCCTATGGCCGCATCTTCTTCCAGGCGGCCCCGGGCCCGGGCCCATTCGATGAGCACCGCCACCAGCATGGCGAAGCCCACGCCGGTCCACAGGGGGTCCACTCCCAGGAGAAAGCCCAGGGCCACGCCCCCGAACGCGGAGTGAGAGACGCCCACGCCGATAAAGGCCATGCGGCGCAGGACCACGAAAACCGACAGCACCCCGCACAGCAGGCTCAACATCAAGGCCGCTATCAAAGCCCGCTGAAAAAACCCCATGGCGAACAGTTCACTCATCCCGGCGCACCACCCGGTGAGGAATTTCGCCGTGAAAGAGGTACTCCACCGAACAGCCGAAAGTGCTCTCCAGGGCCAACCGGCCGATGGGCGGGGGTTCGTGCACGTGCACCCGGCGGTTCAGGCACACCACGTCGTCCACGTGCCGGGCCACGGCCCCGATATCATGGGAGACGATGAGCACCGTCAGGTTCATCTCCTCCTTGAAGCCGTGCACCAGTTCGTAGAGGTCGTCCTGGGCGCAGGCGTCCAGGGAAATAGTGGGCTCATCCAATACCAAGAGGCGCGGCTCCAAGCAAAGAGCCCGAGCGATGAACACCCGCTGCTGCTCGCCGCCGGAGAGCTCCCCGATGGGGCGCTCGGCCAGCGGCAAAATCCCCAGCCGCGCCAAATTTTCCCGGGCGATTTCCACATCCCGGCGGCTGGGTCGCCGGCACAAGCCGATGCGCCCGTAGCGGCCCATGAGGACGACATCCAGGACCGACACCGGAAAACGGGGATTGCTCAGGGGCTTCTGGGGCAGATAGCCGATGAGGCTGCCGGCCAACCGGAGTTTCCGGGGATTTTCGCCGAACACCAGTACCTCCCCTTGACTCGGAGGAATAAGCCCCAGGATCACTTTGAGAAGAGTGCTCTTGCCCGCGCCGTTCGGCCCCAAAATGCCCACATAGCTCCCCTCCCGGATGTCCAGGTTGATGTCCTCCAGGGCCGGGACATGGTTGAAGTTGACCCACAGGTCGCGTATGCGGATAGCCGGGGCGTTCATTTCATCGCCTGCTCCATGGCCTCCAGGTTGTAGCGCATCATTGCTATGTAGTCGTTGCCGTAAGGCGGCCGGCCGCCTAAGGGGTCCAACAGGAGCACTTTGGCCCCGGCCTCCCGGGCGATGATTTCCGCCATCCTGGGGTTGAGCTGCGGTTCCGCGAACACAACCCGCACTCCGAATTTCTGGATGGCTTTCACAATTTTCCGGATATGCCCCGGCGTAGGCTCCCGGCCCGGGGCCGCCTCGATTACCCCTGCTTCCCTAAGACCGTAGCGCTTGGCGAAATAGACAAACGAGGGATGAAAGGAAACATATTCCTTCAGCCGCCACGCCGCGGTGCGCCGGGCGATTTCCTGGTGCAAATCTGCCAGTTGCCGGAGATAGCGGTCCAGATTATCCTCATACACCTGCCGGTGCGCCGGGTCCGCTCGCGTCAGGGTCCCGGCGATGCGGCGGCAGATATCCTGAGCCCACACCGGGTCCAGCCAGACGTGGGGATTGCCTTTAAGTTGGGAGTGGTCATGGTTTTTTGAGCCTTCGGCAGCATGATCGCCGGCCGCAGCAGCCTCTTCGGTTCCTCCATGATGATGAATATGGGTATCCGCCTCCAGCCTCAGCCCGGCGACAGCCTCAACCACCTGCTGGGATTTGGCTTCCTTGGCCGCGATAACCTTTGCGGCCCAAGGGTCCAGGCCCGCGCCCACATAAACGAATACTTTGGCATTAAAAGCCTGGGACACGGCTTGGGGGGTCGGCTCGAAAATGTGGGGGCTGGCTCCCGGCGGGATAAGCACGGTCACCTCCACCCGTTCCCCGCCTATTTTGGTGCAGAAATCTCCCAAAGGCACAATGCTGGCGACTACCGGGATTTTATCCGCGGCCAGCAAGTTCCTGGGGAGAGTCAGACTTAACCCTAATGCCAAGATTGCCAGGAATACGTAACCGCAGGGGCGAAAAGGCGAAAAGGGAAAAAGGCGAAAAGGGAAGCCCTCCCATAGCCGCCACAGCACCCTTTGTAAGGCGCAAACTTTCAGACTTCCAGATGTCCACCACTTTTGCAACTCAGTTTCCTTAAGGTGTTTTTTCCTGCTGACTGCTGACTGCTGACTGCTGATCGCTTACTGCTCACCGCCCCTGCCCCGACAGCGCCGGCAGAGGCCCGCCACCCTTATTTCCAGACGGTCGGCCCGGTGTCCCAACGGCCCCCTGATTTCATCCCATACCCGTGTCAGAGACACCGGCTCCAGACATTCCACCGCACCGCATGTCTGACACTGAAAATGAGGGTGGGGCGGATTGTGTTCGCAGGCCAGTTCATACAGGGCCGCCTTGCCTTCCGCCGGAATTCTCCGGATTAGGCCCCGCCGGCTGAAATCCTCCAGAATTCGATACACCGTTACCTTATTGACCCGGCGCTGGTCTTTAATGTGCATGAGGATTTCTTTGGCCCGCAAGGCTCGGCTGGCCGAACCTAGAGCTTCCAAGACCGCCAACCGCAGCGGCGTGGCCCTCACTTGAAAACGGGCCAGGAGGCCCTGGAAATCACAGACGTCGCTCATGGCCATAAAAATAGCCGTTTTTCAACCGAGTTGCAAAATATTTTCATACCTTTTTTAGATATTACTTCAGAGTGTGGAATCGCTCACTGAGGGGAGTACCAGGGGCCACAGAGCCATTCAAGCTGCCACCCGCTGACCCGGGAACACAGGCACCTTGCCTGTGTAGCGCAGGCTGTAGTGCTCCCGATGTGGGATCAGGGTTGGAAAACGAGCAGGGGGTTGTTACCCTTGGCCCTACCCCGATTGAAAAAACCCGGCAATGCTGTTAAATATTAAGCTTGCGGAGGGATGGCCGAGCGGCTTAAGGCGGCGGTCTTGAAAACCGCAGACCGAAAGGTCCGGGGGTTCGAATCCCTCTCCCTCCGCCAAGGAAGTTTAGTGGATATGAAGGGATTGAGTTCAGGGAAAGGGCTAATTTAGCGCGTTCGAACCGCGAGCATGAAGCCGGCCGTCCTCTTCATCTGCCTGGGCAATTCCTGCCGCAGCATCATGGCGGAAGCCCTGGCCCGGCATCTGTTGGCCGACTCCCTCAGCGCGACTTCCGCCGGCCTCCAACCCCTGGGTTTCGTGGCGCCGGAGACCCTGGAAGTTCTTGCCGAACTGGGGGTTTCACCCGCAGGGCTTTATTCCAAAGGACTGGACGCGGTAACTCTTCCAGACTTCCGGTTGATCATTAATCTCACCGAGCAGGCCGTGTCTGCTTATCTGCCTTCCCCATGCCGGGAACGGCTGCTCCACCGGCCCGTCCCGGACCCTTACCGCGGCAGCCTGGACGACTACCGCCGCGCCCGAGATGCCATCCGGCAGTTGATTCTGACGGAAATTTGCGGCCTCCTGGCCATTGGCTGAGACGGCGTGCCTCCAGGGCCGGCTGGTTTGCCGCACACCTTATTTTCTCGAAATTTCCCGGCCGAACTCCTCGTAAAGATCAATGTCGCCGTGCCTGGCCAATTGTTTATTCTCATAAGGGACCGCCACCCGGCGATAAAATTCATCGGCAATATTGGTGAATACCCCGGTGACGACGGCAATCAGCCAGTAGCGCATGGCCCCGAATTTAAGCCGCACCACCTTGAGGGCCAGGCGAGTGCAGACGTAATTGAGAAGCCCGGCGAACGCCGCCGCGGAGTCTCCTTCTCCAGCCCGCCGTGCGATCGTTTCGGCCAAGCGGTCGATGAGGCCGTCCAGCTCCTTCCTGTCTCCTGCTATATAAGGCATGCTCTTCTCCTTCCTGGGGCCCTTGCCTTAGCTGCCTCCGGCAAGCCTTGCCGGAGAACTAAAATTCAGGCCGTATATCTGGTATAATTAAGCACTCAAACTCTGACTTTCGACTTGGTAAACCGCCTATCAGGGGGAAACCTGATCAGTGAAATATGATTTCCATGTCCACACCTCCCGGTACTCGCCATGCGCCGTGAGTTCGCCGGAAGCCGTGTGCCGCACCGCCATCCGCCGGGGATTGGCGGGTCTAGCCCTGACCGAACACGACATTTGGTGGCCGGTCGCCGAATATCAAGAACTAAGGCGCGATTTTCCGGAACTGGCCATCTTTCATGGCGTGGAATACGCGGTTCCCGAAGGCCATTTCCTGGTTTTCCTGCCGGACCCGGCCCAGGAGCTGCCCCATCTTAACGGCCTGGCCAGCCTGGTTCCGGCGGTGCGCCGTCAGGGCGGCGTATTTATTTGGGCCCACCCCTTTCGCTACAGCCGCACCCCGCCGGACTGGCTGCCCCGCCTCTGCCCGGATGCCATGGAACTGTCCAGCAGCAACATGTCAGCAGCCGTCCAGTCGCTGGCCCGGGAAATCTCGGCAAAATGGCAGATTCCCGGCTTGCACAACAGCGACGCCCATCATGCCGCCAGCCTGGGCCTCTTTTACAATGACATCCAGGTGAAGCTGACAGACAATCGCGGCCTGGTGGATCACCTCAAGGCTGTCAGCCGCAATGAGAAAAGGGGCCGGGAGGCATAACCCCTCACCTGGCACTGGTTCAAGGCTCAGTATTTATACCTGCTGACAGCAGCCGCGGCATTGTTCCTGTTTTACTTTAATCAACCGAAAATTTCATATTTATGGTATACAGATGATGGTAATCATCCATATCCGCTTGGAGAGCTGCACCCCCAAGGCTCGCCTATAAATTATCGGGAGGGCTTATGGAATACATCATCTTGTTGGGTGGACTGGGGCAGAATCTGGCTGCACAAGTGAAGATGGGGCTGAGCAGCGCCTATGACAAATTGTTTGAAAACCCGTTGCTTCTGGCCATCGTAGCCGGTGGCGTCATTCTCCTGGGCCTGTGGGCCTTGAAAACCTCCCGCTAAAATTCTGTTGCTGTCGGGCCAAAGCCTGCCTGGACTGGCATTTGTCAGTGGTAAAGGCCTCTGCCGCATTCTGAAAACTGCCTGGCCGTTGAGCCCGCCGCCATTCTGAAAGCCTTTTATCCCCTTTTGCCCAAGATTTCCGCCTCCCGGGGAGTGTGCCACCTGAAAGTCGGAGTTTTGGCAAAATTCCTTATCCTTCTTAATTTTTTCTTTTTTTTCCGCTACAAATATTAGCTACCCAGAGGCCTCCTGCCATGATAAGATAGTGATGTTTAAACTAATTTTGGTGCAGGATAGTTGTGGAACTGAAGGAATCCATTATCTGCCCCGGGTGCGCCTGCCTGTGCGACGACCTGGATATTATCCTCGAAAACGGCAGGCCCGTAGCCATTCATAACGTCTGCACCTGGGGGGTGGGCAAATTCCTGGCGGAGAAGAAGCTGCGTCCGAACAAAGAGCGGCGACGCTTAACCGATCCCCAAATCAGCCGGCACGGCCGGGCGGAGAAGGTTTCTTATGAAGCCGCCCTGGGCGAAGCCGCGGCGATTTTGACTCAAGCCAGGAGGCCGGTGATTTATGGCTTGGCGAATTCCGGCGCCTGGGCTCAGGAGGCCGCTCTGGCCCTGACCGCAAATCTCAAGGCCCGGCTGGAGCCCGCGGATCTGGCCTTCATGGCCCCCTTTTATCAAGCCGTGCAAAAGCACGGGCTGTTCTGGGCCCCCCTGGAAGTCATCCGGGATGAAGCGGACGCGGTGGTGTATTGGGGCGCCAACCCGCTGCACTCCTGCCCCAGGCACGCGGTGCGGTATGCGGTCTTTGCCCGGGGGCGCTTCACCGAACGGGGCATAGAAGACCGGCAGGTAGCCGCGGTTGACATCTATCGCACGGAACTGGCCGGAATCTGCCACCCTTATATCCAGATCGACCCTTTCCAGGAAGCGGCTCTGGCTGAAGCCGTTATGGCCAGTCTGAACGGCCACCCCGCCAGCGAAGACGCGCCCGCAGACGCCGACAAACTGGCCGCCTTTTTTGCCAATGCCGCCTATGGCGTCATTTTCTGCGGCCGCGGCGTGGCTTACGGCGGCCCTCAGGTGTTTGACCGGCTGGCCGCACTTGCGGCCCGCCTTAATGAAAAAAAACCCTTTGTCCTGTTCCCCTTATCCGGGGATTTTAACTCCGCCGGTCTGTACGAGTTGCTCCTGCGCGAAACAGGCAGCCCCTTCGCGCCTGACTTTGCCGATCCGGCCGCGCCCACATCCCAGGCCTCGCCGGTGGATTTTCAGGAAGTCGACGCGGTTTTGGTAACCGGCGCCGATCTTCTCTGGTTTTTACAAGCCGAACAAGTTCAGGATTTAAAAAAACGCCAGGTCCCCATTGTGGCCTTAAGCCCGTTCGCCGACCGCACCACGGCCCAAGCCAGGGTATGCCTGCCGGTGGCTCTGGACGGCATCGAAGCCGCCGAAATCGCTTACCGTATGGACGGCTTGCCCGTCCTGTTGCGGCCGGTGGCTTCCGCTTCGGCCCCGCCGGCGCACCGGGTCCTGGCGGACCTTAACCTGTTTTTATGACAACTGCTGACAACATCGAGCCAAAAAGAGTTTGCGAGGAGAACTGCATGACGGAACATAACCGGCATTTTCCGGTAGTGCGTCTGGAAACGAACATGGGAGACATCAGAATTGAACTCAGGCCCGACAAGGCTCCCGTTACCGTGGATAATTTTTTGACGTATGTAAAGGAGGAGTTTTATAACGGCCTCATCTTCCATCGGGTGGTGCCCAATTTCGTTATCCAGACGGGCGGCTTCGAGCCCGGAATGATATACCGTGAACCCACTCATCCCCCCATTAAAAATGAGGCCGACAACGGCCTACAAAACCGACGCGGCACTGTGGCCATGGCCCGGGCCTATCCCATTGACAGCGCCGCGGCTCAGTTTTTCGTTAATATGGTGGACAATCCCAAGCTTGACCACTATGGACCCGAACCCGTAGAATTCGGCTATGCCGTATTCGGCAAAGTAATCGAAGGCATGGAGGTGTTGGAGAAAATGGGCTTTATTCCGGTGGGGCTGCATTCCCAGCATCAGCACGTCCCCGTGCGGGATATCATCATCACCAAAGCCGTGATCGAGGAAGATTGATCCGCGTTTCGGATACATCGATTCCTATTGCGCTTTTTTTAACGGAAAACTGAAAACAGAAAACGGAAAACTGGTTTTTTATGCGCCTCAAGATTACCGGCGGCCGTATTTATGACCCGGCTTCAGGCTGGCAGGGCGAAGTCAGGGACCTCTTAATCGAGGGGGATCGCGTGGTGTCCCGCCTGACCGCCGCGGACCGCATTATTGACGCCAAGAGAAAAATGGTGGTGGCCGGGGGTATTGACCTCGGCGCCCAGGTGGCGACGTACGGCGCGACCTTCCTGTATCTTCTCAACGGCGGACCCACGCTCCGTGAACTCGGCCTGGC
Organism: Deltaproteobacteria bacterium; assembly: GCA_030018495.1. GTDB lineage: Bacteria > Desulfobacterota > Desulfobaccia > Desulfobaccales > 0-14-0-80-60-11 > DTHB01. The sequence continues at coordinate 66,666 of JASEFS010000001.1, read as the reverse complement.
TTATGCCTTCCTGGGGTACACCCACGTGCACGAACCTTTTCTGACGCCGGTCACCGCGGCACTGGTCCACCGCCGGTTAGCGGCCCTGCCCATCGTGGATGTCTCCGCCTCACTGGTCCTTAATCTGAGGGACCTGGATGCCTGGCTCAAGGACCGGGACAGGTGGGGTGAAATCGCTGAAACCATCCGCTTTCTCTTGGAAAAAACCCGGTCTCTGGACGTGCGCCTGGTGGAGCCGTTCGTCCGTTACCGGCAGGAATTTTACGCGCACCGCAACATCTACCCGGACGAGGCCCTGGACATTCTCACCCGCCTGGCGCTTGACCACCGCCTGAAGTTCATCGTGCAAGCCTCGCCGGATGTGGTGAACGCCTCATATCTCGAGCCCCGAGCCTTTCATCTGGCCGGCCTGAGCCAAGCTTTGCAGAACGGCGGGGCCGGCGCTGCCGCGCTGCGCCATCTGGATGCGGGCGTGACGGCTGATTGCGGTCTATATCTGCCGCGCCCGGACCCCGGCCCGCAGATCAAAGTGGACTTGGGCTGGTATCAGCCTCTGAATCTGAACCCCGCCATCTTCCGGCAACAAGCTCGGGATGCTTTAGATCTGGCGCTGAGCTATCAGGGCCACAACCTGGCGTTCTCGGCCATGGCACCCACTCCTGTTCGAGAATATCCCGAGTTGTTTACCTGGCTTCTGGACCGCACCTTGCGTCAAAAAACCTGGGGCAAGGAAACCGCCGAGCGGGAATATAGCCTGTCCGACTGGACCCGGGCCACCCGCACCCTGCCAGCCCAGATTCTGGGCTTGACGGACCGCGGCCACCTGCAACCCGGAGCCCGGGCCGACGTCGCCATTTATGATCTTTCTGAAGGCAAAAAACCCCGGCTCTCCCCGGCGTCTTTGCGCCGCGTTCACACCCTGATCAAAGGGGGTGAAATCGTCATAGACAATTTCCAACTGGTCAAACCGGATGCCGCCAAGGCCACTTACTTCCGCCGGACCGAAGCCCAGGCTACGGCGCTGGTGGCCGATATCTGCCAATATCGCAGCTTTCGCCCGGAAAGCCTCTGGGTGCCGGACGAGTTAGGCGGGCCGTGGGTGGGGATGGATTGACATGCAAGTATTTTTTAAAAGCCGCGCTGAGCGCGCAGCCAAATGAGATTTGCCGAACGCTTTGCTTTGCCAGTGTGACTTTGTTTTTATTTGGCTTTTGACCTCTCCAGCCGTTCAGAGGTAGTTTAGGAAGATTGAAAGTTATCACATCCGGGCAGCATCCATAATGATCGGCCAAGCAGACATTTTGGAGTTTCTGCCCCGCACCGACTGCGGGCAATGCGGCCTGACCTGCGCGGAATTCGCGGCCCTTCTCCTTTCCCGGGAACGCAGCCCGGAAGAATGTCCGGTGCTCCACGAACCTGATTACGCCGGCTACATTGAGGCCCTGCACGAACTCCTGGCCCAGGCGCCGCCCCCGGTCATGCAGGTTGATGCGGAGCGCTGCAACGGCTGCGGCATTTGCGTGGCCATGTGCGAATACCACCTGGGAAACTGCCCCGAAGCCCGGCTGGGGCGCGGCCCCCGGTTCCATGATCTCGTGGTCTTCCACATTGTCAACGGCACCGCGGTGGTGGTCCGCCAAGACCTCTGCACCCGCATGCTTCAGGCCGCGGAAAAATGCAGCAAATGCGCCGAGCACTGCCCCACGGAGGCGATAAGCTTTAAGCTTTAAGCTATAGGCCTTAAGCTGTAAGCTGTAACCAGCCAGGTATCGGGTTTTGGGTTTTGATTAGTTTTAATAGATTTCTAAAAATCCTTATGGTGAAATCAAACTCGGTTATATCCGGTAGCCGCAGGCTTTAGCCTGCGTCAAGTTGTTGGAATAACTTTTAAGAGGCAAGGACGGTAGGAATAACCGGTTGCTGATAGCTGACTGCTGTCTGCTGATTGCTGACTGCTGCTATGCTCCGCATCCACGAACTCGACCCCCGTTTTAAAGACGACCTGGCTCGGGAACCAGGCTGTCAGCATTTGCTGCGCTGTTTTTCCTGCGGCGTTTGCACCGCGACTTGCCCGGTGAGCGAGATTGAACCCGAGTTCAGCCCGAGCCTGATAATCCGCCGGATCCTCTACGGCATGAAAAAGGAGCTTTTGGCGTCGCCGGCTTTGTGGTATTGCGCCCGTTGCGCCAACTGCTCTTTCCAGTGCCCTCAGGACGTGCGCTTCATGGATATCGTCCGGGGCTTGCGCACTATGGCGGTCCGGGAGGAATTTGTCAGCCCGGAGCACGCGGCCAGGCTGGAGGAAGCCGAACGCCTGGTCCAGGAATTGCGCCGCCGCCTCATCCGGGCCATTCTGGAAAAAACCGATGGGGACCTCGACCCGAAAGATGCTTTAAGCAAGTTGCTTCAAGAGTCTGAAAAGACGTAGCTTGGCCTTGCGATTTAAGCGGGGAATTCTTTTCGGCGGGCAGTGCCCGCCCTGCATGACTGAAAAAAAAAAATAAAGACGCAGTTTTCAGGCTGCAACAAATCCTGGCCGTTCGCCCGGCGCAGGCTTAAACCTGCGGCTACAAAAACCTATAGGGAACATAGAAGGAGATGGCGCTCCATTTAAGCCATCCCTTTGGACGAAGACCGCCCTGCTGACTACTGATAGCTGATAGCTGACAGCTTTCAGCTTAAAGCTTATAGCCTAAAGCTTACAGCCAATTATCATGCCCCTGCTTAAGCCCCTCCACCGCGTCGCCAGCCGCCGGGTCCTGGTGGCGGGCGGCGGCATCGCCGGCATCCAGGCCGCCCTGGATCTGGCCGCGGTGGGCCTGCCCGTCACCCTGGTGGAAGAAGGCCCCTCCATCGGCGGCATCATGGCGCAGCTTGATAAGACTTTTCCCACCAACGACTGCGCCATGTGCATCTTGTCGCCCCGCATGCTGGAGATCGCCCGCCACCCCCTGATCGACATCCTCACCTTGACCCGCCTCACCGACCTGGCCGGGGAGGCCGGCGATTTTCAGGCTCTGTTGAGCCGCCGGCCCCGGTACGTGGACGCGGACAAATGCTCCGGCTGCGGCGAATGTGCCCGGGTCTGTCCCAAAAGCATCCCCGACCCTTACAATCTCGGCCTGAACGTGGTCAAGGCCATCCACGTGCCCTTCCCCCAGGCCGTGCCCCAAGCCGCGTATCTCGACCCGGAGGCCTGCCGCGTTTTCCAGGGCAAGCCCTGTGAAGCCTGCCTCAAAGTCTGCGCCGCAAACGCCGTCAATCTGGAGCAGAACCGGGAATTTCTGATTCAGCACGTCGGCGCGGTTATTTTAGCCGGGGGCGTAAGTCCGGCGCCGGTAAACGGGTTTCCGGGCGCGGCCCACCCGGACGTGGTCACCAGCCTGGAATTTGAACGCCTCCTGAGCGCCACCGGCCCCTACGCCGGGAAGCTGCTCCGCCCCTCTGACCAAACCTTACCGCGCCGCATCGCTTTCATTCAATGCGTGGGCTCCAGGGACCGCAGAAACGGCGCGGCCTACTGCTCGGCCACCTGCTGCCTGGCCGCGCTCAAAGAAGCCCTGGTGGCCAAAGAATTAAGCCCGCCCGGCCTGGAGGCGGCCATGTTCTACATGGACTTCCGGGCCCACGGCAAGAGCTGTGAAGAATATTTGGAACGCGGCCAACAGGAGGGTCTCCGGCTGATCCGCTCCCGGGTGACCCGGGTCGCACCCCGGGAGGCAGGCGGCGTCCTGGTCCATTACACGGACGTTCATGGCCGCCCCCGAACCCTGGGCTTCGATATGGCGGTGCTCGCGGTGGGCCTCAGACCAAGGGCGCACGTGGCCGACTGGGCCCGCCGCCTGGGGGTCGGACTCAATGCCCACGGCTTTATCAGGGCTTTGCCTCAAAACCCGGTCCTCACTTCACGGCCGGGCGTCTTTGTCTGCGGCGCGCTGCGGGAGCCCATGGATATCCCGGAGAGCGTGACCACCGCCGGCGCGGCGGCCCAAGCCGCGGCCCAACTGCTGGCCTTGAGCCCCCGCACCTGGCCGGCTCCCACGGTTTTTCCCGAGCCCGCGGCAACCGCGGCACCCTTGCGCCTGGGCGTATTCCTGTGCCATTGCGGCGCCAACATCGCCGCGGCCGTTGACTTGGAGCAATTAGCCGTCATGGTGCGGCAGATGCCCGGGGTCGCCCTGGTGGAAGATCACCTCTTTCTCTGTTCCGTAGATGCCGCCAGGCGCATCCGGGAGGCCATTGAGCGCCATAACCTGAACCGCGTGGTGGTGGCCGCGTGCACGCCCCGCACCCATGAGCCGGTCTTCCGGGAGGTGCTGGCAGCCGCGGGCCTCAATCCGGGCTATCTCTCCTTTGCCAACATCCGGGAGCAGTGCGCCTGGGTGCATTCGGACAACCCGGCCGGCGCGCTGGCTGCAGCCCGCGATATTATAGCTATGGCCGTACGCCGGGCCGCGGCCCTCACGCCTTTGGAAATACACCGCTTCCCCGTCATTCCCAGGGCCCTGGTGGTGGGCGGCGGCGTCGCGGGTATGACCGCCGCCCTGACCCTGGCCCAGCAGGGATTCCATACCTATCTGGTGGAACGGCAGCGCGAACTCGGCGGACTGGCCCGAAAACTTCATTTTACCTTGGCAGGCCATGACCCCAAGAAAATGGTGGCTCAGCTGGAATCCGAAGTTCGGCGTCATCCCAACATTGAAGTCTTGACCAACACCGAGCTGGTAAAGACCGAAGGCCACGTGGGCCGTTTTGTAAGCCGGGTCCGCCGCCGCACCGGCGGCCGCGAGGAGCGCCAGCTTGTCCACGGCGTTATTTTGGCGGCCACCGGCGGCCGGGAAATTTCCCCGGCAGGCCGCTACCTTTACGGCCAAGACCTCCGGGTCGTCACCCAATTGGAACTGGAAGAAAAAATCAATGAGCTTGACCCTGTCCTTGAAAAAGCCAGGCGCCTGGTAATGATCCAATGCGTGGGCTCCCGGGAGCCCGACCACCCCTATTGCAGCCGCCTGTGCTGCTCCGAAGCCGTCAAAAACGCCATTTTGCTGAAGCAGCGCTACCCGTTTTTGGACATCACGGTGCTCTACCGCGATATTCGCACCTATGGTTTCCGGGAGGATTTTTATCAGCAGGCCAAGGACATGGGCGTGGAGTTCATCCCCTTCGACCCGGACAAGCCACCTCAGGTGGAGTCCCCGCGACGCCGGCCCCTGGCCATCCGGGTATGGGACGAGCTCCTTAATCGGGAAGTGGAAGTGGCCGCGGATCTTTTGGTGTTGAGCGCCGGCATCGAAGCCGCACCGGGCAGTGAACAACTGGCCAAGCTCCTGGGAATTCCGCAGACTGCAGGAGGCTTTTTCCAGGAAATCCACCTGAAGCTGCACCCCTTGGAGACCGTGGCCGAAGGGGTTTTTCTCTGCGGTCTGGCGCATTATCCCAAAAATTTGGGCGAGGCTGTGGCTCAGGCTCAGGCTGCCGCCGGACGCGCCGCCGCGGTGCTGTTCCAAACCGAGCTCACCAGCGGCGAAATCTATGCCCGGATAGACGCTGGCAAATGCCGCCGCTGCTTGAGTTGCATTAATTTGTGCCCTTACGGCGCCATCAGGCTCAGCACTTCTGGCGTGCCGGAAGTGCAGCAGGAGGCCTGCCGCGGCTGCGGCACCTGCACGGCGGCCTGCCCGGCTCTGGCCATCAGTATGAGCCGCTTCACCGAACCGGAACTCTTTGGCCAGATCCAGGCGGCCTTGCAGTGAGCTGTCAGCTGTCAGCTATATGAAAAAATTAATGAAAGATTAAATAAATTTAATTTACGATTCATTATATGGGCCAAAATTGAAAGCTTAAAGCTGATAGCTGACGGCTGACAGCTTCCGAAGGAGAAACGCCATGAGAGAAAGTTACTGCGGCTTGTGTGATGACTGCCAGTTGGGCCACCACGGGTTTTTGCAAACCGTGGCCCGGCTCAAGGAATATGTGACCCGCTTCCGGGCCAACTGGTGGATTCACTGCTTCCCGGGCGATGAGACCTTCGATTTTGTGGAATTCCGCAAAGGCCTGGACTGGTTCCTGGTGCACAAGGATTGCCCCAGTTGCAAGGGTGGCCGCGGCACCGAACTCTGCCCCATCCGCGACTGCGCCACGGCTCGCGGGTTCGAGAACTGCTCCTTGTGCCCGGATTTGGAGCCGTGCGACAAATTTGATTTCCTCTTGGCGGAATTTCCCGACGTCAAGATCAACCTGCGCCGTCGCCGGTTGAAGCTCAAGGCCCGGGAATTCCATAAGCGCCTGGAGGGCAACCGGAAATAGTTCATGGCCTCCGCCCTGCTTATCGCAATTACTGAATGGCCCCGGCAGTCGCAACAGCTTTTTTGCAACCCGGGCGACACGCCTTGTGCCCCCGGCTTTGTCAGAGAGTAAGCTGCCGCGGGCCGTGCCCGGCTTTCATCTGTCGCCGCGCTGCAGGCAAGGGGCATAACTATAGCCGCAGGCTTCAGCCTGTGATCGGGTTTTTCCCAAATGCACGTTCAGGTTGTCAAACGCGAGACTGACGCTTATTTGGAGCTGACCCTCAGGATGTTCGTGGACCAGGTGCGCCTGCGTCTGGACAGGAAGGCCTGTCTGAAATGCGACATATGTATGCTGGTATGCCCCCGCCAGGCCGTCAGCATCATCCCCGGCGAGGACGACCTGGACATCGACATCGACCCCCGGCTCTGCGTGCTTTGTGAAATCTGCTCCCACTTCTGCCCTGCGGCCGCGATCACTCTTACGGTGAACGGCGAACCCAAGACCATCTTCGCGGACCACGAGGGCCTGGCACCGTTTTATCCCAAGATGGACATGGACAAGGGCAAGTGCCCGGAGCCCTGCCCTCCCCTGCCGGAGGGCGACGTCCACTGGTGCCGCCAGCAGTTGCAGCTCGTAACGAACAGCCTTGATGAATGCCCCAAGCTTTGCCACAAATGTCTGGATATTTGCCCCCGCCAGGCCATTGTCCTGGACGAGGCCGCGGGCCAGACCATGCCGGAGCCGGACCTGTGCCTGCGCTGCACTCAGTGTCTGACGGTCTGCGAGTACGGCTCCATCCGCGTGACGCCCCAATTTATCGGCCATCTCAGCATTGATGATACAAAATGCCCGGATAACTGCTTGAAATGCGTAAACCTCTGCCCGGTCAAGGCCATCGTCCGGGAAGGCGATCGGGTCTTTCCCAAGCTCGGGGTCTGCAGCTTTTGCGGCGTCTGCACCAACATTTGCGACCAGGATGCGATTACCCTGGTCCGGGAGGAAGTTGTGGCCGTGCCGGGGGAATTTTCCCAGGCTTGGAGTCATGCGGTAGGAAAACTCCTCGAAGGATAGGACAAAAAGTGGAAAAGGCGAAAAAGGCTACCATCATGTAGCCGCAGGCTTTAGCCTGCGGTTTTCACAGGCGAGACGCCTGTGCCACTTGGCTATGCCTAAGGATTAACTCTATGATGAATGTGTTTTACTCGTTTCCCCTTTTCCCCTTTTCGCCTTAGATTACTATGACCGAAGATTTGCGCCTCGGACTCTACATTTGCCACTGCGGCCTGAACATCGCCGGGACCGTCGACCCTGAGGCCCTGGTGAACCAGGCGCAGCATCTTCCCGATGTGGCGGTCTGCCGCCACCACCTGTACACCTGCTCCGAGGCCGGCCAAAAGGAGATACAAAAGGATATTGAGCACTTCGGTATAAACAGGGTGGTCATCGCGGCCTGCTCCCCCAAGCTCCACGAGCTCACCTTCCGGCGTTTGTTAATAGAGAGCGGCCTCAATCCCTACCTGCTGGAACTTGTCAACCTCCGGGAACACTGCACCTGGGTCCACAGCGGCGAACCTGACGCGGCTGCGGTCAAAGCCCTGGAACTAATCCGCATGGGCTTGGCCAAGGCCCGCCTGGCCCGCCCCCTGGCCGACCGCCAGGTGCCCGTCACCCGCCGGGCCCTGGTCATCGGCGGCGGCCCCGCAGGCCTGAGGGCCGCCCTGGACATCGCCGACGCCGGACATCCCGTTATCATAGTGGAGCGGGAGCCGATCCTGGGCGGCATGGCCAATCTGCTGAACCGCACCTTCCCTCACGGTCAGACCGCACTTTCCTTAATCAACCCGCTCATGGCTGCGGTCGCCCACCATCCCGGTATCACGGTGCTCACCGGCGGCGAGATAACCGAGGTTTCCGGCCACTTAGGCAACTTTGACATTGTTGTGCGTCAATCAGTCCCTGCCGTGGCCGATACCTGCGACCTTTGCGGCCTTTGCGCCTCGGCCTGCCCCATTCAGGTGCCGGACGAACGCCAAGCCGGGTTGGCCTTCCGGACGGCCATCTTCCTGCCCTCCCCCACCGCGTTTCCGGCCCGCTATGTGGTGGATGCGGCCCACTGCGACCGTTGCGCCCGGTGCCTCCAGGCCTGCCCCCAGGGGGCTGTCAGCCTTGATTTTCAAGAAACGGAGCACCGCTTTACGGTGGGGGCCATGGTAGTGGCCACCGGTTTCAAGCCGTTTGACCCCGTTGGCACCCGTTATGAGGCCTGGGCCGCACTTCCCGGAGTCGTCACCACCTTAAATCTGGAACGCCTCCTGGCCCCTGACGGCCCCACCCGGGGCCGGGTGCTCCTGCCCTACAGCGAAAAGCAACCCCGGGATATCGCCTTTATCATGTGCGTGGGCTCCCGGGAGGAAGACGGCAACCGGGCCTGCTCCCGCATCTGCTGCCCCACCGCCCTGCGCCAGGCTTTGGAGCTCAAGGACCGCCTGCCCGAAGCCCGCATCCGCATTTATTACCGGGACATCCGCACGGTCAAAAAGGATTGGGAAGCGCTTTACAACGCCGCCCGTGACGCAGGCATCCTGTTTTTAAGAGGCAAAGTTGAAGATATTCAAGCCGCGGGTGACAGCCGGCTCCTGATTAGAGCGCACAATGAATTGTTCCGGTCAACTTCCGAAGACCAGGTTGATTTGGCCGTTCTTGCGGTGGGGCTGACTCCCGGCAACGGCGCGCCCTTGAGAGAAGTGCTGAAACTGCCCGTGGGGCCGGACGGCTTTTTCCTGGAGTCCCACCCCAAACTCAAGCCCTTGGAAACCGTCCTGGACGGCATTTATCTGGCCGGCTCCTGCCAGGGCCCCAAGGACATCGCCGAATCCCTGACCCAGGCCTCGGGCGCGGCGGCCAAGGTGCTGGCCCTGTTCGCCCACGACGCCATCACGCTGGAAGGCCTGGTCGCCGAAGTCAACGAAGAGCTTTGCCTGGGCTGCGGCTTCTGCGCCGAGGACTGTCCGTTTCAGGCCATTGTCATGGCGGGCACCGAGGAGGAACCCAAAGCCCGGGTCATAACCGCGGCCTGCAAGGGCTGCGGCATCTGCGCCGGCACCTGTCCCAGCGGCGCCATCACTTCTCTGGGCTTTACCGATGCCATGCTTCTGGCGCAGATCGACGAGGCCCTGGCCTCCGACCCCGAAAGCAAAATCCTGGCCTTTTGCTGCAACTGGTGCTCCTATGCCGGGGCCGATTTCGCCGGGGTCTCGCGCCTGCAATATTCCCCCCAGGTGCGCATCATCCGCACCATGTGCGCCGGACGGGTGCATCCCAATTTCATTCTGCACGCCTTTGAGAAGGGCGCCGGCCTGGTCCTGGTGTCCGGGTGCCATCCCCCGGGGGACTGCCATTACGTGTCCGGCAATCTGCGCGCCCGGGAGAGGGTGGAGAAACTGAAAACCAAACTGGCCAAAAAGGGCATCGATCCCGACCGCCTGCGCCTGGCCTGGATATCCGCCACCGAGGGGAGGGTATTTCAAAAGGTTATCCGGGAAATGGCCGAGGCCCTGGAGAAGGGGGAAAAGACGAAAAGGGGAAAAGGAGAAAAGGGAAACCCAGAATAGAGGTGTTATTTGCAGCCGCAGGCTTCAACCTCCGCTCTCGCAGAGACGCCTGTGTCACCTGGCTCAATCGCCACTTGGTGATATCTCTCAATCAGGTTTCCTTTCGGCTTGAAGGAGTTAACTTTTTTCTGGTGAAGCAAATGGTTTTGACAAGAAAATATTTTTTTCTGACCTCTTTCGCCTTTTCCCCTTTTCCCCTTTTCGCCGTGGATTTTTAGGTGGGAATATGACGATAAACAAAGTCCTTATCTGTCCCTGTCCGGACTTGAAAATCGACCTCCGGGTCCTGCAAGAGTACCTGGCCCGGGGCGGACTGGCGGCGCGCCTGCCGGCACCCCTGTGCACTCCTGCCGGCCTCAAGGAATTGAAGAACTATCTTGCCAGCGAACCGGAAGGGCTCCTCATCGCGGCCTGCGGTCCGGAAGTGAATGCCGATTTGTTCCGCCGCGTGTTCGGAGAAAAAGCCCCGCCTGTAATCGACCTCCTTTCCATTTCCGATCCGGAGACCGCGGCGGGAGTCCTCACTCTGGCCTGCGCGGCTCCTCCCGAAGCCGCCCCAAGGCCTGCCCCTGCATCTAGAGACGTCCTGGTGGTGGGAGGCGGCATCGGCGGCTGTCAGGCCGCCCTGGACCTGGCCGACGCCGGCCACCGGGTCTATCTGGTGGACTCCTCCCTCAGCATCGGCGGGACCATGGCCCAACTGGACAAGACCTTCCCGACTCTGGATTGCTCCATCTGCATCCTGGGCCCCCGCCTGGTGGAGGTGGCCACCCACAATAACATCGAACTTCTTACTTTTGCCGACCTGGACTCTATCAGCGGCCGGGCCGGCGCGTTTGAAGTCACGGTCACCCTCAAACCCCGCTATGTGGACATGGCCAAATGTGTGGGCTGCGGCTCCTGCGCCGAAGTCTGCCCGGTTATTGTGCCCAGCCGCTGGAATTTGGGCCTCAAACCCAGAAAATGCATCCGCATCATTTTCGCCCAAGCCGTGCCCCTGAGCGCCACCCTGGAAAAAGAGTACTGCATCGACTGCCAGATGTGCGTGGCGGCCTGCGACCACCAGGCCATTGACCTGGGAGTCGCACCGGTCAAAAAAAAGCTCGCGGTGGGAGCCGTCATCTTGGCCACCGGTGCCCGGCCCCTGGACCCCGCCGTCAAAAGCGAGTACGGCTACGGCAGGATTCCCCGGGTCCTCACCGCTCTGGAATACGAGCGTCTGGTGTGCGCCACCGGGCCCACCGGCGGCAGCCTCATCGCCCCGGACGGGACCCCGGTCAAGTCCCTGGCCTTTATCCAATGCGTCGGTTCCCGGGACCGGCGTTTTCTGCCGTATTGTTCCGGAATCTGTTGCACCGCGTCCATCAAGGAGGCCATGCTGGCCCTGGAGCATGACCCTGAGATTCAGGCCACCATCTTTTTCAACGACATCCGCACTTCCGGCAAGGGCTTTGAAGAACTCTATCTGCGGGCGAAAAAGGCCGGAGTGCGCTTCATCAAAGGCCTGCCCGGCCGCGTCGAAGCCGATGCCTTGGGCCGCCCGGTGATCCACTATGATGATCAGCAAGCCGGTCAGCGGGCGCAGCTCACCGTGGACCTGGCGGTTCTGGCCGCGGGCCTTCAGGCGCCCAAAGAATTGCCGGTTTTTGAGGAAGCCTTCCCTGAGCGGGATGCTTTCGGCTTTCTCCGCGGGCGCCACCCCACTCTGTACCCCGTGGACTCCACTTTGCCCGGCGTTTTTCTGGCCGGCACCTGCCAGGGCCCCCAGGATATCTCGGAAACCGTCTGCCAGGGGAGCGCCGCGGCCGCCCGGGTGATGCGTCTGCTTTCCCCAAAAAATAAAATGACCCCTTAGCCAAGGCCATGGGGCGGCATGCGGCTATTAACCTCCTTGACATATTTGACTTTTCACATTATTATTAGCTTATAATTATTTGGAAATTTTAGAGAAAATGATGCCGCTCGCCTTTGTCGGTGGGCTGGTCACCATACTCTGGAGCCTGACATGACGGAAACTGTATTGCAAAAAGAGCGGCGCCCTGGAGAGCGCCGGGAAAAACTGCCCCTGGTTCTGGAAATTCTACCGGGCCAGGCCGGCGAAGGGCTGGTCGTGGTGTATGACCCCGGCACCTATGAACATCTCCCCCTCAAGGAATTGGTCGACGACGCTTTGCACCGCCAGAACCTCAGCATTGAAGAGCAGGTCATTCTCGAAGACATCAACCGCCAGCTCCAAGGCGGCAAACTGCTTTTTCGCGGCCGGGAAATCAAAGGCGGCGCCCTGGAAGGCGCAGTCATAGAAGAAACCGAAGCAGGGGAAAAATATCTCTATGTGCCGATACGAGCTATCAAACCCCAGGAAGGAGGGTTCGGTCGGCCGGCAGGAGCCTCGAGATTCATTTGATGCGGCGACTGTGGAACTGCCATCCCGGTCTGTTGGTGGCCGGGAATTTCTTATATCTGCCCCTTGTCTTCGATCCCTACATAGCCCAGGAACTTGAAGCCAATCCACCCGCCGAGCTGGATTCCCAAGGCAATCCTGTTCCTTCCAGCCCCCTGTTAATCAAGGCCCAGGATTCCGCTTTTATAAAGACCGTCAAACTGGAATCGCTGCTTGAGCAGTATGCCGACTTTGACCCCGTAGGGTGGGAGGAGATGCGCCGGTCCGTATTGGGCGATATCCCCGAGTCCAACCGGGATAATCCAAGCCTTCCGGACCCTGTGCTTGCGGTCATCCTTTTCCAGATAATGCCCTATTTTCTGAAGCGCAGCCGGTCTTTGTCCCGGCGCGGCCTCGACCGGAAGGAGTTGCTGGAATTGATTGAGGAACATGTGCAGCTCCCGCCGCCCTATGCCAGGCAAAGCGGTAAGCTGCCGGAGAATAAAAACCTGCGTGCGGCCATCGCCCGCCTGGCCGATCGGGCCGAACGCAGCCCGGGCCCGCCGCCCTCAGGGTTGGTGCCGGCCGACGTTCTCAAAGAATGGTTTTTTCAGGCTCTAGCCGCAAAAATCTCGGCCCAGGAACGGGCCCGCCTCAGCCAGGCCTTGGCTGAACAAGAAAAATGGGCCGACCTATACCGCAGGCATAGCGGCCTCCTGACTTATTTGGTTGAAAAAGGCTCGCTGGAGGTGGACGGCTTCGGCTTTGCCCGCGGGCGCGGCAAAAACGAGTACCGCATTTATAAGCGCACCGGCGTCTACGCCCTCAAAGACTTCTACGGCCGCCCCTATATTTTTCCCGACTGCCGGGTGGCGGTTTCCACCGCCAGGCGCCTCACCCCTTTTGTTATCGAGCATTACAAGCACCCGCTGCTGCGCCGCCACAGCTCCGGCCAGGACATCTGCACGCCCAAAGATTTTCAGCCGTCCCTGACCTTCAGCGCCGCCAACATTATCAAGGCCCTGGAAACCGGCATCAATGCGCTTTATTACGGCTACAACGCCCGTCGGCGCAACGGCTACCACAGCCTGGACCGCATTCACCAGGAGCGGCTGATTAGTTTTGATGATTACCGGGTGCCTCCTGATGATCCCAGAATGGTCTCAGGGGAGGTCGAAATAAAAAACATTTTTGACTGATATGGATATCCGCCGGCACCTTAAACAGGCTCGGACCAGGACCAAAAAGCCTTTCGCCAGGACCGCTTTTACGGTGGTCAGCGCCTTGGTGCGGGAATATGGTCTTGACCACGGCTTTTTGGCCCAACTCCGGGATTTTTCCCTGCCGGGAGCGGCAGAACTGCTGGCCCTGGGCCTGGTAGAAAAGGATTCCTTTGAAGCGCCGCTGTTTTCTCTGACCGGTGCACCAGGGTATTGGTTAACCCAGGAAATTTTAGCGGCTGCCGACAATCCTTATCTCAGGTTCGCCCATTCTCCGGAGGAATTGTTGCTCTCCGGGCCGCTTTTCCGCCTGAATCCCGAGTTGGCGCCGGCCGCCCTGGCCCGCGTGCATTTCCGCACCCTGGCGGCTCGGGAAATCATCCAACGGGAAATTTCCCGTTTAGAATCGGCCGGTGAGGCGGAAGCCAACCCAGAGCTTGCCGCTGCCTGGGGAAGCCTCCTGCACCGGCTGAACGCCATTATTAACAATAAACAGCAGGAACATTTATGAGCCAAAGCACTTCAGAACGAAGCCGCCGCCGCATCCAGGAAAAACTGGAAGCATTCCGTGACCAGAAAACCGGCGGCACCATTCAGCACATTCTGGAATTCAACAAGACCCCGGTCGACCTCAAAGAAGATGTGGACAAGTTCGTCATCGGCCAGGAAAGAGGCAAAAAGATCATAGCGACCGCGGTGGCCTTCCACTATCGCCGGCTGGCCTCCGCGCTCAAGCAGGTTTTAGGGGAATACAAAGGCGACCTGGAGCAGGCCCTGAAGAACACCCGCACCCCGAAGGCCAACATCCTCATCATCGGCCCCACCGGAGTGGGCAAAACCTACACCGCGGAAACCTTTTCCGAACAAGTGGGCGTGCCCTTCGTGGTCGAAGATATGACAAAGTTCAGCGAAGTGGGTTATGTGGGCCAAAACGTCACGGACATCCTGGTGGATCTTTTGGTCGCCGGCGGCGGCAATCCCCTCATCTCCCAAATGGGCATGGTGTATCTCGATGAAATCGATAAAATCGCCGCCGAAAGCGTCAGCACCCGGGATGTCTCCGGCAAAGGCGTTCAAAAGGGGCTTCTCCGCTTGGTTGAGGGCGTCGAGAACACCTTTGAGTGGGGCCAGGAGAGAATCTCTATTTCCACCAAACACGTTCTGTTTATCGCCGGCGGTGTGTTCGAAGACCTGAAAAATATTGTCAAGCGGCGCATGGTCAAGCAGAGCCTGGCCGGGGAATGGCAGAACTTTTTGTTGAACGAAGACCTGGTGTCCTTCGGCATGGAACGCCAACTCATGGCCCGGTTTCCCGTGAAGGTGGTGTACGACCCCCTCACTATCCAAGATCTGATGGACATCATGACCAAAAGCGCGGACAGCCCTTTGCTGGCCTATGGCAATGACCTTAAGGTCTGGGGCATCGACCTGGAATTCGATGATGAAGCCTTAAGGCTCATCGCCGAGCAGGCCAAACAGGAGGGCACCGGGGCCCGTGGTCTCATCAGCATTCTGCACCGCATCCTCCTGGAAGACATGTATCGGCTTCCCGGCACGTTCACCGGCAAGCTCCACCTGGACCGGCATTATGTAAGGGAAAAACTGGCATGAGGTTCAAGTCCCTGACCGGCTTGAAGCGGCGGGAACCCCGGGAAATCATGCTGGCTGCATTGCCCGAAGATATTGCCATCACCCGCTTCGCCCTGGACAAAGCCTTCAAGATCAACGAACTGGTGCGCAAGTCTTTTAAAGACAGCTTTGAATGGTACGGCTTCACCCTGGCGGCCCGCGACCGGCCGGAGACCATTATTGACATCGGCCTCCCCGTCAATGAAGAAAACATCTTGGAGTACGCCAGCCTTGTTCCGGAGAAAATCGCCGCGTTTCAGGAAGAACTCCCCCCCGACCTGGTCATTAACGGCTGGATTCACTCCCATGGCAGCATGGATTTGCGCAAGTTTTCCGCGGTGGACGAAGCCAACCAGCGCACCGTCCTGGATTACGTCACCACCAAGCTCCGGCAACCCGTGGCGAAGCGGGAAATTGTGATTGATGATCTCGTCTGCCTGGTCGAAGGCCGCTATCAGGAAACCGATTTGGCCAAAGGGAGCGTCAGTTTGATCACCGACAGGCCCGTTCAGGAGGCCGTTCTTTTGGAAACCATCATCGGCGGCTTCTGCTACGCCATCGTGGTCGGGGACGGCGGCTGGCATCACCAGGAGATTCATTATAAAAAGCGCAGCATCCTCTCCGGCCATGCCGCGATCCGCAGCCGGGCGGCGGAGTTGCGCTATGTCGAATCTGAGAGGCGCTTATCGGAGGATGATGTCAGGCTTCTCAGAGCGGAAGTGCTTGAGAAAATCCGGCCCGTTCCTTATAAGCCGGACGTAATTGAAAGAATGTGATGCAAGTATATTCACCTTAGCTTTTAACCGAAAACAGGAAACTAAAAACCAAAAACCGCAGTCAAAATGACCCAAAACCAGGCTCCTTCTCATCGTGCTTCTGCCTTAAGGCTGGACCGGCAGTTGCGCATCGACGGCTGGAATCAGCAGGCCTTGGAGCAGGCCGCCGTCGGCGTAGTGGGCGACACTGATGCCGCGGCCTCGCTCTTCCTGCTGTCCGCCGCCGCCCTGGGGATTAACCGCCTGAAAGTCATCGCGCCTTATCTGGACGCCACCTTGACCCAAATTGCCGCCCAGCTCAACCCGGAACTGCGCCTTAGTGCACTGGAAGGTTTTTACAGTCACCCTTTTTTAGGCGACTTCTTTTCGGACTGCCGCATCATCGTGGATCTGAGCTCTTACGGCTTGGCCGCCAAGCTGGCCTTAGGAAAGGCTTTCCGCGAAAACCGCGCGGTTATCCGAGGGTCTTTCATCACAGACTGCGACAATGAAGGGCTGCAAATTTTCACCTATTTCAAGGGACGGGAATGGCAGGAGCTCGAGCAGGTGATGCCGCCTCGGAACCTGCCGGGACCCCTCTCCCATGACCCGGTGCTGGGAATCATCGGCGCCGGGATCGCCTTGGAGGAAGCCAAAAATTATTTGATGGGCCGCGCCGTGTCGCCTGACCTTATCACCTATTCTAGGAAAAAAATCCCGCCTGGTTCGCAAAACCGCTCCATCCTGGTGGTGGGCGCCGGCGCCCTGGGAAATTTCGTGGGTTTGGGCCTGGCGTTTTCAGGTTTTTCCAACCTTACCTTCATGGACCCGGATGTGGTGGAGCCCACCAACCTGAACCGGCAGATTTTTTTCTATGATGCCGTAGGCCGGAACAAAGCCCCGGCGCTGGCCGAACGCCTTAACCAACACTACGGCACTCGGGCTCGCGGCTTGATCGGCTATTTCGGGGCAGACACCGACGTCTCCCCCTATGACATTATCATCGATTGCGTGGACAATTTTGAGACCAGGGTAGTTCTCAGTGAAAAGGCCAGAGACCACGGCAAACTGCTCATCAGCGGCGGCACCGGCGCGGCCGCCGGCCAGGTGATAGTATATGACCCGGCCCGGGACCGCCTGACCCCCGCGGAGTTATTGGGGCTGTCGGAGATTATAGAACAGAGGGACCCGGGCCCCTATGACCGCTCCCGGCTGGCCTGCATTTACCAGCCCAATCCCGCAGTTATAATGACCAACCAGATCGTGGCCGGCCTTATGGTGGACGCCGGCTGCCAGCTCTTGGCCGGGGTGCGGCCGCCCAATGTTTTTTATGAAAATGGCGCCGTTGTTATGTGAAACCCTCTCAATCCCAAGCCAGCCGCTTTCATTGTCAGCCTCGGACCACGGAATTTCCGGTGAAGCGGCCCCTGATACTGTCCAGAAAAATTTTGTGACATCACGAAAAGCCTGAAAGAGTTTCTTTATCAGGCTTGTAATTTGCAGTAAAATTAAGTGGATAATCAAAAGCGGGCAGGCGTCCTTGCCGGGCCTGTTTATCTTGCGGATCGGCCGGGGAAGACCTTTGGCCAAGGTTTGCTTACGGTTAAGCAGGTGAAAATTATTGGCATTTACGAAACGTCTGTGGTAATAGTCAGATAGAGTGGGGAGGGATATGGCTTGCCAGGCGCCTTCCTCCTCCACTCTCGGTCATGGCTGGCTAACAATTTTCAAGTTTTTTTCGAAAGTTAGTTTGTGGCAAATATGGGCTCTGAGGGCGATAAGAAGGTGTCAATTTTCTCTCCTCGTCTTGGGGAAGACGAATTGGGCCGCATCCTAAGCTTAAAGGAACGGCAGAAGCAGGAAAGCCGGGTGGCGGCTTGTGCTTCCCGTTACCTCCTGCTTGGCTGGGACCTGGCCGCGCTGGATACCGCCTCGGCCGCCGAACTGCCGGTGGATTTTCAGCAGCCCCAGGACTTATGGTCCTTCCAGCTTGCCGATTTTGAAGAACGCGGCAGTTCTCTGGGATTGGCAGTTCATACCGGGGTCCGGTCCAATATATTTGTCGTGGAAGTAGCTGTTGGAGAAGGTGATGCGGTTTTGGACCGCTTGGGCATTTGGCGGGCCGATTGTGTGGCCAGGCACGGCGGCAGCCTGGAACGGCACTTTTATGCCATCCCCCAGGGGCGGCGCGTCCCTAATGCTTCGATTTTGCAGGACGCCCTGGTCACAATTTATGGAGAAGGCGGTTTGGTTGAAGTCCCGCTCGAAGCCGATTCCCCGGACGAAGAAGCCTGGTTATGGCTGATTCCTCCCTGGGAGAGCCCGCCTCAATATCCCCCGCCCGCGCTGTGGCGATTTCTCGAGGAGCAAGTCCCGGGGATGCTTGAAATCGCCTCCAAAGCTGAAATCCCTACGTGGGAGGAAGTTTTCCCTCTGGTGGCCTCTCGGGCGGCTTTACTCCAGGCCTTGCTGGCTCCTGCCGATTCTCCTGAAAAATATTATGAGAACCTGGTTGAAACGGCCGTGGAAGAGGGTTTCAACGACCCTAACCTGCTTCTGGGCCTTCTCTGGCATGCCCCCCACGGCGATGCCCGCAAGCGGGATGAAAACTGGGATTATCTGGTGAAACTGGTGACCGCCGGCACCCAGGAATGCGCTGAACCGAAGTCCCGCGCCGAAGCCGGGCCGAATGCCCCGCTATCAGACGAACCGGTGGTCATTGAGCGGCGCCGTTATGAGGCCATGCTCGCGGAGCTGCGGAAATTGTCCAGCCGGGCGGCCGAATTGGAGCAGCAACTGGCCAAATGGGCCCAGGATTATTTTCATGAACCCTTACCTGCAGAAGGAGGCCAAACCGCCGTTTTCGAACAGTTGGAAGGCAACCACCTTGGATTTATGCATGATTGGTCGGATTTGGAACGCCAAGTTGCCGAACTGGTGGATAATTTCCTGCCTGATGCAGATCTGTCCGACGACCAGCAGGAAGCTATTTTAAAAAGTTTTTCCAGTTTTCAGCCGGGCGCGCTGGACGAATTAAACGATACCTTGAAAAAGAGGGCGCAACAATCCCAAAAGGACGAGGAAGTCGAGGCCGTCATTCAGGAATGCCTTGAAGAAAATCCCGATCTGGCCGGGGACCGGCGCAAAGTGGAAATGCTGTATTACTGCTTGAAAAACTACGTCAATTTTCACCCTGATCTCATGGGTCTTCCCTTAAAAGAGCGGGTGGCCGAGGCCAGCCGCATGGCCCGGGACTTCCTGGGCAAACCCACGCCGGAGACTTCCACCTCTTAATTGCGTCTACCCATCTTGTCACTCAGGTCAGAATCGGATAAAGCTGTGGGTCCAGTAAAAGCCGGCTCTCCTGATTCAACGGATGTAAAGCCGCTGAAACAATAATTTATCCTTTTGAACAAGATTTCGAACATGGAAAGACGCGGGTCAGCGCTCTATGATGCGTCTCACTTTATAGAAAATCCCCCAGATAAGGAAGATGATTGCAGCTAATTCGCAGGCCAAGAGAAACCAGTAGAACGTGTGCGCGAGCATTGTGAACCCCTTTCCGGCCCTGATTTATGCAAGCCGGATACCAACAGTTCCCGCGGCTGTCGTGGTCCGGGAATTTAAGGTCAAACTATGCAGCATGGTTTACTGGCGGGATTTGGCGATGTCCGCCTACCAGGAGCGTTTCTGCCAGGGCGCTTCCCGCGCCTCATCCTCCTCGAGGCGGTCCGCGGCCCGGTAATAATCGCGCTTGCCTTTACCCACTAACCTGCCTCCCTGAAAAACCAGAGGGGTATAGCCGCCCCGCACGGTGCCGCTGCCCTCATAATCCATATTGTGGGTGCGATAAAAATAAAAAGTGTACTGGCCCCCCCGGTAATCCGCGGTTTCCTGGACTGCCGGCGGCCCCATGATGCTCTCCACTTCGGCCTGGCTCTGCCCCAAATGAATTTCCTGGAGCCGAAAATATTTGCTGAATATCTGCTCTCTGGGCCACTGAGTGAGGACCGTCTCGCCGCATCCGGCGGCCAACCAACCAAGCACAAGCACCAAGGCCAGATAATGCATATCTTCCCCAAATTTGCAGTAGTTGCGGGTTCCAGTCGGCTTGATTGCGGGGCGCGGCCGGATGCTCCCTTATGTTCAATATATAATCACTAATTGCGATGTCAAACTTAATAACCGCCAATTTAACTAAACATTATGGAATCGGCGGCGGGTTTGAGCATATCTGGGGCTGGCTCTTACATCTTTAACGCAGGCAATTTTGGCCGGGCAAAGTCTAGACCTTGAATTTTATGCCTAGACTTTCAAGGGCGAGGTCGGGACTAAAGGCAGAAGTTCATGAGCCTTCGGCCTTCTTCCCAACTAGGCAGATTTTCACCAAAGCCGCTTACTTAACCCGGAGCCTCGCAGGAGCGCCCTTCCAGGGGCGGCTCGAAAGACTCTTCTTTGAGAGAGGCCCGCTCCCGGTAAAAGGATTTCAATCGCTTCCGTATAAGGTTGCCCTCTTTGCCCATATTGGCCAGAATATATTCGGTAAGCGGCGTCAACTCTTCATGGGCCAGAACTATGGTTTTCTTGTTCCGTTTCATATTTCCCCACTTGTCGGCAATTTAGTTCGGCAAAATTTCAATTTCAGTGCCAGCCCGGCGAAGTCGGCTCTTAACAGGTAAAACCCTGGCTTGGAGCGGACGCGGGCCTTGCCGGAAAAATCCCTATCCGGGCCGACCGGCTTGGGAAGAGGAAAAAATTGCCGATGTGAGGGTATGGAGCCGGATGCAAGGCCAACAAGGAGTCACCGGCTTGA
Source organism: Deltaproteobacteria bacterium (assembly GCA_030018495.1). GTDB lineage: Bacteria > Desulfobacterota > Desulfobaccia > Desulfobaccales > 0-14-0-80-60-11 > DTHB01. The sequence goes on along the minus strand of JASEFS010000001.1, from coordinate 45,970 downwards.
AGGCAGGGCGAAATTTCCGGTCCCGCGGCTTAAAGCAAATCGGCGATCCGGCAGAAGTTAAGCATGAACCTGCGGAAATTCCTACCAATTTCCGGCGCGGCGACGGAGGCCCGGCGCATAATCGCTTCGGGATCCGCGCCGGAGCCGCTCAAGGCCCAGTCGGCATCATTTTCCAGCCAGCGTTTGACATCCTCGGGCCCGGCGTGATTGTCGAATTGCAGTCCCACGACCCGGGGATTGCCGATAATTCCCAGAGCCTCAACCTTGGCCGCCGGGGAGGTGGCCAGAATGGCAAGGCCGTGCGGCACCGGCATAAGAACCCCCTGGCCGTGCCACTTGAACAGTTCCAACTCCGTGTCCAAGCCCTGAAAAGCGGGGTGTTCAAGACCTCGAGGAGTGAGCCGGCCGGTGATGAACCCTACGGATTTTTTGGCCAGGGGGCCGACCGCGGCTCCCAAGACGTGGGCCAGCAGTTGATGCCCCAGGCAGAATCCCAGATAGGCCCGCCCGCGGTCAATGGTTTCCCGGATCATGGCCTTCAAGGGACGCAGATAAGGAAACCCCTCGTCTTCATCCACGTTGGGAGAACCCCCCAGAACGATCAAGCCGGCAAAGCGGTCCAAGGACGGCAGAGGTTCATGCCAGGCCTCCGCCACCTGATATGACAGGCCCAGCTCCTTGAGCGCCGCCAGAAGGTGCTCCCCCGGTCCCTCCCAAGGCATATGCTGGACAATCAGCAGGGTTTTCGCCGCCATGATCGGATTTTATTCTTTCCCCCGGCAAAAAGCAAAATTCCGCGGAAAAAATCAGTTAAAATTTAGGCTGGCAGACAAGTTGGATAAAATGCCAAAGATGGAGCGACTGCCCGGATGACCATGGAAACCGCCCGACAGGGACTGAAGTTTTACCGCTTTCCCAACCTGGCCCGATTCCCGGAGGTGGTGCATGGAATTTTCACGCGCCGGGGCGGGGTCAGTGCAGGGCCGTTTGCCAGCCTCAACCTGAGCTTTGCCGTGGGCGATGAACCGGAGCTGGTCCAGGAAAACCGCCGCCGCATAATCCAGGCGTTAGGGCTGTCCGCTCTGGCAGGCGCCGACCAGGTGCACGGACTTAAGGAGTCGGTGCTTCACGCAGGCAACCCGGCGCCGGCCTATGAAATCCCGGAAGTGGACATCCTTATCACCCAGACCCCCGGTCTGGGCCTTCTCATCAAGCAGGCCGATTGCCAGGCCGTGATGCTCTACGACCCGGAACATGGGGTAGTGGCCAATATCCACTGCGGCTGGCGCGGCCAGGTGGCCGGCATCCTGGAAAAAACCGTGGTGCGGCTGAGAAAAAACTTCAAAACTCAGCCGCACCGGCTCATCGCGGGCATAGGGCCGGGGCTCGGGCCGTGCTGCGCCGAATTCCGCCATTTCCGGCAGGAATTTCCCCGGCAGTTCTGGCAGTATCAGGTGCGCCCCGACTATTTCGACCTCTGGCAGTTGAGCCGCGACCAATTGTGCGCCGCCGGCCTCCGGCCGGACCATATTAACCTGGCGGGAGTCTGCACCAAATGCAATCCCGAGTTTTATTCCTACCGCCGCGACGGCCTGACCGGCCGCCAGGGTGCGGTTATCGCCCTCAGATTGCAGCGCTAGGGAGAAGTCCCGCACAGGTTTTCATATCCAAGGCTGGGGGGCCTCTCCTTTCTGCACTATTGCTTATGACGAGGGGGTCTCCTTCTTGCTGATTTTGCTTTTTACGTCCGCGTAAGTTTGTTTGGTCTTATCCAGCACCTGATCCACCTGACGTGGATATTTATAGCCTACGAAAACTCCGATGAGAAAACCGACCAACAGCCAAAACAGCATAAGCGTTATCCTCTCTCTCGTTGAATATTCGGTACGAGTTCGGCAAAGCAGGCCATGCAAAAAAAATGCTTTCCGGTCAGTCCAGCCGGGCCAGGGCCTCCCGGGCTAATTCCCCCACCGTAGTCCGGCGCCAGTCACCCTGGTCGTAAAGGAGGACAGCCTCGTTATCCGCCGCCAAACCCTGAAGCTCCTCCCGAGCCTCTCTGGCCCCGATTCTGCCCAATGACCAGGCGCTCAGGGCCTTTACCTGGGGGTTGGCATCGGTCAGGCAGGCCATGATATCCGGCACCACCTCTGCCAAGACCTCCGGGTGGGTTTCCGCCAGCCGCCCTATCCCCCACAGCATGGGCTCGCGGGAAAAATCCTCCCGTAAAAAGCCGCAAAACATGGGGATAACGTCCCGCACCAGGGAGAGTTGCTGACGGCCGATTTCTCCCAGCGCGGCTGCGGCCCCCCAGCCAAAACTCCCTGAATCTTCATTCAGGAGCCACAAGAGCCGGGTGATCACCTTCCGTACCTGGTCCGGATGGGCTTCGGCCACGCGTCCCAGGCCTTCCAGGGCCCGCCACTGCAAAATGTCGTGCGGGTCATAAAGAAATTGCAGCAACACGTCAGCCACTGCCTGTTCCTGGCTGGCCAAGTCAACCACAGCCGCGAAATTTCTTTCTTCCAAAAAAGCGGCTAGTTTTTCCCGCAGTCGGCGTCGGGACATCCTGGTAATCGGGGTCTGGGTTACGGCAGCGGCGCAGGGCATTGCTCAGCAGCCTTCCGCGCCTGGTTCCGCCGTGCTGGTCAATTTTGGGGGCAATTCCGGGAAACTGCAGTTCTTGCCGATTTTGCCCGGTTCCCTCGTCAGCTAAAAGGGAATATCATCTTCCGGCACCTCCCCCTCTGGAGGCGGGAACGGCGGCTCCGCCTCACGGTCCGGGCCGCGGCCCCCTGACAGCATCTTCATGGTGTCTGCCACAATGTCATAAGAATACCGCTTGACTCCCTCCTGTTCCCAGGTGTCGGAGCGGATCCGGCCTTCAATAAAGACCAACTTCCCCTTGGAGAGATACTGACCGCAAATTTCCGCCAGTTTGCCCCAGGCTACGATGCGGTGCCACTCCGTGCGCTCTTGCCGTGTCCCGCTCCGGTCAGTAAATACCTCATTTGTGGCGATCCTGAACTTGGCCACGGCCGCGCCGCTGGCGGTGTAGCGCAACTCCGGGTCAGCCCCCAGATGGCCCACCAGAATCACTCTGTTGACCATTACTCCTCCTCAGGAGTGTGAATTATCATCTTCCCTTATCACAGAACCGGGCACGCGGCAAGGGCTAATGAATGGCTGCGCAAAGATTTGGCGAAAGGCGGATTGAGCCTTGCAGAGGCTTTTGGGTTCTCCGTTTTCCGTTTTCCCTTGTCCCTTGGTCAATGGCCGCTGTTCACTGATTTCTGGCCACCGGTCACTTTTCCGGCAGCCAGTCCAGCAGCTTGATTTCGGGGATCAGGCGGCCGTTGTAATAAGTGATCCTGGTGCTGAAAGCCGCCTCCAATGGACCGCAAAGGGGATGAAGAGACGCGCCGTTGAAATAAATGGCCTCCCGAATGCAGTCCTGCTGCACCAGTTGCACCTTCAGGTGCCGGTCGCCGACCACCCGGGACGACAGGCAGGCAATGCCCTTGGAGGTGAACACCGGCTCGGGGTTCCCCGGCCCGAATGGCCTCAAACGCTCAAGGTGTTTAAAAAAGGCGTCGTTAAGCTCGGGAAAATTCACCGCCGCGTCCACTTTGAGCACCGGACGAACCGGTTCCCGCCCCATCTGGCGGTAAAAAGCCTCCTCCAGATTTTCCTGCAAGGCTTTCAGGTTGTCCGCCCGCATGGAAAAACCTGCCGCGGCCGCGTGCCCGCCGAACTTAAGCAGCCACTGCTTGCAGGCTTGCAGCCCCTCGAACAGGTGAAAGCCTTCGATGGAGCGGGCTGAACCCCGGCCCTGGCCGTCCTTGAGGCTCACCAGGGCCACGGGCTTATGATAGTCTTCGGCCAGGCGGGCCGCGACAATGCCCAGCACCCCGGGATGCCAGCCTTCCTGGGCCAGGACCAGCACCGGCCGGTTGCCAAGGCCCTGCTTGCTGATCAGGGCCGCGGCCTGACGCAGCACATCTTCTTCCAGACCCTGGCGCTGGCGGTTAAGCTGATGCAGGTAGCGGGCCTGGGTCCTGGCCTGAGCCATGTCTGCGGCCAACAGCAGAGCCAGCGCGCCCCGGGCCTGACCCAGCCGGCCGGCTGCGTTCAAACGCGGCGCCAGCCGGAAGACCAGATCACGGAAAGAGACGTGCCTGTTTTCCAGCCCCACTACTTCTTTCAAAGCCATAAGGCCCGGCCGCCGGGTCTCCTCCATGACATGCAAACCCTGGCGCACCAGAATGCGGTTTTCCCCTACGACGGGCACCACGTCCGCGGCGGTCCCCAGGGCCACCAGATCCAAATAGGACCGCAGGTTGGGCTCCGGGTGCGAGGCAAACCAGCCGGCCTCCCGCAATTCGGCCCTCACCCCCAAGGCCAAAAGCAGGGCCACCCCCACGCCGGCCAGCTCGGCAAAGGGGCTGTCTTCCAGGTTCCGCTTAGGGTTGACCACCGCCAGGGCCGCCGGCAGCTCCGTGGGCAGCTCGTGATGGTCGGTGACGATGACTTCCAGACCCAGGTCCCCGGCCCGCGCCACTTCCGCCGCGTCGCTCACGCCGCAGTCCACCGTCACCAACAGCCGGCCATGGGGCGCCAAGGCCTCCAGAGCCGCCACATTCAGGCCATAGCCCTCCGTCAACCGGTCCGGGACATACGCGGTGCAGGGAACTCCCAGTTCTTGAAAGAACTGGTAAAGCAGGCAGGTAGCGGTAAGGCCGTCCGCGTCATAATCGCCATAGATAATGAGGGGCTCCCGGTTTTTCACCGCCCGGGCCAGGCGGGCGGAGGCCTTCTGCAAATCCGGCAGATCAAAGGGGGAGGACAGACGGGAGAGTTCGGGAGCCAAAAAGGCCAGGATATCTTCCGCTTCGGCCAAGCCGCGGTTTAAGAGCAGGCGGGCCACTAACCGCGGCAGGCCGTGGCGCGCCGCCACCTCCTGCACCAGTTCCGGGCGCTCCGGGTAAACCTGCCAGACTTTTCGCCGCCGCATGAGTGAGTTTTCAGTTTTCCGTTTCGGTTGGCGCTTTCAGCTATTTTGCAAAATTAAACTCTTTCCCTGGCCGCTGGCCGCTGACCACTGACCACTGTCCTCCTCACTCCACCGTCTCCCCCGGTTTCAGGGCGATGACCTCGATATCCGGCTCGCCTTTCAAATGCTCCTTCAGTTCTTCCGGGGTGCCGGTGAGCACCGGGAAGGTGCCGTAATGCATGGGAATGACCCACTTGGGTTTAAGCAGCCGGCAGGCCAGCGCGGCCTCGGCCGGGCTCATGACGTAATGGCTGCCGATGGGCAGCATGGCCAGTTCCGGCCGGTAAAGCTCCCGGATAAGCTCCATGTCCCGGAACACCGCGGTGTCTCCGGCATGGTAGGCCGTGAAGCCGTTGGGGAACTTTATTACAAAGCCGCCCGGGTCCCCCGCGGGCACCATGCGCCCTTCGTCCTCAATAGTGGAGGAGTGCACCGCCTGGGTCATGGTGATTTCCAGGCCGTCGGTCTTGAAAGTGCCGCCTTTGTTCATCCCCACCACCTTGGCAACACCTTGCTTGGCCAGCAGCACGGAAAGCTCATGAATCACCACCACATGGGCTCCGGTCTGTTTGGCGGCCTCCACGGTGTCGCCCACATGGTCGGCATGGCCGTGGGTGACCAGGATGTAGTCCACTTGGCCCACCCGGCTTACGGGCGTTGCCAGCAAGGGATTGGTCAGCCAGGGGTCGATGAGCACTGTTTTGCCGCCGCCCGCCAGTTTAAATGCGGCATGGCCGTAAAAGGTGACGCTCACCCCGCGGCCCATGATTTTCCGGGTCATACCTTCCTCCAAAAAGCGGTTTTTGGTTTTTTCGTTTTTGGTTTTTGGCAAAAAAGCAGTTCTGAGCTTTAATCCTTGAGCTACAAAACTATAGTTATATGGGGCGCGGTGCGCATCTTCACGTTACTGGTTTTTAGTTTTAAGTTTTTGGTTTTTTTGTTTTTTTTATGGCCTTTCACGAACAAGATTTTGGCTTAGTTTAGAGCTTAAAGCTTAAGGCTTAAAGCCTAAAGCTTACAGCTTAAAGCTTACCCTCCTCCAACCGAAAACCGAAAACCGTCTTTAAACTCCTGCGATTTTCTCCAGCGCTTCCAGGCTCTGACGCATCCCTAAGGCAATCAACGTGTCCCCGGCAAAAATCTGCGTCCCGGGGCTGGGATTGAAGAGCATTTCGCCGCTGGCCCGCTTGATGGACACCACAATGGTGTTCAGTTGCTGCCGGATGCCCGAGTCCTTGAGGGCCAGCCCCACCAGCGACGACGCGGGGTTCACGACGATTTCCTCCATCCACAAATCCACGTCCTCCTTCATGGCCAGTTCGATGAAGGTGGTGACGTTGGGCCGCAGAATGGTTTGGGCCATTTTGCGGCCCCCCAGCTCGTAGGGGGACTCCACCCGGTCCGCCCCGGCCCGGAGGAGCTTCTGTTCGGACCCCGGCTCCACCCCCCGGGCCACGATGAAAAGATTGGGGTTGAGGCTTCGCGCCGTGAGGGTGATGAAGACGTTGCTGGCATCCGAAGAGACCACCGCCACCAGTCCCTTGGCCTTGTCGATGCCCGCCTCCAGGAGCACTTCCTCCTTGGTGGCATCGCCGTTGATAAAATAATAGCTGGATTCCTCCAGCAAGGAGAGCAGTTCCGGATTGTTTTCGATAATGACCAGGGGAATCTTGCGCTCCTTGAGCTGGCGGGCGATGATCTCCCCGATGCGGCCGAAGCCGCAAATGATGTAGTGGCCATGCAGTTTTTTGATGTGTTTGAGCAACTTGCGCTTCCCCAGAGCTGATTTGATCTCCCCTTCCACCACCACCCGGGCCAAGGCGGTGACGATATAAAACATTAATCCGATGCCGGAGAGCACCAGGACCATGGTATAAGCGCGGCCAAGGCGGGTGACGGGCACTATGTCGCCGAACCCCACCGTGGTCAGCGAGAGCACCGTGAGGTAGAGGGCGTCAAAGAAACTGAAGCCCTCCAGCCACACAAAGCCGACGGCGCCGAGCACCATGAATACCAAAAGACTCACGGCCCAGAGCAGGATGCGTTTCAGGGTGTCCATGCGTTTTTAAAGAGAGGAAATCTGGACCCTGCCGCCGGCTGAATGAACATAAATGTTACAGATGAACCGGTTAACAACCTTGAAGCGCCCCTTCATGGGGGATTCTCCCGCTTAGCCAGTTTTACGCACCAGGGCTTCCGCCACATAGGCGTCAGTGATGAGCACGTTGAAATAGCGCCCCTTGAGCGCCGCCCTGATGGCCTCGATCTTCTCCAAGCCGCCGGCCACGGCCACGACGTACTTGCCTTCCTGCGCGGCCCGTTCCCGCAATTCCAAGGCTCCTACCCCGATGACCCGCCGGGTCAGCGCCGCGAGGTCCTTGTCCTCGGTGTCCAGCATGGGCTCGCCCTCGGCATTGATGGGCGTGTGGTTGATTTCGCCCACCACCCCTTTGGCCGCCAAGTCCTCGGCCGTCAAACCCATTTCCTGCTGGGCCAGGGCCCTGAATCCGGGCAGCGGACCCGTGAGGTAGCCGATGCCCAAAACCATAATGTCCACATCCCAGATGTCCTTGTAAATCTTGAGCATCTCCGGGTTGGCGGCCATCCGCTTCTCGTATTCCTCCCGGGAAGTCACCGGGATGGTGGGCAGATTGTAAGCCGTGGCATCCGGGTATTTGGTGCTCATCATGCCCACCATGGCGTTGGCCGTAAGACCCGGCATGGTCAGGATGGGCGTCAGGGTCAAAGGATAAATATGAATGCCGCTCAGCCGCTCCGGTTCCAGATAGGTTACCAGAAAATAGAGGGTCTTGCCGCCGGACAGGCCGATTTTCGCGCCGGGCCAGGCAATCTCTTCCACGTAGTGGGCCCCTTCCCGGGCCACGGTCTTCTGGATGGCGCCCAGGTCCTTAATGCCGGGGTCCACCACCCGGAGCTCTCTGAGGTGCGGAAAGAGCTTCTGGAGTTCGTCCTCCAAATCGCTGCGCCGCGGGATGGCCGACTTCTCGAAGATGAACGCCATGACCTGGGGCAGGGTGGTGTACTCCATTTCATGCAGGCCCAGGCGGTGCGGCTCAAAGGGGCCGTGGCGGCGCATGTAGGTGGCCATGCGGTTGGCTTCCTTCCGGGCTTCGTCGAAGGCCACGTCCGAGAAGAGGTCCACCGGCCCGATGAGCTTGCCCTCGCAGAGCTGAAAGCCCGCAGCGATGACCCGGGGCGGGCCGTCGAAGCGGATAGGCCGGGCATCGGCAAAAGATACCGGCATCAGCGGGCCGTGATGGGACCCGCGCATCCAGCCCTCCACCAAGTGGGGGAAAGCAAAAGGCTCCAGCACCTCACCCACCGCAGGAAAGCCGGACTGGCACCGGACCGCCAGCACCGGGTCGTCCTTGCCCACATAGCGCCCGGCAATCAGGCCCAGCTTCTGGGAAGAGGCCACCGCGGCCACTTCGTTGTCCTTTTTGCGATAGATATTCTCAATCACGTAGCGCCCTGAAGCCCCGATAAGCACCAGCAGGTCGTACATATCCTCCGGGCAGGAGAGGAACCACTCTTTTTCTTCAAACACGTCCAGGACCCGGAAGCGGAAGCCCCGGTGCATGGAGGGGTCGATGACCAGGCCCGCGGTGTTGAAGGGATCGCCGAAAATTTTGAAGAGAGGCAGGTTCCAAGCCCCGGGCGAGGTCTTGTCCGCCATGAAAATGACAATAGGCTCGCTTTTGCGCTCCACGAAGCTCATTTCCGCCACGCCGGGGCCCATGCCCTTGACGTTGCCCGAGAACGCGTCGGCCAGCATGTCCTGGCCCGCGCCGTAAAGCTTGAGCCGCTTGGCCAATTCCGTGAGATCAAGGAAGGTGTCCCAGGCAAACTGATGGATCTCCGAATTGTCCTCACCCCGGTTATGGGTCATGATCAACTCGATATCATCCCCCACGTTTAATGCCTGGGCATCGATGAGAAAGCCGCGCTCCACGGCTTTATGGAGATGCTCCTGCGCCCGGGCCAGCATTTCCGGGTGAGTGGCGCAGTGGCCGACCCAACCGCCGACATCCGCTTTGATGACCGAAAGGGTGAGTTTTTTCTCAGGTCCCATAAGAGCTCCTTTCTTTAAGATCCAAATTATTTTTGGTATCCGGGTTGAGGTTATGGTAATGAGAAGGTCATGTGGTTAAGAGGTTACGCGATTGTGTGGTTCTGGTTGGTTTTTTCCCTGGCCGGGGGCTGCGCTTCCTGGCAACTGCCGCCTCCGCCGGCCGGGGTGGCTTTGAGACCGGGTAGTTATGTCAAAGAGTATTTTGTTGCTCCCGATTTCGCCCCGGGAGAAGTGAACTACGTTCTAGGCCCGTTCACCGTGGAGCAGGCTCAAGGAGTGAGTGCCGCAGACTTTTTGGCCGTTTTCCAAACCGAGCTGCTCCAGGCTTGGGAGGCCAACGGCCTTAAACTGGGGGATAAAAAACCCGGGTGCCGGCTCACCGCCACCATCCATCACCTGAAAGTCAGCAGCGGCCGCTGGCGCTTTTTAACGGGCCGCATCTCCGCCAGCATCGTTACTTCAGGCGTCATTACCTGCGACGGCCGCGTCCTTTTTGCCTTTACCGACCGCCTGTCTCTGGAGTCTCCGGTGAACCCGGGACCTCCCGCTCCCAGGGAAACCGAGCTCCTGCTCCGGCAGCTCTCCCGGCAAATGGCGCACCGCGTGTTAAATGAACTTCTGCTTCACGGGTTGACCGCCGACGCGATGAAGAGATCGGCGAACACCCTTAGCAGCAACCGGGGCCGTTTTTGAGACGTGGTGGTCAGGTAAATCTTGCCGGCATAATGGCCCGCCTCTTTTTGCTTGTTTTTCACCCGGACCACGTAAACCTTGCCGGCCTGCTCAGGCTTAATGCTGACTTCAATTTTCTCCGGGATGTTGGTCTCGTACGCCTTTATTTCCCAGGGTTCGGTCATATGTGAAATAAACCGCACCTCGGCCTGGTGCTCTTCATTCAACCCACCCCTGAACCGGACGATATGGCTGGGAGTTATTTCAATAATCGGCTTGGCGTACCCGGTCAATATCAGCACCGCCTGGGGCTTGTCCGGGTCGTTGAACCTGATCTTGGTCTTTTTGGTGAATTTCTTGACCACCGAAAAGGGTTTGAGCATTAAGGTGATTTTGCCTTCCTTGCCCGGCGCAATCTCCTTGTCATAGGAAGGCACGGTGCAGGCGCAGTCAGGGTCCACCTCCAGAATTTTCAGGGGCGCCGTGCCGGTGTTCTTGATGATAAAGGTGTGAGAAAATTCCTTGTCCTGGAGGGCTTCCCCGAAATCGTGGGTGGTTTCCGAAATCTCCGCCTTGGGTTGGGCCGCCCGCGCCCCCGCGGCAAAAAGAAGGGTTAAAGCCAGAAAAAATCCCGCCATTGCGGCAAATGCCACAAGGCGTGCTCCCTGGTTAAGGTGAGAATTGGTCGTTTTCGCCACTCGAGTAATCCCGCCGAAATTTTTTGCTAGTGCCTTGATGCCCTGGCGGCACCGCCTTCAGGAAAGCGTTTCTTTGCAAGTGCATTCTACCACAAAACCAGGACGCGTCGTTATGGAAAATTCCCCGATTCTTTTTCCTGCACCTCCTTTGCCCTTTTTTGGGCTAAAAACCGGAACCATAAATGAAAAACTGCATTGGTAAGTGTTATTAAGATGTTATATAATCATGGCTGCCTACCCGTGCAATATGTGGCCCCTCTGCCTTTGGGAGCAGGTTGGAGTGAGGGGGAGCAATCTGGTGCCGTCTTAAAATATTTCGGGCAGGACCTTACCGAGTCAAAGGGGGAGCGCCGATGACGCCCAAAAGCCGCATCACCCGCAAAACCAGGGAAACGGACATTGACCTGGAACTGGAACTGGATGGCGCCGGCGCCGTGGAAATCGACACCGGCATCCCTTTCCTGGACCATATGCTGCATCTCTTTGCGGCCCACGGCTACTTCGACCTCAAGGTCAAGGCCATGGGCGACCTGGAAGTGGACGAACACCACACCGTGGAGGATATCGGCATCTGCCTGGGCCACGCCTTCAAGGAGGCCCTGCTGGCCCGTCCCGGCTTCCGGCGCTTCGGCCACGCCCGGGTGCCCATGGACGAAGCCCTGGCTGAGGTCACCGTGGATTTGAGCAACCGCCCCTACCTCCACTTTGACGTGACTTTTGCGCCAGGCGGCGCGGGACTGGACCCCCAGCTCGTCAAGGAGTTCTGGCGGGCCGTGAGCCTCCACGGCGGCATGACCCTGCACATCGAGGTGCCCTACGGAGAAAACACGCACCACATCATCGAAGCCGTCTTCAAGGCCGCGGGCCGGGCCCTGGACGCGGCCACCCAACCCGAACCCCGGGCCCAGGGGACGCCTTCGACTAAGGGAGTACTATAGGGAAGGCGAATAAGCTTGTGGGGAAGGGCCATTGATCAGGTAGCACGGGCTTCCAGCCCGTGGAACCCCCCTGCCCTCCCCCCACACCCCACGGTGGCACAGGCTTTCCAGCCTGTGCATGCACGGCGGGCACCGCCCGCCGGAAAAAACCCTCGCGGAGGGCGGTCACTATCTTATTACAAAGAATCTTCACCTATAATAACAAGCCCCTGGTGGCACAGGTGTCCTCACCTGTGCCGATAGGTGTGGGTCATCATTTCCGGTAATCAATGAACCGCCGAGATTTCCTTAGAGATGTTTGCCTGGCCCTGACTTCAGCCTGGGGCATAACCCGCCTCCCCTGCCCCCGCCCCACCGAAGCCGGCAGCCCGCCCCTGCGACTGGCCCTCCTGGCCGATGCGCATTTGAAAAACGGCGACCCGGCCCGAGCCGAAGCCCTGGCTTTGGCCCGGGCGGTGGCTGAGATCAAGGTCCTCAAGGCCGCCCCGGACCTGGTGCTCTTCGCCGGGGACCTGGCCCATAACGGCAACCCCCAGGCCCTGGCCTTAGGCCGGGAAATCCTCTCCGAACTCCCGTTCCCTCTTCTCCCGGTGCGGGGCGAAGGCGACGGCCCCGCTGAATCCACGGCCTGGAAGCTCTTATTCGGTGAGGACCGCTTCGCCCGCAATTCTCAGGGCGTTCATATCATCGGCCTCAACACCGCCCTGGGCCGGCCCCCTGACGGCCGTGCCTTCACTTTAGGCGAGGGCCAACTGCGCTGGCTGGCCCAGGAGCTCCGGCGTCTGGACCCCGCCGCACCCCTCATTATCCTGTCCCACGCGCCCTTAAACCCCATCTTCCAGCCTTGGCGGCAGTGGACCGCGGACGCCCACCGCCTGGCGCCGCACCTGGCCCGGTTCCGGCGCGTGATTTTTCTCCACGGCCATGTTCACCATGCAGGTGTCAGGTGCCAGGTGCCAGGTGCCAGGAGTGAGTGGCCAGTGGATAGTGGTCAGTGGCCGGGAATAGAGAAGTGGTCAGTGATCAGTGGTCAGTGGTCAGAAGGCGACCTTTTTAGCAAACTGCTTTTTACTACAACATTTACCACCAAAAACCAGAAACCAAAAACCAAAAACCTCCCCATCCCTGCCACCGCCTGGCCTTTGCCCTCGCCTCTTGAGGGCACGCCGCGCCGCCTTCAACCCGGTCTCGCCCCCCAGGGCTGCGGCTGGGGCCTCCTGAGTGTGCACAGATCCTCCTGGACTTATGGCCCCTGCCTTTGGGACGCGGCATAAGGTATAAAACCACAAAGGCGCAAAGGCGCAAAGTTTTCCCAGAAATAAGAAAGGAGGGCTGCTTCCGCAACCCTCCTTTTCTTGCTTTGTCTATCTTTGTGTCTTTGTGGTTAACCTTTTTACTCCCGCACCCCGGCGGGCAGGATCCTCTCCTGCGGCGGCTCCGGGGCCGGTCCTGCCAGTATCTCCTCCACCCGCTCCTCCAGCCGGGCGATCAGGGGCGGCAGGGTGGCCTCATCAATGGCCGAAATAGCCACCCCGTTATGAATGCGGGCCTGCAGGGCCGCCAGGTTGGCGGGGGCCAGGTCCATCTTGTTGAACACCTTGAGCACGGGCTTGTCCATCAGGTCCAGGGAGGCCAGAATCTCGTCCACCGCGGCCATGTGCTCCATGAAGCGGGGGTTGCTCAAATCAATCACGTGAATGAGCAGGTCCGCCTCCTCCAGCTCCTCCAGGGTGGCCTTGAAGGCCTCCAGGAGATTCTTGGGCAGGTCCTGAATAAAGCCCACGGTGTCCGTGATGATGACCTCCCGCTCCTGGGGAAACCGGAGGCGTCGCGTGGTGGGGTCCAGGGTGGCGAACAGCCGGTCTTCCGCCAGGACGCTGGCGTGCGTCAGGGCATTGAACAAAGTGGATTTGCCCGCGTTGGTGTAGCCGATGATAGACAGAATGGGAAGCTGGTGGCGCTGGCGCCCTTCGCGGCGCACCCGGCGCTCGGCCCGCACCTTTTCCAGGTCCCGCTGCAGCCGGTAAAGACGCGTCTGCATGCGTCGGCGGTCGATCTCCAGCCGCGTTTCGCCCGGCCCCCGGCCGCCGATGCCGCCGGTCAGGCGGGAGAGCGCGTCGTCCCGGCCCCGAAGGCGGGGCAGGAGATATTTCACCTGGGCCATCTCCACCTGAAGCTTGCCCTCCCGGCTCCGGGCCCGCTGCGCAAAGAGGTCCAGAATCAACTGGGTGCGGTCGATGACCCTGAGTTCGGTGAAATCGGTGATGGACCGCACCTGGGACGGCGTGAGTTCGGCGTCGAACACCAGCAAATCCGAACCCAACTGCAGGGCTTGAATCATTAATTCCGACAGTTTGCCCTTGCCCATGAGGAACCGGGGATCAAAGTTGGGCCGCTTCTGAAGAATGGTTGCGGCCACAGTAAGCCCCGCGGACCTGGCCAGTTCGGCCAGTTCCTCCAAGGACTCCTCTGCGGCCAGGCGGCTTTTGCCCGTCACCCCGATGAGAATGGCCCGGTCTTTGCCGTTTTGGGCCTCTTCGGCCCCGGCCCGGGCCAACTCCGCCTCCAGGGACTCCACCATGGCGGCGAAATCCAGCTTCAGGCGGGTGACATGGTCTTCCTTCAACACGGCCCAGTTGCGGCCGTCCTCTTCATGGGGCAATAGGTGCGCCACTTCGATGGCGCCGGGCAGCCCTTCCGGCGTCACCGCCAGCGCCGCGACCGCGTCCAGGCGCAAGAGCGCCAAGTCCATAAAATCATCATGGTTCAGGGGACTGTCATCCAGGTGGGTATGAATCAGGCGCAGGCCCTTGAGGCGGCCCCGGGCGCCCCGCTCCCGGGGGAGGGCGGGGATCAGGAGGCCTTTGGCATCCCCCACGATGACATAACTTACCTGGCCGGAACGGTCCACCAGGACGCCGAGTTGGCGGCGGATGGCCTGGGAGATTTCCGCCATCTGGCGGGCCAGTTCCGGCGTGACCAGGTCCTTGGGCGGCACCCGGCGGCGATAGAGCCGCTCCAGCCGCCTCTGCTGGTCGTGTTTTAGTCCATTCAAATTTCCTAAAGGCTTATGTATAAGCGTTACCTCGCTGGTTAGTCAATACGTCCATTCAAGAACGCCGAATAAACTAACCGTTTATGCCCTTAACCTCTTTGCGGGAGTCTTAGCTCCCCCTCACCCTGCCCTCTCCCCCAAACTGGGGGAGAGGGAACAAAATCCAATGGCCACCGCCCACCGCACTTCTGTGATACACTCCCTTTCCTACCACAATGTGGGGAAAGTTCCGAAGCCATAGCGTTCAAGTCCGCATCCACCCTCTCCCCCCGCGGGGGGAGAGGGTCGGGGTGAGGGGGGCCGTATATCAATCCTGTTGCCCCTCATTAAGGCTGAACTCTCATCACCATAAATTCGGAGCCAAGGTCATAGCCAAAAAATTAACTTAGTAATTTCCACTACTTTTTATCTTATAATATATGCATCTGGTGGCAAAATTCAATGCATCTGCCGGATAAATCGCACGGCTTCCGTTATCTCCGGCCTGAGCGCGTCAGCCAAGGCGACCTCCAGTCCCGCGCCGGCCAGCATGGCCATTAACAGCACGTCAAACTCTATAGGGTACTGCCGCCGCAAGCCGCTGCGAAGATTGGAGATGCCTGCCATAGTCCTGGCCGGCTCGCCGAAAACCTGGCCCCCGGCCAGCCAGCGCACCGTCTTGACGACTTCGCCGGTCTGCCGCCAGGCGTCGGGCCAACTCAAATTCGGGACCACCGGGTCGAAAATCAACTGTTCATCCTTAAGGCCTTCGGCCAAAGCGCGCTCCCTTATCTCCACCGCCAGGGCTATTTTCCCCTCCGCGGTGGGCGGCGGAAAAGACCGCTCATCCAGCAACAATATCACCAGGTCGGTGTCATGGGCCGCGGCTAAGGGCAAAATTTCCGCAAGCTTATGCTCTTCCAGGGTGAGGGCGCTGAGGATGGGTTTAGTCCGGCAGGCCGCCAACCCCCGGGCCAGCACGACGGCATCGGGGCTGTCCAGGATAAGAGGCAGGGAACTCGCGGCCTGGACCGCGTCCACCATGAAGGCCATACGGTCCTGACGTCTTTTTGGCAGATAGCCGGGATTGAGGTCCAAAAGATGCGCGCCCGCGGCTTCGCAGCGCCTGGCCAAGTCCTGCAGGGGCTTGGGATCGAGCCGCGCCATGGCCTCGGCCACTATGGGATTGGCGGCGGTAAGATTGTCTGCGGCTAAAATCATCGGCCGCCCGGAGCGGAACCTCTGTCAGACAACAGCTTCCGCACCTCCCGGAGCGTCAGGTCGGCCTGCTCCAGAAGCTCCTTGAGCCGGGCCGCATGCTCCCGCCTGAGCTCCCCCAGGGCCAGCAACGGCAGGTTGGCCGCGGCGATGTAGTGCGCCCCTCGCAGCGCCGCGCCCAGAAATTCGCCGGCCACGTGCAGATCGGCAATCAGGTGGCTGCGGCATTTCTCTCCGGCCGCAACTACTTCCCTGAGTCCCTGGAGAGCGGCCGCCATGATTCGCCGGGGACAGTCAATGGCCTCCTCCAGGGCCTCAGCCAGGCTCCAACCTTCCTTCCGCCGAGCCCGGGCCAGATTCATATAGGCCCGGACATCCGCGTCCCGCAACTGCTTCAAGTCCTCTTCCAGTCGGCGCACCTGGCTCAGGCGCTCTTCCCAAAAACTCTTGTCCGAATCGCTGTGCCGGGAGCGCCCCAGTTCCAGCTTGACCACTTTGGTCAGCAGCGCCAGCGCCACTCCGGCCCCGTACGCGGCAGCCGCACCGCCGCCGGGATTCGGCTGGGGCCTGGCCAGTTCCGTCAGAAAAGATTCTTTCATAAGTTCCGTATAGATGGATTCTTGCCTAAAGCCAATTTATTTTACCTTAAGTTCTTGAAAATTTTAAAATTAAAAAAGGCCCGCCGGCAGTTCCCGGCCTTCCGACCTTTTCTGGCGGCACTTGCGTGAGAGTAATGGACTGACTATAATTAATTTTAGTTTTAATTAAGATAATCTTTCTTCGAATAAGAATCGAAATTTTGCCGAAAACCTGCTTTCAGAATCCGGCGGCCGGCAAATGAGCATAAACCGAGCGGACTTTTCGCCTCTATAAGGGAGTTTTTAAAACGTGGTTGCACCTTATTTCATCCCCAAACCGGAAAAAACCGAAAAAGACAAGACCAAATCCGGCAAACTCAGCCGGATTAACTTCTCTTTGAAACCTGAGGAGCTTGAGGCCTACCTCAACGAATACGTCATCAAGCAGGAAGAGGCCAAAAGCATTCTGGCCACCAAAGTCTGCACCCATTTCAACCGCATCCGGCATTTTCTGGAGCAGGGCCGGGAGCCCGAATCAGGGGTGGGCGCCATTAAGAACAACATCATCCTGGTCGGCCCCACCGGGGTGGGCAAGACTTACTTGGTCAAGCTCATCGCCAAGAAGCTGGGCGTGCCCATCGTCAAAGGCGACGCCACCAAGTTCAGCGAAACGGGCTATGTGGGCGGCGATGTAGAGGATCTTGTGCGGGATTTGGTCCATGCCGCGGATGACGACATCGAATTGGCCCAATACGGCATCATTTACCTGGACGAAGTCGACAAGATCGCCTCCTCCGGCAGCGTCTGGGGACCGGATGTGTCCCGCACCGGCGTCCAACGGGCCCTCCTGAAGCCCATGGAAGAGACCGAGGTGGACCTGAAAGTCGCCCATGACCCGGTGTCCCAGATACAGGCCATCGAGCACTACCGCCGCACCGGCAAAAAGGAAAAGCGCACGGTAAACACCCGCCATATCCTCTTTATCGTCAGCGGCGCGTTCAACGGCCTGGAAAAGATCGTCAAGGAGCGCCTCTCCAAGCAGGAAATCGGCTTCGGCGCGTCCGTCACCACCAAGGAAGCAGACAAACAGATGCTCAAGCAGGTGACCGCCGAGGACCTCATCAAATTCGGTTTTGAATCGGAATTCGTCGGCCGGCTGCCGGTCATCACCGTCTTGGACGAGCTCACGGCCGACGATCTTTATGAGATTCTCATCAATCCCAACAACCCCATCATCAACAGCAAAAAACGGGATTTCCGGGCCTACGGCATCGACATCAAATTTGAAGACAAGGCCCTGCGCCTCATAGCGGACCAGGCCGCCCAGCAAAAGACCGGCGCCCGGGGACTGGTCAGTGTAATTGAGCGGATCCTCATCCAGTTCGAAAAACGGCTGCCATCCACCAATATCACCGAATTCGTGGTCACCCCGGAAGTGGTGGAGAATCCCGCCGAGGAACTGCAGCGCCTTTTGGAAAATCCAGATGATCCGGACCTTCACGGACGCTTTGAGCAGGCCAGCCTGCGGGAGCGCGACCTTCTCAGGGAATCCATCTGGCGGCGGGAGCAGGAGCTGTTCACCCTTTATCAGCTGCCCCTCACCGATTCCCGGGTGAACCTCATCATCGACCAGTACCTGCGCTGGGACTGCGACCTCAAAGGCGCGTTCGAGGAAATGGGCCATATGTACCAGCAGGTGCGCCGCTTTGAGGAAAAGTTCTCGGAAGAGAACGAATTGGAGATGCACTTTGATGAGGACGCGGTGGATGAAATCCTGTGGCAGGCGATCACTCGGGAAACCTCGGCCTACTCCGTCTGCCAGGGCCAAGCCAAGGACCTGGAGCATGCCCTGAAGCTGGTGAGGGAGCGCACCTCCAAGGAAAGCTTCCTGCTAACCCGGGACGCCATCCTGAATCTGGACTCTTATCTCAATCAGATCATCCGGGAGTACTATCAGACCACCCTGTTCCGGGACAGCGAACACCGCTAATGATCGGCATTTCCAAACTGTACTGCGGCGCGGTGGAAGCCGGCGACGTACTCCGCTACCACCGCCGCTCCCAAGACCTGCCCTCCCATCTGCTGCAATTCGCCGCGGACAAAAAGCCGGTGGTGGTGTGGAACGTCACCAAGCGCTGCAATCTGAAGTGTCTGCATTGCTACGCCCAAGCCACCGCGGCCGCGGCTCCGGATGAATTGACCCACTCCGAGGGCCTGGCCTTACTTGAAGACCTCAAAAATTTCGGCGTCCCTGTAGTGCTCTTCTCCGGCGGCGAGCCGCTTATGCGGGACGACCTCTTCACCCTGGTGGAGCGCACGGTGAAATCCGGCATGCGGGCCGTGATCTCCACCAACGGCACCCTCATCACCCGGGAGGTGGCCCGGGACCTCCAGAAGCTGGGCCTCTCCTACGTGGGCATCAGCCTGGACGGCGTCGAGGCCACTCACGACAAATTCCGGGGCCAGCCCGGCTCTTTCGCGGCGGCTATGGAAGGGGTGAAGAATTGTCAGGAGGCGGGACTTAAAGTGGGCCTGCGCTTCACCATGAGCCGGCTCAACTACCGGGAAGTGCCGGCCATTTTCGACCTGGTGGAGGAGTACCACATTCCCCGCATTTGCTTCTACCACCTGGTCTACACCGGCCGCGGCAGCAAGCTGTTGTCCGAAGCCCTGAGCCACGCCGAGACCCGGGACCTGGTGGACCTGATCTGCGCCCGCACCCGGCGGCTTTTCGATCAGAGCCGCGAGGTGGAAGTCCTCACCGTGGACAACCACGCGGACGGCCCCTACATTTACTTGAAACTCCTTAAAGAAAATCCGGAGCGGGCCAAGGAAGTGCTGGAACTTCTGAAAATGAACGAAGGCAACAACTCGGGCCGGGGCATCGGCTGCGTCAGTTGGGACGGGCAGGTCCATGCCGACCAGTTTTGGCGGCACTTTTCCTTCGGCAACGTCAGGGAGCGCCCCTTCAGCCAAATCTGGACCGACCTCTCCCATCCCCTCCTGGCCAAGCTCAAGGACAAAAAGCGCCACGTCACCGGACGCTGCGCCGGCTGCCAGTGGCTGAGCGTCTGCGCCGGCAACTTCCGGGTCCGGGCCGAAGCCGTCACCGGCGACCTCTGGGCCCCAGACCCGGCCTGCTACCTGACGGATGAGGAAATCGGGCTGAAGCGGTAGCCGGCGGTCAGTGGGCCAGTGGTTCAAGAAAAAAGCAGGGTGGGCAAGGGCCCACCCTTTTTGCTTCGACTGCACCGGAGATATCCGGGGTCTGCCACGCACGGAAGGCAGACCTGATTCTCGAGTATGCTACCAAGAAGGGAAAATCCTGAATACCTCAGGATAAATCAGCAATAATCTTTTTGATTATTTCCTCTTCCTCATGCAAGGGAGGTTTCCAATGATGGGCTTCTGTCTTTACTATCTCCTCCCTGAGGTCAGAGAGGTAGGTCTCAAGCGCGTGCTTCAGTATCTGTTTCTCCTTGTCATTTAATTCCAGGGCCATGGTTCCCTCCTTGTTCGAGAAATCCCAAAAAGCTCGAACATTGACTTTTTCTTCAAATTAATAACTTAAGTGCAGATGTCAATGATCGGAGATCAGCCGACTGACCCGGCCCCCTGCCCCACGGATGCCTAAGCAGGCCTCACCGCATAAAACACTTCGCCTCTTGAAAGATTGCCTCTAGAAAATCAAGGCTTACCTTTTTATCAGCACTTAAATAAATCAATGCTTAATTTTCAAAAGATTTAGTTCTGGCGGAGGCACTATGAAAAAGTATCCAGGCCGACCTTATCCTTTGGGCGCCACCTGGGACGGCAGCGGCACCAATTTCGCCCTCTTCTCGGAGAATGCCGCCCGGGTGGAGCTGTGCCTCTTTGACGGAGGCAGGGAGAAGTGCGTTCCCATGGCGGAACAGACCGACATGGTTTGGCATGTATATCTGCCGGATGTCCGCCCGGGCCAGTTATACGGCTACCGGGTGGACGGTCCTTACGCCCCCCGGGAGGGCCACCGCTTTAATCGCGCCAAGCTTCTGCTGGACCCCTATGCCAAGGCTATCGCCGGGACTATAAAGTGGAGTGACGAGTTGTTCGGCTATACAATCGGCCACCAGGATGGCGATCTGTCCAAGGATGAGCGGGACAGCTCCCCCTTCCTGCCTAAATGCGTAGTGGTTGATCAGACCTTTGACTGGGAAGGTGAGGCGCCCCCCCGCACCCCTTGGCACAAAACCCTCATTTACGAGATGCACGTCAAAGGGTTTACCAAGCTCCATCCGGGCGTGCCCGAGGAACTGCGCGGCACCTATGCCGGCCTGGCTGCGCCCGCGGTTATCGAATACCTCCAGTCGCTGGGCGTCACCGCGGTGGAACTCATGCCGGTGCATCAGTTCGTTAATGACCGGCACCTGGTGGAGCGCGGTCTGAGCAATTACTGGGGGTATAACTCCATCGGCTTTTTCGCCCCTGAGGTCAGCTACGCCAGCCGCGGGGTTGAGGGCCAGCAAGTGGCGGAGTTCAAGGGAATGGTAAAAGCCCTGCACCGGGCGGGCATTGAGGTGATTCTGGACGTGGTCTACAACCACACCGGGGAAGGAAGCCATCTCGGCCCCACTCTTTGCTTCCGGGGCATCGACAACTCGGCCTATTACCGCCTGGTAGACGCCGACCGCCGCTATTACATGGATTATACCGGCACCGGCAATTCCCTGAATATGGTTCATCCCCGGGCTCTCCAGCTTCTCATGGACAGCTTGCGCTACTGGGTGCTGATGATGCACGTGGACGGCTTCCGCTTCGACCTGGCCTCCACCCTGGCCCGGGAACTCCACGAAGTGGACCGGCTGGGGTCCTTTTTCGATATCATCCACCAGGACCCGGTTATTTCCCAGGTGAAGCTCATCGCCGAACCCTGGGACCTCGGCGAAGGCGGCTACCAGGTGGGGAACTTCCCGGTCCTCTGGGCGGAATGGAACGGGGAATATCGCGACACGGTGCGCCGGTTCTGGAAAGGCGACGGCGGTCAAGCGGCCACCCTGGCCTATCGCCTCACGGGCAGCAGCGATCTTTATGAAAGCACCGGACGGCGGCCTTACGCCAGCATCAATTTCATCACCGCGCATGACGGCTTTACCTTGCGGGACCTGGTAAGCTATCACTTCAAACACAATGAAGCCAACCTGGAAGACAACCGGGACGGCATTGAGGACAACATAAGCTGGAACTGCGGCGCCGAAGGGCCTACGGACGACCCTGCCATTCTGGCCCTCCGGGCCCGCCAGCAGCGCAATTTTCTGGCCACCCTGTTGTTGTCCCAGGGCGTGCCCATGCTCCTGGCCGGCGATGAATTCGGGCGCACCCAGCAGGGCAACAATAACACCTATTGCCAGGACAACGAACTTTCTTGGCTGGACTGGAAACTGGCGGAGGAAAACAAAGATTTACTGGAGTTTACCGGGTTCCTGATCCAATTGTTCCGCAAGCACCCCATATTCAGGCGCCGCAGATTTTTCCAGGGACGGAAGATTCGCAGCTCCGACGTGAAGGACCTCACCTGGTTCCGCCCGGATGGCAATGAGATGTCCGATCAGGACTGGAATGAGAGTTTCGTCCGTTCTCTGGGCCTGCGGTTGGCCGGTGACGCCATTGAGGAAGTGGACCACGAGGGCAACCGGGTCATGGATGACACTTTTTTCTGGGTCTTGAACGGGCATCATGAGCCGCTGACTTTTACTCTGCCCGTTGCGCCCGAACCCGCTTCCTGGGAACTGGTCTTCGACACCCGGGAATATGAAGTGCCCCAGGAAGAGCGGCGGTTTGAGGCAAAATCCCTATTTGAGGCCGAGGCGCGCTCCACGGCCTTGTTCCGCCTACAGCTTCCCGCTGAACGTTAAGACGGTCGCAACCCATCAAAAAGGGCGCCTTGAGCGCCCTTTTTGTTGCCGTGCGGCCGGGCCAAGCCTAGGTTCCCGACCCGATCCTGGTGACATTGACGGCCTGCAAACCTTTAGGCCCTTCGTTCACTTCGAATTCCACTTCTTCGTTTTCTTTCAGGGACCGAAACCCCTGGCCATCAATGTTGGTGTAGTGGACAAACAGGTCCGGGCCTTCTTCCCGCTGGATAAAGCCGTAACCTTTGGCATCGTTGAACCACTTAACTTTGCCGGTGTACCGCATGCTACCTCCTGCTGCTTAAGTTCACGTTCCTGCTTTTGTCCGGCTTGGAGCGGGGTGCAGGCCAAAAAAAAAGGCCTGGCGGCAGCCAAACCGAATATCTCTTTTACCCACAAATTACCCCAACCACTGCTTTTCAACCCGAACAAGAGAGCATTAGATAGAATGTCTCCTGGTAGCACACTTTAAAGCGGTTGTCAAGAAAATTTCTTTTATTATGCCGCCATTAGCTGGCGCAGGTGGTCCTCCACACAATCGGCCAAGGCCGTCAGGTTGTACCCTCCCTCCAAGACGCTCACCAGGCGCCCGCCCGCGGTCTCCCGGGCCAGGTCCAGGATCATGCTCCCCATAGCTTTATAGGCTTCCCGGGTAAGGTTTTGGTGGGCCAACGGGTCATCCTCATGGGCGTCGAATCCCGCGGAAACCAACACGAATTCAGGCGCAAAGCGCTTCACTTTGGGCAGGCCTTCCCTCTCCAAAGCGGTCAGGTATTCTTTATCCCCGCTGCCTCCCGGCAGGGGCAGGTTCAGAACCGTGCCTTTGCCGGGTCCTCTGCCGATCTCCCTGGCAAAGCCCGTGCCGGGATAGCACATGGTGGGATCTTCATGCAGAGACAGGTAAAAAACCCGGGGGTCCTCTTCAAAAAGATGCTGGGTGCCGTTGCCGTGGTGCACGTCCCAGTCGATGATGGCCACCCGGGAAAGGCCGAAGTTTTCCAGGAGATAAACCGCAGCAATGGCTATATTGTTGAAAAAGCAAAATCCCAAAGCCCGATTGTGCTCCGCGTGGTGGCCCGGCGGCCGCACCGCGCAAAAGGCGTTTTTGACCAGGCCCTGCATGACCGCCTCGACGCCTGCCATTACTCCCCCCGCGGCCAACAGGGCGATGTCGTAAGATTCCGGGCAAATGCCGCAATCAGGCACCATGAAAATGCTCAGGCCTTTTTTGCAGGCCTCCTGAAAGCGTTTTATATAATCCGCATCGTGCAGGCGCTGGACCCAGGGGAGCGGCGCCTCATAAGGATGAATTCTTACCAGCTTCTCCATCAAGCCGGTGTCCTGCAGGCGTTGGATAATCGCCTCCAGGCGGGCGGGGCGCTCCGGATGGAATTCCCCAGGTCGGTGCAGCAGATAGCGCTCGTCGTAAACCAGGCCAGTTCCAAGTACCACTGATTCTCCTCCACCCGCCGCCCACCCGGACGGCGAGGCTAACCTACCGCAATTTTCCCAGGGTGTAAAGAAAAAATGGCAGGATTAGGTCATCGCGAGAAATTAAGAAAATTATGTTTTCGGAGGGGCAGGGGTACCGAAGCCCCGGCCCCTCCCCCAAGCCCCGACCCACTTTATTTGGTATTATGTTTTGAGAAGCTACTTTTTGACGTAGCGCTTCTCCACTTCTTCCCATTTGACGTTTTTGAAAAAAGCCCCCACATAATCAGCCTTTTTCAGGCCGTAGTCGATCATAAAGGCGTGCTCGAAGACGTCCAGCACCAGGAGAGGATTGAGACCGGAGGGATGCCCCACATCGTGCTCGTTTATCCACTGGTTGAAAACGATGCCCTGGGCGATGTCCTGGTAGGTGATGACCCAGCCGATGCCCCGCATGCCGGCCGTGGCCATGAAATCCTTGGCGCAGGCGTCAAAAGAGCCGAACTGCTCTTCCACGGCTTTCATCACGGTGGGGGCCTTGGTGGGATCGCCGCTGCCTCCCAAGTTCTCAAAATAAAGCTCATGGAGCCGCATGCCGTTCCATTCCCAGCCCAAGCGGCGTTTCAGCTCGGCAAACTCGTAGTCCCCCTGCCTGCCTTCCTTGAGCATGTTCTCCAGGGTTTCCATGACCTTGTTGGTATTATTGACATAGCCCTGATACAGAGTGAAATGGTTGTTAAGCAGGTTGTCGCTGAAACCTTCCATGCCCAGCAGGTGCTTATAATCCAGCACTTGATATTTTTTCATCGCCGCTCCTTTCGAACACCGGTTTTTAGAATTATCCAAAAGATAGTGCCTGTTAGCGGCGAAGCAATACTCAGAGGGCAAATTAATGGCAGGATACCGGTGATTTTCGGAAAATCGCCCTTCGAATTAAGCTGGTTGCCGCTGTTTACTTTACCGGCTTCGGTGCGATAAACTATAACCTTCAGCCGGCCGGCTCCAGGTCTTCGGGATCCAGCAGCTTCTGGTCAAGCAGCGCCTGCTCCACCTTGGCCATGGCCTGCTTGAATTCGGGATAGAGTCCCACGGCCAGGGACACCCCTTTGCGGGTGGGGACCCACTCGTCCTCCTTGTCCCCCGGCACATGGACGCGGATGTCTATGAGACGATGGCCCCGAAATTCCGATAATGAGAAAAATACGGTCTCCCGGGCGTTTTTGGTAACTTTGGCGATGACTTCGGACATCATTCCCCCTGATGATCGTTGGCTTAAATAGGAAGCGGTACGCCATTGACTTCGCCTATCCGGGCGGTTTTGTCAAGCCCCCGGGAGGCGTTTAGGCGCTTGGGCTGAACCTATAGAAAAGGGATAAACCTCTTATGCAACTTTACAACACTCTGACCCGACGGAAAGAGCTCCTGGAACCGCAGACCCCCGGCCGGATAGGCCTCTATGCCTGCGGGATTACCGCCTACGACGACTGCCATTTGGGCCACGCCCGCTCTTCAGTGTTTTTCGAAGTCCTGGTGCGGTGGCTGCGCCGCCGGGGCTTCGACGTCACCTGGGTGCGCAACTATACGGACATCGACGACAAGATCTTGACCCGCGCCAAGCAGGAGGGCGCGGCCTGGGACGAGATTGCGGCCCGCTACATCGCCTCCTTCCAGGAAGATATGGCCGCCCTCGGCATCCCGCCGGCCCAAATCGAGCCCAAGGCCACGGAGCACATCCCGGAGATGCTCGAGATCATCCGGCGTCTGGAAGAAAAGGGCTTTGCCTATCAGAGCGAGCCCGGCGGCGACGTCTACTTCCGGGTGCGCCGCTTTCCCGGCTACGGCAAGCTCAGCGGCCAAAGCCTGGAGGACCTGGAGGCCGGGGCCCGCATCGAAGTGGCCGAAGCCAAGGAAGACCCCCTGGACTTTGTGCTCTGGAAGGCCAGCAAGCCGGACGAACCTGCCTGGCCCAGCCCCTGGGGGCCGGGCCGCCCGGGCTGGCATATCGAATGCTCGGCCATGTCCATGAAGTATCTGGGCGAAACCCTGGACATCCACGGCGGCGGCCTGGACCTCATGTTTCCCCATCACGAAAACGAGCTGGCCCAATCAGAAGCGGCCACGGGCAAACCCTTTGCCCGTTTTTGGGTGCACCACGGCCTCCTCACCATCAACCAGGAGAAGATGAGCAAATCCCTGGGCAACTTCTTCACCATCAAGGAGGTTCTGGCGAAATTCCCCGCGGAAGTAGTGCGCCTGTTTCTCATCAACAACCATTACCGCAGCCCCCTGGATTTTTCGGACGCGGCCCTGGCCGAAGCCGAAACCGCGCTGGTGCGCCTTTATACGCCGTTGGCCAAAATCGAAGACCTGCTGCGGGCCCACCCCGCTCCCGGCGGCCCGCCCCCCGAAGATTTTACGCCCGCGGTGCTCACCTCAGAGGAAACGGCGCGCCTCAAGACGCTGGCCGCCCGCTTCGACGAAGCCCTGGAAGACGACGTCAACACCGCTTTAGCATTGGGGTATCTTTTCGACGCGGTGCGCCTGGCCAACCGCCTGCTGGAAAACCCCTCCGCCGAACCCAACTATTTGGCCCTCCTGGCCCACCTGCACCAGCAGTTCCTGGAATTGGGCCACGTCTTGAATCTCCTCCAGTCCGACCCTGCGGACATGCTCACCACTCTGCGCCAGAAGCCCGCGGAACTGCCCATTCCCCCCGAGGAGATCGAAGCCCTGATCGCCCAGCGCGCCGAGGCGAGGAAAAACAAGGACTGGGCCAGGGCGGACAAAATCCGCAAGGATTTGCTGGAAATGGGGATTATGCTGGAGGATACGCCCCAGGGCACGATTTGGAAGGTGAAATAGCGGTCCATTCATTCTCAAGCGCGCTTGGGATTGCTTTAGAATAAAAGAGCCAGCCTCTTCAGTATTTTTTGTTCAACCAAGAACCGGAATCAGGAAAAGAAGTATCCTGCAGGCGTAGGGGCGCCATTCATGGCGTCCTGTTTGGATTCGGCCGAGAGGGCCTGATAAATCAAGCCCTGCAGGCAAATGCAGAACCGCCGCCCCCCGGCGGTTCCAAGCCGGAGAGGGCGCCGGCTCTTCATTTTAGCTCTTGTCCTCAAGTTGTACTCGGGAACGCCTGCTGGCCCCAAACTCAGCCTGGCAAAAAATCTCGGCTCCCAAGCTAGCCTGGGAACCGGGAAAGGCGCCTTCCTGAACCAGGTCTTTTGTCAGTCACCCGCTGCCCGGCCCTGCCCTAAACAGACTTTGTTTCCTTGCCTCCACGCAATTCCCGTAACTATGGTTCCGGCTTGCAAATTCATCCCGTTTGTTTTATATTTGGATACGCGGCAACAAGCCTTAGCCGAGAAAATATTTCAAAGGGGGTGGAAACTTGGAGTATATCCCGGCCTTCCGCCCGAGCCTGAGGCATCCTTCAGTTTTAATTCTGTTTAAGGACTGAAGCAGCAGCGAATTCCCCACCCGTAGTCTACCTCGTAACCTAACTGTAACCTCCGGCGGAAGATACTTTTAGCAAACCCGAGACCTCAGCCCCGACACCCGGGGCTGACCGGAAAACTTTTCCCTGAGTTTTCCCAAGGAGGTACACATGCCTACGATTCTCGCCGAAGCGCCCCGGGAATACAGTACCGGCATCCGACCCGCCGTAGAACAGGATTTGTCCCAAATCCTGGAGATCGAGCGCCTGACTTTCGGCCAGCAATGGGACTATTACCAGTTCAAGGCCTCTTTGGAAGATGTCTTCCTGGTGGCCGTGGATGCCTCAACCGGGGACATCGTCGGCTTTATCGTCGCCTGCTGCTGCAAGGTCGCCATGCGGGGCATGATCTTAAGAATCGCGGTCCATCCGGAGCATCAGGGCCGGGGCATCGGCACCCAGCTCATCCAAGCCGCGTTCGACAAGCTCAAAGAATTGAACCTGGGCGAAGTGGACCTGGACGTGGATATTATCAAGGCCGGGGCCATTCACCTGTACAAGAAACTAGGCTTTGAAGTGGTGGAGGTTTTCTCCCCTGATATCGAAGAGGACGAAAGCTTTTATATCATGCGCCGGAAACTGGCTTGATCTTATCGTCCTGTAATCAGGCCTGGTTTCACGCCGCCCCCGCCCTGCCCTATTATCGGCGTTTGGTTGCGGCGACGATCACTCCCCATTGCCCTTCCTCGCCGTTCACTGTTTGCTGCTCACTGCTTACTTGTTACAGCTCGCTGCCCACTACCTGCCTCTGCCGCGTCCTGTTATAATAATTCGGTTAATTTTAACCAAAAACCCGCCGAATCTTTGTTATATATGCCGGACCGCTTTATTCTCACCACCGACTTCACGCCCAAAGGCGACCAGCCCCGGGCTATCAAAGAACTGGTCGCCGGGGTGAAGCGCGGCTATCCCCACCAGGTCCTTCTCGGCGTCACCGGCTCGGGCAAAACTTTCACCATCGCCAACGTCATTGCCGAGGTCAACCTGCCCACCCTGGTGCTGGCCCCCAACAAGACTCTGGCGGCCCAGCTTTACGGTGAATTCAGGGAGTTTTTCCCGGACAACGCGGTGGAGTATTTCGTCAGCTATTACGATTATTACCAGCCCGAAGCTTATATCCCCCAAGCCGACCTCTACATCGAGAAAGACGCTTCCATCAACGACGCCATCGACCGGATGCGCCACTCCGCCACCCGGGCTCTCTTCGACCGCCAGGACGTCATCATCGTGGCCTCGGTGTCCTGCATCTACGGCCTGGGGTCCCCGGAAGCCTATCACGGCATGCTCCTTTACCTGGAAGAAGGCATGGAGAAGGATCGGCGGGAAGTCCTGCGCAAGCTGGTGGAAATTTTATATGAGCGCAACGACCTGGACTTCCACCGGGGGACTTTTCGGGTGCGGGGCGACCGGGTGGAGATCTTTCCGGCCTATGAAGAGGACCGGGCCGTCAGGATCGAATTTTTCGGGGACTATGTCGAATCCATCAAGGAAATAGACCCCTTGCGGGGCAAAACCACCAGGTCCCTGAAAAAAATCACCATTTATCCGGCGTCGCATTACGTCACCCCGGAGCAGGTGCGTCTTCGGGCCCTCAAAGCCATCGAAGAAGAGATGTGGGAGCGGGTGAGGGAATTCGAAGCCCAGGGCAAGCTCATTGAGGCCCAGCGCCTGCGGGAGCGCACCCTTTTCGACCTGGAGATGATGCGGGAGCTGGGCTTCTGCCACGGCATCGAGAACTACTCCCGCCATCTCACCGGCCGGGCGCCGGGCGAGCCGCCTCCCACCCTCATGGACTATCTGCCCCGGGAATCTCTGGTGGTCATCGACGAGTCCCACAT
The DNA here is from genome assembly GCA_030018495.1 of Deltaproteobacteria bacterium. GTDB lineage: Bacteria > Desulfobacterota > Desulfobaccia > Desulfobaccales > 0-14-0-80-60-11 > DTHB01. The sequence continues at coordinate 17,033 of JASEFS010000001.1, read as the reverse complement.
AACCATCCCCCAGCTCATGGGCATGTACCGGGGCGACCGCTCCCGCAAGGAAACTTTGGTGAACTACGGTTTCCGCCTGCCCTCGGCTCTGGACAACCGGCCCCTGCGCTTTGATGAGTTCGAGGAACGGGTTCACCAAGTCATTTACGTTTCGGCCACCCCCGGCCCGTATGAACTGGAAAAGGCCCAGGGCCGGGTGGTGGAGCAGATCGTCCGGCCCACCGGCCTCATGGACCCCAAAATCACCGTCAAACCCGCCGCCCACCAGGTGGACGACCTGTTGGGGGAAATCAGAAAGCGGGTCGCCGCGGGCGAGCGGGTTCTGGTCACGACCCTCACCAAGCGGATGGCCGAAGACCTGACAGAATACTACGCTGAGCTGGGCCTGAAAGTCCGCTACCTGCACTCGGACATCAGCACCCTCGAACGCATGGAGATCATCCGCGACCTGCGAATGGGGGTCTTCGACGTGCTAATCGGCATCAATCTCCTCAGGGAGGGCCTGGATTTGCCGGAAGTCTCTTTAGTGGCCATCCTGGACGCGGACAAGGAGGGCTTTTTGCGCTCCGAGCGCAGCCTCATCCAGACTATCGGCCGGGCCTCCCGGAACCTGCACGGCGAGGTCCTGTTCTACGCCGACGCAATAACCCCCTCCATGCAGGCGGCCATCGCCGAAACCAACCGCCGCCGCCGGCTCCAGGAAGCCTACAACCGGGAGCACGGCATCACCCCGGAGACTATCAAGAGCCGCATCAAGGATATCCTGGCCTCGGTTTATGAAGCCGACTACGTCACCGTGCCCCTGGCCGCGGAGGAGCAGGCCCCTTACCTCACCGAAGACCTGGACAAGCAGATCGCCCGCCTTAAAAAAGAAATGCAGGCCGCCGCCAAAAAGCTGGAATTCGAAAAAGCCGCCCAACTCCGGGACCGTCTCCGGGCCCTGGAAAAAGCGGAACTGAGATTTGGCTTAAAGGCGGGCTAAGATGTTGCGGGATCATCAAGACCGTAAGGCGGGAAAGCTAAGCGCATCCCGCCTTTGGCATTTCTTTTGGTTCCCAAGCTGTGTTTGCGAACACCTTTAACCGCCAAGTTCAAGTCGTCCCAAGTGCAACTTGGGACAAGATAAAAGAAGGAGGTCTTATGCCCCTGGTGAACGTTAAACTGATTGAGGGCGTTTTTTCCCAGGACCACAAGCAGGAGATGATCAGACGCATGACCGATATCATGGCCGATCTGGAAGGCGAACACATGCGCCCGGTGACCGTGGTGATCATCGAGGAAGTGAAAAGCGGCGACTGGGGCATCGGCGGTAAAGCCATCTCCTCGGCCGACGTTAAAGCGCTCGCTAAGATGAAATAGAAAATTATCCATTCGCTCCCGATTGTGGTTGAGAACGCCCTTCAGCTTGCAGGGCGGGAAAGCTAAGCGCCTCCCGCCTTTACCTTATTCATCTTTTGGCTTTCGCATTTTTACTGCAAAGCCAAGATTCCGGAGCACAGGCATCTTGCCCGTGCAGCACAGGCTGGAACATGTGCTTACGGTTGCGAGGCGGGGGCGGAAATTTGGCGGAGGCAGATGTTTATGACCCCTACCTCCCCCCGATCGGGCTAAAAAGAGGTGAGGCCTTCGCGCAGGGCGAACTTGGTCAATTCCGCCACACTGGATACTTCCAGTTTGGTCATAATATTCATCCGGTGGGAATTGATGGTCTTCTCGCTGATGGATAGAGATGCGGCGATCTCAGCGGTGCTCTTGCCCTCTGCAATAAGTTTCAGCACCTCCCGCTCCCGCGGTGTTAAAAGGGAGAACGCGGTGTTGGACGAAATGAACCCTTTTTTGTACCCTTGAATAAAAATCTTGGCTATGTCAGGGGGGAGGTACATCTTGCCTGCCATTACCCAGCGGATCGCCCGCGAAAGTTCTTCATAAGCGCAATCCTTGAGAAGATAGCCGGAGACGCCCGCCTGGAACATGTTCAGGACATAGCGCCGGTCACTGTACATTGACAGCGCCAGTATCCTGGTTTCAGGAAAGATGGACAGGATATGGCTGCTGGCCTCAACCCCGTTCATAACGGGCATGGCTACATCCATGATGACCAAGTCGGGGCGCAATTTTTTTACTTGCTGGACGGCTTCATGGCCGTTGCCGGCCTCCCCCACCACCTCCAGGTCAAGCTCCTGTTCCAACAAGGCCCGAAGTCCTACCCGAAAAATTTTATGATCATCTACAATGAGAATCCTAATCATGCTTTGTTTTATTCTTCCTGTTCCTGTGAGGCTTCCCCAGTACCGTAATTCAATTTGCCTTTTCAGTCTAATTTGACTTATCGGGCGCCGGCGGCCAGGCTTGAAAGCCGGGTCGTCTTCTTCAAAGTGAAACTTGGCGCAAATTTGGAAATAGCAGACTGCGGCTTGCACCGCAGCAATGGCGAGATAAACCGGCTTATAATAAAGAGAGGTTGTGGACCTTATTATGATTATATCAAAATCTATGCCATAAACTATGTGGCAAATATCACTATAAAAAACCTAACTATTAGATGAAATCCGCGGTTATTTGTTAATAATTAAAGACTTTTTGTTTAAATAACTTTACATAATAATTCAGGCATTCTCGCAGAATGCCTGCCAATTTACCATAAAAAAGCCTCTCAGCCAACCAGTATCTGAATCCATGAATTTTTCCAAACCCGCATTTATTTAATAACCCTGATTACCACAAATCTCCTTCAGTCGTCTTAACCCAGCCGCGGAGCACCTCGGCCACGCTCCATGCCTGGGTGATGCAGCCGCGGGCGGTAAACGGCGCCTCCGCGTCAAACACTTCGCTTATCGAACCGACGCAGGCATCCTGCAAATGTTGGCCCATCAAGGTGCTGAGAAACCGGCGCGCCTTGCCCCTGTCCTGAGGGTAGATCTTGAGCCAGGCGTCAATAAAAGGGCCGATCAGCCAGGGCCACACCGTGCCTTGATGATAGGCGGCATCGCGGGAGCGGAGATCGCCGCGGTAATTGGGCTTGTAGTCCGGGTGATCCGGAGATAGGGAGCGCAGACCCACGGGAGTCAAAAGGCGCTCGCGCACCGCGTCCACCACTTTCTGCCAGCGGTCTTCTTCCAGCACGGCATGGGGGAGAGACACGGCAAAGATCTGGTTGGGCCGACAGGCCGGGTCGTCGCCGGTTTCTCCATCCACCACGTCGAATAAATATCCCGCGTCTTCGTTCCAGAAGCGTTGATTGAAGCTCTCGCGGGTGCGGGCTGCCAGTTTGGCGATTTCCTCGGCCGGCCCAGCCTGCCCTTCCTCTTTGAGCCAGCCTGACAGCAGGCACAAGGCATTATACCACAGGGCGTTGATTTCCACCGGCTTGCCGCGTCTGGGCGTCACCACCCAGTCACCCATCTTGGCATCCATCCAGGTGAGAGGCAGGCGCGCATCCCCCTGGCGCAAAAGCCCGTCCGCCGGATCAACGCCGATGCCGAAGCGGGTGCCGGCCAGGTGTTTTTCGATTATATCGAGCAGCATGGGAAGGAATCGCCGCAAAGTCATGCGATCACCCGTCATCGCGATATAACGGTCCAAGGCGTGGAAAAACCATAAAGTCGCATCCGCGGTGTGATAAAGGCCTTCATCGCTGCCTTCGGGAAACATGTTGGGGATAAGGCCGTCCCGCACGTGGCGGGCGAAGGCGAGCAGGATATAGCCGGCCTCCGCTGCCCGGCCGGTAAGCAAGGTAAGCCCTTCCAGGCTGATCATGGTGTCCCGTCCCCAGTCGGTAAACCAGTGGTAACCAGCGATAATCGTGCGAATTTCGTCTCCTGCGGCACGGGCCCGGGTCGATTCGGCCACCCGTTCCACGGGCGTGATGATAAACTGGTCGGCCGCCAGCACAAGTTGGGCTGCCGCGCCTTGCCTCAGCGCCGGGTGCGCGGCATCGATCAGGCGCTGCCGCCGGGCCAGGTCGGCTTTGAACGCGGCTCCCGGGTCCAGCGCCAGGATTGTTTCCCAGTTTTCCATGGATATCACCAGCGCGGCTTCCTGGCCTGACAGCAGATCGACCCGGAAGTAGCCGGGGCACCAGAGGTCGCCTTGCCCCTCATACCCCAGCGACTCCTCAATCCGGTAGCGGATATCGGCAAACCGCTGCCCTTCAATGGTGAAAGCCCGCTTGGCGCCGACCAGGCGCAATCGCAACGGTGGCATACCAGGGGCTTTGATCTCGTAGCGGCCTTCATAGGCATTGAGGGCATAGCCTTCTTCCGGGGGCCCCGGTCCCAGGGGGGCATCGTGGGTGCGGATATGCATGCCCAAGCGCAGCTTGAGGCGGATCGGCCCCTCCCCTTCCACCAGGCAATAACCGATATGGACCGTGTTCTGTCGGTAAGGCATCAGGATCCATTTTTCCAGCACGACTTCTCCGAATTGATACCTCCAAATGGGAATCCCCGCTTCCAGGCGGAATTCCTGGAGATTTCCCGCACTGTGTTGTTCCGGCCCTTGTTTTGCCAGTTCCTTGCCGCCCAGCCGCCAGCTTTTGCCGCTGGCGACCCGCACCAGTTCTGTCACTTTACTGAGCATAACGTACCGCCCGCGGGGCGCCGTCAGACTGGCGGTCAACAGACTGTGATAGCGCCTGGTGGCTATGCCGGCCAGCGTGCCTGAGGCGTACCCGCCCAGGCCGTTGGTCACGATCCACTCCCGCATCAGCATGGAATCGATTTCATCGGGGCTGCCGGTGAACTTAAGCCGAATCGTGCCGTCGTCGCTCAAGATACTGTTACTCCCCTGGTTGACGCGGATTAGGATACAGCACCACCGCGGTCTCCCCCATGATGCGCCAACACCCTTCGGTAGGCCAGTCCGGGGTGCTGACCCCGCCATAGCGCGGATGCTCACTGGTCCACAAGAGCGCCCAATCAGCGTTTGCGGGCTGGGCCAACAATGGTTCGGGAGCAGGACTCAATATGAACTCCCGCCCCAGATTAACCAGCAGCAGCCGATCGTCCCCCTCATTTTCTCCAAAATAACGCAGCACAAAAGCATCATGGCTGAAAACCGCGCCGTCAAGGCGGCCCGTTCGCCGCACGCTTTGGAATACCGCATCTTCCCGCCGCAGCCGCAAAAGGTCGCGATACAAGGCATATTCCTCGGCGTGGCTGACACGCTCCTGGTGGTCGAGCTTGCATTTCATGAAGGTCATGGGATCGTCAGGGTCCGGCAATCTCGCCTGCATCTCCGGGGTGGCCAGCACCCGAAATTGGGCCAGAAAACTCGCCCGTCCCTTGGCAACCAAAAGGGCGATCTCCTCCTTGTGGTCGGCGAAATAGAAAAAAGGACTGGAGGAAGCATATTCCTGTCCCTGAAAAAGCATCGGCGTCTGTGGACCCAGCAGCAGCACAGCCGCAAAGGCTCGGTAGCGGCTGGGACTGGTCAGTAAATGAACCCGCTTGGCGCTGGCCGAGTTGGCCAATTGATCGTGGTTTTGAATAAAATGGACAAATTTGCCGGGAGGCAGACCGAAGGCCGGGGTTCCCCGGCGCGCCTTCTGCCACGAGTACCACTGGCCTTGATATAGAAAGCCGTATTTCAGGGCAGACACAAATTCCTGGGCTGTTCCCTGATAGTCGGTGTAGTAGGCATCGGCGCGCCCGGTCATGGCCACCATGGCGCTGTGGTGGAAGTCGTCGTTCCATAAGGCGTCGATGCCATAACCGCCCTGCCCCGGGGATTTAACGAGCCTGACGTCTTGCGGTTCGTTCTCCGCGACAATGTACACCGACCGGGGCCAGGCGGCTTCCCGCACCCGCCGCACGATGGCCGCCAGAATATGGTCTTCTGAATCGTCGAATATCTGCTGGGTGGCGTCCAGGCGCAGGCCGTCCAGGTGGAACTCTTTAACCCAATAAACGGCGTTTGCCAAAATATATTCCCGGACTTCTTGTGAATGTCGATCATCAAAGTTGAAAGTTTCGCCCCAATCTGTAGAGTGACGCTTCGAAAAATAATGCTTGGAAAACTGATCGAGGTATCTGCCATCCGGGCCCAGGTGATTGTAAACTACATCGAGAATCACCCCGATGCCGGCGGTGTGGGCTTGGTCTACAAAGCGCCGCATATCATCCGGAGTGCCATAAAGGCGCGTGGGGGCAAAGAGATTCACCCCGTCATAGCCCCAGCCGAAGCGGCCCGGAAAATCGGCAACCGGCATTAATTCTATAATCGTGACGCCGAGACCGGCAAGCTCCGGCAGTTCCCGGCTGGCCGCCTCCCAAGTGCCCTCTTTGGTGAAGGTGCCGACATGCATCTCGTATATCACCTGCCCGCGGGGGTCGTCTGCGTTTACCCCATGCCAGTCCTGATCGTTCCAAGCGAACTCCTCCGGGTCGATTACCTGCGAAGGGCCGTGCGGCCCGTTCGGCTGAAAACGGGATGCAGGATCCGGGTAAAGGGAAGGCTCTTCATCCAGGCGGAAGCGATACAGCGTGCCGCTATTAAGGTGGCTGAAAAGGCCTGAAAAATACCCCTGTTTCTCAGCCTTCAGCGCGAACCCCGCGGGCCCCGCCCCCGGCTCCGGTTCCGGCGGTTCGATGACCACTTCCACCTTTCGCCGTCCCGGGGCCCAGACGCGAAAATGCACTCCTCCTTCAGGCATGACTTCGGCCCCCATCGGCATACGCCGGACAGCCAAGCCTCCGCCTTCCTCCTTCATTTGCTTTCTCCGTGCGTTAGAATTCTTGAGCTTTTTGAGACAATCTACCTAGAAAGTAACCGCAGGGGACGTACTGGCAAGAGGTGAGCCCTCTTGGGGGCGTCAATAACGGGGGAAAGAATAAGAGGTGAAGGCTGCCTGTATTCTTAACCAACCGAATGGGAGAGGCGGAAAACAGGATCGGAGACAGACTAAGCCTTTTGGTCTAGTCGGAGCTTTGCAGACGCAGGAACTCTCTGAGCAGTTCTTCCTGCCGAGGGGTGAGATTGTCCGGCGTCTTGAGCTGCACTTCCACCAATAGGTCGCCCCGATGGCTGTTTTTCAAGTCGGGAAGACCCTCGCCGGCGATGCTGAATACCGCCCCGTTCTGAGTGCCGGGCGGGACGTTGAGTTTGACGGGCTTGCCGTTAAGCTTGGGCACGGTGATCTCCGTCCCCAGGGCCGCGGCGACAAACGACAAGGAAGCCTGGTAATGCAGATTTCGGCCCTGACGGGTGAACACGGGGTGCGGCGCCAATTGCACCTCAATGTAGAGGTCTCCCGGCGGACCGCCGTTGCGGCCGGCCTCCCCTTCCCCGCGCAGGCGCAGACGGGTACCTTGGTCCACCCCCGGCGGGATGCGGACATGTATGGTGGTTTGTTCTTGGACGACTCCGTGGCCGCGGCATGAGGCGCACTGCGTTTTGGCCACCAACCCCTCGCCCCGGCAGGTGGGACAGGTGGTGAAGACCCGGAGCAGGCCGCGGCTTGAGGCCACCTGGCCCCTGCCCTGGCAGCGGGGACAGGTTTGGCGCTGGGTCCCCGGCTCCATGCCGCTGCCGTTGCAGGCCCGGCAGGCCACCCGGCGGGTCAATTCCAGGTCTTTTTCCACCCCGTGGATGACATCTTCCAGAGTCAGGCTCACCCGGCGCCGCAGATCCGCGCCTGGTTGAGGCTGACGGCTGCGCTGGGCGCGGCGCTCGAAACCGAAGAAATCCTCAAAGATATCTCCGAAGCCCCGGAAAATGTCTTCGAAACCCCCGAACCCGCCCAGGTCCAGGTCCGCGAGGCCTGCTTTGCCGTAGAGATCGTATAGCTGACGCTTCTCAGGATCGGACAGCACTTGGTAGGCTTCCGAAATTTCCTTAAAACGTTCCTCCGCGTCTTTGTTTCCGGGATTGCGGTCCGGGTGATACTTGAGGGCCAGCTGGCGATAGGCGCTTTTGATTTCTTCCGCAGTGGCGTGGCGCGGCACCCTGAGGAGTTCGTAATATTCCGACATCCCCCTGAGAAAGCTCCTGTTACGCAAAACTACTAAAAACTATGCGAAATGGACTACTATTCATTGTTATCATCTGCGGCGCCGTTGTCAAGCTGAGGTGGATTCCCCCCTGGCCGCACCTAGACGGATGCATCCACCAAAGACCGCAGGCGCTCGCGCAGTTCCGGCGACAGGTCCTGGATAGCCACCGTTTTGGCCCGGCTGGCCGCGCCCGCACTCACGTGCAGAGCCTTTTTGGGCAGCCCCAGGCGCTTGGCCAAAAACTCCAGGAGGGCCTCATTCGCCGCGCCCTTTTCCGGGGGCGCCGCCACCTTGATCTTGAGCCGGTCGCCATGCAGGCCTCCCACTCCGGTCCGGGAGGCTCCCGGCACCACGTGAACAAACAGGATGTAGCCCTGGCAGGTGGCCTGAAAAAAATCTGCCATAGCCGCGCATTTTAACCCAACATGCGAGCGTATTCAAACAAGGTCTGCACCAGAAATACCTTGAGAAAAAGAATCGCCCCCAGCACTACCAGAGGCGACAGATCCAGCCCGCCGAAGACCAGGGGCAGACGCCGCCTGATGTAAGACAACACCGGTTCGGTGACGTTATAGAGAAACCGGACAATAGGGTTGTAGGGATCAGGACTGACCCAGGAGAGGATCGCGCGGGCAATGATAAGCCACATGTAAATATCCAAACCCCAGCTCAGCAAGGTGGCCAGGGCTTCCACAAAATGACGCAAAGCGATCATAATTCACCGGCTTAGTTAAAAGATGAGGAGTCGCAAGCCTCCGGATATCTGCCGTTATGACTCAAAACGCCCGGCCGGGAATCCGGCAATTTCTGCCACTTCGAACCCTTGCCGGGGCTCAGATGGCCATAACCATGTTTTATCCACAAGCCGACCACACTGAAGCATAAGCAATTTTGTCAAAGGTCTCAAGAACCTTTTCGGGCAGATTGTCTTAATATCTTAACATGCAGTAGCAGTCGGCGGGCAATGCCCACCCTGCATTGCCGCGCCGTTTATAGCCGCAGGCTTCAGCCTGCGCCTGCACAGGCTGGAAAGCCTGTGCCACCTGCTGAGGAACTTTTCTATTCCGAAAAAGTCACCGCCTCAAGGCGGGCAAGGCCGCGCCCCATTAAGAATGTCGCTCTTCTCCTTTTCCCCTTTTTCCCTTTCGCCCTCTCCCCTCTCCCCCGCCCCCTTTGGCCTGGCGCGGCGAACTGATATACTTACCTTCTAGTTATGGACCCTTTGCGCTTCGATACCTTCGCGGCCCTGCGCCACCGCAATTTCCGCCTGTTCTATGCCGGCCAGTCCATCTCGCTGCTGGGCTCCTGGATGCAGTCCGTGGCCCTGAGCTGGCTGGTCCTGATCCTCACCGATTCCTCTTTTTACCTGGGCCTGGTGGGCGCGCTCCAGACCCTGCCCATCCTGTTCTTCTCCTTCTGGGGCGGCATGGTGGCCGACAATCGCAGCAAATACCACGTGCTCTTCTTCACCCAGGGCAGCATGATGCTGCTGGCTGCGGTCCTGGGCGCGCTGGTGGCCTGGCAGTCTCTGCCCATCTGGTTGTTGTGCGTTCTCGTTTTCCTGCTGGGCACCGCGTTCGCCTTCGATATCCCGGTGCGCCAGGCTTTTATTGTGGACCTGGTGGGCAAGCCTGATCTTCCCAATGCCATCGCGCTCAACTCCACCTTGTTCAACGGCACCCGGGTCATGGGCCCGGCCCTGGCGGGCATTCTCATCGCCGCGGTGGGCATGGCAAATTGCTTCTTCATTAACGCTTTGAGCTACCTGGCCGTGCTCCTGGCCCTGTTCTGGATGAAGCTCCCGCCGGTGGAGCCCCAGGTCCGCCTGGGCTTTCGTCAGGCCTTGCGGCAGTTGGTGGACTTTCTGGGAGAACGCCGGGAGCTGCGCCTCGTCCTGCTCCTGCTTACTTCGGTCTCCATCCTGGGCCACTCCTATTATGTGCTCCTGCCCATGCTGGCCCGGGACGCGCTGAGCGCCGGCCCCAAGGGCTACGGGCTGCTTATGGGCATTAACGGTCTGGGGGCGTTCATCGGGGGCCTGGCCCTGGCCCGCCGACTGCGCCACCGTCCGCCCATGCCCTCTTTCCTGGGCGGCTTGGCCCTTTTCCTGGCCGGATTGCTGGCCCTCTCCCTGGTGCAGACCTACTGGCTGGCCCTGGCTGCCATCTTTTTCGTGGGCTTCGGCATGGTGACCCAGCTCTCCACCGCCAACAGTCTGCTCCAGCTCAATGTGCCGGACAACCTGCGGGGCCGCATTATGAGCCTGTTCGGCCTCATCATCATGGGCTCCGTGCCCTTCGGCAGCATGCTTTACGGCACCGTCGCCCACTACCTGGGGCCGGCCCGGGCCATGACCGTGGGCAGCCTGGCCGCAGCCGCGGTGGCCGGATTCATTCTCTTGCGCTATCCGGGCCTCCTGCGCCTGGATTTCAGTGAGTTGAAAGCCCCGCCTCCTGCGGCCGCGCCGCCGCCCAGCTTCCCCGGGGCCAGCAGTTGAGGTGAGTTCAAGGTTCAAGGTTCAAAGTTCAAGGTTAACGTGTTTCAATATCTGACTGCTGACTGCTGACTGCTGACTGCTGACTGCTGTCTGCTCACTGCTCGCTGCTGACTGCCAAAATACCTCCTTGTCAATCTTCGATTCCTTGTGATATATAAAATAGATTTGTAAATTAAATCCCAAAATACACACGCTCTGCGTTCCTTGGTGCCGAAGGGCGGGCGTCCCGACCAGGCCTTCGGTGAAAATGCGGAGCGGCGGCAAAACCAGGAGGAATCATGTCATACGTCACCATGAAGGAACTGCTGGAGGCCGGGGTTCATTTCGGCCACCAGACCCGGCGCTGGAACCCCAAGATGGCGCCCTACATCTTCGGGGCCAGAAACGGCATCCACATCATCGATCTCCAGAAGACCGTCCAATTTTTCAAAACCGCGTACAGAGTTGTCATGGAAACGGTGGCCGACGGCGGCATCGTGCTCTTTGTGGGCACCAAAAAGCAGGCCATGGACGCTATCGCGGAAGAGGCCAGCCGCTGCGGCATGTTCTATGTCAACCACCGTTGGCTGGGAGGCATGCTCACGAATTTTGAAACCATTTCCCGGTCCATCGAGCGTCTCAAAAATTTCGAGGCCATGAAAGAGGACGGCAGCCTCAGGCGCTTTCCCAAGAAGGAAGTGCTGGTCATGGAAAAGAAGGCGGCCAAACTGGAGCGGGCCCTGGGCGGCATCAAGAATATGGGCAGGCTGCCGGACCTGGTTTATGTAGTGGACCCCCGCAAGGAAGACATCGCGGTCAAAGAGGCCCGGAAGATGAAGATTCCTCTCGTGGCCATCGTGGACTCCAACTGCGATCCCACGGTGATTGACTACCCCATCCCCGGCAACGACGATGCCATCCGGGCCATCCGCCTGCTGACGTCCCGCATGGCCGACGCCTGCATCGACGGCAACCGCCTGCGGGAGGAGAAACTCCAGGGACTGGTGGATAAGGAAATGATGGAGGCTCAGGCCGAGGCTCCGCCTGCGGCGGCTGAGGCTCCTGCCCCCGCGGAAGCCCCGGCCCCGGAGCCGGAAGAAACAGAAGCGGCCGCGGAAGAATAGACCGCGGCTGTAAGCATAAAAATCCGGGCAACCGCAAATCTGTGCTGGCTATATGCATGGACGCCTGTTTGCAGAAAAAGCAGGCTGCGGCGCTGCCCTGAACGGGCAATTTCAATACTGCCGCACCATATCAGCTAAACCCGTGCCGGGCGGCATGGCTGCCGCAAGGCGCGTTCAGGAGGAAGAACAGTGAGCATCACGGCGGAACTGGTAAAAACACTCAGAGACAAAACCAACTGCGGTTTTATGGATTGCAAAAAGGCCTTGCAGGAAACCGGCGGCGACTTGGAAGCCGCGGTGGACTACCTGCGCCAAAAAGGCATTGCCGTGGCCACCAAGCGGGCCGAACGCGCCACCAGTGAAGGCGCCATTTGGGCTTACCTGAACGCCGCAGGCGTGTTGCTGGAAGTGAACTGCGAATCCGATTTCGTGGCCAAAACCGAGGCCTTTCAGCAGTTCGGCGAGAGTCTGGCGGCCCAGATTGCCGCGACCGGCCCTGAGGATGTACAGGCCCTGTTGGCCCAGCCCTTCCAACCCCAACCCAAACTGACGGTGCAGGAATACTTGAACGAGATCATCGGCCAAGTGGGTGAAAATATTCGGGTGCGGCGCTTTGCCCGCTTCGCTCAGGCCGGGCCGCTGGCCGCTTATATCCACCACGGCGGCAAAATCGGGGTGCTCCTGGAGTTGACGGGCGCGCCGGCCACTCCCGAAACCCTGGCTATCGCCAAAGATTTAGCCATGCAGGTAGCCGCCACCAATCCCTTGGCGGTCAGCCGGGACGAAGTGGATGCGGAAGTGGTAAACCGGGAAAAAGCCGTTTACGAGGCCCAAGCCAAAGAATCCGGCAAGCCCGATCATATCATTGCGAAGATGGTTACCGGGCGTTTGGATAAATTCTTCAAGGAAGTCTGTTTGGTGGAGCAGCCCTTCGTCAAGAACCCCGACATCACCGTGGCCCAGTTGCTCAAAGAGGCCGGCGCCAAGGCCGGGGGGGACCTCAAGGTCAAACGCTTCGTGCGCTACCAGATAGGCGCTTAAAGGAAAAGCCTTGCATCCCGACCAACCAAGGTATAAGCGGGTCCTGTTGAAGGTCAGCGGGGAGACCCTGGCCGGCGGCAAGCCCTTCGGCTTGGACCCCGACACCCTTAAGGCCATCGCCCTGGAAATCAAAGCCGCCCTGGAACTTAAAGTGCAAATCGGCGTGGTCGTGGGCGGCGGCAACATCTTCAGGGGACTGGAGGCCCCGGCCATGGGCCTGGACCGGGCCGTGGCCGACCATATGGGCATGCTGGCCACCGTCATCAACGCCCTGGCCCTGCAGAACGCCATGGAGCGGGAGAACATCCCCACCCGGGTCATGTCCGCCATCGCCATGCATGAGATGGCCGAACCTTACATCCGCCGCCGGGCCCTCAGGCATCTGGAAAAAGGCCGGGTGATCATTTTCGCGGCGGGCACCGGCAGCCCTTATTTCACCACGGACACCGCGGCGGCTCTCAGAGCCACGGAAATCCACGCCCAGGCCATCCTCAAAGGCACCAAGGTGGCGGGTATTTACGACCGGGACCCCATGCTGGACCAGACGGCCCAAATGATCCCCCGCCTGACCTATTTTGAAGTCCTGGAGCGTTCGCTCAAAGTGATGGATTCCACCGCGGTCACCATGTCCATGGAACAGAACATCCCCATCATCGTCTTCAAGCTCCTGGAACCGGGCAACATGGTGAAAGTTCTCCTGGGCCGGGAGGTGGGCACAATTGTGGAGGGTCAGCGATGAAAGCGGAGATACTGGATGAAACCAGGCGCAAAATGAACAAGGTGCTGGAGGTCATGAGCCAGGACCTGTCACGGGTGCGCACCGGGCGGGCTTCGGTGGCCCTGCTCGAAGGCATCAAGGTAGACTGCTACGGCACCAGCATGCCGCTGCCCCAGGTGGCCTCCCTGGCCGCCCCGGAACCCCGGCTGCTTACCGTGCAGCCCTGGGACTCCGCCATTTTGGGCGATATCGAAAAAGCCCTCCTCAAATCAGACCTGGGCCTGACCCCTACTAATGACGGCAAAGTGATCCGCCTCCCCATCCCCGCGCTCACCACCGAACGGCGCAAGGAGCTGGTCAAAACCGTAAAGAAAATGAGCGAAGACGCCAAAGTGGCTCTGCGCAACATCCGGCGGGACGCCAACGAGCAGTTCAAAAAGCTGAAAAACGACAAGCAGCTTTCCGAAGACGAATCCCACAAAGCCCAGGACGAGGTCCAGAAAATCACCGACGAGTTCATCAAGAAAGTGGACCAGGTTGCCGCTGAGAAGGAAAAGGAGATTATGTCCTTCTGATGTCCGCCGAAATCCCTCCTGAGTCGCGCTATCCCCTTGATAACAACCGTCTGCCCCGGCATGTAGCCATTATCATGGACGGCAACGGCCGCTGGGCCCAACGCCAGGGCCTGCGGCGGGTACGCGGCCATGCCGCGGGGGCCGAGTCCGTGCGCCTGGTGGTGCGCCAAGCCCGCAAGGTCGGCATTTCCTTTCTCACCCTGTATGCCTTTTCCGAAGAAAACTGGCAGCGCCCCGGCGCGGAAATCCGGGTTCTGATGGCCCTGCTCAGCCGCTATTTGCAGCGTGAGCTTAAAGAAATGCAGGACAACCAGATCGCGTTCCAGGCCATCGGCAACTTAAGCCGTCTGCCTCAGGACGTGCAGGAGGAATTGGCCAAAACCGCGGCCGCCACGGCCGCAGGGGCGCAAATGGTTCTCACCCTGGCGTTGAGCTACGGCGCCAGAAGTGAAATCGTCGCGGCGGCCCAAGCCATCGCCCGGGCAGTGAAAGATGGACGCTTGAGCCCTGAGGACATAGATCATGACCTTTTTGCCCGCCACCTCTTCACCGCCGATATGCCGGACCCGGATCTCCTGATCCGCACCAGCGGAGAATTTCGCCTGAGCAATTTCCTTCTGTGGCAATCGGCCTATACCGAGCTCTATTTCACCGACACCCTGTGGCCCGATTTCCGGGAAGAGGAATTTATGAAAGCGGTGTGGGAGTACCAGCAGCGGGAACGACGTTATGGCCTGACCCAGGAGCAAATCGCCGCTCAAGGCGCCTCACGGGGACCGCGGACTTGAAGATGTTGAAATGAGAGAGGGGCCGGAAAAGGCACACTTTCTCCAGCCCCAGCCCACCCCTTGACAGGCCCCCCAGGTACCCCCTGCCCATAGGAATTTTCTTTGCCGTTTTTACCGTAAGAAATTAATATCTGAGATAATCTCTGGCGAAATCCTGAAAAGCGCCGATCAGCGGTTCGGCAAAACCTCCATAGCGCGGGCGACGCATGCTGCTCGCCAACAGAAGTCCCACCCCCACCCCTATGCCGAAAGCAATAAGCGTCATCATAGCCGGATTTTCCCGGCCGTAGCTGACGGCTTCCTCATAAGCCCCGGTTACCGCTCTGGAGGTTTTTTCGTAAGCCTCACCTACTGCTTCCGTGGTTTTTTGATAAACTTCCCCGGCGGTCTGCCTCGCCTTTTCATAAACCTCTTCGCCGTGTTCAGACATCGACCCGGCGCTGCCCGGTTCTCCTGCCATCGGTATGTCTTTCGAATTCATGTTTTCCCTCCTATTGCTGTAATTATGGATTTACGGTCATCTGCTCTTCGACCTTGGGCGAAAAAGGCCGCCGGGCCGGCGAGCCGTAGCCTGCACCGCCCAAAACGGCCCCTGTGGCGGCTTTTTTAACCAGGCCCATTCCTAACGTCGCCGCGAGACCCCAGAGGCTCGATATAAGCGTGCTCCTTCTTGTTCCGCCGAGGAACCCGCTGATCCCGCGGCCTATTTCTTCCTTTATTGTCCCGGTGATCCTTTCCATGGGCGTACAGGCCCTGGGCAGCAGCATCATCGAGGCCAGAAAGCCGACGCCCGCCGCAACTCCCAATGACAAGAAAGGAGCCTGGGCCACATAGCCGCGCCAGTCCAGTTTTTCCTTGATTCTTTCACTGATCTCTTCGTACGTTTCGGCGATCTCTTCTTCCTTGGCAATTATGTCCTGCCGGATTTCTTCGGCGCTGCGTTCATGTTCCGCAGCAGTCTCATTCATTATCTCAGCCATGCCATTACCTCCCTTGCAGTACCTCCACCGTCTTGATGGGTTCGGCGGTGGTTTTCCTGAGCTTTTTGACCCCCGTAAAGCCGATGATTGCAGCGATCATGGCCAATCCGCCCCCGGTAACGGCAGCCGCAACTTCAGGTGCCAGAAAATCCGACAGCCAGATAATCAACGCCGCCCAGAGGGTCGCGAAGGCAAGCAGGCCGGCAACTGCACCGACGGCAACCAGGATGCCGCCGTTGCGCAGAGCCTGCATCTTCTCACTGAACTCCTGCTTGGCCAGCGCCATTTCTTCACGCACCAGGGTGGCTGAATGCGAGGCCAGCTGCCCCAATAAATCCGTCAGGGATTCCTGTTGCAAACCAGGACCGCGGCTAATGGTTTTTTCATTCATGATGGGCTGCCTCCTCAACGCCGTCGCATTAATGCTCCAAGTACCAGGCCGGCTATTCCGGCGATAAGGAGACTGCGACCGGGCTTCTCTTTGACGTATTGACGCACTTGGGCCTCCGTGGCCTCATAATCCCACTCCCGGAGGTAGTCCGCCGATTGTTCCAGCATTTGGGATGCCTGCCTGCCGTAGTGGGCCACTTGAGGTCTTGCCTCTGCGGTCGCGGTTTTACTGGATATGGTCATTGCCAGATTATGGAGCATGTCCGCGATGCTGTTCTTGGCTCTTTCCACACCGGAAGATTCAAGGGGACGTTCCCTTTCTATCGCAGGTTCGCCATATTTGCCGGCGCTCCAACTCTCTTCCATGGTTCACCTCCTGAAAAACTTAAATATTCGCGGCAACTGCAACGCTGCTTTCAGGGAAAGCTTGGCAGCGCCAACGTTTCTTTCTCCGCTGACTCATCCGGCCGGCGGCAAAGCGCCGGTTAATTCTTCCATGCGGGGTCTGAATCTTGGCGCGTTGTCAAGGGGCTCAGTGTACCGGAGAGAAAACGAGGCGAGTCACCCTTCGCATGATATTTACCAATAACCGGAGAAATAGGGGTGTCAAGTAGGGGGCGGCAACAAGCAGGAGAGGGGGAGCATGAAATAGCTTGAATCAAGGGGAAGGCCGGGGAGACCGCTCCTCCAAATCTCCTTCCCCCACTCCAGGGCTTCCAGCGCCGCGCTGGCGCGGGCAGGACGCCGGTGCTGGCGAAATACAAGGATCAGAATTTGGGAAACGGAGAGGAAAGGCAGGACCTTACCGCTCTTGGCCGAATAGTTTTATGAGTTTTTCCACAGCTTGCTGGAAGACATTTCAAAACCCCCTCACCTCAAATCCTCTCCCCCATTTCTGGGGGAGAGGAAGGAAAACGATGATCACGGGAGTTTTCCTTTAAAAGGCCTCG